>JAEZTV010000019.1 GCA_023421245.1 Bacillota bacterium | reverse complement strand
TAGTCCTTGCAAATGCTGATTTCATCAGCATTTGCAGTTTATGGTGTAACATGGCCACATTCGTATTTTGCTATGCAAAATACTCATACTCGGCTTTGCCGAGTTCATTCAAAGCAAAGCTTTGAATGTGGTTGTGGACATATTATACCATGAACACAGCGTGTGAATGGTATAATCGCCCACCGCCGTAGGCGGGGCATAAAATAAACGTATAATATCCGTCTTGCGGATATTATACCACAAAAGTGTTCATTTCTTTAGAATCCTGCCATAACTGCAAAATAAAAAAATAATTACTGCTTGCCGATAAAAACTATGCAACTTTTTTGTTTTATGGGCCTGTAGTGTAAGGATAAATTCCACGCGCTCCCTGCCTTGCCTGTTGCAAAAAGAAATCCGGCTGCAAGAAAGCACACATCTTATCGTGAAGCGGAATAAAATGAAGATACGAGGTGAAAAAAATGAAGACGCTGAGTATAGAATTTTGGATACAGATTATCATCTACGCCCTATCGTTTGGGGCGGTGTTCGGTCAGTTCCAAACAAAGATAAAATATATTGAAAAGAAGCTCGATAAGCATAATAATTTCATAGAACGATTATATAAATTAGAGGAGAGTACGAGGCAGGCGCACGGCCGCATCGATGAATTGAAGGAGGATTTGAGATGAGCGACTATACTGTTTTTATTAAGCCTGAGCTTTTAATCCTAATCCCAGTCCTGTATTTTATCGGAATTGGGTTGAAAAAAAGCGAATATGTCAAGGATAAGTATATCCCCATCAGCCTTGGCGGTACAGGGATTTTGCTTGCAATTATCTGGGTGCTCGCAACAACTGTAATCGGTGGATTTCAGGATGTACTCATGGCGTTGTTTGTGGGGCTTACGCAGGGGGTTCTATGCGCGGCGGGCAGCGTTTACTTCGATCAAGCGGCGATAAAGCAGCCCAAAAAGACACAGTAGACCCGATGGGCATAATCCCTCGGGAAAGAAGGAGTGTGTATGGCATTGCCAAAGGTATGCATCGATCCCGGCCATGGCGCAAATGACCCCGGTACTGTATCGGGTAAGCGTATGGAAAAGACCGATAACCTTGCTCTGGGGCTTGAGCTGGAACGGCAGTTTGCAGCGCAGGGATGGCAGACGGTGCTCACGCGCAACGACGACAGCCGCATAATTCTTGCACACCGCACATCGCTTGCCAACAGCGAAAAGTGCGATTTATATCTCTCTGTTCATCGCAACGGGTTTGTAAGCGCCAGCGCAAACGGCGCGGAGATCTGGCTGCACTCACAGGCATCCGAGCGGTATAAAGGCTGGGCGGCAGACATCCTTGCACAGCTTGCCGCACTGGGCTTTGCAAACCGAGGCGTTAAACTAGGGCATGTAAGCGGCAGCGGCGAATATGCCGTCAATCGTGATACCGTCATGCCCAGCATGCTGCTGGAGCTTGGATTTGTTACCAACGAGCGCGACAACACCCTCTTTGACAGTAAGCAAAAGCAAATCTGCACCGCTATCGTGCGCAGCAGCAGCAAGTTTTTAGACTACGCTTACAACGAAAACCCCAACCCTGTGCAGCCGCCCGAGGGTAAAACCTATACCCTGAATGTGACGAAGCTGCGTGAGCAAGGGTTTTCGGCAATAGAGATCACCTTGTAGGTATGATAGAAAGAGCGGGCGCAAAGCTCGCTCTTTTTTTTTGCCACATTTAAGTGCATACAAAATGCAAAAACAATCCGCAGACGTTCGGCGGTGTGTGCGTACTGTGAGGCATTGACAATAATCAATAATATGGTAAAATATCAATGGATATATATCATGTGGTATTTCATAAAACCAGGGAGGAAAAATGGTATGCCGCCAAAGCAGAAAATCAGCAAAGAGCTGATATTGAAAGCCGCGTACCAAATTGTACGCGAAAACGGTATCGATGCCGTAAATGCACGCAAAATTTCACAGGCATTATCCTGTTCCACCCAGCCGGTGTATAGTTGCTTTGCGACAATGGAACAATTAAGGAAAAGCGTGTTTGAGTATTCATGCAATAAGTTCTGCGCACAAGTAACAGATAATCAAGATGACCCAAACTTTCTTAGCTTGTCTGCCAAATGGTATCTTAGGCTGATGCGCGCCGAGCCTAACCTATATAGGATGTTGTATTTTTCGGATGGATTTAATGCGTCCAAGCTTTCAAGTTTAATCTCCTCCTACACCAGCAATGACGTAATCGTGGCTAAAATGAGCAGCATCTATCGTTTGGATGAAGATAGTTGCAGGCAGATTTTAATGCGCACCTTTGCGCTTTTACACGGGATTGGAGCTTTAGTAGCGTTTAACAGCTTTGAAATCAGTGATGATGAAATAATTGGTATGGTAAAACAAACGGCAGCAGAAATGGTACATGCTGCAAAAGCACAAAGAGGAGAGGCTACGAATGAAAAAGTATAGCCTTGTTCAGGCAATACTCTCTACCAAAAAGGCAGAAAAGCTCGGCCGGCATCAGTGCTCCGCCCTGCAAAATAAAAGGCTGGAGCATCTGGTCAGCTATGCAAAACAACACAGCCGCTATTATCGCGGGTTATATGACGGCATCAACGGGAACGGCTTTTCGCTGACCGACTTGCCCCCTACCGATAAGGTTACGCTGATGTCTGCTTTTGACGATTGGATTACCGACACCGATGTTACCAATGACATTGTGCGCGATTTTATGAAAGACACCGATAACATCGGCCGCAAGCTTGCCGGGAAGTATTTAATCTATACCACCTCCGGATCGACCGGCAATCCTTCTATCGTGTTATCTGACCACACCGTGTATAACGTCGCGGCGGCAATCTCTGTTGTACGCGCGTTTGCCCGCAAAAGCGATTTTAAAGAGTATATAAGACGCGGCAAAAAAACAGCGGGATTGTATGCCGCAAACGGATTTTATCTTGCATACGGTACTATGAAATATAATAAGCGACGTATGCCGTGGCGCAGCAATCAACGTGCAATGAACGCATTAGCGCCCATAAGCGAGATTGTTGATGCGCTAAACGAGTTCCAGCCTGCACTATTTGCTTCATATCCCTCAACACTGGAACTGCTGATACCCGAGCAAAAGGCAGGAAAACTTAATATTTCGCCGGTATTGATTATGCCGTGTGGGGAGTTTTTACGGGATGATTTGCGGCAGGAGCTAGAAAACACCTTTGACTGTCATGTGCAGACGAACTACTCGTGCACGGAAGCGGGTGTGGTTGCGTGCGAGTGTGAACACGGAAGGCTGCATATCAACGAAGACTGGTGTATTGTAGAAGCGGTGAACGATAACAATGAGGCCGTACCATACGGGGTGCAGAGCAGCAAAACACTAATTACCAATCTTTCAAACTACACGCAGCCCTTTATACGCTACGAGCTGAATGACAGAATTATTATACATAACGAGCCGTGCGCATGCGGAAAATCGTTTCACTGGCTTGAAATTGAAGGACGCTCGGATGAAATTCTGGAGTTTCATAACGGTATTCGCGTGGCCCCTATGGCATTTTTCGCGCTGATGAAGGAAATCGATGAAATCAGGCGGTATCAAGTTATTCAGCATGCGGGGCATCAGCTGGAGGTTCGGCTTGTGGCAGACGATAAACAAACCGCATTTGAAAAGGCAAGGCATTCGATACTGTGCTACTTAGAGAGCAAAAACACCACGGCGGAGATAGTTTTATCCAGCGCCGAGCCGCAGGCACACCCAAAAAGCGGGAAGTTTAGGTCGGTATATCGACAATGGCAACTTTGACGGGCAATGCGAGAAGCAGCCTATGTTCTAACGCCAAAACGGCGATTTTGGAAATCTTACCGTCTCCAAAATCGCCGTTTTTTGTATGCCGAGCACCGCTAATACAATGTGAGATTCGGTTTTGTATAGCGTTTTTATCCCTATACCTGCTTTTCCTCCAGTGCTGCAACCTTTTCTGCCGAAGGGGTTACAAAGATGGTTTTGTACGGCTCATACACCACAAAGCCGGGCTTTGCGCCCTGCGGTTTTTTGACGTTCTTAATCTCGGTATAATCCACCGGCACCTGCGCGCCTTCCCTTGCCTTGCTGTGGTAAGCGGCAATCATTGCAGTCTGCTCCATGGCGGCCGCGCTGGGCGTCTTGCCGTCGGTGACCAGTACCGTATGCGAACCGGGAATGACATGGGTATGCATCCAGATATCCTGCTTCTTTGCATCCCGAAGGGTAAGGCGGTCGTTTGAAGTATTGTTGCGCCCGACCAAGATTAAAAACCCGTCGTCGGAACGATACCGCAGCGGCCTCTGTGCTTTGAGCTTTAGATTTTTATCCTTACCACGGCGGCGCAGATACCCTTGCGCGGAAAGCTCCTCACGAATCTCCGTAAGCTCCTGTTCCCCCGAGGTGCGGGAGATGATATCAAGCACCGATTCCAGATACGCAAGCTCCTGTTCCCCCGCCGCGATCTGCGCTTTGAGCTTATCCTCGGCAGTGGCTGCCTTGCGGTACTCCTGATAGTAGCGCTGTACATTCTGCTGCGGGGTAAGCGTAGGGTCAAGCGTAATCTCAATCTCGGGCAGAGCCTCCTCATAGAAGTTCTCCACCCGAATTACAGCGTCGCCCTTGCTCATATGGTAGAGGTTCGCGCCCAGTAGATCGCCCTTTATTCTAAGCTCCTCACGCCCCTTTGACGCCCGAAGTTCCTCCCGCTGAACGGCAAGGCGGCGCGCGGTGCGTTCCGATGCGTTGGTCAACAGTTTGAGCAGGTCGTGGCAACGCTGCCGCATCCGTCCGATGCGCCCGCGTTCGCTGTAAAACAGATCAAGCAGCTGTGAAAAATCATCATACCGCACCGTTTGCAGCACACCCGCATATTGGTTGATGGCAAGAAACGAAAAATCCATCGGCTTGCCTGTTGCATCAAGCACTACCGTGGGTTCTCCCGCTCCGCTGCGCAGCATGTCGCCTACACTTTTGATAAAAAACTCCAGCCGCTCCCAGTGCTCCGGCACAAGCTCACTCTTAAGCAGCGGTGCACCTCCGGTGGCAAACGAGGCAATCTCGCGCGCAAGAATGGGTGATACCCCCTCAAGCACCGTCATCAATACCTTTGCAAGCTCTCCGTCACGCGCGTCGGTCACTGCGCGTACAATCTCCTGTGGAGAGGCATGCACAAGGCTAAGACGATTGGAGGCCGGCGGCAGCGCATAGGTCATGCCGGGCAGAACCTGCCGCACGCTGGAGGTTTCGAGCCCCACGCGCTTAACCGCATCGATGATACGCCCCTCCTCGCCGAGGAAGATGATGTTTGAGTGCCTGCCCATAATCTCGGCACACAGCGTTAGCGTAACGGCATCACCCAACTCGTTGGTGGCGGCAAAATCAAGAAACAATATGCGGTCCAGGGAATGCTGACGCACCCCGCAAAGTCTGGAGCCTATCAGACGCTTGCGCAGCAGCATGCAGAACATCGGCGGGGTTTGCGGGTTTTCGGGCGCATTGCTAGTAAAGTGGATGCGCGCACCCTCAGCACCCGCAGAGATGAGCAGCCGCATACTGCTGCCCTTACCTCGCAGCCCGATGATCAGCTCATCCTTTGATGGTTTGTGTATCTTGTCCACCCGCGCATCGAGTGCCTTTTGTTCAATCTCCCGCCGAATGAGCGAGAGCATTGCTCCATCCAGTGCCATAATTTACTCCGTTTCAAAAACACAGCGCACCGCAGAATACCACGGCACGCCGGATTGGTTTTGTCGCAATCGCCGCGCAGCCGGCGCTTTAGATATAACTGACCGGTTCGACAGAGGATCTGCCGAGGATAAACTCCACGTCTGAAAACTGGTTTTGCAGACGGTTTTTCAGCGCGGATACCGCGAGCATCTCGGTGGCAAAATGCCCCGCGTCCACCAGCGTAAAATCTTGATTCTTAGCATCAACAAACACATTGTGCTTCACGTCACCCGTCACATACGCGTCGGCACCCGCCGCAATAGCGGCGGAAAGATACGACCCTCCCGAGCCGCCGCAAACCGCGACGGTCTTAATGGGCGCACTGCCCTTGATGTAGCGCACACCCTTTGCACGAATGCGCTGGGCGGCAAATGCAGCGAACTCCTCGGCGGTCATGGCCTGTTCAAGCACCCCGACTCTGCCCATTGATACACTATCCTTGAGGGCATGGTTAATGAAGATATCATAGGCGGGCTCCTCATAGGGATGCGCCTTTTTCATGGTGGCAATCACGGAGGAAAGACGGCTTTTGGGGCAGATCATCTCAATGCGGGCCTCGCGCACCTCTTTGACAGTGCCAAGCTTGCCGATAAATGGCTGCGCATGCTCACCCGGGCGAAACATCCCCTTACCGGTGACCTCAAACGAACACTCGGTGTAGTTGCCCTGCGCACCCGCACCTGCCGCCGCCATGGCGCGCTTGACCTCCTCGGCGTTTTTTTTAGGAACAAACACCACCACCTTAAAATACTCGTCGGTGTTGATGTTCTTAAGCCCCTTTACCCTGCGCAGGCCCAATGCCTGTGCCAATACATCGTTTACGCCGCCCTGCGCGATATCGAGGTTTGTGTGCGCACAAATTGCCGAAATATCATGCTTAATCAGCCGGTATACCACCGGCTCGCTCTGCGCGGTAACCGATTTTACCGCGTCAAAGATAACGGGGTGATGACTGATGACAAGGCGCGCGCCGGAGGTTACCGCCTCGTTGACCACATCATTTGTAATATCAAGGGCAAGCAAACACCTTGCAACCTGTTGCTGCTTATCACCGGCCAATAAGCCGGAGTTATCCCATTTTTCCTGTAACTTAAAGGGTGCTATTCTATCAAGATAACCGTAGATTTCACCAACAGAAGCCATTTTCCTCCCCCTTTTCTCGTTATTTATGCGTTCGGCAGTGTGGATGTCGCCCGCTCGATCTGCTCTATCAAATCCATCGCCCTGCGCACCTGAATATGCTTATCCGCACGGGAGGATGAGGCAAGCCCCTCTACCCTGTGCCGCTCTTTCTGCAGCAGCCTGCGAATATACTCCTGCGAATCTTCATCCGTGCTGTCCGTAAGCCCGCCAATGCTTATCATAAGCGCGTCGGGCCGCGAAATCCGTCTGCCTGTGTAATGCACGCAGAGGACGGTATAACAGTGCCTGCCTTCGCATGCGCCACGCTCCGCGGTAATATCGAATCCGTTTTGGTACAGGTAACGGCGAAGTTCCCGTGCGTGTGTCATAGGCTGCAAAATCAGGCGAACTGTCTCGTCCTGCACCCACGGCGCCGCGTGAAGGATACGCGCGATAAGCTCTCCGCCCATTCCGGCAATCACAATATCCTGTGCGCTATGCGGTTTTAAACCTTGTAAGCCATCCGACAGCACCAGGCTGATTTTATCCCTCAGCCCGCAGCGCATAACCGTTTCTTTGGCACGGCCGAGCGGCAGTGCGCCGATATCACACGCGTAGGCAAAGGGGCAGATTCCCCTTCCTACAAGGTTTGTAACCAGATATCCGTGGTCGGTGCCGATATCCGCAAGCACCGACCCCGCACGCACCCATGACGCTGCGGTACTAAGCCGTTTATCCAAAACAGGGTATTGCATCAAAGCGGCCCCCTTTGCGGTCACTCTGCTGGAGCAAACTGGTGCTGCCCGGCTTGTTCAAGCTGTCTAGTCGCGCGGCTTGCAAGAAATACCGTGAGATACTGCGTTGCGGAAAGCAGGCACATTGCAACAAGATAGCCCTTCGGTGTTTGCGGAAACAGCAGCACAAGGATAACTCCGGCACCGCGGCCAATCCCCAAAAAGCAATCCTTAATTCCCAGTAGCTCATACTTTGCCTTTGCGCCGTCGCTAGTGTGCGCGAACACAGAAAACAGGATGGCGGTAATGGGGTTGAGCAGAATGATATTGAAGTAAGCGTTAATCACGCTCATAATAATAATCGTGGTCGCGTCGAGACGTAAAAACAGCATGCCGCTTGCCAAGAACAAAACGGTTGCAGCCGCCAGGACCCATCTCACGCGTTTTTGCGGACGCATAAAATGGCTGATCGTCCAGTTTGCAAGGATGGTAAGCAGGGCGGACAAAAAGGTGTTTAGGCCGATAAGCGCCTCGTTTTGAACAAGCTGAAACAATAAAACGTTAAGAAAAAAAGCAAACGTTCCCTCGCGCAGGCCCTTGATAAACTCGCAGGCCATACAGATCTGCCATACCTTCTTGGTTTTGATATCATGCAGCGCGAGCTTAAAGTAGGTCTTCTTCGTTTTGGAAGGGATGGGCGGCACTTTGGAAACGCTCAACGAGATGGTTAAAACCGCCACCATAAGCGAAAGGCCGAACATCACATAATAACCTGTCATGCCCGAAAAGCTTGCAATTACAAGACCGGAAAATGTAGGCATAATAAGTGAAACCAGCCCTGCACTCATGCCGATAAGCGCGATGCCGACATCGCGGTTGTTTTCACCCGTAAACTCAATGAGCATTAAGTTGTAGGCTATCCAGTACGCGGTGGCAGCAAACGCCGATAGGATTGCAAGTATCGGCACACCCTGCGAAAGGGTGCCTGTAAACATCAGCGCAAAAAAGGTTATGTACATTAGAATATATAAGAATATGCCGGTGCGCGATGAGGTGCTTGGGGACGTCTTTCGCATAAAAACGGCGCCCAGCGGCATGGATACCGCAAAGCCGAAGTAGAAAATTATATTATACCACAAGGCGAGAGTATTGTCGCCCGTAACGCGAAGCAGCAGGGTATTAATAAAAACACCATGCAGGTTGGTAAAGATTAAAAAGCAGGTATGTACGCCGGCAAAGGCCATAAATTTGGGGGATAATACAGCGGTTCCCAAAACATCCGCAGCTCGAAGCTTAAACTTGGAAAAACCACGATTCATAGTAATAATGTGCCTTTCATATACTGGACAATTCGTATTGATGCGGGCATATACCGGTATTTATTTGTGCAGGGCTAGACCGTCCGATGCAGGTTCTGCCCCGGACGGGAAGCCACACAACAGCTCTGCCGGCTGCAGCCACACACAGATAGGCATCCATGTGCGGTATAATGATGCGTCTAGTTTTCGCCGATCATGCCGTTGATGTCCTCGATGAGCGTATCACAATCCACGCCATGAACCATGCAGGCCTGTTCGATGCTTTCTCCGCGCGAAGCGGGACAGCCAAGGCAGTGCATCCCCATGCCAAGGAAAAACTTCGCCGTCTCCGGATGGTGGTCAAGCACATCACCAATGATGGATTCTCTATTTACCTTCACCTGTTTTGCCCTTCCTTTCCTTTGCTCTGACATATTGCGACATATTGCATATAGAATACTACCATTATAATGTTCCGAAACAAGCAATGCAATATACAAACCTTGAATATTTCTTTAGTACCCGCTCATATTCTTTGCATGATTATGTTATTCCTGTTAACTTACTATAAATTTTTGTCATATAAATTGATTATATATTCCATACAAGTTATAATGATTTTGCTTATGCAAGATGAAAAAATCGTTCGTTATACAGACCGGTATGGTATGCTGTTGTGCAGGAAAATCACAGGCATGTACTAAATTCGGCAAACATTACGGTAATCAGTCGCAGGCAGAAGGTATCGGACGGGCTTTTCAGCGATGTGTCTCGGGGAATGATTACATACGAAAGCGGGGACCACTCAAGTGGCATTGGACAAAAAAAAGAAACGGCGAATCAGGCTTATTGTTGTTTTATCAATTACAGTTGTTTTAATTGCGGGACTTGTAATTAACTATGTATTTTTCACGGATAAAACACTGCATATTACGGCGGTCACGGCGGTAAAATCGGATATTGAACAGTTCGTTTCGTTAAAGGGGACGGTACTTGCCTCGGAGGAAGAGTTGTTGTTTGCACCATCACAGGTAACGGTACAGGCTGTGCATGTTAAAAAGGGCGATATTGTGCAGGAAGGGGATTTGATTGCGGAGTTTGATGTAGCGGATTTGAAAAACTCATACAACCAATCTTCCCTGCAGTATGCAAATGCAAAGCTCGCGTACGAGGACGCTTTGCGCAGCAACGAAGAAAATGAAGAAAAGGCAATCTTCTATCAGCGGCGGCTGCGGAATACGCAGGATGAGATTGATTCGCTCGACGAGATGAACGATGCGGCTGAGATTGCCGACCTTAAGGCCGACCTTGCGGAATACAAGGGCGAACGCAAAAGCGCAATCGCTTCGATTATGAGTGATGAAAAGATAGCACAGCTGAAAAACAGCATGGATCTTGCGGCAATTTCGGTGAACTCCGCGAACAAGTATCTCAAAGAGGGCAGAGCCGGTATTGCCGCCGGGATATCGGGGGTAATAACCGAGCTTACCCTGAGCGAGGGCGGCATGACAAGTTCGGCGACGCCCTGTGTGGTAATTCAGTCGCTGCAAACCCCCGTCATCAGTTTTTCACTCGGAAAATATGACCTCGACCGCATTAAAGTAGGGCAAACAGTTAACATCGGGTTCGGCAGCATGCAGTATCCGGGACATGTTTCGCGTATTGATGCCATCACAACGCTTGAGGGTACCAGCCGCGTTGTCAAGGCCGAGATTACGTTTGATACGCTGCCGGAACACGTCGTGCTTGGCATTGAGGCCGACCTTTCCATCCTTACTGACAGCGCACGCAGTGTCGTTGTGCTGCCGTTTGAGGTGCTGCGCACCGATCGCGACGGCAACTACTGCATGGTGGTGGAAGACGGCATCATCAAGAAGGCTTATGTTGAACTTGGCATCGGCTCCGACACCCATAGCGAGATTGTTTCCGGCCTGAGTGAGGGTGCTGTCGTGGTACATACCTCGCCCATAACCCCTGCGGAAGGGCTGCCTGTTACCATCGACACCCTGTCGTAAAGGAGTGCGATGATGTTATTAGAAAATGTGCGCATGGCGCTGAAAAGCATCTTTGCAAACAAGGTGCGTTCCTTGCTCACCATGCTCGGCATCATCATCGGTATTTCATCGGTGATTATGATTATCTCGACCGGCCAAGGGGCGCAAAACGAGATTATGGGTGAGATAAACCGCATTGGCAAGGCTGCGGTTTCGATTGCGGTGAACTCTAAAAACGCACAGGACAGCGACTATATTACGCTGGAGGATCTTGATGCCATGCAGCAGGCAATCCCCGCTCTGGTTACCGCTACGCCGGTATTGCAAACAATGGGTACGGTGGAAGGGCGAAATGAGGATTTTGATGTGCTTGTTGCGTGCGGCAACGAGTATCTGCCTGAGCTGTCGGGCGTTGGGCTGACAAGCGGCAGACTATACACGCAAAATGAATATAAAGAAGCGCGTAATGTCTGTATTATTGACGAGACCTTGGCGGTTAAGCTGTTTGGCAATGCCGATGTTACAGGGCTTAGCATTGATGCCTCTATCTTTCGGCGTACAGGAACACTCAGGATTGTCGGTGTTGCGCAGAGCAATATGTTTCAGGGCGGTATATCTACCGTATATCTCCCCTACACCACCTATATGACGATTACCGGCGATAGCGCCCCGTTTTCCGGCGTGTTTTTGCTGGCGGAGAATGACCAGTATGTTGAGGGAGTATCTGCCGCAGCGCTCAACATCCTCGCGCGCCGCCACAATAATGTGGGACGTGATGTGTATACAGCGGAGAACATGAATACCTATGTTGATTCCCTCAATACGGTCATCAATCTTTTTCAAACGTTCGTCGCGGCGGTCGCGGCAATCTCACTTCTGGTTGGCGGTATTGGCGTTATGAATATTATGCTGGTAGCCGTGACCGAACGAACGCGCGAGATTGGCATCCGCAAATCGCTGGGGGCGCGTACCGGATCCATTCTGGGGCAGTTTTTGACCGAAAGCGCAATCCTCACTCTGCTCGGCGGCATCATCGGGGTTCTGCTTGGCGCGCTCGGCGCAACTGCCGTGTGTGTCCCTTTGGGGATAGCGCCGGTGCTTTCGTGGCAGACCGTTCTTGTTTCGGTTTTATTCTCCGGCTCTGTGGGACTTTTTTTCGGAATGTACCCTGCAAGAAAGGCGGCCAAGCTGCATCCGATTGACGCGTTGCGTCACGAATAAGTGCTTATGTTAAAAGGTGTCGTGAGGAAACCCCTCACGGCACTTTCTTCTTCTTATTTTCAAAGAATAAAACCAAGGAATTGGTAAACAGTATATACGATAACCTTCCCGAAAGGAGTGTTTTTGTGAATCCGTTTGAACAAACCCCAATCAATCTAAATGATAATATTATGAACTGGAGCACAATGTATCCGCAGCCCTATTGCAAGCAGACGGTAGACCCCTATACCAAGGTTCGCATTATATTGATGAACGGCATTGAAGTGGAGGCCGCGCTCTTTAAGCACCAGTTTCACCGCAACTGCCAAAACAACGATCTGCGCCGTGCGATTGCCTTTACTCGGCGCATTGAGCAGCAGCAGCAAAAACACATCAACTGGCTCAAGCCGATTGATGAAACCACGCTGGAGACAACCATCGGCTATGAACATGTCGCGGTTGACCTGACCGCCTGGATGGCGCAAAACGAACCGGACGCGTATGTTAAGCAAGCCCTTGATTTTGCACTGCTTGAGGATTTTGACCATCTGTACCGCTACGCAAATCTGCTCGACCTTGACGAACAGATTCCCGCACAGCAGCTGGTGAAAAGCTATGTAGACATCACACCCGGGCGCCCCACCATCGCAGAACACCGTTACCCGTTTGAAGAGGTGAAAAACCCGGTAGACTTTACAACTGCCGATATTCAAACCAAGCTTAACACGCTCATCATCACTGCCGGCGAACAGCAGACCATGAACTTCTACATGAATCTGGGTAACACCTATTACAACGATTTGGGCCGCCAGCTGTATATGGAGATTGGTATGATTGAAGAACAGCATGTCAGCCAGTATGGTTCTCTGCTCGACCCCAAAGCAACATGGCTTGAAAACCTGCTGCTGCATGAATATGCCGAGTGTTACCTGTATTACTCGTTTTATCAGGATGAGATGGATCCAAACGTAAAATCCATTTGGGAGATGCATCTGCAGCAGGAGATCTCGCATCTGCACAATGCGGTGGAGCTGCTTAAGACGTATGAGCAGAAGGATTGGCAGCAGGTCATTCCAAACGGCGCGTTCCCGAAGCTGTTGCACTTCCACGATACCCGTGATTATGTACGTCAGGTGCTTGCACAGCAGGTTACACTAACAGCAAACCGCGAGCAGTATGTTCCGGTTGATACGTTGCCCGCCGACCACGAGTTCTTTTTTTATCAAGGTCGCGTGAACAACGATGTAAATATTGTGGCAAGCCATGCGGTAATTGCCGCGCACCAACAGCGGTACAATGTTGATTACCGTGCAGAAAGCAAGCTAAACCCCGTACCGGGCCTCGGTGACCGAACTGTTGATAACACAAGCATTGCCAGAACACCCGCTAGCTAACGAATCATAGCATTAAAACAAAACTATCTGCCCGGCAGCGGGCAGATAGTTTTATTGGTAAAGCCCGGACTGCCGTAAAGATTTTATGCGCAATACCCTACACCTGTTATGGGTACTCTATGGTTAATAAGATATCCCCTTTTGCAGAAAGGTTCCTTTTTTCAAATCGTCAAACGCTTTGTTGAGTTCCTCTTTTGTGTTCATGACGATGGGACCTCCCCAAGCGACAGGTTCATCCAAAACTGCTGAACTCACAAATAATACTTGTGCTTTTCGGTCCGTTGCCTTTATCTGAACATGGTCGCCCGCGGTAAGCTTTACCGCCGTCTTTTCCGTTACCAGTTCATCCCCGATATATGCGTCCCCTAACAGGGTAAAAAGCATTACCGAGCGCTTTGTTTCTGTATTGATAACAATAGACGCATCAGAATTTAGGTGAATATCATAATAATCGAGCGGAAGATAGTTGCTCCTATATCCCTTATCCTTTTCATATTCGCCTGCAAGCAGCCGTAGCGTTCCGTTTTCAAGCGCAATCTCCTGAATTTCAGCATTTTTAATGCTATGGTAAGCAGGCGCTGTCATTTTGTCTTTCGCCGGCAGATTAAGCCATAACTGCACCCCCAGCAACCGCTCGGAGGCAGGCAGCTTTTCTTCATGCATAATACCCGAGCCCGCCGTCATCCATTGAACCTCTCCATCGGCAATTGTATCCTCGTTGCCCAAACTATCCCTATGAGTCATCTTCCCTCGATACACATAACTGATTGTTTCTATGCCTCTGTGTGGATGCATGGGAAAGCCTGCGGTATACTCATCGGGGTTTGTGCTGTCAAAAGAATCAAGCATTAAAATCGGATCGTATTCCTGTACGGTTGAATGCCCTAAAACCCTAACCAAGCTTACGCCGGCACCATCTTGTGTTCTATAACCTCTCACCTGTTGCTTTACTTTTCTTTCCACACGCTTATCCTCCATATTATTATGTAAACCAAAAAGCTCTCTCCGCCGTTTGGGGGCCGTTAACATTCATTCGGTGCACAAGCTGTACATCCACTCATGCTAAATGAATCAATATGGTATTATGTCAATATGGTATTATGTCAATTAGGTCGTTTTAAATCTATCATAACCCCACCACTGCGGAACCAGTTCATCAAGCTTAACAGTGGTTTTTGAATCAAAATCCAGCAAAACTTCAATGCTTCCGCTGTCTTTGTCCAACTGCATCATGTACTCACGGCAAGCACCGCACGGAGCTCCTACTCGGCCGTCAGGTGTTATGGCGAGCACTTTATCTATTTGACTTTCGCCGCCTGTAATCATATTTGCTATCGCATTTCTTTCCGCACACATGCCCAAAGATGATGCGGTATCAATACAAACCCCGACATATATGTTTCCCTTTTTCGTTAGTATCGCGGCAGAAACTCCACCCGCAGTTATAAACGGTGAAATTACTCTGCTGTTTTGCACTTCTTTTGCTTTACGAAATAGTTTCTCCCAAATATCCATACGTTTAGTTCCCTCCAACCTTGTAATTATCACCTTTTGCATTAACGCCATACACATGGTATAGGGCGAATCATCCGTTTTGATAGAGTTATGCCATCAACCAGCACAAGAAAATAACATCCCCAGAGTTGCCCGTTTTAGTGTTACTATTTTTATTCGCAAGGAAGTCCGTTCTTTCTTTTACTTCTAGCAGTTCCTTCATTAAATCATTATACATTGTTCCTACTGATCTTCTAAATTCAAAATCCGTTCTCTCTTTAAAAATACTTTTTACCCTTGACATTAAGACTACGTTCCCAGCGCATCTTCATTCAGTATTCCCGTGTTTACTTTTACTTTGATTTTGTTTAGCCTGGTACATACGTTGATCGGCAAGTTCCAACAGCTCTGTAACAGTCGAACCTTCTGAGCGCAAAGCATACCCCATACTAACTGTAATTAAAAAAACAAAATCCTTCATTTCACACAAAGCCGCTTCAATCCTTGTGTATGTTTGTTGAATAATTTTTCTATCTATATTGGGTATTAGAATCAGAAACTCATCTCCGCCAAACCGAAAGGCATAGTCCGTGGAACGAATGCTCTTCTGAATACATTCAGCCACATTTCTGAGCACCGAGTCGCCTAAGTTATGTCCGTAGATATCGTTTATTCCTTTAAACTTATCAATATCTATTATAATCATTGCATATTCGGTGCCTTCTTCTATAAAAACACTTTCAAGTTTCTCGCACACCTGGTTAATAACCCGACGGTTTAAGAGGCCCGTAAGATCGTCACGCATTGAGATGTCTAAAATTTGCCTATTCGTTTCGAGATTCTTACACTTTACAGCCTCTAATATACCAACAATCAGTGCGGCAGTAACAATATATGCCACTAAGATATTAATAACCTGGACAGCATCCCTTTCATCAGTCGGGGTTGCCAACCAATGAATTGTAAGTCCTAACATCAGAACAGCATATGAGGAGATTAATAACACTTGTCCTCTTCGATAGTATGTAAGTGTAATCATCGCAAAAAACAGAATGGAAAGATAAGGTGTGCAGCCTAATAAGCCATCAAATGTAAACCAGCTGATAGGCGTATATATAAAACACAGGAGCAGTATTGGAACAAGACATGCCGCTCCAACGCTGATTTTGTTTGCCGCCAACAACGGGGTAGTAATAAAGACACAGATGAGAATACCAATGAACACTGCCATCATATGATAGTGCACTGTTATCGCCATAAGCACAGTCCCTATAATGCATGAAAAAAAGCAAGCAATAAGCATTTTTATAGGAGTGCTGTTTTGCATGATTGGGTTATCGTTTTGTTTAGAGTTCATTGTATATTTCATAGTAATGTGCATCTCCCATTAAAAAGTGTAATCTGCAACACCACAAGCAATAAACTTGTTATGTGTTTATTCCCGTAAACGGGTGAAATCACGCATATTGCTTGGAGTGAGCTGCCGGCTTTAATCTATATGCGCCTTTTCCCGCTGCTGTCGTTAAAGAGCAGTCCTGTTTCATGCACCCGCTTAGGGGGAGCCTGACTGATTTACATGATTTTGGTGTTACGATTACCCATCACAATGGGATGCGGTTCAAAACCGTATAAATCCCGGCACAACCGGCGCCGTAATATTTCATTCTGCAAATGAGCGAGTTTCTTTTCCTCGTGGATTTGCTCTGTGTCTGTCATCTTTATCCCTGATTAAAAGTCTAATTATGATAGGAACGCGCCAGCATTTCAAAATCGCGTGCGAACTGGTTCGCCAGATTGGGCCGTCTCCTTACGGCCAAAGGGTGATATGATACCATTGCAGGGCAGCCCATAACGGTATGCCATGAACCCCGCAGATTTTTCACATGGGCTTCATTGTCGCCAAACACAGCCTGAACTACGGTATCACCTAAACAGACCAAAAACCTCGGTCGGATTGTTTCAATCTGCCGAACAAGATATGGCATACTGAATTGTCTTGCCCTTTCTTTGTCGTACTTTCGCAACGGCCTGCATTTCAGCAAATAGGTTATATAAATATCTTCCGGCATTAAATTTACATCGTATATCACTTTTTGCAGCGTTTGCCTTGTCCCGCAGACATATTCTCCGCCTTCTTTGTTCTCTCTTGCGCCCGGATTATCCAGGATGATAACGATGGGAGCTTTGGGGTTTCCCTCTCCCCATATGATACGCGATTTTCCTGTGCATACCTCACATTGTTCATAAACCGCGGCTTCCGGCGGTACGATGTCCTCCCGCCAGACCTTCGGTGAAAAGTTTGAATTCATAACAACCACTCCAAGCTTAATAAAAACTATGTAGCCTGTTGGTTTGCGGCCTTGGACTCAAGATATGCTTTCAAGATGACGGCGTGGTTGATTTGCGGGGCTTTCGCCCCATGCAGCAAGGTAACCGTATTATCCCTGCCTCGAAGTAAAATCCGTTGGACAGCGGATTGCGCCCTGGCATTTGCATCCAGTCCCGCTTGATAAAGGGCGGCAAATTCCTCAAAGTTCTTTGCCTTATGCCCAAACCATTCCCGAAGTTCGGTGTCGGGGGCAAGCTCTTTTGTCCAACCATCCAGCCGTGCGCGATCCTTTGTGATACCGCGCGGCTACAAACGGTCTACCAGCAAACGTATCCCGTCGCTTTTCTCAAAAGGGTCATAAATCCGCTTGATTTGTATTGCCATATGAACGCCTGCCTGGCTTTCCCCCTTTGGGAAATTGTTGCGTCAAATGCACTTGTTTAAACCTTATCAACGCACAATCCTATTTCTCATCTCGTAAATTCAAACACTGAATTCCACGACAATTCCGTCGGGATCAGTTACGGTAAAATGTTTTGGCTTTGGTCCTCTTACCACGATTTCTGAAGGTGAATAACCCAATGTGACGGCCTTCGCTCTCAATTCCTCAAGCTCTGTATCCGTAAGGAAACTCATAACCATTCCCTTTGTTTCAACCTTTTCCATTCCGTTAAATTCGATGAGTTCCAGCATGGTTTCGTCTTTTACATTTGCCAAAAACACAATTTCTCCGGCTTCCAGACTTATGCGTCTTGTTTCATGTAAACCGGCCAGGCCCTTATAAAAATCAAGTGAACTCTCAATATCTCTGACCATAAAAGTAATATAATTCAGTTTCATGGGTGACCCTCCATAAATTTTACTTGATTCAATGCGATGGCTAATTAATATCATAACACATTTCAGGAATGATGATTAGCCTATTTTCGAACTTTTGATGCCAGCATCTAACCTGTTCACTCGCGAAGTGGTGACATCGAAATCGTTCACTCGCGACCGAAATCCGCTCCTTGGACTTGTTCCCACGGAGCGATTCTGCGGGAACAGCCCGCCGCCATCAACGAATACGATGAACCGCTTGCCCGGCGGCTTATTGAGAAAGTCACTGTTTACGAGGACAAATTCACGGTGGAATTTAAGTCCGGTGTGACGGTGGATGTGAATGAATAAGCCAAAAAACTAACGAGGCACTCTACGAAATGATAACGTAGGGTGCCTCGCATTATTTTATGTTCACAGTTAAACTGAAATTTCTTTCAATGACCGGTTTTGCGACAAATTGTAAATTCATCAGTATCTGTCACCATATACTTTGTGTGCTTCTGCTGTCCACTTTCGAATGAAATCCCCTTTTGCATCGGTATAAGTGTCTCTGTCATGCTCGTACTTTTTCCATAGTTCGAGCTTTAGACTCTCGTATTCCTTTGCGGTCGTCGGATGCTCATTCATGTAGTCACGGAAATACAGTTCATCGTTATCCCCGGTGTATCTGAGGTGAATGTGATAGACCTTGTCCGCAAATCCGTCTTTTGTATACCCCTTATTGAGCGAAATACGTTTTGCTTCGGTGGACATTCTGATAAAACCACTCTGTTCCATGGTATGCGCCACTTCCTCAATATCGGCTTTTTCAGAAATCTCAATCATCACATCGACAATATTCTTCGCCTGTATACCGTGTATCGCTGTGCTTCCGATGTGGCTGATCCTGTCAACAGGATAACCCGACAATAGACTTGTTATCGAAGATTCTATCTCATTGTAGTATTCTTCCCACTTGTCATTATGCTGAACAAGGAATATGGGAAACAGATCCCATAGTTCTTCCAATGTCATTTCTGACAGTTCTTTTCCCATACTAATATCCTCCGGCAAATTCCGATTTATCGCTTTAATCGCGACACATAGTTATACCAACATCCAACCTGACCACACAACCTCAAAATAATCCAAAAAAACATCTAAATCGACCACTCGCGAACGCTGACATCTAACCCGACCACTCGCGGGGCTATGACATCTAACCTGACCACTTGACTATCAAATACTGCCTTTATGGACTTGTTTCCGCGAAGCGATATTTTCATGTTTTTCGCCTGGTGGGTTTCACACCCATGTGTGCTAAAAGCATTGATATATAAGGGTTTTCATCGCACTCAATCATTTTTCCTTGTTATCAATACTACCGTCTCAACGTGCCTTGAGAGTACAATAATGATGTCGTAAGCATCTAGTGCCCCCTTGGTGGAAGGTATACTTCTGAAGTTCTAGCAATTCCTCATTTCTGCCACTATATAACATCGCTACATTTAGTCAAGTATTGCCTTGGTAATTAACACTTGCTTTTGCTAATACATTCTAATACTTTCGTATCAAAAATTGTAGGCAACAAAGCCCTCAAATGTTTATTTATTTGAAGGCTTTGTTCATTACAATTTAAAATGTTGTATTAATGTATATCTTTTTAGTTCTTCTAATTGGAAAAGTCTTTCAGTATAAATTGCTTCTAAATCATTATTCGAGTTAAAACAAAATATCCTATTTCTTATATGCAATTGCATCAATTTGTACATGAAGTCCCTCTGGACCACCAAAATGTGCAAAATCTGTTTGTATCGTTTTTCTTGCTGGATACTGACCAGCGAAACGTTCCTTAAATACATTTTCCATGGTAGGTATATTCCAAGAATCTCTTAATAATACATCTACCTTAACTACAGACTCTAAAGTCAATCCAATCTGTTTTAGATGATTCTCCATATCATCAAGTGCTCCATGCACTTGTGCTTCAATAGATTGTCCAACATTTCCCACGCAGAAATTCAAAAACACAAAATCTCCAGCCTCTACCATTTCTGACCACGCACATTCTTCGTTTACATGATATCTTTTAATATTAGTCACAGTTCATTTTCCTCCATTACTTTATTTTTTACAATTATATCAAAATAACTTTGTAAACAAGGCACTCCCAGATACTCCGCAAATTTCCTTATTGCAGCATCAATTGCATCTAACATTTCATTAGTAATTTCAATTCCAGATTCCCAATACCAACTTTTAATTATAAATGGTACATTGGGTATCATCTTTTCTGCTTCAAATCTCGCTATAAATCGGTTCCCATATATGACTGGTAAAACATAATAACCATACTTTCTCTTGGCAACTGGTGTATACACTTCCCATCGATACTCAAAGTCAAATATTTTAGCAATCATATTTCTGTCCCATAGCATATTATCAAGAGGTGCAAGGAATTTTACTTTTTTCTTTTTTTCCTTAAGTTCCAAGAACTTTTCATCTTCTTTTACAATATAGAACGGAACATTTATTCCTGAAACATAAAATCGTTGTATTTCTCCTTTTTCATACAGCATTTCCAATGCAGATTTTCTTTTACAGGTGTCAGATACATAATGCCCTAACCAACCACCACCACTTTTTTCCCATAGTGCACCTACACTCCTAATTCTTCTTTTTATACACCATTTTAAAAATTCTTCTTCATTTTCAAACTCAAAATTGTAAGAAAACTCTCTGGGTAAAACATTTGATGTAAAATCAAAATATTTCTGTATCCCTCTTTTTTCTGCCACACACAACTCTCCTGTACTATATAGATAATCCAATGCAGCGCTTGATAATTTTTTGTGTCCCCAACGACTTTTCTTGCTCTCCCCTATCGAAATATCTTTTGTTCCCGTGATTCCATTTTCCTTTATAAAACTTCTTATATTTTCTAATAGATTAAGTGCATCCAATTGCCCACGATTAGCCAATGTACTTTTTGTGCTTTGCATATTTGCTTCTCGTACCTTTGCGAATAGAGGATAATCCTCTATTTTATAAATACTCATTTCTTTATCAAAACCATCAATTAGTGTGTGCTCTTTATATAAAAGACTCTGTAACATTTCTGGCTTATAGCCTTGTACTTTTGACTGCAAAACCAGATCTGCATTGCGACCAACCACATTCAAAGGGTCATACTGAATACTTCCTACTCTTTTAAAATATTCCATCACTCCATCCGTTCCTACAAAGCTTTCATATTCATTTAAGTTATGATAATTTATTAGAAATTGTCTTAGCTCTTCTTTTGAAATCATTTCCTTCATAAACACACTTCCTTTTCTACTACTATACCAAAACAAGTATGACAACAGTATGTCATACTTGTTTATATTGATTTAATATTTTTTGACAGTTTTCTTTTATCTTGCTAATAAGCTCTGTTGGCTCAACTACTTTAACATAATCTCCAAAAGACAATATTGTTGCATACCAAAACTGCTCATTTTCAGGAACCATCATCTGATAAATAAAATCACCATTTTCATACTCTTCTAGAGTACTCCCATTCAAATACTCCATACACTTTGACTTTATAGAAGCTTTGCAAAACAGTTTTATATTTATTGTTTTTCGCTTATCTTTAGAGTCTTCCCATCTTTTCTTTGCTTCATCAAGATTATGAGTTCTTTTGTTTTCACACTCAGTAATCTTTAATTTATCCATTCGAACCAACTTAAAAATGCAGTAATCATCATATTTTGGATAGTAACATAACAGATACCAATTATACCATTTATACATTGTTGCAACAGGCTCAACTTCAAATTCTTTATTTCCATTTTCTGCATTTGTATATGTAAACTCCACTGTATGTCTCTGATGAATAGCCTGATTCAATATATTTAGCAA
This sequence comes from Bacillota bacterium, assembly GCA_023421245.1. Taxonomy (GTDB): domain Bacteria; phylum Bacillota; class Clostridia; order Oscillospirales; family Ruminococcaceae; genus Acetanaerobacterium. The sequence goes on along the minus strand of JAEZTV010000019.1, from coordinate 88,680 downwards.
CTCATTCGTATCTCTATTTTCATGCACTACTCCTAAATCAAGTAATATATTGGACTGTCTACCAGAACAAAGATTTTGGAATTTTTCTAATGTATCATTCAATTCTTTACTACTATAGGCCGATGATAATCCTTGTAATGCAGTAACAATATAGGAATAGTCTGTCTGCCCAGCAATTTGTCTTTCCATCTTAAATGTGTCTGTTATTTCATATCCACCTTCTGAACCATATATTGCTACTACGGGTATTCCTGCTAGGCATAAAGTGTTTATGTCTCTTATAATTGTTCTGGTTGATACTTCAAATTGATCTGCCAAAATTTGAGCTGATGTTCGTTTATGATTCAGTAAATATATTGTTATTCCAAGCAATCTATCTATTTTCATTCTTTATCATCCGTTCTAACTTTTTTCTATCATATCATAAAAAGCAAGACAAAAACTCTTTTATTTAGAATCACTCACACAACTTTTCAATAAATTGTAATCCCATGGGGGCTAAATTTACAATAAGATTTGATATACACACTATCCAATAAGAATATTAAAATCCAATATCAAAATCATTTTAAAACACACAGACATTTTAACAATTCCCTTGGATCTATAAGGCTTTCTTTGATATCAAACAAACCGTCTCACAATGCACCGTTCTGGGAAAGAGATCGACGGCGGTTGCCGCTGTGGGGCGGTAGCCAAATTCGTCGCGCAAAATCTTGATGTCGCGGGCGGCGGTGGCGGGATTGCAGGAGATCATAACGATACGGTCGGGCGACATCTGGGCAATCGCCTTAAGGCAGGCGTAATCGCTACCCTTGCGGGGCGGATCGAGGATAACTACATCGGGGCGCAGCCCCCGCTCGCTCAGCTCGGTTGCCGCGCGGGATGCATCAGCGCATAGGAATTCGCAGTTGTGTACCCCATTGCGCACGGCGTTATCCCGTGCGTTTTCTATGGCCTCAGGCACAATATCCACGCCGATAAGGCGGTCGGCCTGATGTGCCATCGAAAGCCCGATTGTCCCCGCACCGCAATATAAATCCAGCAGCAATGATACCGGCGCTGGGCATGCGTACTGCTCGGCAATATCATATAACCGCTCGGCACCCCTGCGGTTAACCTGATAAAACGAGAGCGGTGACAGCGCAACCTTGATCCCGCGCAGCTCATCTACAATAACATCAGCACCATACAGCGTGATGGTTTTATTACCTAATATCACATTGGTGTTTTCGTTATTAAGGTTAAGCACGACACTTTGAATCTGCGGGTATTTTGCGATTAAAGAGTGTATCAGCTCATCGGTATGCGGCAAGCTTTTGCCATTGATGACAAGACAGACCATGAGCTGTCCGGTTGCCTCCGCACAGCGCAGGTAGATATGGCGCAACAACCCTTTGCCCGTCTGTTCGTTGTACGGTGTGATGCTATACATGTTTGCAAAGGCAATCACATCGGTCACAATTTCAGCAAACACGGGCGGCTGCAGGTAACATTTATCACTTTGCACCAGACGGTGGCTGCGTCTTGCAAAAAAGCCGGCGATGCATCGGCCATGCTCATCGGCGCGCACAGGATATTGCGCCTTGTTGCGGTATTGCTCCTGCTGCGGAGAGGGTATTATGCGCTGCTGCTCAAACTGCGCGCCGCCAATGCGCGCAAGTGCTTCGTACACCTGCCGCTGCTTTAGGCGCAGTTCAGCTTCATAACTGATATGACGGTAGGCGCAGCCGCCGCAGAGGCGGAAAACAGGACAATCAGCTTCAATGCGATCGGAACTCTGTTCAATCATCTGTTCCACGATGCCGTATGCGTAGTTCTTGAGCACCTTTGTAATACGCACCTTCAGGCGGTCGCCTACAGCTGTCATCGGAACAAACACAGCAAGCCCATCGGCGCGCCCCACACCATTTCCCTCGCTTGTTATATCGGTAATCTGCAGTGTAACTACATCATTTTTGCTAAGCGGCATACAAATATCCCATCCATTTCATCGCGTATATGCTTTATTGTAACACAAACTGCCATCAGTATCATCAGTTTTGTATTTGGTGCATCGCAGCCGTTTGTAAAACATATGATTTAGCGTAGTGTTGCGATTGTTGATTGCAGATAAGGGGTGAAGGGATGAAACGGCACGATAACTACAAGCCGTGGGCTATTATCTGCGCTGTTGCGGCAATCATCGGGTTGGTGGCGGCCGGAGTGCTTGCCGTGCGCAGCGTAAAGACACAGGGAAAAACGGCACTGGATATCACAAATCGCGTCTGTGTGCCGATTCTGTTGTATCATCACGTCTCGGCCGATGAATCGATGGTAGGGGAATTTTGCATTACCCCTGCCGAACTGGAGAACGACTTAATCTATCTGACCGAGAACGGCTATACCCCCATACATATCTCACAACTGGTTGAGTATTGCTACTCCGGTACCCCGCTGCCCAGCCGCCCGATTGTCATTTCGTTTGACGGAAGCTTTGCAAGCGGTTATTATCATGCCTTTGCACTGTTACAAAAATACAACACCAAGGCGGTATTTTCAGTTGTAGCCGAACAGGTAAATGACGCAAGTAAACAATCGCGCAGCGCCGCTGTGCCTTATCTGCGGTGGAGCGAGCTTGGCGAGATGGTAGAGTCGGAGCTTGTGGAGCTTGCTAACCAAAGCTACGGTATGAACCGTTATACCCAGGATGACAGGCGGGGAATCGCAAAGCGCAAGAGCGAGAGTACAGACGAATACTACGAGGCGCTGTATGAGGACGTGATGCTGGCGCAGCAGGATATGAAGGACCAACTGGGTGTGGTGCCGATTACATTTGTCTATCCGTATGGGATTGTGGATCGGCAGAGCATAAACCTCATCAGCGAGCTGGGGTTTGCCGCGACACTGGGGCGGGACGCGGGTGCAAACTACTTGTCGCAGGATCCCGCCAACCTATTCGAGCTGCGGCGCACCGTGCGAAAGCATGGCGATTACACCGACGACGTACTAAACCGAATCTATCGCACCAGGGTTGTATAGCAAAACGCCTCATTTGTTCGTGTGCAAAAACAGCACCGAACGAATGAGGCGTTATTGTTGTTATGAATGAGCTGAGTGCTTACGCATACGCAGCGTTATTTCAGGCGCACATAGATAATTGCGCTGCCATTTTTTCCTCCCACCGAGCGCGTTTCAAAATCATGCAGCGATTCGACAAACAGCTTAAGCTTACTAAACCCAAAGTTGCGCACATCAAAAGCGGGAAATCGCTTTTGCAGTATATTGCCGATTTCACCAAGCTGTGCCCACCCCTCATCATCCGATACCTCGTCAAGGATGGTACGGATAGCCTTTGTAATTTTTGCTTTATCCTTTTCATTGGCGGAGGCTTGGTTTTTGGTTTTAACACTCTGGCTATCAATATCCTTTGCAATAACCTCAAGATATTTGAATTTGTTGCATGCTGCGATAAAGGGGCTGGGGGTCTTTTTCTCCCCCATACCCACCACGGTAATGCCCGATTCACGCAATCGGGAGGCAAGGCGGGTAAAATCGCTGTCACTGGATACGATGCAAAAGCCCTCAACGTTGCCGGTGTAGAGGATATCCATTGCATCAATAATCATGGCAGAGTCGGTCGAGTTTTTTCCTGTTGTGTAGCCATACTGCTGCATCGGCGTAATCGAATACTCAAGCAAAACGCTCTTCCACGAACCAAGCGCCGGTTTAGTCCAATCACCATAGATTCGCTTATAGGTGATAATCCCCTCGTTGGATATCTCATCCAGAATAAATTTAATATACTTTTCCGACACGTTATCTGCATCAATCAACACCGCAAAACGATTGTCGTTCGCCATTTTCGTCCTTGCCTTTCCGCCCTATACCAAGGTATATAAGACCAAACAGTTTTATAAACAGCACGGCTGTACCGCACAGCCTGTACCTAAATTTGTATTTAGTATACCAGACCCGCACGACTTTTACAACGAAAAACCATGTTGCTGGTACAAATTATCGTTTGAATAAAAAAGGGACCCAAACATGCCGGCTGCCCAGCCCATGAAAAAGACCGCCCTAAGGCGGCCTTTTTATCGTATATTTTTTGTGGTATACTGTGCATAATACGGATGCCATACGGCTGTCCTTGTGCCCTTGGCTGCGCGAAAAAACAATTATTCCGCAGCGACAACAGCAGTAGCGGTATCGCCCTTCTTAGCGTTTTCAAGTGCCGCGGTTACAAGGGCTTTGAACGAATCGGTGCTGCCGGTAGCACCTGTGATGTTATCCATCTTATCTACCGAGCCCTTTGCTTCGAACTCTGCAACGATATCCGGGAAGAACTTCTCAGGATATGTGCCGGATACAGGCTCCATCGATGCGCGATAATCCGGGTCAACCGATTTTTTCTCGCCTGCTTCGTTGAGCGAGTCAAATTCCTGAATGCTTACCTTGCCGCCGGAAACGGACACGATAACGTAATCCTTCCAACCGTGAGAATACTCTGCTGCCTCAGCCTTATAGGTACCATCTTTATAGCCGGCAGAACAACCTACTAACGAAATGGCAACAATAAGTACTACGATAACAATTGATAAAATCTTTTTCATACTATCCCTCCGTGTTTTGTGTGTTTTGGTTGCTTGTTAATAATATATCATGGCATGCTTACATTTGTCAATAGTAATAGTTACTATTTCAGGTATATATTCCTCCGCTTTTTTCATCTCATTTGTCTGGCTTGACGAAGCGTGGCACAACGTTTAAAATTGAGAAGAATTCAGCAATATCAACATTGTTGCACTGATAATATCACTTTAAAAATAGTATTGCTCAAACCGCACGGATTAACACAAAACAGAAAGGGATTTACATGAATAAAAGGGGTAAGATTCTGGTCATCGGCGCTGCGGTGCTTGTTGTATTAATTGCCGCGGTATCGTTTGCCAGCAATTGGTTTTTTATAAAGCTTGTAACCGGAAACGGTTTTGCCATGAGCACATACATTGATCAGCAGGTATATACCAAAAACCTCTCGCGCGGTAATGCTATTATTAACGATACCATGAGCGCGCTTAAACGCTTCGAAGACCGCTTGTCGATGTTCGATTCGGATTCGGAGATTGCTAAAATCAATCAAAACGCTGGCGTTTCTTTTGTTGCGGTTTCGGCACACACATTCGAGCTGCTTCAAAAGACGGTTTCTTACTGTGAACTGTCCGGCGGACTGTTTGATATTACCATTGCACCGGTAACGCAAGCCTGGGGAATCAGCGGTGACAGCCCTCGCGTACCCGCTAAGGATGAATTGGAGACCCTGAAGACATTGGTTAACTATAAGGATATTCTGTTTGATGAACAAACAAGCTCGGTGATGCTGCGAAACAAGGGCCAGGCAATCGACCTTGGGGCTGTGGCAAAAGGCGAAGCCTGTAATATAGTACGCGACCTTTATCTGCAAAATGAGGTACAGGCGGGGCTGCTTTCCATCGGCGGCAACATTTTGGTTGTTGGGCAAAAGCCAAAGACAGGCGGCTTTGTTATTGGCGTTCGCGATCCCCGCGGCGCGCAGAATGAGGTGATTGGCACAATACGCCTGACCGATGAAGTTCTCTCAACCTCGGGGGATTATGAACGTGTATTTGAACAGAATGGCTTGCGGTATCATCATATCATGGACCCTGCCACCGCTGCGCCCGCCGAAACCGATTTGATGTCGGTGACCGTGGTGTGTGAGGACGGCGCATACGCCGACTTTTTTTCCACCTATCTTTTCCTGCTTGGACGGGATGCCGTAATAGAGAAGATGCACGCGATGGATATCGGCATTGTAGCGGTTGATAAGCAGTACAATGTTTATATCTCCCCCGGCCTGCACGAACCTTTTACCAAAGCGGAGAACAGTGCATACACCTATCATCTAATCGGCTAGCCGTTGAATTTAGCTTTTATATTATTGATTGGCGGTAAACTACTATGAACAAGCGTCCCGCAAAAAAGGTTGCGTTTTTAGGGCTGTTATTCGCACTCGCCCTTGTGCTCTCTGTGGTGGAAGCTGCAATCCCTGTCAGCGGTATTTTGCCGATGGGGGTCAAGCCCGGGCTTTCTAACATCGTGACGATGTATGCCGTATTCTATATGGGGTATGGCGAGGCGTTTTCCATCGCTATATTAAAATCGCTGTTTGTGTTTATCACGCGCGGGGCGGTAGCCGCTTTGATGAGTGTGAGCGGCGGGGTGTTCTCGGTGCTTGTGATGTTTTTGCTTTTGCTGCCCAAACGCAAGCTGTCTTACCTTGTTATTAGTGTGTCCGGCTCGATTGTCCATAACCTGGCCCAGCTTACCGCCGCGTCGTTTTTACTCGGCAAGGATACCCTGTACTACACCCCTGTGCTTGTTATTTCGGGAGCTTTGATGGGCGTACTGACCGGTTTGCTGCTGCGCTCCGTGCTGCCTGCATTGGGGCGGTTGCGCAATCGTTTTTAAGAAAAGTGGGGAAACAAATGAAATTGGTGATACTTGATGCTTCTGCCATCAGCAACAACGATATAAGCTTTGCGCCAATCGAAGTATTGGGTGAAACCATCCTGTATGATGACACGCCGGAGGAGCTGATTGCCGCGCGCATCCGGGATGCCGATGCGGTAATGACAAACCGTATTCCACTGCGCGCACCGGTACTGGCGCAGGCCGTGCGGCTTAAGTGGATTGGCTGCTTTTCCACCGGGTATAATCAGGTGGATGTGGCGGCGGCAAAGCGCCTTGGTATTGTGGTATCCAACGTGCCCGATTATTCCTCGGCGGCGGTGGCGCAGATGACCTTTGCGCTTGTACTTGAGCTTGCGATGCATGTGGGCGATTTTAATACGGCGGTTCGCTCCGGCGCGTGGCAGCGTGACGGCGTGCGCGCGATGTGGAGTTTTCCCATAATCGAGCTTGCGGGCAAGACGATGGGTATTATCGGCTACGGCAGCATCGGCAGCGCGGTGGCAGGCCTTGCACACGCCTTCGGCATGAAGGTGCTGGCATATAACCGCACACCAAAAGACGCACCGGCACGCTTTGTTTCGCTTGAAGAGCTGCTTGCCGAGAGCGATGTGGTATCGGTTCATCTGCCGCTAAATGACCAGACGCGCGGCCTGATTTCGGCGGAGCATATTGCACGGATGAAACTCGGCGCGTTTTTTATCAACACCGCGCGCGGACCGATTGTTGACGAAACAGCACTTGCTCTGGCTCTTAACAGCGGGAATATTGCAGGCGCCGCATTGGATGTTGTTAGCAAAGAACCGATTCGGGAAGATAATCCCCTGTTTACCGCAAAGAACTGTATCATAACACCGCACATTGCATGGGCACCCGTCGAGACACGCGCCCGACTGGTAGAACTTGTGGCGCAAAACCTTGCCGCGTTTCTTGCGGGCAACCCTATTAATGTTGTAAACCCCTGATAAAGCACTATTTGTATAGTATGCCTCGCCCATCATACAGGCGTAACCACAATAAAATGAAGGGTTCATAAGCGGTAAAACGAATGAGTGATAAGCAGCATGAACTGATACAGCAGTTGGATAAGTTACACACAACAAAGCTTGGCGTTGATCGAATTAAGAGGAATCTCTCTCTTGATGTTGACGATGTCGTCGGGTGGTGCCGCGATAGAATGCAAAAACCCGATGCTGCGATATTAAGAAGGGGTAAGAACTGGTATGTGCGAATAGATGCGTGCGAAATAACGGTGAATGCGTATAGCTATACCATTATCACCGCGCATAGGCTGATATAATAGATTTGAGACGGCAAAACAAATTCGGGTTTGACAAGCCATCCGAACTTCTATTTATCCGCATATTACAAGCAAGGGGCAACAAGAACGCTATATCGCCGTCTTGAATCAGCATAAATTCACCATGGGGGGGGAAGTTGTGCGGTATATTGTGTGCGGCAAAAAGGATAGCATCAACAAAAAAGCGGCTCGCAAGCTGGCGGAGTATATCCCAACCGCTGCACTGCGTATCGTGAAGGGTGCAGGGCACGAGGTTAATCATGAAATGCCGCAAATACCGGCGTCTGCCATCCGCGAGTTTTGGTCTGAAAGCAGGTAGCTTCCCATCGCGCGGCTACTGCGCGGCACATGCCAAGCATACAAATTAAAATAACCGGCATCGAGGGCAACCATGTGCTCCCGATGCCGGTTATTTTCGCTTATTTTTGCAGCCGCCCAGATGGGCGGCTTTTGTTATGCGCGCGGCTTAAATCTATCCCCGCACTTTAAATCTTAATAATACTGCCAAGCGCAATGATATAAAGCGCCGCCATAAACTCCTCAGGCAGGGCTGCCGCCAGCAATGAGATGGAGCGCCTGTTCTCCATAAGCTTTTCGTAATCGGACAGGTAGGAAAGTATATACATCATGCGGTTGCGTGCCGAGATTGGCGATACCGTTTTGGTGATGGATGCAATGCTTTCGCGCACCGAAAGCGCAGGTCCTACCTCCAACCCAAGCTCCGCGTACGGCAACTTTGCCATACGCACCGCATGGTTCATCACACGCAGGTTAAAGGTTTCAAAGGTATAAACCTCAAGCGGGCTGATCTCCAATATCTCCCCCGCCGCCTCGGCGGCTGTCGTAACAACCTCTGCCGAACTAATCTCACGGCTGCCCCACCGTTTTTTTACCACGCGCAGCACCGCATATTTTGCAAGATATTCAGGTACGGTATCTAAGCTATCCGGTATAGAGCGCTGCGTTTTGGCGTCGATATCAATACTCATACGTGCAAAGAAGGCACGAAACAGCGAATAGAGCTGCAACGCGTTTTTATGCGTTTCCCCCTTACAAAAGGTGTATTTGTCGCCGTCAAGGCGCTTAAACTGCTTCATGCATTCATTGTATCCAAGCGCAATATTACGCTTGGCACGGTTGCCGTCAAACACCAGCAACGCGCCCAGATCCCAGCGCGGCTCTATCAGTTCGCTCGGCACCGCTTTAAGATGTGAGCGATGCAGGATACCCGGGGTGTGCAGATCCACCGCCACAATCTCGGTTGCGCCGCCGCGGATGGCAAGCCTTGCCGGCATATTGTCGTAATACGCACCATCAATGAACAGCCGCCCATCAATCTCGTAGCTGTGCATGGCGGGAAAGCAGGCCGAGCTCGCCGCAATATAATCCACCAATTCCCCGCGCGGTATCTCATCAATCAGCAGCTCATGCGGCTTCATTGCGGGCACTTCAAGCGCAACCAGGCCAAACCGTACATCGGAGGCACGAATCTTATCCTCGTCAATCACCTCGTGCAGCAGCTTGATAAGCGGTGTGCTGCTAACGCCCTTTGTGCGAAACGCCTCTCGGGCAAGTGAATTGAGCGTCGCCAGCATACCTTCCACCGTATCGGTGTTCTGCACGCCGTCAAAATCAAGAATCTGCGCGGTATCAATCTGCTCCCATAGGTGGTAGGCGTTATCCATATCCCCCTGCGCAATGATTGCGCCGTTAATGGCGCCCACAGAGGTTCCTGTTACGATGTGTATATCCATATCCATCTCACGCAGGGCCTTCCACACGCCCACCTCGTATGAGCCGCGCGCACCGCCGCCGCCCAATACAACTGCACGTTTTATGTAAACCACCTACCCTTTCATATTCAACTAGCTATTTAAATTATATCCAACCACGCCAAAAGAAACAATCGTTTTTTGGAAGAATAGTTTCCCCATTGCAGCTAAAACTAGTATTGGCTTGAATGAACGATGTTCAAATGTTTTAAACGGAAGATAAAGCTTACCGATTGCGGATTTGACTGCAGCAGTATGTATCGTCAATCGCACTGGAAACAAAGACTTGTTTCCAGTGCGGCAGGAAAAACCTTGCGCACGCAATGCGGGCCGCGCTGAAATCTGTGCGACTGAAAATGTTTTCAGTTTGCAGTTTACAAAACGTACAATTTTCTCGGCGGCTTTACGGCACGCGGCTGTAAAATGGTAAAGTACTGCATTCACAAAAATATTGGGGGCGGTTGAAATGGGCAGCTTTACACTGCGCACGGAAGACGAAGTGGTGCAATGCGGATAAATAACGATTGCGAGGTTTTGCAATTTATTCAGTACGCGAGCAGACTGCGCGTTAAGAACGTCAGCCGTATGCTTAAGCAGGATATCTCCCCTGCTTTTGCATACGTGCTTGCCAATGAGCTGCGAACGAACCGGCAGATACTACGGCGTTGCAAGGTGTTTCTTGCACGCTTGTGCCCCGATGCAGCCCCCAGCCGTAACAACGCACAGAAAAACCGTCTGAACGTAGAAGCATTTCCGCTCAGTACGCAAAAGGCGGCGGAGCTTTTGATCATCAGTGCCACTGCCGAAATCATCGGTATTCTCCGGCGCATCAGTAACGACGAGGGCTGCTCAGAACGCGTTTTTATGTTCTGCGAAAAGGTGGTAGAATCTGAAAACGAGTTTACAGACAAGCTTAGAAGCTTTTTGTAAATTCCGCTTGAAGCACGGGTTTTATCTACCTCGCAAACCTGCTTTGGCTACAAAGCCCTAAACTATCGGACAAAAAACTTGAGCGCATGGTCTTTTTAAAGGTCTTCATGAGAGTGTCGTATTTACCCCACCGCAAAACGGCGCTGCCGCAGTGGGATGCATTTCATACCGTCTGCGGTTTTCGCCGCGGCGGTAAGCAAATTCATGGATGAAAACAGAAGGGTATGGTGATATCATGCAAGGAAATGAGAAAGACAGGGCGGGCCGCGATACCGGGACATTGTTTGGGAGTTCTCCGCTGCGGTCAATCACACACAAGGGCAGACTGCATAAAGGCGAAAACATAGCCCCCATCCTTTCGGACAATGACGTTGAGATAGCGGCAGAGTTTATGCAAAGGAAGCAAAGGCAGAAAAATCGCCCTACAGAAAACAGACAGGATTAAGACTAATGCCTTTTTTATCCCGCCGCAGCGCGGAGATGCAATAAAGCAGTATCGCTTCACACGGCAGCGATACTGCTTTATTTTAGTTAAACGAACGACGGGCGCATTTGCTGTAGGCAGATGCCCCGGTTATATCCGCCGTTTTGGCGGCAAAAGCCTGTGCTTTACTTCTTTGCAAGCAGCTCCTTAGCCTTGACCACAAGGTTTTCGGCGCTAAGGCCAAACTCCTTGAGCAGATCGACCGCAGGGCCGGAGGTACCGAATTCGTCGTTAATACCGACACGCAGCATGGGTACCGGACAGTTTTCGCCCAGCACCTCGGCAACCATGCCGCCCAGACCACCGATAATGTTGTGCTCCTCTGCGGTAAGGATTGCGCCCGTCTCCCGCGCTGCCTGAATGAGTAAATCTTTGTCGATTGGCTTGATGGTGTGGATATTAATTACCCGTGCGTCAATGCCGCTCTCGGCAAGTGTCTGGGCCGCCGCAAGCGCCTCGCCCACCAACAGTCCGGTCGCCACAAGGGTAAGGTCCTTACCGTCGCGCAGGGTAACACCTTTGCCAAGCTCAAAACGGTAATCGGGATTAGTATTGATTACCGGTACCGGCAGCCTGCCAAAGCGCAGATAAACCGGTCCGTTATGCTCTACCGCCGCATACACTGCCGCCTTTGCCTCGATATCATCGGCGGGGTTGATGATGGTCATGCCCGGGATGGTGCGCATAAGCGCAATATCCTCATTGCACTGGTGCGTTGCACCGTCCTCACCCACCGAAATGCCTGCGTGTGTTGCGCCAATTTTCACATTCAGGTGCGGATACCCAATCGAGTTGCGTACCTGTTCAAACGCACGCCCTGCCGCAAACATTGCAAAGGTGCTTGCAAACACTACCTTACCGGTAGTTGCAAGACCCGCCGCAACGCCCATCATGTTCGATTCTGCGATGCCGCAATCTACAAACCGCTCAGGGCATTTCTTTTTAAAGGTGATGGTTTTGGTTGCCATTGCAAGGTCGGCATCAAGCACCACCAAATCATTTCTTATTTCAGAAAGCGCGGCAAGTGCCTCGCCATAGCTGTCTCTGGTTGCCTTCTTGATTACGTCAGCCATCGTATTCTCTCCATTCTGCTGTTATAAATGTGGCTAGGCTTGCCATTTACGCCTCAAGGGCGGCAAGTGCTGCCCGAAGCTCGCCCATCGCCTGCTCATATTGCTCGGCGTTCGGTGCGGTACCGTGCCAATTCACGTTGTTTTCCATAAAGGATACGCCCTTGCCCTTGACAGAGGTGCAGATGATAGCAGTCGGCTTGCCGGTGATGGTTTTTGCCTCTTTTACCGCGCTGTCAATCTGGTCAAAGCAGTGGCCGCTAATCTCTATCACATGAAATCCGAAGGCTCTAAACTTATCGGGGATTGGATAGGGGGAGCAAACCTCCTCCACCGTTCCGTCAATCTGAAGGTTGTTGTTATCTACAAAAACGCACAGGTTATCAAGCTTTCTGTGGGACGAAAGCATAAGCGCCTCCCATACCTGACCCTCCTGCAACTCGCCGTCGCCAAGTGCCGCATATACACGGTAGCTGTCGCCGAACATCTTTGCCGAAATTGCCATGCCGCATGCCGCCGAAATGCCCTGCCCTAGTGAGCCTGTAGTCATATCAACGCCGGGGGTGCCCTTCATCTCAGGATGCCCCTGCAGCATTGCGTGCGGTTTTCTCAGGCGTTTAATCTCGTCCATGCTAAAGAAGCCGCGCAACGCAAGGGCCGCATACAATCCGGGTGCGCAATGCCCCTTAGATAATACAAAACGGTCACGGTCCGGCTTTTGGGGGTTTTGGGGGTCGATGTTCAACTCCTCAAAGTAGAGATAGGTCAGCACATCCGCAATCGAAAGGGATCCGCCGGGGTGTCCGCTTTTTGCGTGAAAGGTTCCTTCAATCGCGCCCATTCTTACCTGGCAGGCAAGCTTTTTTAGCCTGAGTTTGTTGCTTACATCCATTTGTTTGTCTACCTCCGTTATGTTCATATATGTTTGCCGCATCTGTGCAGTATAACGGCTTCCCCTTGATTGTACTACGCGCTGCATAGAGCTTCTATGTGCTCAATGATATCGGCAACCGCACCATCGTTGCAGTGACCGACAATAATATCCGCAGTTGCTTTCAGGTCATCGGGTGCGTTTTGCACAAACGCTCCAATACCCGCCATCAAAATCATCTCGGCATCGTTATAGTAGTCGCCTACAGCGACGGTGTTCTCCTGCGCGATACCCATCTGCTCCGCAAGCCGCATAAGCCCGGTGCCCTTGTTGGCTCCCTTAGGCAATATCTCAAGATAGATTGGCGCAGACATGACAAACTCCGCGTCAACCCCTTGCAGCGTTGCAGCATAACGGCTCATTTCAAGAATAACCTCGGGGCTGTCGGCAAACAAAACCTTAGTCCAATCCGGGGTGTCTGTGCCGCGCAGCGCCTGAATATATTCGAAGTGTTCTATTTTAATGTGCATATCAATATGGTGGTTGGTCTGGAGAATATAAGTGTCTCTCCCCGAAAAAGCCTCGCCGCCTACGGAAGGAAAACGGTCGAGCAGATCGTATGTAATCTGCTTGATGCTGTGCGGCAGCAAATGCTGAGTCAATATTTTTTCGGCTGCATAGTCGTATACAATCGAGCCGTTGTTAACGACCGCTGGGGCCGTGACGCCAAGCATGTTTACAATTCTGCGCGCGGACTCGACACTTCTGCCGGTAGCAATTGTAAACTTTCCGCCCGCCTTGCAAAAGCGTTCGATTGCGTGCAGATTGCGCTGGGGTATCCCCTTATCGTGGTCAAGCAGGGTGTCGTCTAAATCGGTTACAAGCAAGAAATCAGAGATGCGTTTTGCCATGAATTAATTCCATACCTTCCCGGCCTTATACCCTATAAAGGGAGGGCCTGCGATAAATCTATACCGTACTGTGTTGTGCCGCTGCAGCAGGCACGTATCAGCTCATGCGCCTTAGCTTTTCTAAAAAATCGGTAAAATATGCGGGCAGAGCACTTTCGAACATCATCCAACTGCCGGTACGGGGATGCTCAAAGCCAAGAACCTTCGCGTGCAGGCACTGGCCGCCAAGCTCCAAAATAGCTTTTGCGGGACCATATACCGTATCGCCCGCGACGGGATGCCCAATGTGCGCCATATGAACACGAATTTGGTGGGTTCTGCCCGTTTCCAACCGTACGGCCACATGGGTAAAGCCGCGGTAACGTGCAAGAACACAGTAGTGTGTCAGCGCGCATTTGGAGTTTTTTTCGGTTACCGCCATCTTTTTGCGATGCACGGGATGCCGGCCAATCGGCGCTTCAATTATACCCGCATCATGCGGCAGACTGCCATACACCACCGCTTCGTATTCCCGCATAAAGGTATGTTCCTTAATCTGTGCGGCAAGCGAGCGGTGCGCGCGGTCGTTCTTCGCCACCATAAGGATGCCGCTGGTATCCTTATCAATGCGGTGAACAATACCCGGGCGCGCTATCCCGTTAATGCCGGACAGGCTGTCGCCGCAGTGGTGCAGCAGGGCATTGACCAATGTGCCGGAATAGTTGCCTGTGGCAGGATGCACCACCATGCCCTTTGGCTTATCCACCACAATGAGGTCCTCATCTTCGTACAGGATGGCAAGCGGAATATCCTCGGGCTGCGCCACTGGGGGAACCGCGTCAAAAAAGGTGACCGAAACCACATCGTCGGCGCACAGCTTGTAGTTTTTATCCTGTTGTGTATCGTTTACGGTAACCATTTGTTTTTCGATAAGCTTTTGCGCCTGAGAACGCGATAAATCAGGCACGATGGTGCGCAAAAAGGCATCCAACCGCGCCTGTGCATGCTCTCCAGTTACCAGATACCGCTCAATTCTGCTCACCGGCATCACCAGCCCCGAGTTCGCTTGCCTTTGCGCGCTTTATCTTCAACGGTTCGATAATCAGGACGTATAATAAAACCAGGCCTACGCCTACGCATACGCAGGCATCCGCAAGGTTAAAGACATAGAAATTGATTAGGCGTACGTCCACATAATCCACTACAAAGCCACGGAAGATGCGGTCGATAAGGTTTCCGATGCCACCCGAGATAATCAGCGCGATAGCCCAGATCATCGTACGCGCGGTAATCTTGCCGCGGAGCAAAAACACAACGGCTGCGGCAAGCACAAGCCCTGTTACACCGATCAAAATCCATCTTTGCCCTTGAAACATCCCAAACGCGGCGCCGCGGTTTTCGACATAGGTCAGGTGCAGCACATCCTGAATGAGCGGCAGCGTGGAAACCTTGGTTAGATGCTCCAGCACCAGGTATTTAATTAGTTGATCGGCACCGACAAGCAGGGCCGCCGTAAGAAGCGCGATATAAACCAGCATATGTCCTCCAAAACCTGTCAGGATTTTTTTGCGGTATTGGCAATGGTCTTTCTGTTTTTCACGCAGTAAGACTTTGCGCGAAAAGCGGCCGGGCCGCTTTTCGCGTAAAGTAACTAAATATTCATTTACAGCAAGTCTACGATGCTATGGCAGCGTGCACAGATATCCGGGTGCGCTGCTTCTTTGCCCACCGTTTCGCTGTGTGCAAGGCAGCGGACACAGGTGTCTCCCGCTGCCTTCTCGGCAGTTATGGAAACCCCCTCGAACTCACCCTTCATCTCTCCGCCTTCACCGTTTATCACCTCTACCTGAGAAACGATGAAGATGGCCGGCAGTATATCCGCTACCGACTGAATAAAATCATACGCGCCGCCCTGTGCGTAGAGGGTAAGCTTCGCGTCCAGGGATTTGCCGATGATCTTCTGCGTGCGCAGGTTTTCAAGTTCCTTCTTAACATCGTCGTGCAGCAGGCCTATCTTCTCCCACTTCTCAACAAATGCGGGATCGTAGCTCGCCTTCATGGGCTTTGGCATATCGTTAAACAATACGCTGCCCTTGTTGTATGCCTTACTCTGGGGCATAAAGCTCCAGATTTCTTCTGCGGTAAATGCGAGAATTGGTGCCAGCAGACGGGTAAGCGCACTAAGAATCAAATGCATTGTAGTCTGTGCGCAGCGCCTTGCCTTACTGTTTGCTGCCTCAACATACAGGCGGTCCTTGATGATATCAAGATAGAAGTTTGACATATCCACCACACAGAAGTTATGCAGTGTGTGGTAGACGATATGAAAATCGAACCGGTCGTATGCATCCAGCGTTTTTTTGATGACCTCGTCCAACCGCATAAGTGCCCAACGATCAAGCTCGGTAAGCTCGTCGTAGCCGACTGCGTCGGTATCGGGTGAAAAGTCGTATAGATTCCCAAGGATATAACGCGCAGTATTGCGAATCTTACGGTAAACCTCGGACATCTGCTTGAGAATATCCTTCGAGATGCGGATATCGGCGTGGTAATCGGAGGATGCGACCCACAGGCGCAGGATGTCCGCGCCGTATTGCTTAATAATATCCTCCGGCGCAATGCCGTTGCCGAGTGATTTGCTCATCTTACGGCCATCGCCATCTACAACCCAGCCATGGGTGCATACCGCTTTGTAAGGGGCAACGCCCTTCCATGCAACCGAGGTAAGCAGTGAAGACTGGAACCATCCGCGGTACTGGTCGGCACCCTCAAGATAAAGGTCGCAGGGCCATTGCAGGTTGTCGCGCTGCATTAAAACCGCGGCGTGGGATACGCCGGAATCAAACCACACGTCCATGATGTCGTTTTCTTTGGTAAACTGCCTCCCGCCACAGTACGGGCAGGCAAAGCCCTCCGGCAGAATGTCCATGGCGTCGTGGGTATACCACGCATCGGAGCCCTCTTTGGCAAACAGCGCAGAAACCGCCTTGATGCTATCATCGTTTACAACGTATTTCTTGCAGTCGGCACAATAGAAAATGGGGATGGGTACTCCCCAGGTACGCTGGCGCGAGATGCACCAGTCACTGCGGTCGCGCACCATGTTTTCAATACGCCCTTCGCCCCATGCGGGAATCCACTTTACCGAACGGATTGCGCCGATGGCTTCCTCTTTAAATTCATCTACCGAGCAAAACCACTGTTCGGTTGCGCGGAACAGGATGGGGTCCTTACAGCGCCAGCAGTGCGGGTACTGATGAATAATCTTTTCTATGGCAAACAGGTTACCTGTCTGCTCAAGCTTTGCAGCTATCTTTTTGTTTGCATCGTCGGTGGCAAGGCCTGAAAATTCACCGGCCTCCTCGGTCAGTACACCATGCGCGTCCACCGGAACAATGATGGGTAGTTCTGGGTAGTTTCTGCACACCTCAAAGTCTTCGACGCCGTGACCGGGTGCGGTGTGCACGCAGCCGGTACCGCTTTCAAGCGTGACATGATCGCCCACGATGATAAGCGAATCACGGTCAAGAAACGGATGCCGCGCGACCGTATGCTCAAGCTCCTTGCCCGAAACGGTGACGGGCAGAACCTCGTACTGCTCAATGCCCGCCGCCTTCATGACTGCGGGGATAAGATCTTTTGCCATAACGTAATACTTGCCGCGTGCTTTAACTGCCGCATATTCATACTCCGGCCCCAGACAGATGGCAACGTTGCCGGGCAGTGTCCATGTTGTGGTAGTCCAGATGACAAAATAGGTGTTGGCCGCGTCTGCGCCCATACGCGCCAGTGCGCCGTTATCGCTCTTTACCGCAAACTTAACAAAGATCGAATAGCACGGATCCTCCGCGTATTCAATCTCGGCTTCCGCAAGCGCGGTTTTACACTCGGGGCACCAATAAACGGGCTTCAAGCCCTTGTAGATATAGCCCTTTTTGGCCATCTCTCCAAAAACTTCAATCTGTTTTGCTTCAAAATCGGCTGCGAGCGTCAGGTACGGGTCGTCGTAGTCCGCTAAAACGCCAAGGCGCTTGAACTGCTCTTTTTGGTTTTTAATATATCCGAGCGCAAACTCACGGCAATGGTGACGAAGCTCAACGGGCGAACCGATATTGGCAGCGCCGATCTTTTTCATCGCCTTAAGCTCGATGGGAAGCCCATGGGTATCCCAGCCGGGCACATAGGGTGATTGAAACCCTGCCATATTTTTATACTTGACGATAATATCCTTGAGCACCTTGTTGAGTGCCGTGCCAAGATGGATATCTCCGTTGGCATAGGGAGGGCCGTCGTGCAGAACATAGAGCGGCTTGCCCTCGTTACGCTCCACCATCTTATGGTACAGCCTTTGTTCTTCCATCTGCCCAAGCATCTCGGGCTCGCGTTGTGGCAGCCCTGCTCTCATGGCGAAATCGGTCTTCGGCAGGTTTAATGTGCCGTTATAATCCTGTGGCATTTACTACTTCTCCCCTTAAAAGTCTAGCGTTTTTTGCGTTTTCCCATCCCAAAGCCGCCATCACGGTTTAAGTCATACCCTGCGCCGAACTTCAGTTCCCCAAATTTAGAGGATTGCTGGTCGGCTGCAAGCGGAATATCGTCGGCTGTATTCTCTTCAAACGGTATATCCATGCCAAATACGGCCTTTTTGCTCTTTGGCGGGCTTACTGCGGGTTCACGGTACGCGCTGTCGGCAATGTCGTCATCCGCAAGGTTTGGAACAAACCCCTTTGGCTTATTTGCAGGCTGCTGCTTGGGCTGCGTGTATCGAGGCTGCTCGGGCTCCGGCTCCGGCGCAGATGGTCTCTGCGGCTCGGCAAAGGCAGGCTCGGGCATATCGTCAAACGCTATGCGCTCAGGCTCGGCGGGCGTAACCTCTCTTATCTCTTGTACATCACTGTATACAAACTTTGCGGGCTTTTCGGCCGGCTGTGCAGCCGGTTGCTCCTGCCGCGGACGGTTCGCATCCGGCAGGGCGCGAATCATGTCCATCTGTGAGGTGTACATGGCAATGAGTTTGCTTTTAAACGTAGCAATCTCCTGCTGTACGCGCACGAGTTCGGCGCGTTCGCGAGAAACCTCGCGCTGTGCATTCTCAACAATCTTTGCGGCGCGGGTGTTGGCTTCGCCGATAATCTTTGCTACCTGCTCTTTTGCATCGCTGATGAGCTTGTCTCCCATCTTTTGCGCGCCGAGCAGCGCAGCGCTCAGGCTGCCTTCCTGCTCCCTATATTCTTCAAGCTTGTCGGCCAGAACTACAATCTTCTTTTCAAGTTCATCGTTTTCATGCAGTATTTTGGCATACTCCTCGGCTACCGTAAACAGATATTGATCTACATCATCAATCCGGTAACCAAATGCTGATTTTTCAAATTTCTTTGTGTTAATATCCCCCGGTGAAAGCATCTTGCAAACCTCCCTGCTTTAATATGCTTTTTACTATATATATTTTCTCACAATTACGCGTTGTCTGCCTTTTCGGGATACGCCGCTTACTCCGTCAAAGATATACTTGCCATAGCCTCGAATGGATAATGAATCGCCGGTTGACAGCTTATACGAAATATTGTCCGTCTGCCTGCCGTTTATACCTACAAGCCCTGCGGCAATATGTACCGCGGACTGCTGGCGGCTAAGCTTTGTCACAAGCGCAACAACACTGTCAAGGCGTGCAGAGGCAACTGTACCCTCGATTACGTCAAACTCCCTTGCCGTATCAAGAGGCGCTAAAATGCCGCTTTGCGCGTTAACCCCCACCGAACCGACCTTCGCAACCTCGCTGATACAAAGCGCGGCACAGGCCTCGTTTGCAAACACAACTGCGCTGCCGTCGCCGGTTAAAATATCTCCTACGCTATCGCGCGTAAGACCCAAAGCAAGCAGTGCCCCCAAGAAGTCGCGGTGGGTTAGCTTGTCGGCCTTGCGGTAGGAAAACGTTATAGGGAATATGGGAAAGTGATGATCGTCCTGCTCATCGAACTGCGAGAAAACACCGAGATAAACGCGCGACGCACCTTCGTACCCGCCAAAAAGCCTATGTGCGGGATGGTGAAGGCTTCGCGCAACCTGAGCCGCATAGGCGGCCTCGTGCTCGCCCAAAAAACCGATGAATTTAGACTGGTGCCGGTTTTGCGCACCGTATACGGCATCGGCAACCCGTGCCGCGAGCAGCTTGTCCTGTTCTAAGGAAGCATTCATACTCGTCTATCTTAATAAAATACGCCGCTGCTCTCAAGCTCGTCAAGCAGGTCGCCCATGATATCAACGTTATAGGGCGTAATGATAAACGTGCTGTTGGCAACACGCTTAATCTGCCCGTTGTTTGCATAGGCCACACCACTTAAAAAGTCGATCATACGGCGCGAAACATCCTTGTTGGAAGACTCAAGGTTGAGCACAACGGTACGCTTTGCGTTGAGGTGGTCGGCCACCGAGCTTGCATCGTCAAAACGTTCGGGCTTTACAAGAACGACCTGAAGCTGCGTTGTCGTGTGAATATTGACAACCTTGTTCTTTTTTGATACAGGCTCGTCATATATCGAGCCCGATGAATGTTCCGCTCTGCTAATGGGCATTTCATCCTCAGCGTAGTCGTAATCCTCTGTTGGAACACCCATGATGTTCTTGAATTTGTCCATAAAGCTCATACAGCCAACCCTCCAAAGCTTATAGTGTACTGGCCTGCCGGCAGCAAAACGGAACAACCAGTATATCGGCAGACTTTTCTACCTGTAATTATCTGTTTTTCCGCCCATGATGTCAATAAATAAGTTGTGAAATCCGCTGTAAAACATGTAAGCACCATGCTTTTTCTATTGTACCGCATTTTGTACTGATTGTCCAATGTTTGGTTGCTGTTTTATATATCCAGTTTATGCGGATTATCCGTCGTTTACAAGCTCCTTGCCCGCAAGAATCATCTCGTCATACTGCCTGAGATATCCGTCCTCGGTACGCTGCTTCGACAGTACAAATCCATCGCCGTAAAACAGGATATCAATCTTTTTAAAGCGAACACCTGCAGCATTCATGACATAAACACCCGGATCGCCTTCTACAAAACGCAAGGCATCCGTGCGTATTTTCAGTCCGCGATATGAGGCGAATGATATCTCGGCCTTTTGTGCGCGCATGGCGCAAACCTGCCCGTTCATGTTGCTTAGGCGCAGTGCCACCGCCGTATACTCATTTCCCTCCTCGGGCGTGATGGCGGTAACGATCGCCGTGTAAGCGGTATCCGATATGTAGGGAAACGTCACTGAAACCGTAAGGCCGGTGTAAAAACGCGCAAGCTCGCTGTTTGGAACAAGTGCTGTGTAGTACCATTCAAAACCCGAGATAATCTTGCCCACCGTATCCTGCTGGGATACGGCACCCGGCTTGCTTAAAACGATCTGCTGTACAGCGGACGGGGTTAGCGAATCCGCCCCGCTTGCGGTCAAGGTTTCCTCATAGCCGTCGGTTATGCCGACAAAATAGCCCGGTACGGCGGCCACAACCGTGGCAAGCGCCGGATGTGTGGCACTTTTGAGCGACTGGGCCTCGGCTTTTAGCTGAGAGAGCCGCGCATCGAAGTCAGTCGCGCGCATGGTAGCAATCTGTCTGGTGTTGAGCAGCATAAGATAGTCGGTCCCAACCACATCAAGACCGCTTAGATTGCGGGATTGGATGATATATGAAAGCTGAGAGAGCCGGTCGCTGATCTGCCCGCTCAGCACCTCGGCGTTGATATAATCTGAACGGCCGGGATCGGCCGCCTCACTCAGCAATGCAATCTCTTTTTCCAGTTTTGTGATGGCACTTTGGTTTGCGGCATCCTGATCGGTCTGATAGATTTCCGCAACCGGCAACGACTTCGATACCTTGGCACCGTCGTCGTACAGGTAGCTTATTACGCCGTGGTTTTGCGTTTTCAGCACCGTCTCATCGCGCACTGCAACGCCGTCTACCGCAATATAGTCGGATTGCACATACACATAAGCGACCTCGGTTCGGTAGGGGGGAATTATGTGCCGATATAACTGATACCCTAAAAACGCAAGCACGCCAAGCGCAATAAAGATGCCCGAAATCCGGTACAATATTCGGTTCATGTCGTGCCCCCTTGTCGGCAAATTATTTCGAAGGGTTATCGCTTGCCGCTGAGATGGGTAAAGACCATCTGCTCTGCGGCATCTGATACATTTCCGTCCTCATGGTACAACCACTCAACGCGCCCGTCGCGCCGAAACCATGTAAGCTGGCGCTTTGCGTAGCGACGGGTTTGCCGTTTGAGGTTTTCCACCGCCTCTTCCCATGTGAGTGTTTGGTCAAAATAGCCGTACAGCTCTTTATAGCCAATCGCTTGCCGTGCAGTGGCAGAAAGCCGATCCTGCCGCATGGCACTCACCTCGTTTAGCAGCCCCATGCGGAGCATCTCATCTACCCGCCGGTTGATGCGGTCGTACAGCAGTTCCCTATCGTGAAACGTAACGCCAAGCATCAATGCATTGTACCGCGGCGGCGCAAGGCGGGATCCCGCCCAAAACTCCGTAAGCGTCTTACCGGTTACCTCGTGTACCTCAAGTGCCCGGACAATGCGTTTAATCTGGTTTGGGTGAAGGGTGTGCGCAAGCACGGGGTCAATCTCTCTGAGCCTTTGCAGCAGCGCCTCGCCGCCCTGTTGCCGCGCCTCGGTTGTAAGGCGAAGACGGATATCGGGGGGGATTGTCATCTCGCCAAAGCGGGTGTTGTCTACCACCGCGCTGACATAAAGCCCCGTTCCCCCCACTAAAATGGGCAGGCGGCCGCGCGCTGTGATGTCGTCAATTGCGCGGAAAGCGGCAGTCTGATACTGCGCCACACTAAAGCTCTCGTCCGGCTCAAGAATGCCGATGAGGTGGTGCGGTATCTCTTTTTGCTCTTGCTCGGTGGGCTTCGCGGTTTGTATATCCATGCCCTTGTAAACCTGCATCGAATCCGCTGAGACAATCTCCCCGTCAAACCTGCGCGCAAGTGAAAGCGAAAGGGCGGTTTTGCCCGATGCGGTAGGCCCCACAATCACTACAAGCGGCGGGGCATTTTTCGTATGCGATGTGACAAGACTATACTCTGCCAAAACGCTTTTCCAGCTCCTTTTTTTTTATGGCAATCGCGACCGGCCTGCCGTGCGGGCAGTGCCGCAGCTCGCTGTTGTGCGCAAGGATATCAAGCAGATGCGCAAGCTCCGCTTTGCTTGATGTATCGTTTGCCTTGATGGCGCTGCGGCACGCGATGGAATGATAAAGCTCATCGATTACGTGCGATGTAACACTGCGTCTGCCCTTGATAAGGTTTTCCGCAAGCTCACCCAGCACCGCAGCAATATCTTCTTTTGCAAGCTCAAGGGGGAACTCACGCACAAGAACCATACCGTCGCCAAAATCTTCAATATGAAAGCCCGCCTCGGTAAGCGGTGCAAGGTTCTCGACAAGGGCGGTGTACTCCTCTTGCGGCAGGGTGATGGTGGCCGGGGCAAGCAGGGTTTGCGAAACGAGCGTACGGTTTTGTGCCTTGAGCCGCTCGTAGATAATACGCTCGTGCGCGGCGTGCTTATCCACTACCAGAATGTCATCGCCCTTTTGCACAAGTATGTAGGTATCAAATGCCTCTCCAATCAAGCGCATCTCATCGCTCTGGGGTTGCGGCGGGTTTTCTGCAGAAGGGAAAGAGGGTTGTTCCGGTATCGTGAGCACCGCCGCCTTGCGGGGTGGCTCGTGCAGCTTGCGCTCGGGCGGTGTCCATACCGTTTCGGCGCGTTTTGCGCCATAGATTGGGGCAGACTCATCCCGCAGGGCAAGCGGCTTCTCATCACCTCGTGCGGCGATGGCACGGTATTCATCCGCAGTCATGCGGGTGAATACCGGCGGAGTATTTTCCGGCTGTACTTCTTTGCTTGATGGGTCCGGTTTGTACGATGCAAACCCAAGCCGCTGTTGCTCGGCAATCTCGCTCGGCTTAGGAGGATGTACGGCACGGCGTGCGGTATGCCCTTGTGCCGATTGCAATTTAGGCGGGGTATCGAACTGCATCAGCGCGTTTTTAACCGCAAAATACACGGCATCAAACACTGCGCGCTCGTTGACAAAACGAACCTCTATCTTTGCAGGGTGGACATTGACGTCCACCGTGTCGTAAGCAAGCGTTACATGCAGCACACAGGACGGATAGCGTCCTGCCATGATGCTGCCCTTGAAGGCTTCCTCCAGTGCCGCCATTGCGGTACGGGTGCGCACATATCGGCCGTTTACAAAAAAATGCTGCATCCCCCGCGTAGCGCGGCTCTCCTCGGGCTTTGAAACAAGCCCTTTTACATCGACGCCTTCGTGTACATGCGCAGCCTCAATCAGGCCTGCTGCAAATTCCCTGCCGAATACGCCATAAGCACAGGAAAGCAGGTTTGCATCACCCGAGGTATGCAGCACCGTCTTTTGCTCACGGATGAAACGAAACGAAACCTCGGGGTGAGAAAGCGCCACCCGCTGCACGCAGGCGGCAACGGCGTTGCCCTCGGCAACATCTTTTTTAAGGAATTTCATGCGCGCGGGGGTATTATAAAACAGGTCGCGCACGATGATAGTGGTACCAACCGGACAGCCCGCGTCGCTGAGAGCAGGTTCGCCGCCGCCCTCTACCACCGCCTCGGTGCCCGCAAGCTCCTCCGCTGTTTTTGTAAGCATTGTTACGCGGGAAACCGCGGCAATTGAGGCAAGCGCCTCGCCGCGAAAGCCAAGCGTCGCGATAAAATCCAGATCCTTTTCTTTGGTTATCTTGCTGGTTGCATGGCTGATAAACGCCCGCGGTACATCCTCGCGCGCAATACCGCAGCCGTCGTCGGTAACACGGATAAACGATACCCCGCCGTTTTTTATCTCTACCGTGATGCTGGCGGCTCCTGCGTCCACCGAGTTTTCTATAAGCTCTTTGACCACAGAGGCGGGGCGTTCCACCACCTCGCCTGCGGCGATGAGCTCTGCAATCTGTTTGGATAGAACATGAATACGTGCGATGATGGTTCTCCCCCTTTTATCTAATGTGTTATTGCACCATGCTAGCGAAGCTCGGCGTGTATTGCATAAAGCATGTTGAGCGCCTCGATGGGGGTAAGCGTATTGACGTCGATGCGGCGCAGACGCTCGATAAGCTCGCTGTTTCTGCCACTCTCAAGGGTAAGCTGAGACAGCTCTTCCTCCTCCGGCTCGTCCTTGCGGATACTGCGTTTGACGGTGATGTCGCTACCCTCCTCAAGCCCTTTGAGAATCTCCTTTGCACGGTTGATGATACTCTCCGGAATGCCCGCAAGCTTTGAGACTTCGATACCATAGCTATCGTCGGCACCGCCGCGTACAATGCGGCGCAAAAAGGTGATATCATCGCCGCGCTTTTTTACCGCAATGTTGTAGTTGAGCACGCCGTCCACCTGCTGTTCAAGCTCCGTAAGCTCGTGGTAGTGAGTGGCAAACAGCGCCTTTGCGCCAAGGCGGCGCTTGTCTGCAATATATTCAAGCACGGCACGGGCAATGCTCATCCCGTCGTAGGTGCTTGTTCCTCTGCCAATCTCATCAAGGATAATCAAGCTCTGTGCGGTTGCGTTTTTAAGGATATGCGCCACCTCGTTCATCTCTACCATAAAGGTGGATTGTCCGGTAGCAAGGTCGTCGGATGCCCCGACACGCGTGAAGATGCTGTCTACAATGCCGATTTTAGCACTCTTTGCGGGAACGAAGCAACCAATCTGTGCCATAAGCACATTGAGCGCAACCTGCCGCATATAGGTCGATTTACCCGCCATATTGGGGCCTGTGATGATAGCGATTCGGTTTTTGTCCATATCAAGGCAAGCGTTGTTTGAAACAAACGGTGCGCTGCCCGACGATTGCTCGGCAAGAATCGCTTCGATGACGGGATGGCGCGACTCTTCCAGTATTATCTCGCCCGATACATCCACGTCGGGGCAGGTGTATCCCCGCTCACGCGAAACATGCGCGAATGAGCATAGTACATCCAGCCTTGCTACCGCGCGTGCGGTGAGTTGGATGCGGTGCAGCTGCCCGGCAATCGTATTCCTGATTTGGGTAAACAGCTCGGTTTCCAGCGCAACAATACGCTCGCTTGCGCCAAGCACACGCGCTTCGAGCTGCTTGAGCTCCTCGGTGATATAACGCTCGCCGTTTGTCAATGTCTGCTTACGTATGTAATCTGCAGGTACCTGATCGGCATAGCTTTTGGATACCTCCAGATAATAGCCAAACACCTTATTGTAGCCTATCTTAAGGGTTTTGATGCCCGTTTTCTCTTTTTCTCTGCGCTCGGTCTCGGCAATGTACTCCTTGGTGTTTCGAATAATCTCGCGGTATTCGTCCACCTCTTTGTTGTACCCCTGCTGAATAACGCCGCCATCCTTGAGGGTGATGGGCGGGTCGTCGCTGATTGCACACTCGATGAGACCGCTTACGTCCTCCAGCGGGTCGAGCTGGGTGTAAATCTCCTGCAGCAGCCTTGCCCTTGTATCCGAAAGCCGCGTCCTGAGTGCGGGGATGCGCTGCGCGGTCTGCGAAAGGGATTTTAACTCTCTTGCTGTCGCGCTGCCGTATACAATGCGCGTCATAATGCGCTCAAGGTCGTAGATGCCCTCAAGGTAAGCGCGGGCATCGCCAAGCAGCATCGTGTTGTTATAAAGCTCTTGCACCGCTGCAAGACGTTTAAGGATGGCGGCAGGGGCCAGCAGCGGCTGCTCAATATAGCTTTTGATCAGGCGCTTACCCATCGCTGTTTTTGTTTTATCCAATACCCACAAAAGGGTTGCACGCTTTTCGCGTGTACGCATCGTCTCGGTGAGCTCAAGGTTGCGGCGCGCGGTAACATCAAGGCTCATATACTGGCTTATCCCGTAAAGGTTAAGCGAAATAAGCCGCTCCAGCCCGCTTTTTTGCATCTCCCCCAAATAGCGCAAAAGCGCCCCCAGCGCCTTGACAGCGTACGGCTTGTCTTCGAGCTGCAAGGGCGCAAGAGAGTCCTTTTTAAAATGTGTAAGCACCGTCTGTTCGGCGGAGCCCGTGTTAAAATAATCATCCTCGAGCACCGATGCCATGCACAAAAGGCGTTCTTTTAAAAAGCCGGTGAGGCGTTTGGCCTTACCGGCTTCACCGTTTAACAGTACCTCGCTTGGTGAAAACCGACCGGTTTCGTTGATTACAGCAGTGACAACATCATCCTCATCAAGCTCGATAAGGTTGATATCGCCGGTG
This sequence comes from Bacillota bacterium, assembly GCA_023421245.1. Taxonomy (GTDB): domain Bacteria; phylum Bacillota; class Clostridia; order Oscillospirales; family Ruminococcaceae; genus Acetanaerobacterium. Next base: position 61,633 of record JAEZTV010000019.1, on the reverse strand, counting down.
GTAATATCGGAAAACGCGGCAGCTGCGCGAGAACCCTCAATGCAGAGAACCGCAATGTAGTTGTTTTCCGCCTCGTCTAGCATGCTGCTCTCGATTACCGTACCCGGCGTAATAATGCGCACCACCTCTCGGCGCACAATGCCCTTTGCAGCGCTGGGGTCCTCGGTCTGTTCACAAACGGCAACCTTGTAGCCCTTCTTTACAAGGCGTGCAATATACGCCTCGCAGCTATGATGAGGAACGCCGCACATCGGCGCGCGTTCCTCAAGCCCGCAGTCGCGTCCGGTAAGTACAATCTCAAGCTCTTTGGACACGGTAATCGCGTCGTCAAAGAACATCTCATAAAAATCGCCCAGGCGAAAGAACAGGATATGATCCCTGTGCTGCTCTTTAATCGCCCAGTACTGCTGCATCATTGGCGATAATTCTGCCACGCTACCTGTCCCCTTTCCCCTGCCGAGCGGGTGTGGAAAAACCGTTCACACCCTGAATGTTTTAACTTAATGGCAGCCTGCACAGGACGAACAGCTGCCGCCGCATTCCTGATTCTGGTCTGCGGTTTCGGGATCCTGACCGTTCAGGCTTGCAGAAAGGATGCGGTTGACCATATCCACCACGGTATCAAACGCAAGTTTTGCATCATTATAGGCTGCCATAACGGGGCTTTCAGTCACCGTTTTGTGCAGCGCGCGAATCTTCTCATCCAAGGACGCAACCTTTGCATCGTCGCGCGGCTCCTTGGAAAGCTCCTGATTAAGTGTCATCTTAAGCATGTTAAACTCCTGAATCTGCTTTTGCAGCTCATCGTTTGCGTCTACCGCCTCGCGTGCCTTCGCCATTGCGATGTAGTGCTCGTTTGCCTGTATCTGCTTGCCAAGAGATTTGGTTGTGTTAATAATATTCTCCATGCTATAGTTTCCTTTCCGCCCAAATAGTTTGGGCTATGCCATATTATATTTATAAAATTTAAAAATGAAAGCATTTTGAGCCGCGCGGATTTCGGGCAGAATTTATCTGCCGCCCTGAAAACAAGGACTTACTTTCAAATTAGGTTCTATTCCGCAAGCTTGCCGATAAGCGACCAGTTTTGCACGTCAGTAACCACAGCGGTTACAAAGCGTCCGGTGTATTCGGGCGGCGCCATAACCTCGCAGGCGATAGCGTGCTCGGTTTTACCGGTAAGATAACCCTCGCCTGTTCTGCCCTGACCTTCGCAGAGTACGCGCACCGTTTTGCCAACCTGCTCGCGGTAGCGCCCCTTACCGATTTCGGACTGAAGCTGCAAAAGCTCTGAAAACCACTCGCTTTTCTGCTTGTAGGGTATCGGATCATCCATCGTTTCCGCCCGCGTGCGGGCACGTTTGGAGTAGATAAAGGTAAACAGTGCATCGTAGCGTACGGTCTCTACCAGAGCAAGGGTCTGCTTAAAATCCTCATACGTCTCGCCCGGAAAACCTACAATTATATCGCTGGTAAAGCTGACGTCCGTGATAATCTCGCGCGCCATGCGCACCTTTTCGAGATACTGCGCCGCGGTATACCCGCGGTTCATCTCTTTAAGGATGCGGTCGCTTGCGCACTGTACCGGCAGATGGATGTGCCGCTCTACCTTTTCGCAGTCGGCAATTGCCAAAAACAGCTCCTTGGTAGCGTCCTTGGGATGACTGGTCATAAAGCGAATGCGAAAATCGCCGTCAATGGCGTTTACCTTGCGCAAAAGCTCGGCAAACGTAAGCTCACCCGCGCTGCCCCTGCCGTACGAATTAACGTTTTGCCCAAGCAGCGTAATCTCTTTATATCCCTGTGAAATAAGCTGTCGGGCTTCTTCCAGCACAGCACTGCTCTCGCGCGAGCGCTCTCTTCCCCTGACATAGGGTACCACACAATAGCTGCAAAAATTGTTGCAGCCGTACATCACCGGAAGCCACGCTTTGAGCGTACCGCTGCGGCGCACCGGCAAGCCTTCGGGCAGATATCCCTCCTGCTCGGTGATATCCACCACCCGCCGCCCGTCGGTCATACAGGTAAAAACAAGCTCGGGCAGCTTATGTGCGGCATAGGTGCCGAACACCAAATCAACATACGGGTAGTGCCTGCGTATCTTCTCGGCCACATGCTCCTGCTGCATCATACAGCCGCATACACCGATAATCATATCGGGGTTGCGCCGCTTGTTATGCTTGAGCGCGCCAACGTTGCCAAACACCCTATCCTCCGCGTGCTCCCGCACCGCACAAGTATTGTAAATGATGATATCCGCCTCATCGGGGTTATCGGTAAATCCGTAGCCCATGCGTGCAAGCTGACCGTCGAGCTTTTCTCCGTCCGACACGTTCTGCTGGCAGCCATAGCTGTGGGTAAGAGCGAGGCGCTGCTTACCCGTTTTGTGAAAATAATCGTCGTTTATATCAAAGACACGGCGCGCGAAATCGTCTTGAAGAGCAAGGTCTGCGGTGTCCCGGATATGCTGTGGTTGCTTATTCATTGTTTCAATAATCCTCATCTGTTATACTTAACAAACTTCAAAATGGACATATTTTAAATCGCACGGATTTTCATACGGTACCCGTGCCATAGACGGGATGACCTGCCGACTTGAAAACAAGGACCTGTTTTCAAGTCGGTTGACCTTATAAGGGTAGCAGGCATCACTTAATTATACAAACATATTAGCAGTACGTCAAATGAATATTCGCGAAAACCAATCGGGCGTTATGTGAAAAAGCAGCCCAGCAATATGGGCTGCTTTTTCTGTTATTTTAATTGTTCAAGAAACCTTAATGGTGCAGGTAGCTGAATGCTTTCCGTCCTTTGTGGTCGCTGTTATGGTTACGGTACCCGCTTTTCTCGCTGTAACACGACCATTTGCATCCACGGAAACAATGGTTGAATCGGAAGATTTCCATGTGACTTCTGTACCGTCCGTTTCCATACCATCAATCAACACTGTAAGTGTATCAGACCCCGTGCCCATACCTATTTCATCATATTTAAATTCAATAACGGATACGTTATCACTTGATGCACCGGAAGAGGAACCGGACGAGGAGTCGGAAGAGGAGGACTGGTCAGAAGAAGACGGACCGGAGGACGACGATTCACCTGAGGATAGATTGGACGATGATGCCTCTGTTACCGTAATGGTGGCAACGGCGCTCTTGCCTTTATCCTCGGTTTTAACGGTTATCTTGGCAGTACCGGCCTTCACACCGGTTACCACGCCGTTTGCGTCTACCGTGGCAATCTTGGTGTTGCTGCTAGCCCATGTCACCTTCTGGTTGGTGGCGTTTTCGGGGGCAACTGTTGCCTTCAGGCTCACGGTTTTGCCCACCTCTACCGTCAGCTTGGTTTCATCCAGCGACACACCGGTAACACTCACGTTTGCGAGCTTTCCGGTAGATTCGGTGCCTGTGGAAGACGAGTTGTATCGTGATTTAAAGAAATCGATTATCGCCTTGACCGTACCTTGTGCCGCTGCCTTTTGCCCCGAAGAGCTTGCAAGCAGCTCGTACTCGCTGCGGTTGCTTACAAAGCCGTATTCGGTAAGCGTTGCGGGGAACGCAAAGTTGCGGGTCATATAGAAGTATGAGAACTTCGGGCCCCTGTTTTTGATGCCAAGCTGCGAGGATACCCTGCTTGCAGCGGAATTTGCAAGGTCTTTTGAGAACGAGTTAAAGTAGTAGCTTTCGCTGCCCGTTGCGCTGGAACTGCCCGAGTTGCAGTGAATGGAGATCAGCAGATGTGCTTCATACGAAATCGCGTTCGAAATACGGCCCGCAAGGCTTGAGCTGGATGGTGTGGGGTTTACCCTTACCGAAGCGCCAAGGCCTTCAAGGATTGCTTTTGTTTCGGCAGCAATTGCGCGGTTGAGCTCACGCTCATGGATATTGGGGTAGAAGCCCAACGCGCCCGGGTCCGCGTCATTATGGCCTGGGTCAAGCACGATTCTGGCACCCGACAGCGTATATCCGTAGCTGTTTGATGCACTCTGGATGGGTGCGGGGTTGTTAAACCTCAGGTTCAGTGTCGTGCCGCTGTACGATGCCTGATAGCCCATCAAGCCGCCATTTTTAATGGCAAGCGTAAGCGTGGAACCCGACCACGTTGCACTCGAGAACATCGGGTTTTTGCTGAGCGATGATAGGTTTGCGGGAACCGTCGTGGTGTCTTTGAACGAAATCTTCATCTGTGAGCTTGTCAGCGACACCGTATAGGGAGCCTGCCAACTCATATCCAGCGACACGGTGGTATAGCGGCCATCGTTGTTTACGCTGAGCGAGGATATCCGGTTGGAGGAAAGATCAAGATCGCTTATAAACTTAATGTCGTTTGCATATACGCGCACACCCGAGGAAAGGATGTAGTATGTAAACGAGCTCTTGCCGTCGGAATAGTTGATGGGGTCACTGACCGCCTTATCCACCGTACCCTTTGGCAGCGGATGGTATGCGGGGTCGGAGTAGTCGTCAATGGTGCTGGTGGGGAAGGTCTCTGCCTGCGCCGCAACCACCTGAAGCTGTTTGCCGTTGCCGTCTGATGTATCGTACGAGATGGCCTCTGCAACCTTAATGCTGGCACCGGTTGCGGATTCTGAAAATCCCTCGGCAGATGCCGTAAACTTCACGGTGCCGAGTGTCTGCGTCGAGCTTGTCCCCTCCGGCATTGTAAAGGTGCCGATGAAACGGCAGTAGCTGGAGTCCCTCTCGTCCGAGTCTTCGAGATTGGTGTCCTCCTTGAGGGTTATGGTCTGCCCGGCAAGCGTTGCCTTCACCGTCGCGGTGTTATACGCTACGGCAGTAACCGTGAGCTGTGAACCGCCGATTGCTGACACTGAACCCGCAGGATATACCTCTTTTAAAACCTGTACGTCGCGGGTGATGGTATAGGTTACCTTCTTCTCTTTGTGCTCAAAGGTAAACGTATTGGCACCCGCCTCCAGCGTAGCCTCATACACGATGTAGCCGTTGTCGTCCTGCTCAAGCTTTTTGCCATTGAGCGTTATCGGGAAATTGGGGTCGGACGCACCCTGAAACGCTACCGAAGGCTCGCTTGTTGTGTATGTTTTTTTAGTTGGCTGGGTAATCGCAAGGTCTTTGAGGACGTGCGCCTCCTGCACCTTGTCGTTATAGTAGTTGATTAGCAAAGAGGTGCTCTCCTTGGGATCTGCTGCCAGTGCCTTAAGAGAGTTAAATACACTGCCGCTATACCCTGTCGCGGTTTTTGCCTCCATCAGCTGACGGGTCAGCTGGTCGGGGCTTGACCACCCCGCGCTGTCAGTGCACGCCTTGGTGGCCGAATGAACCACATACATCGGGATGTCGTTTTCCTGCGCAAGCTCGCCCCACCATTTAATGACGGTACCAAACGGCACCACGGTATCGGTCAGCGAGCCGGACGCCTTGACCGACACAAAATCGACATGGCCGTCTTCTATGTACTGCTTAACGTCCGCATAGCCGTCATATAGCATCTGGTACGTTGCGGCGGTTTTGGAACCGGCTTCGTTTGATTCTTCGTTTGCCCATACACTTGTGGTGGAAATACCCACCTGTACGTTGCGGTTCGCGGCACGAGCCGCGGCCGCGGCTGCCTTAATGAGCGCCTCGGTATTCTGGTACATATAGTTTTCAAATCCGATGGAAAGCCCGTATTCCGCATATGCGGCATAAGAATTCTCCGTTTTCTCATTAAAGTAGTTTTCTATAATAATGCCGTCAATCGGATAACCGGACACAAGCTCTGTAACACCCTTCATCACAATGTCGAGGGTGTCGCCGTTTATGTTGTCCGCCTTGATAATCTTATCACCTGAAGGGATGCTCAGGGCTTCGTACAATGCATATACATACAGACCGTTTTGCTCGGCCTTTTTGACAAGATAGTCAAACGCATCGAAATCGCCCGCCTTAGAGCGGAAAATCTCTGATTTATAGATTACGGTATCATTATAGCGAAGGTCAACGATAAGCGAGTTCATGCCCATGGACACACTGCTTTCGATTGCAGCATCAATCTCGCCCTGAACCGTCTGTGCCGCGGTGGTGTTGCCCAGAATAAAATCCTCACCGGGTACCAGGTAGACTGCACGCATCTCGCTGGGGCGGGAGAATACAGGCTCGGGCTCGGGTTCGGGCTCAGACTCCGGTTCCGGCTCCGATTCGACCGGTGACTCGGAAGGCTCGTCGCTATTGACCTTGCTGTCGTTTGCGTTGATGATGCTCGGCGGTGTGACTGACGAACCGTCGAGTGCCAAAGCATAGACGCCCGCAAAAAGCGTAATCACCAAGAAACTAATCCCCATAACGGCACCGAGTATGCGGTTGCGTTTTTTCGTTCTTGTCATTTCATTCTCCCCCTGTACAGAGAAGCGCACTACAGGATAGCACGCAGATTTTTCATCTCCTCAGATATGCGCGAGGAGACGGAGGCAGCGGGATTGATTACGGAATCGTAGCGGTAGAGAGCAAAGCCCCCGTACCGTGAATACTCTCTGGCTGACGCAACCTGACGTTGCAGCATGGTTGTGGTGTTTTGCCACTCGGTGGCACCCGCACCCGCCCATTGATCATTCAGACCAATTTTATATGCCGCAAGCCCCGGATAGAGCTTGATATTCTTTTGCGTAATCATGCTGTTCCACGCCTTAAGGGTTTGCTCGTATGGGCAGGCGGCGTTGTCAAACCCATAGTATAGCTGCGGCATGATATAGTCGACGTATCCGCTATTCTGGCACCATGTTTTCACATCCGCATAGAGCACGGAATAGTTTTGGTCGATGTTGCCGTTGGGGCTGACGCCAAACTGCACCGAGGAATCGATCGCCTTAATAGCAGAATAGGTTGCGGATATCAGCTTGTTGACGTTATCCATCCGCCATGAGCTAAGCGATTTGCTGCCGCCGCCTGCGGTATATTCGGAATACGCGGTTTTGTCAAACGACGCGCTGGTTGTGGGATAGAAATAGTCGTCGTAGTGCACGCCGTCAATATCGTAACCCGACACAAGCTCCTTTACACCGTCTACAATCAGGTCACGAACCTCCTTGCGCGCGGGGTTAAAGAAGATGCCCTTGCCATCGACCGCAACGGTGTAGTCGTTGCTTTCATTGTTCCATTTTCTCGCAATATGGCCGCTTGCAAGATTTGAGTAGCTGGTAGAGGTCAGCACGCGGTAAGGGTTGAGCCATACATGAATTTCCAGGCCACGTGTGCGCGCACTGTCTACCATAATATCAAGCGGGTCATACCCAGGGTTGCTTCCCTGGGTACCCGTTAAGATTCTGGACCAGGGGAAAAGATCAGAGTCATATAGCGCGTCCGCAAAGGGACGAACCTGAACAATGACGGTGTTCATCGACATTGTTACAACCTGATCAAACGCCTTGTCGATGGCAGATGTCGCCGCCGATCGATTTTTGCCCTTGAGCATCGTTTCCAAATCGAGGTAGGAGATCCATACCGCGCGCATCTCATCGGAGGGTGCCCGGCTCTTTACCGGCGTACTGACAGAGGCGGCTTCCGAGGATGCCGCTTTTGACGAAGATGCCGGTTTCGAGGAAGATACGGTTTTCGATGAAGACACCGCCTTAGACGAGGATGCCTTGGAAGAGGCGGAAGGCGCCGCCTTGGAAGAAGATACGGCGCTGCTGCCGGCAGCGGATTCATCGTCCGGTGCATAATCACTTGCAGCGCTTTCCACAGGCAGGCTTTCATTGTATGCAGGCTGCTCCGGCACATAGATGTCGGAAGACCCATCACTCTGTGATGATTCGACAACCGCCGAGGACGTTTGTGTCAAATTATAGGTACATGAGCTAAGCATAAGCAACGCAACCATTAAGAGAAGGATTCTACTTGGTTTTTTCAAACGGCACACACCTTTCTTATCAGGCAGACACTTATACATATTATATATTACAACAGCTTCCGAATTAGGTCAATAGAATTCAACAAATTATTTAACATAAAATTGTTAATTACACAATTATTTTTTATAAAAATAAGGAATTTTAGTCTATCAAAGCACACAATCAGGCGATTTAACGCGAAACTGCGGCAAGGTTTTCATCAGTTTACTTAATTCTACGCAAGAGTTTTATGTTAAATATGTAACCTATAGGGTGGTTTTACAATAAGCTCATAAATATATTTTAATGTGCACGGTTTATTTGCCGTTACAGCTTATGCCGCAGGCAGACAAGCGTTGCACGACCTTTCCACGGAACAGCAGCGGGCTATGGCGTGAATCGTATAACAAACCGGTGCGTTATTTGGTGGGTATTGCTGCATCCGCACGAAAAAAGGACATCCCTGTGTGATAACACAAACAGGGATGTCCTGAAAGAACAGTTTTATTGCTTTAAATTATTTCACCATACCGGCAACTTCATCCGCGAAGTTATCCTGACGCTTCTCAAGACCTTCGCCCTTTTCAAAGCGAACAAAGCCTGTAATGGCAATAGCTCCGCCAAGCTCTTTTGCTGCGTTCTCGGTATACTGAGCAACCGAAAGATCACCGTTCTTAACGAAGGGCTGATCCACAAGGCAGACCTCTTTGTAATACTTTGCAATACGACCTACAACCATCTTTTCTGCAATCGCGGCAGGCTTCCCCTCGTTGATTGCCTGTGCGGTGAGAATCTCCTTCTCCTTCTCGATCTCGACGGAAGGAACCGCATCGCGGTTAAGATACATGGGGTTTGTGGCTGCAACCTGCATCGCAATATCCTTTGCGTATACGTCAAACTCGGGCTTTGCAGCAATTTCAGAAGCGGTATCAAACATTACCATAACGCCGATTCTGCCGCCGCCATGAACATACGTGGTCAGCACGCCCTCAGCCTTCGCGAAGCGGCGAATTTTCATATTCTCGCCGATAGTGAGAATCTTGTCGCGCAGAAGGTCGGCAATCGTTTCGGTGCCGCCCGTGGCCTTACATGCAGACAGCGCGTCTACATCGGCAGGGTTTTGCTCAAGAACAGTCTCAGCGCAAACCTTTACAAAATCGACAAAGCTGTCGTTTTTTGCAACAAAGTCGGTCTCGGCGTTTACCTCAATCACAACGCCGGCATTCTTCGCCTCGTTAACCGTGGCATAAACAATACCCTCGGCAGCAATTCTGCCGGCCTTTTTAGTTGCGGCGGCAAGACCCTTTTCGCGCAGGATCTCCGTTGCTTTTTCCATGTCGCCGTTTGCATCGGTCAGCGCCTTCTTGCAGTCCATCATGCCACAGCCGGTTTTCTCGCGCAACAGGGCGACATCCTTAGCAGTAAAAGCCATAGTATTATATCTTCCTTTCCAGTTCTGTTGAATGTGTTATTATTTAAAAGGAATGCCCGTGCAAACGAGCGCGGGCATTGATTATATCAAAAAACTACTCTGCGCCTTCCGCTGCCGCTTCCTCTGCGGCTGCTTCGTCAGATTCTGCACCCTGTCTGCCCTCAAGCACAGCGTTTGCCATCGTGCCGGAAATAAGCTTTACCGCACGGATTGCATCATCGTTTCCGGGGATGATGTAGTCAATCTCATCGGGGTCGCAGTTGGTGTCAACGATTGCAATAATCGGAATACCAAGCTTCTTTGCCTCTGCAACCGCAATCTTCTCTTTGCGGGGGTCTACAATGAACATTGCGCCGGGCAATCTGTCCATCTCTTTGATGCCGCCGAGGAACTTTTCAAGCTTATCAATCTCAAGGTTAAGCTTGATAACCTCTTTCTTGGGCAATGCGTCAAAAGTGCCGTCCTCCTGCATCTTGCGAAGCTGGGCAAGACGCGCAATGCGGCGGCGAATGGTCTTGAAGTTGGTGAGCATGCCGCCCAACCAACGGGCATTAACAAAGTGGATACCGGCTCTCTGCGCCTCGTCACGGATAGAATCCTGCGCCTGCTTTTTGGTGCCGACGAACAGAATGGTCTCGCCGCTTGCTACGGTATCGCGTACAAACGAGTACGCCTCTTCGAGTTTTCTCACCGTCTTTTGCAGGTCAATGATATAGATGCCGTTACGCTCGGTAAAGATGTACGGCGCCATCTTGGGGTTCCATCTTCTTGTCTGGTGGCCGAAATGCACACCGGCTTCAAGAAGCTGTTTCATGGATACTACTGCCATTAAAATGTTTCCTCCTGATTTTGGTTTTTTACCCGCCGTCCCTCGCATCTTGCCACGGGGCCGCTGCGTTTTGCCTCGGCACCGCCATGTCAATTGAAGGACGTGTGTATTATTGGACGCTTTATTCTACCATAGCATCGCCTAAAACGCAAGGCATTATGCCATGATTTGTGCGATTAGTGCGATTAGTTTTCGAAAATGTTAAACTTTCTGCCCCTTGCGCGTGCGGGGCATTCAAAGCTGACGAGGATGGTGTCTTCGCCCACAACCTTGATGTTATCCAGCCCGATAAAGATGTCATCCTCGCGCCCGAACAGCCCAAACCATCTTGGCCTGCCATAGATGATGAGCGCAATCACCTTCGCATTGGTTAAATCAAGCTCTACGTCGCAGACACAGCCAAGCCTTGATCCGTCCTTGATATTTACCACGTCCTTGTGCCGCAGATCACTGACAGTCATGCGCAAGGCGGTTGCCCCTTCCCCATCGGTCACAGCGGCAACACGGGCCGCTGCGCAATGAACGGTGTAGGCTTACTGTGCAAGCTCTGCGCAGTAATACCCCGTCTTATTGTATGCAGACAGCACATCCAAAATAACCTCTGCCTCGCTCTGAGCGCCAAACAAGCCCAGCAGCGAACCAAACGGAGAAGACACCGTTCTGATGTGGCTGTTTACCGGCATATCTGCATCGCCAAGCTCTGCCTTGATTGCCGCAAGTGCCGCCTCGTAAGAGGCAATCTCATCCACAAGCCCTGTGCTGAGCGCCTGTTTTGCGGTATATATTCTTCCGTCCGCGATGGGGTAAACTGTGCTTTTATCAAGCTTTCTTCCCGTAGCGACCACATCTACAAACTGCTCATACGCCTCGTCGACAATCGACTGGAATATCGCCTTTTGCTCCTCGGTCATCGGCTCGTAACTGCTGCCCATTGCCTTGTTGTCACCCGAGGTAAAGGTATGGGTTTTAACACCGTAATTTTCAAGAAACGCAGAAAGATCAAGAAATGCACCGTATATTACGCCAATCGATCCCGTAAGCGTGTTGCGGTTGCAGTAGATTTTGTCGGCTGCGCAGGCAATATAATAGCCGCCCGACGCCGCGGTTTGCGCCATATATGCATACACAGGCCGGCCCGTCTCCTTGTATTCGAGCAGCTTGAAATAAACCTCGTCGGTTTGGTAGATTGCGCCGCCGGGGCTGTTGATGTACACAAGAATACCCTTGCTGTTTTCATTCTCGATAAGAGCGTCGATTGTATCGATAATGAAGTTGTGACCGTACCCGGTATCGGTTGCAAACAGTCCGGATGACGAATCCTCCGCAATCGTTCCCTCAACATAAACAATATCAAGGCCGCTGCCGCCAAAGTCCGTTCCTACGGCATTGAATATTCCATAGGTCACCAGTACCATCAAAGCGATTATGACAATCGCCGCCACCGTTACCGCTATGATGATCGGGGCCTTGCTTCTTTTTTTCTGCTGCGTGGGAAGCGGGGGCGGCGCGGCGCTGAAACCGTTGACATTCTCCATATTTCCGATTCTCCATTCTCCCATTAATTGCGGTGTTTGCCGTCTACTTAATATAACAAATAAATACCTATCTTTAAATTATACTACTTCGCCCAGAAAAATACAACCATTCCGGAGCGGTTCTATTGAGAAGTATCCTCCGTTTCTTGCGGGGGGCGTTCCTTTTTTCCGCCCGAACGCGACAGTGTTATCGCCGTATAGGTGGCTGCGCTCACCCCCACAGCGCCAACGATAAGGCAGATGATCTCTTTGATACTCTGCCCTGTGTACTGCACGCTCTGCCCATTATTTGTGATGATCGCATCCTTCTCATCATACGCTTTTTCCTGTGCCGTTGCTTGTCCGCTTTCCTGCCCTTGTATTTCAGCGGCCAAAACCTCGTCTGAAACATCCGCTTGCGGCTCGCTTGGCGGCGCGGTATGCGCAATCTGCCGGCCGATGCCGTCGACGTCATCCACCCTGTAATACGTCCCGTCGGCAGCAGATGCGGCGGTGTCCTCCGTTCTTCTGCGCACTTTTTCACCGGCAGACTTGCCCTGCTCCTCTATCCCCGAAGACGTTGCAGGCGGTGCGGAGGAGGAAGGTTTAGAGGAGGTTTCCTGCAGGGAATGCAGGGCAACCGCATCCCCATCCAGCGTGACGCGTGAAAGATAGGTCTTGAACTGTGCGTTCACGGCACCGAGCGCGCCTGTTCCCCTGTTGCTTACATAAAAACCCGGTTGATTTAACTCTATCTTAATATAGCGGTACCCCTCCGGAATCGCGGCCTCAAGCTCACAATAGGCATTGGTTTCCCTTTGTGTTGAAAGCTCCGCGCCGTAACGGTAATTCACAAGACTTGCCTGTAACGGAACATAACTGATATTGTTATGCGAAACGGAGATGTTTGCCCCAAAAGGAATAAGCTTTTCGGGGTCCGCAGTATACTGCTCAACCGGCACAAAGCTGTATTCATAAGAATGGCTATCCAGGTAGAGATAGTAGGATTTATCGTCATCCTGCACACACAGTATATTCTTGGCGGGATCGATCGTCATGCGCTTAGTCTGTCCGGTTACATATGCGCCGGACCGGCAATAGGTATCGCCCGCTGAGGAGTACACAGCGTAAATGCCGAATGCAGAATAAAAGCCTACCCGAACGCGCTGCACGCCCGAGGCATGAAGCACCATACTCCCCGTATTATACGGGGAGGCAACGGCAAACGCAGTGTCGTCCGGCACAACATCAAGCTTGAGCGTTCGGCCAATACCACCCGCCACAGGCTCCAGATTTAATACGGATCGGTGGTCTTGGGCGGCTATGCCGGAACACTCTTCAACATAGGGTGCCGCAAATACATTGACGCGAAGGATTAACAGCGCTATTGACAGACATACGACTTGTCTTGCACGGATCATTACTTCTCACCCGTCCTATTTAGTTTCATTTATGGATATAACTGTTCAAATGATATCACATTAGGTGTGGTTGTCAACAAAATACGACATTTCTCTGCACTATTGCACAATCTTTGCGGTCACAGCACATCAATTAGTAAAATGCAACATAATACGATTGCATTTTGAGAAACATTGGGTTAAAATAAGACATAGTAGAAAAATGCAGAAATACTGACTGGATATTGCAGTGCTAACGGTTTCGAAACTGTTTCGCCTGCAAATATATGCGTTTTTTTAAGCACTGTTTCCCGCGCGCAATACCCGCTAAGTGAGGGCTCAGGCTGTTTTTTCCGTCTTATCTGCTTAGACATTAAGCCTATAAAACGGCATGGTGATAGCTTTGCCGGCGGCTAAAATATCCGTGACGAAAAAGGAGATTTGTAAATGCTAAGAAAATCACTGATCGCCAAGATGTTGGTTATAATCTTTCTGCCCGCGTTACTAATCATTGTCGGCAGTGGTATTGCTGTAACAGTTTTAATCGCCGGTCAGGCTGAAAAGACGTTGAAAAACAACATTATCGACCAGACCAACCTAATTGTCTCTTATATCAATACAACCAGTGATCAATCCGGCTTCCTTTCTTGGGCTAAAGAAAGCTTAGGCGAGGGCAGCTACACTATACTGGATGCATCGGGCAGCGTGCTCGTTTCCTCGAACAATGAATATGAGGGAAAGTCCGCTTCTGAGCTTTTTTCAGACGGCGCCTACGACAGTCTAGCGGCCGCCGAGGGTACCCCTTCTATGCATGTTGTAAACTCCATCCCAACCATGTGTCTGATTACTTCGACAGATAGTGGAATGAGGGTGCTCGCCACCATGCCGGTTTCACTCGTGTCGGCTAGGTCAAACAGCGCTTCGCTTTTGATAACAATTGTATTTATCGCCCTTGCCCTTGTGCTGTTTGCGGCAATCTTCCTTTGTACATTCTTTATTGTACGGCCCATCAATAAGCTCAAGGAGGCCACACTTCAGATTGCTGACGGCAACTTCTTTGTTACGGTGGACGTTCGTTCTAAAGACGAAATCGGCGACCTTGCCAAGGCAATTAAGCTGACGGTACAGCGTCTGAGCAACTATGTGTTGTACATTGATGAGATTACCGAGGTGCTCACGTCAATCTCTGACGGCGACCTTACCTTTACACTGCGCAACGAATATCTGGGTGAGTTTGCATCCATTAAAGAGGCATTGCTGAACATCTCCGATTCGTTTAATAAAACGATGGCCAGCATCAATCATGCGGCCGAGCAGGTTTCGGGGGGAAGCATACAGGTTTCGGGGGCCTCTCAGGCACTTTCGCAAGGCTCTACCCAACAAGCAAGCTCGGTGGAAGAGCTTTCTGCCACTATTAACGAGGTTAATGCACAGGTTAAACTCAACGCAGAAAATGCGAAAACCGCAAATAATCTCTCGCTTCAGACGGTTGACAACGTGCAAAACTGCAGCGAATTGATGCGCAATATGCTCGATTCGATGGAGCAGATCAACAGCACCTCCTCGAACATTGCCAAGATTATTAAGGTTATTGACGATATCTCCTTCCAAACCAACATTCTCGCGCTAAACGCAGCGGTTGAGGCCGCAAGAGCCGGCGCCGCAGGCAAGGGCTTTGCCGTAGTAGCGGATGAGGTTAGAAACCTTGCCACCAAGAGCGCACAGGCCGCAAAAAATACCACTGAGCTGATTGAATCTTCCATCAATGCGGTGGAAAGTGGTGTTGGTATTGCAAAGAAAACCGCGGCAGCACTGGAACAGATTGTGCACGACGCGAACGATTCGAGCAATCTGATTAGCGAGATTACCGTCGCAACCAACGACCAAGCAACCGCGATTATGCAGATTACACACGGTGTAGAGCAGATTTCCACCGTTGTTGAAACAAACTCCGCAACTGCGCAGCAGACTGCGGCGGCAAGTGAGGAGCTTTCCTCTCAGGCCGAGACGCTCAAGCGGATGACCAGTCACTTTAAGCTAAAGGGTGAGGACAGCCTGAGCGAGAACGGCGACGATTATGAAGCCGACTTTGTTTCGGTTCATGGCGGCTCTTTCGGGGCTGACGAAGACGATTATGCCTTTACGACAGAATAAAACCTCACTTACATACAAAAGCAGCCCGCCGGTCGGCGGGCTGCTTTTTATTCATTTCATTGCGTGTATCACAGCGAGAATAAGCTTATTCCTCTTCGAACATATCCTTGCCTACACCGCAAACGGGGCACACAAAGTCGTCGGGAACATCATCCCACTTGGTGCCGGGCGCAACGCCAACATCCGGGGCGCCTTCGGACTCATCATAAGTGTAACCGCAAACAGAGCAAACATACTTGGCCATATTGTTTTATCCTTTCTCGTCTGTTATAACCACAGCGCATGGCGGTGTTTTTTCGCGGCCAAACGGTGTTGGTTTAATATAGTTTATCAATAGTATATCTAATTACGCTTAACTTTTCAACACCTTGCGCAAATATTGTCCCGTATAGGATTTCTCGCATTTGGCAACCTTCTCGGGTGTGCCGCACACTACCACCTCACCGCCGCCGTCACCACCCTCCGGCCCGAGATCAATTACATAGTCGGCGGTTTTTATGACGTCCAGGTTATGCTCAATGACCAGCACGGTATTGCCGCCCGCAACCAGCTGCTGCAATACGTCGATGAGCTTGTGCACATCCGCCGCATGCAGTCCGGTAGTCGGCTCATCGAGAATGTAGATGGTTTTGCCTGTGGAGCGCCTTGCAAGCTCGGTAGCCAGCTTAACGCGCTGTGCCTCACCGCCCGACAGGGTAGTGGCAGGCTGACCAATCTTAATATAGCCAAGCCCTACGTCCTGCAGAGTCACAAGCTTTCGTAAAACGCGAGGAATATTTGCAAAGAACTCAACGCCCTCATCCACCGTCATCTCAAGTACATCGTAGATGGTTTTGCCCTTAAACTTAACCTCTAAGGTCTCGCGGTTATAGCGACTGCCCTTACACACCTCGCAGGGAACATAGATGTCGGGTAAAAAGTGCATCTCAATCTTGAGGATGCCGTCACCCTCGCACGCTTCGCACCGGCCGCCCTTTACATTGAATGAGAACCGGCTGGAGCTGTAGCCGCGTATCTTTGCATCGTTCGTGGAAGCGAACACATTTCGGATCTCGGTAAATACGCCGGTATAGGTAGCCGGATTGGAGCGCGGGGTGCGCCCGATGGGTGACTGGTTAATATCAATAACCTTATCCAGGTTGCTGATACCTGTGATCTCGTCATGCTCGGCCGCCTTCGCGCGGCTATGATTGAGCTGCGCGGAAAGGTGCTTAAACAGGATTTCATTGACAAGCGAGCTCTTGCCCGAGCCGGATACGCCGGTGACACAGCTAAACGTTCCAAGCGGAATAGACACGGTGATATTCTTAAGATTATTATGCCGTGCGCCCTTAATCTTAATGGTTTTGCCATTGCCCTTGCGGCGCACCGCCGGTACCTCTATCATTTTTCTCCCGCTTAGGTACTGTCCGGTTATCGAGTGCTCACAGCGCTTAATCTCCTCGATGGAGCCGGCGCATACCACCTGTCCGCCGTGAACACCTGCGGCGGGGCCGATATCCACAACATAATCGGCAGCGTACATCGTCTCCTCGTCGTGCTCTACCACAATAAGGGTATTGCCAAGATCGCGCAGCCGTTTGAGGGTAGCGATAAGCTTGTCGTTATCACGCTGGTGCAGCCCGATGCTGGGCTCGTCGAGGATGTACAGCACGCCCATGAGCGATGAACCGATCTGTGTGGCCAGACGGATGCGCTGGCTCTCGCCGCCCGATAGCGTGCCTGCCGCGCGTGACAGGGTAAGGTATTCAAGCCCAACACTCTGCAAAAACCCAAGGCGTTCGCGCACCTCTTTGAGTATTTGCGCCGCAATCATCTGCTCGCGCCCCGCGAGTGCAAGCTCATCTGCAAACTTCAGCGCACCCGTCACCGAAAGGCGGGTAAGCTCGCTGATATTCTTCCCCCCCACCGTTACCGAGAGGTATTCGGGCTTTAAACGGTCACCGCCGCAGTCGGGGCACAGAACGGAGGACATATAGCCGGACAACTCCTCCTTGATAAATGAGCTTTGAGTTTCGCGGAAACGGCGCTCAAGGTTATTGATGACACCTTCAAACGGCGCGCGGTAGGTTCCCTCGCCGTATTCGTTCTTGCGGGTAATCTCAATTGCCTCGCCGTCGGTACCGTACAAAATCTTGTCCAGCTGATCCTTGGTTAGCTTTGAGACAGGCTCGTCCAATGAAAAACCGTATCGTTTTGCGAGTGCCTCATAATACATATGCGAAATGGTGCCGCCCTCACCGAAATACCAGCCGCTTGCTCTTATCGCGCCTTCACGGATAGAGAGGCGCTTGTTGGGGACGATAATGTCGGGGTCCACCTTTAAAAAGGTACCCAATCCCGTACACTTTTCGCACGCGCCAACGGGATTGTTAAACGAAAACATACGCGGCGCAAGCTCATCAATGCTGATTTCGTGCTCGGGGCAGGAGTAGTTTTGCGAAAAGAGAATCTCCTCGCCGTCGATGACATCCACTATCGTAAGCCCGCCGGTCAGTGCAAGGGCGGTTTCAAACGAATCGGCCAACCGCGATCTGATATCCTCGTGCACCGAAAGGCGGTCTACGACAATCTCTATGTTATGTTTTTTGTTCTTTTCCAGCTTAATCTGCTCGGACAGGTCGTAGATGATGCCGTCGGCGCGCACGCGGACAAAACCCGAACGGCGTGCGGCATCAAACTCCTTGATATGTTCGCCTTTGCGCCCCCGCACAACAGGGGCAAGCAGCTGTATCTTTGTGCCCTCCGGCAGCGACAGCACCCGATCCACCATCTGATCCACCGTCTGCTGCGAGATTTCTCTGCCGCATACGGGGCAGTGCGGGTGGCCAATGCGCGCGTACAGCAAGCGCAGGTAGTCATAGATCTCGGTAACCGTGCCCACCGTGGAACGCGGGTTCTTACTGGTTGTTTTCTGGTCGATTGAGATGGCGGGAGACAGCCCTTCGATTGAATCGACATCGGGTTTTTCCATCTGCCCCAGGAACATTCTTGCATAAGACGACAGGCTTTCGACATAACGGCGCTGACCGTCGGCGTAAATGGTATCAAACGCAAGTGAGCTCTTTCCCGAGCCCGAAAGCCCTGTGAACACGATGAACTTATCGCGCGGGATATCGATATCTATATTCTTCAGGTTATGCTCACGGGCACCCCTGATGCTGATTTTATCCTTTGCCAATGGACATTCCTCCAAAATACGTTAAAGTCGCGCAAGATGTGAAAGCGTGTGGTTTCGTGGGGTTACAAGACAGTTATCCGCTGCCCTTTAGCTTGTTTATCTTATCGCGCAGATAAGCCGCATGCTCAAACTCCAGGAGCTTTGCCGCCGCCTTCATCTCACGGGTAAGCTGATCGATGAGCTGCACCTTCTCGCGCTTATTCATTCTTTTTTCAAACGCCTTGTCAATATTGCCACGCGCCGAAATCTCAATCAGGTCGCGTACACCCTTTTTGATGCTGACAGGGGTAATGCCGTTCTCCACGTTATACGTGTGCTGGATGGCGCGTCTGCGCTCGGTCTCACGCAGGGCACGCTCCATCGAGCCGGTAACGACATCGGCATACATAATGACCTTGCCCTGTTCATTTCTCGCGGCACGGCCGATGGTCTGAACCAGCGAGGTCTCGCTGCGCAAAAATCCCTCTTTATCCGCATCAAGGATGGCAACAAGCGATACCTCAGGGATATCGAGACCCTCTCGCAGAAGGTTAATACCAACCAGCACATCAAACTCACCAAGACGCAGATCGCGGATAATCTCCATTCGCTCAATAGTTTCGATGCCGTGGTGCATATAGCGAACCTTGCAGTTCATATTCTCAAGGTAGGCGGTCAGGTCCTCCGCCATCTTTTTGGTAAGCGTAGTTACCAGCACACGCTCACCCTTTTCGGCACGAAGGTTGATTTCGGAGAGCAGGTCGTCAATCTGCCCTTCTACCGGCCGGACCTCCACCTCGGGATCAAGCAGACCGGTGGGGCGGATTACCTGCTCGATAACCGCCGTACTCTTTTCGCGCTCAAAGCTGCCCGGCGTAGCGGATACAAAGATAACCTGATTGATCTTTTGATAGAACTCGTCGAAATTTAAGGGGCGGTTGTCAAACGCCGACGGCAGGCGAAAGCCGTAGTCAATCAACGTCTTCTTTCTGGCATGGTCACCCGCAAACATACCGCGCACCTGCGGCAGCATAACATGCGACTCATCTACAAACATCAGAAAATCATCCGGCAGGTAGTCGATAAGCGTGAACGGTGTGCTGCCCGGCGCACGCCCCGACAATACACGGGAGTAGTTCTCAATGCCGCTGCAAAAGCCAATTTCACGCAGCATCTCAATATCGTAGTTGGTGCGCTGCTCGATGCGCTGTGCCTCAAGCAGCATATTGTTATCTCGGAAATACCGCAGCCGTTCCTCCAGCTCCTGCTGAATTTCCTCAATGGCATGCTCCAGCTTCTCTGCCGAAACAATAAAGTGGGAGGCAGGGTAAACCACCGCATGGCTGAGCACCGCTTTGACCTCACCGGTAAGCGCGTGCATCTCACTGATGCGCTCAATCTCATCGCCAAAGAACTCAAACCGCAATGCAAGCTCACTGGAATAGGCTGGAAACACCTCCACCACATCGCCGCGCACACGAAATTTGTTACGCTCAAACGCAATATCGTTGCGTTCGTATTGCAGTTCCACCAGCTTTGTCAAAAAGGCATCCCGCCCCCAGCTCATGCCCGGGCGCGCTGAGATTACCATGCTGCGGTAGTCGATGGGGTCGCCAAGGCTGTAGATGCACGAAACACTCGCCACTATAATGACATCCCGCCGCTCAGACAACGCCGCCGTTGCCGAATGGCGCAGCTTTTCAATCTCGGCGTTGATCGCACTGTCCTTTTCGATATAGGTATCGGTACTTGGGATATATGCTTCGGGCTGATAATAGTCGTAGTAGCTGACAAAGTACTCCACCGCATTGTCGGGAAAATACTCCTTGAACTCGCTGCAAAGCTGCGCCGCAAGCGTCTTGTTGTGTGCAAGCACGAGTGTTGGGCGATTTACCCGCTCAATGATGTTCGCCATAGTAAAGGTCTTGCCCGAACCGGTAACACCAAGCAGCGCCTGCTCGCGGCTGCCGCCCTTTACACCCTTTACCAGTGCATCGATGGCTGCGGGCTGGTCACCGGTGGGCTTGTATTCGGATTTAAGTATAAACTTGTCCATAACTTTAGTTCTTAATCCCTCCGTCTTATGATGGGACGGCGCTATCTGCCATTCTCGTATGTTCCTTATTATATAACAAAAACATACGTTTGTATAGTATGCAATTTAATACAAATTACTCAAAAATAAAAAAGAGTTGCCACCGTTCACGCATCGGGATGGCAACTCTTTTTGCTTGCTTTCATTCAATTCTGTTTAATAATTGTCTGCGGGGTAAGTCATAATAAAAATACGAACAGATGTTATTCCGAGGGGATATTGATCTCAAGATTCTCCCCAATGTAGCGACGAATACTGAACCGGAAGGAGTAATGCCCGTTCGCTTCCTGCATTTCGGCGATTTTTTGCCCCTTTTCACCCCGCTCTTCGAATTCCACCGCAAAATTATCCAGATGTCTGTAAAGAGTTTCAGTGCCATTGCCGTGATCAATCTTCACATAGTTAAGCGGTGCATTATCACCGGTCTTTTTTCTGACAACGACCTGTCCTGCTTCCGCCGCGTATACGGCTTCCTGTTTTTCGTTGGTTATCCTCACCTCGTTGTCATCCAATAGCTTCCATGTAACATCCATAGTGTCCACCGGCGAGCGATACCGCGTTGCATCGGTGTGTTCATAAACAATCACCTCATCCTCCCCGCTTTCCTCGTCAGAGGAATCGGACGGCAATGCATCGCTGCTCGCTTGTGTGGTTACGCTGTTGGCCGCATTGCCCGACTCGGAGCTTTGGGGCAAATCCGCGCCCCCGCCTGCTCCGGCGTACTACCGGCGGTGGTGGCCGGTTCTCCTGCACATGAGAACATCGTTAAAGACAACACCGCGGCCGCTAAAACAGCAGCGGCAGTTACGGCAATCCGTCGCAATTGCGGGTAATAAATCATACGCACGATAAACCAAGTCCCCCCTTTTATTGTAGTAGAAAAAACTACCATGGTAACATATGTTAATGTTACCATGGTAGTCAAATAAAGTCAATGAAATATAAATATCATCTGCACATCCACTGATTGGATGCATAAGCAGTGATATGGTTATACATAACACACCAATTGATCCATAGGCTCCCCTTTTATTACAGATAAGCAGAGTCGCGAAACGACACCCAATCGTTATCCGCAACGATGATATGGTCGACCAACGCAACGCTGATAAGCGCAAGTGCCTGCTCAATCTTTTTGGTGGTTGCTACATCCTCACGGGACGGGATGGCAAGCCCGCTTGGATGGTTGTGGGATAGAATGACCGACGCCGCGTTGTTGCGCACCGCCGTTTCCACAATCTTGCGTACCGACACCTGTGTGGCGTTAATGGTTCCCTCCATTACCGCAGTGCACGAAAGTACCTTGCCCTTGGCGTCAAGGCAGATGAGCAGCACCATCTCGTGCATGATGCCCACGTACTTGGGTATGAGGTATTCTCCCACCTTTTCAGAGCTGTCGAGCAGGATACCATCCTTAAGCTTATCGTTAAAATAGACCCGCGCCACCTGCGAGAACAGCTTTAGGTAACAGGCAGCATTTTTGCCAATGCCCTCAATCTCGCAAAGCTCCTGCATAGGAGCATCAAACACAGCGGAAAGCGAGCCAAAGCGCTGCATTAAACGATGTGCCGCCATATTGGTATCGCGGCGCGGCACAACATAAAATAGCAGCAGCTCTAAGATGTTATGGTCACTGAACGATTCAATCCCGTTTTCTATAAACCGGCGTTTGAGCCGCTCTCGATGCCCTTCACGGATGTCCGACATATTGCTCACCGCCCCATATATTGGTTGCCGCCGTATTGGGGAGATTATTTTGCAGCAAGCTTTCTGCTGCCGGGTTTTATCAGGGGGATCGTTCCCTCGCCGCACAGCGGGCAGCCTGCCGGTTCCCACGACTGCACCTTCGCGGAATACACCGCACGGTATGGTACACCGAACTGAATCTCGCCGCCGGTTCGGTCTACAATCGAACCGATGCCCACCACAATACCGCCTGCGGCCTCTACAAGCTCTTTCACCTCAACCACCGAGCCGCCGGTAGTAACTACATCCTCCACCAGCAAGCAGCGCATGCCGGGAGTGATTACAAAACCGCGGCGAAGCACCATTTTGCCATCCTCGCGCTCGGTAAAGAAGTTCTCGCAGCCAAGGCTGCGGCTGACCTCATACGCCATCTGCACCGCACCCATTGCAGGACCGATTACCACATCAACCGCGTCGTTCTTATACTTGTCCGCAAGCGCTGCGCATAGCTCCTCGCTGTACCTTGTGTTACGGAATATCCTTGCACACTGCAGATAACGGTTGGAATGCTTACCCGAGGTGAGCAGAAAATGCCCCTCCAACAGTACCCCCGCTTGCCTTAAAATCTCTTCCACACGCTCTTTTGTCAACCTAACCGCTCCATTCCGCCGACATGCACCGGCATTGTATTCCCTCTATCCCTTCGCCCGTTTTGGGGCGATTGATATATATCTTTTACTATTTGATATTATATAACAAAAACATATGTTTGTACAGTGCGGACATAAAAATAATTGGCCAAATTCAAGCATTCGGAGTATAATAATCGCAAAGCATAGCCAACCTTCGGTAATCATAGCGAATCTTTGATTCGCATTTGGAAAACCTTCGGTTCTCTCCTGTTTTATTTTCATTATGCTCCGCTTACGGCGATGGGCGATTATACCGTTCACACGTTGTGTTCATGGTATAGTTACAGTAGCAGTTATATCAAGTACAAAACAAGCTGGAGGACTTTTGTGAGAAGCTTTATCATCGGTAAAAATGACGCGGGGCAGCGTCTGGATAAATTTTTAAGCAAGGCGGTTCCGCGCCTGCCTGCACCGCTGATGCATAAATACCTGCGACTCAAGCGCATTAAGCTCAACCGCAAGCGGTGCGAAAACGCTACCCGTCTTTGTGAAGGGGATGTTCTTGAACTGTACATCGGCGATGAATTCTTTAGTGAAGCCGCGCAGGAAAACGCTTTTTTGCTCGCGCCAAACGACCTGAACATTCTGTACGAGGATGAGAACGTGCTGCTTGCGGACAAGCCCCCCGGGCTGATTGTGCATGAGGATGAGCGCGAGGCGGTGGATACGCTGATCAATCGCATTCAGCGCCACCTGTATGAGCGCGGAGAATACGACCCCTCGAAGGAAAACTCGTTTGCGCCCGCGCTGTGCAACCGCATTGACCGCAACACAGGCGGTATTGTGATTGCGGCAAAGAACGCCGAAGCGCTGCGCATCCTCAACGAGAAGATCAAGTCGCGCGAGGTGCACAAATACTACCTCTGCATTGTGCATGGTATCCCCGAACAAAAAAGCGGCACGCTGACCGCTTACCTGAAAAAGGACAGTGAGCAAAACCGCGTGACAGTGCGCACCGCTCCGTTTTGCGACGCAAAGCTAATTAAGACGCGCTATCGCGTGATGGCAACGGCGGATGACCACGCGCTGCTGGAGGTGGAACTGCTGACGGGACGCACCCATCAGATTCGCGCACATCTCTCATTTATTGGGCATCCTTTAGTGGGCGACACCAAGTACGGCACCAACCGGCAGAACAAGGGCAGCGGGCATCGCTTTCAGGCGCTGTACTCCTACCGCCTCGCCTTTCGCTTTACTCAGGATGGCGGCAGCTTGAGTTACCTCAACGGGCGAGAGTTTACGGTGGAGAATGTATGGTTTGCAACGAAGTTCTCAGGCCAATTTGGTCAAAGAAGTTGAAAACACAAACATTTTCAAGCAACAGGCAGACATCTGTCAGCACACTTCGCGCTTATCCGAAGCATAAAAGCATTACAAAGCCCGGCGGGAATCCGCCGGGCTTCTTTTTGCGCTATTCCGCGCAATATGCAGCGAGGTTTTCGATATGTTCCCCTTTCAGGCGGTGGATAATCCACTCCGAATGCGTGGTTGTGCCGAGTTTTTGGTAAAACTCCAACGATGGCGCATTCCAGTCCAGACATACCCATTCCATGCGTGCACAGTTGTTTTTGCACGCAACATCGGCAAGATAGGCAAAAACCTTTTTCCCATACCCGTTCTTACGGTATTGCGGTCGAATGTATATATCTTCGACATACAAACCGGCTCTGCCTTCAAAAGAGGAGAAATTATAGAAATAAATCGCATACCCAATCGGGTTTTTATCATGCTCAAGGATGAGTGCGTTGGCTGTCTTTTTGACAAGCAGCGAATCATGCAGGCTCTGCTCGGTCGCATTTACATACGACTCCATTTTCTCGTACTGTGCAAGCTCGGTAATCAGTTTTAAAATCAGTGCGATGTCCTGTTCGGCAGCAGGATGAATCGTAAATCGGCTCATGCAGTGTCTCCTTATTGCTTTTATACGTCAGCTGGTCGCCTGTGCATTGGCCAGATGAATTTTCATGCGGTTAAAGCTCTCTTCACTGATGATATGTTCTATGCGGCAGGCATCTGCGTCCGCGGTTTCGGGGCTGACCCCTAAAACATCAGTAAAATAACGTGTAATCAGGCAGTGGCGCTCGTACACACGCTCTGCCTTCTCCCTGCCTTTTTCGGTGAGCAGAATCTGTCCGTTTTTGTCATCCATTGTAATATAACCGTTCTCGCGCAAAATGGACATGGCGCGGCTGATGCTCGGCTTGGTGAATCCAAGCTCGTGCGCAATATCAATAGAACGGACATAACCCTTTCTCTGATGGAGCACCAGTATGGTTTCCAGATAGTTTTCGCCCGACTCTTGTATCGCCATTGACACATGCTCCCTTCTGTCGATTCTATACTAGTGCGGACTGTGCGCCCGCTCATCCAACATACGTACGGCGCAGTCAGGACAGATACCCATAAGCTCAAGGTGATGCCCTGTAATAACAAAGCCGGTATTTTGGGCAATCTGGCGGCTAAGGCTTTCGATGGGGCATTCGGATATCTCAATCAGCTTTTGGCAGCCGGTGCAGTAAAGATGATGGTTGTGCGCATGGTGTTTTAGTAGATAATATATCTTACCGCCTACGTCGCCAACCTTAATCAGCACACCTTTTTCCGCAAGGATAGCAAGGGTACGGTAGACAGTCGAATAGTTGACGCCGCTTTCTTTTGGGATGCGGTCATATATCTCATCCGCTGAGAGCGGTTCGTCGGCAGTTAGAATAACGTCCATAATCGCCCTTCTCTGCCGTGTTGCCTTCATCCCCAGTCTTGCCAGAATATCGCTGTGCATTCCCCGTCCTCCCCCCATGCCCAATACCATCGACAGGTGAAACGAAACGCACCCTGTCATGTGCCAATTGTTGAAAATAGAGATGTATATAAATAAAGTTTAGCACAAATTCTATGTTAATTCAATCTTGCAGATGCACATTTGGCATTTTCTCACTTTCATTTCTTTTTCATTGTTACATTGAACCTTAAACAATCTAAGCCCAAAAATTGCCGTATTATTTGGAAAACATGGTTGACAATACGTTCTACGTGTTGTAGAATATATTTACTACACGATGTAGAATAACTCTCGGTAAAGGGAGGCTGTTTATGAAGATCTCTGAATCCGAGCTGCAAATTATGCGGCTTATATGGCATAACCCTTCTCCGGTTAGCGCCGCGTGGCTGATGTCCATGTTATCGGAAAAGCAATGGAAACAGACCACGCTGCTCACCTTTTTGGCACGGCTTGCAGACAAAGGTGCGGTAAACGTCACCAAGCTTGGCCGCACTAACCTGTATGCCGCCGCCATCAGTGCGGAGCAGTATAAAGCGCAGGAAACCGAGCAGTTTGTGCGGCAGATTCACGGCGGCTCGGTCAAAAGCTTGTTTGCGGCGCTTGCCGCCGCCGAACAGCTTAGTGCCAGCGATGCGGAAGAGCTGCGCCGGCTGCTTGACGGGAGGTGATCGCTATGATGCTGAAAACGCTGTTTTACATGGTGCTTTCCGCAAGCCTTGCGGGTGCGATTGCGTCAGGCGGTATCCTGCTGCTGAAAGCGATGGTGCGCGGCGGGGTTTCGCCCCGCGTCGGGCGCGGCCTGTGGCTTGCGGCCCTGCTGCTTTTTTTGATACCGGTGCGCCAGCTGCTGCCCCAAAACACCCCTGTCTCTGCCGAATATACCGGTACATCCTATGTGTGGACGGTTATTCCGGCGGCTAATGCAGCGCCGGACAGCAATGGGGATGCAAACGCTGCCGTGCCCGCCGCACCGACAGGCAGCATAATGCGGCAGTTGCAGCATCTGCCATGGCATCTGGTGTGGGTTGCGGGTGCATTCGTCTTTTATTGCAGTAAGGGTGTGGGGTACCTGCGCCTGCGGCGTCTGCTGCGCCGGTGCCGCCCGTTTACCGGCCATGATGCTATTGCCCGCGCGGCGTTGCAAGTACAGGTTCACACGCCGATGCGCGTGCTGTGCTGCGACTGCCTGCGCACGCCGCTTACCTTTGGTATCCTGCGTCCGGTCATTCTGTTGCCCGAGCCCGCACCGCAGGAGAATCGCCTGCACATGGCGCTGCTGCATGAGCTGACCCATATCAAGCAGCACGATCTGCCGCTTAAGCTGCTTGCGCTTATCGTGCAGGGGCTTCACTGGTTTAACCCGCTCGCCCACCTGATGACCGACGACCTTGACGCCGCGTGTGAGCTGCTGTGTGACCGCAGAGTGGTAGATATGCTCGGAGACGACAGCACAAAGGAATATTGCTCACTGCTGATTGATACGGCGGCACATTCCTTGACTATAAACGCCGCGCCGTCCGCTGGTTTGGGGAGACGCGGAAAAACCCTTAAAAGGAGGATAAATGCGATTATGAACCATCAGCTTTCTCGCCCTGTTTCAGGGGGTATTGCCATCAGCTTTGTATTGTGTATCTGCTTGCTTGGTGTAGCCTGTTCCCCCATTGTAGCTACGCCGGACGCGGATACACCAGTGCTTGCCGGCGAAGCCGCACCATCCTCGCAACCGGACGCTTCTCCGGATGCGGAGGATGCACAGCCCTCCGCATCCGGGCTGACCTGCACAAAAACCATCAGCAAAATCCAGAAAGAATACGATGATGACAACAATACCATGATTACCATCAGCTCCATGGATTCCAGTACCTCAATTCCCCTGCCCGATTGGATGGAGGCGCAGCAGCTCGGCTACGCGCAGGTTGAGCAGAAATCGAACGAAGGGCATACCATAACCACTTATGTACTGGAACCCGCACCTGCCGGCGCCGCCGTCCCCGATTGGTACGAAGAAGCCCGGAAAAACGCACGAAGCAAGCTTTTCCTTTTGCAGTGGCCCTGCCCCGGCGCTGAAATCTCGGTTCCTTTTGATGGATACGAAGGCCATACCGGCGTAGACTTTGCCGCTGAAAAAGGCTCAAACATCTGCGCCGCGGTAAGCGGCATTGTCATGGTCGCAAAGGACAGCACAAGTGGATACGGCAAGCATATCATTATTGACCATGGCGGCGGCACGCAGACGCTGTACGCGCACTGCGACGAGCTGCTGGTCAACGTCGGGCAATCGGTGCAGGCCGGAGACATCATTGCAAAATCAGGAGACTCCGGAAATGTGTCTGAGCCGAGCCTGCACTTTGAACTGCGGATGGACGGCCAATACATTGAACCGTTCTTTGTGTGGTCCGACACTCCTTAAGCTCCATCCTTACAGTGTGCCCTCATCGTTGTGAAAGATGTCGTATAAAAGCAATGCACCATCCGGCAAAAGCCGGATGGTGCATTGTATTAGTTAACTTATCTTTTGCTTGCCGACCGATTTGGTCTGCGCTGATTCAAGATGTGCTTTGATCTGTTGGGATAATACCTGAATGATTCTGATAATACCGATTGCCACAGCCGCTGGGATTACGTAGGCAGATAAAACAATCTTTGCCTCGGCCCAAAACACGGCAAGCTCAAACGAGCCGGCACCGGCAGACACTGCTGACAAGTAGCTCATTCATACAACCCTTCCATATATGCAATTGTGACGATGCTGCTATCATAAAGCTGACGATGCTTAAACATCAAACATTGTCAAAGCGCATAGTCATTTTAGCCTGTTTGCAGTGTTTCGTCAATGGTCATCCTGCCGAAAGCAGGCATACCGCACACTGAAATACTGGATTATTTGTGCATATTAAACGGGGATTGTTTCCACAGCTGTGCATAACTTGCCGCACACTTCGACATTCCTGCTTCATCCCGCAAGGGGTTTGTGTAGCTTAATGCCTGGGGTTATCCTTTACAAACATAATAGCCGAGGTAATGATGGCGGAAAGCTTGGTGTTGTTCTGAAGGTCGTATGCAGTAATTTTGGAGTACATCTCCCCCTGCTTGGTCGCAACATACTTCGCCTGAATGTTGTTGAGCGTAATCGCCATAATATCGTTCTTACATTTTACGCACGCGCAGCAGTCATCCATATGGCTAAGAATCGATTCAATCTTCTGCCACACTACATCCTCCATGATATTCTTGACCTGCAGACCACTCATGTCGGTAACTCTGGTGAGAATCGGATTGATTTCAGCCATATCCAATGCGGCAGCGGGCGCCGACTCACCCTTGTTCTTGATATCATCGCTCATTGTTCCGTCCTCCTTACCATTTGGTCTTATGTTTTATTCAGCCGGCATCATCGGGGCTTTTCAGCGCCTTTACGGCAGGCTGATAGCCCTGAGATGCCGCGCTCTCCAGCAGTTTTTTCGCCCATGTTTCCTCGATGGGGAAGCCCTCCGTACGCGAGAAGTGCTCCCATATCTCATAACAGGCGGGGGCATAGCCAAGCTCGGCCGACAGCTTAAGCAGACGCAGCGCCTCGGCCTCATCCTTCTCTACCGTCTCACCGCCGCATTCGCCCTGTGCCTTCATTCTGGATATGGCGTATATTGCCTTGGGGTAGCGAAGCTTTTTGGATTGCTCAAGGAACCCGATTCCTTTATGTACATTCTTAGGTACCATCTCGCCCTCAATATACAGGCTTCCAAGCTCATACATCCCCGCGGGGCTTTGATTTTTAACCGATTCAAAGAGATACTGCAGCGCTTCGTCGCTGTCAAGGCTAATCTCGTTGCCGGTGCGATAGAGCTGCCACATCTGGTACTGGGCAAGGTGATAGCTTCCCGCAGCAAGGGCTAGCCATTTATACGAACGCTCCTTATTGATGTCGGTTTTAAGTGCAAAATATTCGCCGGTAAAGTAAAGCTGATACAGCGCAAACTGCGCGCGGGTTTCCCCCCGTTTTGCTGCTTGCTCAAGCAGGACAAATCCCTTTTGGGTATCAATGTCGGTATATTCACCCGTCAGGTAAACCTTAGCCAACTCATAAACTGCGGGGTCGTATTGCTGCTGCGCCGACTTATTCAACCAATCAATTGCCTCCTGCCTTGTGAGCAGAAGGTCGTTGCCCTCTTGGTAGAGCACCCATAGAGTAAGCTGCGCAAGAGGGTTGCCGCCCTTTGCATAGCCCATCAAATAATCAAGTGCCTTGTCCATATCCTGCTCGACGAGCACATCGCGGTAGCGGCCGTCACGGTGCATGGCAAGCACGCGCATCTGCGCATCGGGGTCTTGCAGCTCTGCCGCCTTGCGGATGCACTCCATGCCCTTGTCGTTGTTCTTCTCCACACACTCGCCAAGGATGTAAAGGTCACCCAATGCATTCAGCGCCGCCGGCACCATGCCGTCCGCCGCTTTTTTCAGCCAACCGACTGCCGTTTCTTCATCCATCAGCATATCGTTGCCGCCGATATACAGCGACCAGATGCGGTAACACGCCTCGGCACAGCCGTTGTCGGCAGCACAAAGCAGACATTCCGCAGCAAACTTTTTGTCGACGCGCACATTACGGCCCATGCAGTTACCGAAGAAGTAGGCCTCGAACAGGGCAAGCTGCGCATGTGCACTGCCGTTTTGCGCCGCCTGTTCGAGAATAGCAAGATATTTATTGACGGTAGACTGTGACACGAAAGCATCCTTGTAATGCCCGTACAGCTGTTTGACTGCCGCATCATTTCCGCCTGCCGCAGCCTTTTTCAACCACTCTACCGCCTGTTTTTCATCAAAGTATTCTCCCTGTTTAGAGAGGTATTCATACATGGTATACTGCGCATCGGCATCGCCGTTTTCCGCAGCCTTCTGATACAGCTCCAGTGAGTTTTTTAAACCGGTGCGCTCAAGCTGTTCTACCTTGCCGGCGTTAGTAAGCTCCTTGACCGCAGGGGGGTATTCACTTTCCGCTGCCTTTTTCAGCCATTCCACCGCGGCGGCCGCATCAAATACACCGCGCTTGTCATTTTTGTGGATGTTAAACAGCTCGAACTGTGCAACCACATTGTGGTTTTCTGCAAGATCGGTCAGCAGCTCAAGCAATGCCGTAAAGGCTTCGTCGTCCAGATCCTTCTCGTCCAGCAGCTGCTGTGCAAACGCAAGCTTTTCCTCTTCCGCCCCGGTTGATTTTACATATCTAATCTGTTTTTCAAGCGTATACAGGGTGAACTTTTTGCCGAGATTCACCATCAAATCAAAGCTTTTGCTCGCGGTGTGTGCAGAGCCTTCCTTTTCCTCAAGAGAGACGGTCGCAGTCACGCGGTCGCCCGCAAGCAGGCGTGGGAAGATATCATACGGTACGTTAACGCGCATCCCCCTGCCCGAAAACACCTCGCGTTTTACGGGGATTATCAGACATATCTCGCCTTTTTCGTTGGTAAAGCGAGAAAACTTTGTGCTGTTGTCTATGGTAAGCGGGGCGCTTGTCAGGGTATCGGCAAAGCAGATGTGTATAAAACACTTCTTCTTTTTCAGCTCCTCCGCCTGCAGGGATATCGTAAACGCAAAGCTGTCGCTGTTATCCGGTTCAAAACTTGCGTGCAGTAAACCGTTTTTATTATACTTTTCAGCCACTATAGTTCCTCCTATTGTTGTGCTCGGGCGCGGATACGCCCAATGTTGTTTCCCAGATGAAAAACGGGTTGTCGTTTTCATACAAGCCGATATGAGTAAATTAGGATTGTGCGAATGCCCCGGAAACCACCTCATGTGCGGAGGCCTTTCCACGCGCGATAGCAATCGCGTCTTGGGTGATTGCGCCCCATACATCACCCTGTATACGGGCATCGAGCGGCAGGATGATTGTATCCATTGCGCAGCACAGCCGGTTGGCACTTTGCCAAAGCGCGCTTTGGTTTTCAGGCGCTGCGACAGATGCCGCGGGCAGATGCTGTATGCCGCACAGCTTATCTACCGATTGCCTCGATGTCATGGCGTTTACAAAACGCACCGCCGCCTCGCGTTTGAAGCCATCCTCCCATGCGCTGCGTGTGATGTAGTAGCCCGAGGTGAAGCCGCCGACCAGTGTGCCGCCGGGTACACCCGTAAACGGCAAAACAGCAGTACTTTCCGCCCTGCCTTCCTCCGCAAGGCGTGCCGCAAGCCACGAACCGTCCGGACGCATGGCGGCACGATTGGTTAAGAACAGCTCGGTTGCCTGTGCGTCGGAAAGTGTGTCGGCCTCCGTACCAAACGCTCGGTGCTCATACAAGACGGATAAACGATCAAATGCCGCATACCAGCTTTTGCGAACCTCGTCTGCGTTTGCCGGTAAACTGCCAAAGTCCCCAGCGCCGCCCTCAGCGAGTATCAGGTGGTCGAGCAGGTAGTGCGGTGTTTGAGAAAGCGATGTGGCAACAGGCAGAATATCTGCCGCCGCAAACACATCAATCGCATGCAACAATGCACCCCATGTATCGGGCAGCGCAACATCGTACTCATCAAACAGATCGGTATTGATAAACAGACCTTCATAGAAACCGCGCACCGGCACCGCATACGTGCCGGTTTCGGCGCCGGTGCCCGCGGCACTGTGGATTGCGGCAGGCAAAATATCCCCCGCGTAGTCGGCAAAATCGCGCCGAATTTCGCTAACGGGAACAAAAAGACCCTCCTGCACGAGCTGTGCGGCACTCTCTCCTGTGTAAAAAAACACAATATCGGGAGCATCTTCACTATCAAGCTGCAGCGTAAGACTTTGCGTCGCATCTTCGCCGCCGCTATGTACTTGCTGATTGATGATTATGTCGGGGTTTTGACGTGCAAAGTCATCGACCAGCGTATGGTATTCTTCCTCCTCAAACAAGGTGAAGACATTTAAGCTGACGGTCTTCGAACTATCGTGCGAAGGCTCGTCACCTCCCACAGTATTAAGATAATCGCCGCCGCCCAAGGCGCATGCACTAAGAAACATACCAAGCGCACCGGCCGCAAGCAGCGAAATCGCGCGTTTTATGCCGTTCATCATATGTTCTCCGCAGGTTCTTCGAGTCTGTTCGAGTTTTATTATAGCCTTTCCCTGCCAGTTTTGCAACCAGCTATTGCGCAAAGTCTGTGTAAAATATACATAGGATTTTTATCTTTATTGGAAACTGACCGAACACCGCATAAAAACGCAAAGCACCGTAAGCCTCTTTCCATGCCTGTTTCTCACGCTAATTGCGAATAACGTAAAAGACCGATGCACTCTCCTGTGACGGGAGTGCATCGGTCTTGTTTTTGCATATTACTTGCCGTAATACGCTTTGGTGTAAATGCCCTCAATCTCGCTGACCAAGGGGTACCTTGGGTTTGCGGTGGTGCACTGGTCCTCGAACGCGCGGTCGGCAAGGCGGGCAAGGTTTGCAAAAAAGGGCTTTTCTTCGATGCCGGCCTCTTTCAGGCTGCTCGGGATGCTCAGGCTCGCGGCAAGCTCGCGTACCGCCTTAGCAAGGCTTGCAACGCCCTCCTCGGTCGTTGCACAAGGCAGACCGAGGTATTTGGCAATCTGTGCGTACTTCTCGTCCGCCACAAACTTGCCGTATTTGGGGAATGTCGCAAACTTGGTAGGCAACTGCGCGTTATATTCGATGACATAGGGCAGCAGAATAGCGTTTGCACGCCCGTGCGCAATGTTATATTCGCCGCCCAGCTTATGTGCCATCGAGTGGTTCAGACCGAGGAAGGCGTTGGTGAACGCCATACCGGCAATACAGGACGCGTTGTGCATCTTCTCTTTTGCCTCGGGGTCGCTTGCCCCGTTTGCGTAGGAGCGCGGCAGATATTGAAACACCAACTCAATTGCCTTGATTGCAAGACCGTCGGTGTAATCGGATGCAAGCACCGAAACGTACGCCTCGATGGCGTGGGTGAGTACGTCCATGCCGGTATCCGCCGTAATGGTTTTGGGCATGGTCATAACAAACTGCGGGTCAATAATCGCAACATCGGGGGTGAGCTCGTAGTCGGCCAGCGGGTATTTAACATTGCCGTTCTTTTTATCGGTGATGACCGAGAAAGCAGTGACCTCACTGCCCGTGCCCGACGTGGTGGGTACCGCAACAAACTGGGTCTTTGCGCCAAGGCGCGGGTAGGAGAAGGTTCTTTTGCGGATATCCAAGAACTTCATGCGCAGACCGTCAAACGACGTTTCGGGGTGCTCATAGAACAGCCACATGCCCTTTGCAGCATCGATGGCGGAGCCGCCGCCCAGCGCAATAATCACATCGGGATTAAAGCTCTTCATGGCCTCCACGCCGTTCATAATGGTTTCCACCGACGGATCCGGCTCTACCTCCGAGTAGATTTCGCTGTGGCAGTACTCCTGACGCTTCCTCAGGTAGTACAGCACCTTATCCACATACCCAAGCTGTACCATGGTGGGGTCGGTTACAATGAATGCGCGGCTGATATTGGGCATCTTCTCAAGATACTGGATGGCGTCGTTCTCGAAGTAGATCTTGGGCGGAATCTTGAACCATTGCATATTTACCCTCCTCTTTGCAAGGCGCTTTTTGTTGATGAGGTTGACGGAGGATACGTTGGATGTCGTCGAGTTTCTGCCAAACGAACCGCAGCCCAGTGTAAGCGAGGGGGTGTTGGTATTGTAGATATCCCCGATTGCACCCTGCGACGACGGAGAATTTGCAATCACACGGCCAACCTTCATCGCTTCACTGTATTCGCGCACGGTCTCTTCATCGCCCGAATGGATAACCGCCGAGTGACCAAGGCCGCCTAACCGCAGCATCTTGAGCGCTTTATCAAAGCCTTCCTCCTTGCCATCGACAATATAGTACGCAAGCACCGGAGAGAGCTTTTCGCGCGAGAGCGGGTACTCCGGCCCGATGTCGGGCAGCAGCGCAAGCAGAATCTTTGTGTTCTCGGGTACGGTAATGCCCGCCTGTTTTGCAATCCATGCGGCAGGCTTTCCCACAACTGCGGGGTTAACCGCCTGTTTTTGCGGGTTTATAACGTAGTCGCTGAGTTTTTTGGTCTCTTCTTCGTTGAGGAAGTAGCAGGCGTTCTTTTTCATGTAGTCCTCAAACCGCCGGCTAATCTCTTGATCGACAATGACTGCCTGCTCGGAAGCGCAGATCATGCCGTTATCAAACGTCTTGGACAGCATCAAATCGGTGCATGCACGCTCGACATCCGCTGTTTTATCAATATAGCAGGGTACGTTGCCGGGGCCAACACCCAGTGCGGGCTTGCCTGCGCTGTATGCCGAGCGAACCATGCCCGAACCGCCGGTGGCAAGAATCAGCGATACGCCCGGATGATTCATCAGCTGTGCGGTTGCTTCAATGGATGGGGTTTCAATCCATTGAATGCAATGCTCAGGCGCACCCGCCTTGACGGCGGCATCCCGCACGACACGTGCAGCTTCGGCAGAGCACTTTTGTGCCGAGGGGTGGAATGCAAAGATGATGGGATTTCTTGTTTTAGTGCAGATAAGGGCCTTGAACAGCGTGGTGGAGGTAGGGTTCGTTACAGGGGTAACACCGGCGACAACGCCGACCGGCTCCGCAACCTCGACATAGCCTTCCATATCGTTGTCGTCTATGATACCGACTGTCTTTTGATACTTAATGGAGTGCCAGATATATTCGGTCGCAAAGATGTTTTTGATGATTTTGTCTTCATACACACCTCTGCCAGTTTCTTCAACTGCAAGCCTTGCAAGCGGCATATGCTCTTCCATCCCTGCAAGTGCCATCTCGTGGACAG
This sequence comes from Bacillota bacterium, assembly GCA_023421245.1. GTDB lineage: Bacteria > Bacillota > Clostridia > Oscillospirales > Ruminococcaceae > Acetanaerobacterium. The sequence goes on along the minus strand of JAEZTV010000019.1, from coordinate 26,254 downwards.
CTTTGTCCACCTGTTCCTGCGTCATACTCATATAGGACGCCAGTGCCTCCAGCGCGTTGTCCACCAAGCGGTTAATCATCTCATCGATTTGAACAGTCTCAGGTTTGTTTTTTTGAGCGGCAGCCATAGTAAATCCTCCTTCAAGAATGGTGGTTGTCGTGCAGTTTGGGTTATAAGGAGCTTTATCCTTCACCTTCATGATATGTTAATTAATTAACAATGTCAATAGATTATTGTTAAATTAATAACATTGTTTTGTGAGAATATGATTAAAACCGAGGTTGGTTTTTTGTGCATAATCACAACTCACGTTTGTACAGATTCTCTTCTGTTGACAAACTGCGCTTCGCCAATTGCAATTGTACCTTTGAACTACCGTGCAAGGCAGTCACTTCCATAGCCTGTGTCGATTCGCATCGTTAGTATGTGTATTTACACCCACCGGATACGCAAACGTTAAAACAAACCGCATAGCGTTATCCCGTAAAACTGTCCTCTGCACCTACGTGCAGGAGGGACGGCTTCTACATTATTTTGAGGCTGGTTACAAGCGCCGAAATGTATCAATCCGCGCATAAGAAAAGTAAAAAAGCAGATACTGTATATGTTACGGTACAGATTTTGCTGCTGATTGTTTCTGTTCGTTTCATTGCTTGCAAGCATTTGTTTTGCATCACCACACATCTTCCTGCTTTGCGAATGACCTGACGGAGGGATATCATGTTTGTAGTATTCTTTAGAACCATCCTGCTCTACATACTCATTATCTTTTCGCTGCGCCTGATGGGCAAGCGGCAATTGGGAGAGCTTCAGCCAAGCGAGCTTGTTGTTACCATCCTAATTTCCAACATCGCTTCTCTGCCGATTGAGGACACCGGCATTCCACTGCTGGCGGGCGCTGTGCCCATCCTGACCCTTGTCTCGTTTGAGATACTTATCTCGGCGATATCCCTCAAAAGCCTGAGATTCCGCCGCTTTATCACCGGCGACGCTAAAATTGTGATCCAAAACGGGGTGATCGATCAGGGAGCATTGCGTGAGCTGCGCTTTTCGGTGGATGATCTGCTGGAAGAGCTGCGTGCAAAAAGCATTTTTGATTTGCAGAATGTGCAGCTTGCGATTGTAGAGACAAGCGGCGCGGTATCGGTATACAAAATGGCGGACAGTGAATCAACTACCCCCAAGCAGCTTGGTCTTGCCGTTGATAACACGCCGCCGCCCATTTTGGTTATCAGTGACGGTAATGTCTTGGTAAAAGGGCTGTCGCTATGCGGAGTGAATCGCGACTGGCTCGACCACACTCTTGCCACCAGAAGGCTAAAGCCCGAGGATATTTTCATCATGACGCTTGATGGCGCACAAGGCGTGTATATTGTGCCGAAACAGAGGTGACAGCTTGAAACGATTGATTATTTCTATTTTGCTGATTGTTTGCGTAATTACAATGGCTTTCGGCTCGCTTTGGCTTCTTACCATGATACGCGATACCCTATTTGATATGACCGATACGATAGAGCGCAGCATTGCTGCAGAGGATTTTGACAGCGCATATCAGACTGCCGAGGAGCTTATGACGTATTGGAAAAAGCATTACAATACGCTTGCATTGTTCTTTCGGCGGCATCAGCTTGATGAATTGACCGAGTCGATTACGCGCTTGCCTTCCTTTATTCTGTATCAGGAACTGCCTGAAATCCATGTGGAGAGCATACGTATCCGCGAGATGATTCTTACACTCCACGAGTGTGAGATGCCATATCTGTACAGTATTTTCTAACCTCTGTTGCAGTGGCCTGCATGTTATGCGCCGGCATCAAATAACACGACAAAAATACCGATTATATTATGAGCTTGCATACTCAGTGTCATGGATTGGGTATGATATGGATTTGTTCACAGCTTTTTAGCAAAATGTATCTGAACCTTACGTTCAGATAGCAAGAATAGTCGAAAAATCCTTTTTTATATGTTGAACTCTCATCAATATAGTAATCTATATAAAAACGAAAGCTCCCGCAAAATGCGGGAGCTTTTTGGCCGAGTCAGTCGGTGTTTGGCTTCTTTTCCATGATTGCTTTGAGCTCGTTCATAAAGGTCGTAAGGTCGCCGAATTGCCGGTAAACCGAGGCAAAGCGCACATACGCCACCTCGTCAATGTCGCGCAGCTTTTCCATGGCTAACTCACCGATACGCTCAGCAGAGATCTCACGGTCCAGCGAATTCTGCAGGGCCGATTCAATGTCATTGACCGCGTTCTCGATCATCTCAATAGAAACCGTTCGTTTCTCGCACGCGCGCAAAAGGCTGTTAATCAGCTTCTCACGATCAAACTGTTCCCGTGATTTGTCCCGCTTTATGACGATAAGCGGAAGCGTCTCGATAATCTCGTAGGTGGTAAAACGCTTTGCGCATTTCAGGCATTCTCTTCTGCGGCGAATGCTCTTGCCCTCATCGGTAGGGCGTGAATCAATCACCTTGCTTTCCGCGTACAGGCAAAAAGGACATCTCATGGTGTCTACCCTCCATATTGTAATCCTCGCTATGATTCAGCAGACATAAACTATTATCCCTATAATATCACGCGCGAAAGGGTAATACAACAAGAAATAAGCCGGAATTTACGCAGCTTAACATTCGCGCGGGCTACTCCCAAAACAAAAGCGCCATAAAATCATCCACCACATCCGCAACCGCTATCGGACTTACCCTGCCATACCGAAGCGAATCTAGCAAGCGCCTGACCATCTCGCGGTCTGTTGAGATGTCTGAAATGGTTGCATTCTCCATACCTCCATCACAGAGCTTGCTGACCGAAACACCATATGTAACCAGTTCCTCCCCGCATAACTCAGCAACAGCAGGGTCGATGGGTGTTTCAACCAACTCATAAGTCAGACGGATATCCTCCCACAACTCTGCCTCAGGCTTGTCCAGAAAAATTGTCCCTTGCACTTTTCATACTCCTTCCATTACTTCATCAGTCGTGAAACATCACAATTATACAAAAAATGAGAGTCAAACGAAAGGATTTTCATGCACCATTATTATATAATAATCGACAATGGCTCGGTGCAATATCAATGTGCATCAATATTGTTTTTGAGTTATGTCAATTGCTGCCCAATCTGCCGTCGAACGGTGTCGAATCATTTGTGACCTTTGTTATAGCTTTCGAGGTGGGATATTGAAGAAATCAGCTCGTCAATCTCGTTGAAATTCTCACGGTACAATTCAATTATCACGTTGCCGTCAAAGCCGACCCTTTGAAGTAATGCAAATAAGCGCTTCATATCCAGCGTACCCTTACCAATCGGCAGACAATCGGCCTGCCCGTTGTGGTCGCTTAAATGCAGGTGGACCAGCCGCTGCCCCATCGCCTGTACCATATCAAAGACATCTTGCTTTGCGCGCACCGCCTGCTTGATATCCAGCACAAAGCATACATCCTGCCCCAGAGCGGCGCGCATCTTAGTAATAAACTCTGCCGAATGGGAGCGGCAGCGCACCACATTTTCCTGCGCGACCAAAACGCCATAGGTTTTTCCCAGTTCAAATAAGCGGTAGTACCGTTCAAAGTAACGCTCGTCCGGGCAATTGCTTTCGCGGCGGTCGCCGTGCAGAACAAATATGCTGCCGCCAAGTATGGCGCAGCTTTCAAAGTAGAGCTTGTGCATCTCCAGAAAATCATCAAAGCGGCGCGGATAATCGCTAAACATCATAAAGGGTTCAAAGCCGCTTGTAAACGGGTGGAGCGATACAATCGCAAGCCCTGCCGCATCGCAGATTGTATGCAGGTTTTTCACATAACCACGCTCAATCTCCGAGAAGGTGTTGACAAAAATCTCGCATACCTGCACCCCGTGGCTGCAGTAGTATTCTATCGTTTTTTCGGTCTGCTGGGGATATAAACATGCGGTGGACAGGCCAAACTTCATGACGTCCCTCTTTTCATTGCCAACAAAATCAGCATAGCGCTTAATAAACCGGCGATATCTCGTAAATGACTATCCATATTATATTGTGAGGGATAGCGTTTGTCCAGCTTGGAGGTGCAGCTTTGCTCCCTCTGCACGCAAAACTCCCCCTGCGGCGCAGAGGGAGTTTATTATAGTTCAGAGCTAGTCTCACAGTCGCTGCAAATCAAATCAAACAGCGTGCGGATGCGCGCGTGTTCCTCTTTCAAATAGAGGTAACCAAACAGCGCCTCCAGTCCTGTGGCAGCGCGATAGTCTGCCGGGTTTGCATTTTTGGGCACCGTTGTGCTGTTGGCGTTGCGCCCGCGCTTAAAAATTGCGGTTTCGTCCTCGGTTAAAACGGGGACAATAAGGTTTACCGCCTTTGCCTGCGCAGAGGCGCGTACCATCGTTACCGCCTTGACATGCAATGTGTGAGCCGGCATATTCCCCTGATGCGAGAGGTAATCGCGCACCATCAGTTCAAAAACAGCATCCCCCAAAAAGGCAAGCGCAAGCGGACTTTTCAGTTTTGGGTTTGCGTTTTCTTCCAAATCCAGTCGCGTAACAAATCCCCCCTTATCGTGCAGAATTTATACTAATCTACATAATCAAATTCGAAGCCGTCAATTCTGACGGTATCGCCTTCCCGAACACCCATCTCAACAAGGCGCTCGATGATGCCCTTTTCTATTAACATGCGCTGAAAAAACTGCAGCGATTCGTAATCATCCATATTACAGTTGTTAAGGATGCGCACAAGCCACGGTGCATCCTCTACCGTAAACACGCCGTTCTCGTTTAGAATGGTAAATGAAAAGGTCTGCTCCGGAGCGGCTTCAGGCAGTATCTCGGCTTCATAGGTTTTAATGGGCGGCAGGCCCTTTAGCTGCGCAGCAATAGCGTACTTAAGCGCATCAATGCCTTTGTGCGCCGCGGCTGAGATTGCAAACACGGGGTGCCCCAGTGCCGTAATATAACTTGTAAACTCTGCAATCTGCTCATCGGTGGCAAGATCGCATTTATTGGCAACCACAATCTGCGGGCGCGTTGCAATATCCGCGTCAAAGTTTGAAAGCTCGTAGTTTATCTTCTCAAAATCCTCTTTGGGGTCGCGCCCCTCAAAGCCCGAGACATCGACGATGTGCACAATCAAGCGGCACCGCTCGACATGGCGCAAGAACTCATGCCCCAGCCCCACGCCTTCGGACGCGCCTTCAATAAGGCCTGGGATATCCGCCATTACAAATGAATTGCCCTCGTCGACCCGCACGACGCCAAGCACCGGAACCAGTGTGGTAAAGTGGTAGTTTGCAATCTCCGGTTTTGCGTTGCTCACCGCCGAAATGAGTGTGGATTTACCGACATTGGGAAAGCCCACAAGCCCGACGTCGGCAAGCAGCTTAAGCTCCAGCGCAAGGTCAAACACCTCGCCCGGAATACCGGCCTTGGCAAAACGGGGAATCTGGCGCGTAGGGGTGGCAAAATGCGTGTTTCCCCAGCCGCCGCGTCCGCCGCGCGCAATGACCACAGGCTCGTCGCCCGAGATATCCGCAAGAATACGCCCGGTTTCCGCGTCCTTAACCAGCGTACCCACCGGCATGCGCAGCACAAGGTTTTCGCCGCTCTTGCCCGAGCATTTTCTGGAGGTGCCGGGCGCGCCGTTTTGCGCTACATAGTTCTTTTTATATTTAAAATCAATTAGTGTGTTCAGGTTTGTGTCGGCAACAAACACGACGTCGCCGCCCTTGCCGCCATCGCCCCCATCGGGACCGCCTGCAGCAACGTATTTTTCACGATGGAAGGACACGGCCCCATTGCCGCCGTCGCCCGCCCGAACGCTGATTCTTGCCTTATCGATAAACATTACAGCAATCCCTCCCCGTTTTACTCATCCCTTATACTTTACAAACTTTGCACAGTAACCTGTGCGGCTCCCGCATAGCGGGTGGGGTTGTCGCGGTTTATAGTTAGTCATCACGCCGCAGGCGCGCGGCGGGCGTTACCTGCCATGCATTGAAGACAAAGGATTGTTTTCAGCATTGACCCGCTATACTAGTGTTCCCTGTCGCTCCATCATACTCCATCGACCGTGAAAATACTATCCGTGTAAAACGGCGAAGGAGAGCATTCAAAAAATCCCGAGCAAAACGGCTCGGGATTTTCACAAATCAAACAGAACGTCCGGTGAACCGATGTCATTTGTCCTAACATTGCACATCCGACACCGCTGTAAACCGAAACGCCGTAATACGCCGCTGGCAGAATTACTGCTCTACCGCGTATATACTAACCTTTTTGCGGTCCTTGCCGTAACGCTCGAACCTTACCTTGCCATCCGCTTTTGCAAACAGGGTATCATCGGAACCGATGCCCACGTTCTCACCGGGATGGATACGGGTACCGCGCTGACGCACAAGGATGTTGCCCGCAAGCACAAACTGACCGTCCGCACGTTTTACACCAAGGCGCTTAGACTCGGAATCACGACCGTTCTTCGTTGAGCCCATTCCCTTTTTATGCGCAAAAAACTGCATGCTAATTCTAATCATGGTTAAAACACCTCCGTAATTTACTCGACTATAACGCTTATTGCGTCTTTATATTCCTCACCAAGCAGGTTCAGATGCAGATGCAGCGCACCGATGAGAACATTGCAGCTCTCGTCTGCCTGCCCTTTGGGCAGCGTAACCGAAATGGTTTCGCCGTCTACCTGTACCCGCGCCTTTATGCCGGCAACCTCGGTAATTCCGTTTGCCGTAAGCTGCACCGCTGAGGAAACCGCGGCACAAGCAACATCAAAGCCGTTCTGCTCACAGCCCGCGTGCCCCGAGACAGAAAAAGCCCCGTAGCCGCCGCTATACTTTGTAAACCTTGCAGTAATCATATCAAATACCACCCAACCCCTTGTGTAAAAAGGTGTTTATGCGGTGATTGTTTCGATCTGCACCTTGGTGTAGGGCTGTCTGTGGCCCATCTTACGCTTTTCATTCTTCTTGGCTTTGTAGGTGAATACCGTAATCTTCTTCGCCTTACCGTTTTTAAGAACCTTGGCGGTTACGGTTGCACCGGCAACAGTGGGGTCACCAAACTTTGCGCCGCTTTCACCGGCCACTGCTATGACCTTATCAAAGGTTACTGTTTCGTCGGCCGAAACAGCCAGCTTTTCGATGTAGAGCACATCGCCCTGTGAAACCTTATACTGCTTTCCGCCGGTTTCAATAATCGCGTACATTAATGGAGGCACCTGCCTTTTTATAAAACTCGCTGTTGTTAGGCGGGGCATGGCCCACTTAAAAAGCCCGCAACATGCGGCATTAAACATATTATCATAGTTTGTCAAATTAGTCAACGAAAAACCGCAGTGTTTTCAGGATAGCCCGCCGTTTTGCAGCTTTGCCGCAGACACGGTATTCTTCAGCAGGGTAGCGATTGTCATGGGCCCGACACCGCCGGGCACAGGGGTGATCATACCGGCGGTCTCGCTAACCGTGTCAAACTCCACATCGCCGCACAGCTTGCCGTTTTCGTCGCGGTTCATACCAACGTCAATCACCACAGCACCGGGTTTTACCATTTCGGACGTGACAAACTTCGCCCTGCCGATGGCGACCACCAGCACGTCCGCGCGGCGGGTGACTGCCGCAAGATCGCGGGTTCTTGAATGACAGATCGTCACCGTTGCATTGCGGTGCAGCAGCAGCATCGACATCGGCTTGCCGACAATGTTGCTGCGCCCGATTACCACACATTCCTTACCTGTAAGATCAACGCCCGATTTGTCGAGCAGCTCGATGATGCCGGCGGGCGTACAGGGCAGAAAATCATAGTCGCCTATCATAATTTTGCCCACATTAGCAGGATGAAACGCATCCACATCCTTGTGCGGTGCAATTGCATTGATGATGGTTTTCTCATCGATATGCCCCGGCAGCGGCAGTTGTACCAGAATGCCGTTGATGCCCTTGTCTGCGTTAAGCTTATCAAGGAGTGCAAGCAGTTCCTGCTGCGTGGTTTGCTCCGGCAGTGCGTATTCCTCTGATAGGATGCCCGCTTCGGCGCACGCCTTCTTTTTGTTGTTGACATAGACGCGCGAGGCGCTGTTATCGCCCACTATAACGACTGCAAGCCCGACAGAGATACCATTGCCGTGAAGCTCCTTCACGGCCGCGGCAACCTCCGCCTTAACCTGTGCACTGATTTCCTTGCCATCGATCAGCTTTGCCATACCCATCTTTAAAACTCACCTTTCGGAGCTGTGTCGCTCGTTATTTTACTGAACAAACTGCAAAATGTATTCATTATCAGCCACATGGATTTCAGGGGATGATTGACAATACATATCACAAAAATCGCATGCAGGCCGTATCTGCCCAAGGGTGCGTAATACGGCCTGCATACGGTGTCGTTTAACCTTTGTTATTGTTCCGGTTGATTGTCCTGTTCGCCGTCAGCAAGCGGCTCTTCGGCAGCGGCTTGCTTCGGCTCATCCGTTTCGTCGCTTAGCTCGGCCTGTGCGGACGGCACTTCTTCGGGCTGAGCGTCGGCGTGCGTCTCTTCCGCGTCCTGTCCGTCCTCATTGTGCTTCTCTTCATCGTTCTTCTTGCCCTTGCCTTTGAGCAACTCGTCAATCTCAGCGAGTGCAAGTGCGCTTTCCTCGGTCTGACCATAGGGCTTGAGGTATTCGGGGTCATGTTCGGAGGCGATGCGGTAGCGGATGATAATCTCAAGAATAATCGCCGCAAACATCAGCACCGCTGCGAGCACCTGCGATACACGCACCGCGCCGATAACAAGGCTGTCGGTACGAAGGCCTTCAATGAAGAAGCGGCCAAGACCGTACCAAGCGGTGTACAGCAGGAGGATTTCGCCGTCAAACCGGCGGCGTTTAAAGTACAGATGCAGCAATACAAAGCCCAGTGCGCACCAAAGGGATTCGTATAAAAAGGTTGGGTGAACAGGATCGTTGACGACAATGTTCATGCCCTGTGCGTTGAGCTTGTCTACGTTTGCAACAAGATAGTACATGATCTTGTTGCTGGTCATGCCCCACGGAAGTGTGGTGTTGCCGCCAAACGCTTCGACGTTAACAAAGTTGCCCCAGCGTCCGATGCTTTGTCCGATCAAAAATCCCATCGCAGCAAGATCAAATGCAGGCAGCACCTTGACCTTGCGCCATTTGCACATCAGGTAGCCGATTACAAGCGCACCAATCAGCCCGCCGTAGATGCCAAGGCCGCCATGCCAGACCTTGTAAATCTCACTGAGGTTGTCTCTGTACATGTCCCATTCCAGCAGCACATAGTATAGCCGTGCGCCGATAATGCCGCCGATAAAGCCGCCCATAATGACATCAATAAAGCGGTCCGGATGAACGCCGGACTTTCTTGCGCGGGCAAACGCGTAGGTAAGCGCCAGCGCCACACCGAGCGAAATAATAATGCCGTACCAATAAACCGTAAATGGACCAATCGTAAACGCCACACGGTTAAGGGTAAAGGAGAGACCCAACGCCGGAAAATTAAGTACTTCAGTCATAACCGTTGTCTCCATTCCTTAAGTATAGATCGTTGTATAAAAGCCGCGAAAGCAAGCCGCGGCAGGCGCGCATGGGGAAGTTGTATGTAGCCCCTAAAAGGGGCTTATACGGCGGCTAATTTGGGGGTGACCACCGAAAGTGCCGTGTGCTTGCCTGAAAAGTTGCGGCGCGCAGTGTCATTGACCGCATCACGGTCGATGACCGTAAGGGCATCCACAATATCGTAGGCGTTTCTGCCATACATAAACGAGGTGACAAGCGAAGATGCTACCGCTTCCACGTTATTGTACGCAAACACAATGCGTCCGTAATAATACTTTTTGGCGCGCTCAAACGCCTGTGCGTCAATTCCGTTTTGCAGCACGTCATCAAACGCCCGCTCAATCTCGGCACACACGCGCTTTGGGTCCTTTGATTCGCCCGAGAAGATGTTGGCAACGCACTCGCGCTCAATCATGCTCTCGTAAGAGAAGCTGTCGTTAATAAGCCCCTGCTCGTACAGGCGGGCATACAGTGGTGAGGCCTCACCCGCCACCGCCTCAAGCAAAATGTCGTTCGCCACACTGCGGTGAAGCTGCTCTTGCTCTGTGTAAGGCGCAACCTTATAGCCAAACTGAAACAGCGGGATAGAAACCTCAAACTGCTGCTCAATATACTCCTGCCCTACCTCCTCCGGCTCGTCGGGGAAAAATCGGTCGATACCGACATCGGGCGCGGGTTTGAGCAAGCGGTCGCATACCGCAAGCACCTTTTCGGGGTCGAAGTTGCCGGAAACAGCAAGCACCATGTTACGCAGGTTGTAAAAGGTGTGGTAACAGCGGTAGAGCAGGTCCTTATCAATCTGCGCAATGGTCTGCTGCGTGCCGGCAATATCAATGCGAATAGGATTTTTGACATACATGGCGCGCAATAGGTTAAAGAACACCCTCCAGCCGGGGTTGTCGTTATACATCTCGATCTCCTGCCCGATGATACCCTGCTCTTTTTCCACCGACTGCTGGGTAAAGTATGGGGTAGTCACCATAGACAGCAGAACCTCAAGCGCCTCGTATACCTCGCCGGACGACAAAAACTCGTATGCCGTGCGGTCAAACGAGGTGAAAGCATTGGCACTGGCACCTGTTTTGGCGTACTTTTCAAACGCGTCGCCGTCCTCGTCCTCGAACATCTTGTGCTCCAAGAAATGCGCGATGCCTTCCGGCACCTCTACAAGCTCCGACTCATCCGTCGTCTTAAAACAGGTGTCGAGCGAACCGTATTTTGTTGCAAACAATGCATAGGCCGAGCTGTATCCGGCCATGGGGCATAAAAGAACCGTTAGCCCGCTTGGATGTTCGTATCTGTAATACCGCTCTCCCAGCAGCTCGTTTTTAATGGTCTGCATGTTTCTCATATATAACCATGCCTTTCCGGTCTTGTGCCACAAAGGCAGACAAAACCAAACTGCGAACTTGCTATGCCTTCTCCTGCCCTGTCAGGAAGTACACCGTATCAAGCTGAATGCCCTGTGCCGCTGCCGCAAGCTGCTCTACGGTGACGGTCTCAAGCTGCGCGGCTACCGCCTCGGGGTCGCGGGAGGTTCCCGCAAAAATCTGTCCGAGATAGTAGGTTTCTACCGATTTTGTGGAGTCAAACACCGCATTATAGCCATTTTTGATGGCGAGCACCGCATTGCTAAGCTCTTCTTGCGAGATGTTTGCGTTTCGCATTTCATCGAGCTGGTGCAAAATCTCATCACGTGCCTTTTGCATATTGGCAGCCTCAATGCCGCAATCGACCATCACGATGCCCTTGTAGCGGTCGTAGCGTGCAGCACAGTAGTAGCACAGGCTAAGCTTTTCGCGCACGTTGCGAAACAGCTTGGAGGTCGGCGTTGCACCATAAATCGCCGATGCCAAAAATGCCACCAGGCTCTTGTGTTCATCCGCAACACTCGCACCCGCCCGAAAACCCAGCACAAGCTTAGACTGTGCAATATCCATATGCTCGGTAATCTCTTTTACCGTCTCCACCTCGCCGCGCACCTCGGTAAAAAGTGCTTGCCCGGACGAGCGCGTGATATGCGAAAATGCCTCGGCAAAGATTTGCTTTGCGTCTTCGGGGTTGCCGCAGCCGGCAAAAAATATCTCGACCTTTGCGCCGGTAATCAGGTTGTGGTAGGCTTCGGCAAGGGCTTTTCCCGTGATACCGGGTACATCCTGCTTATAGCCGTAGCGCGGTACGGCAAAGCGTTCCTCCGCGCACATGTGCTTGGAGCACTGCATGATGGCATAGCTGCGCTTTTCATTAATCTCCGATTCGATCTGGTCAATAAGCACCTGCTTCTCCACCTCAAGCACCTGCTCGGGGAACGAACCGTCTCCAATAGCAGGGCGAAGCAGCAGCGAACACAACAGGCGCGCCGCCTGTTCGGTTACCGGCTCTGCGCCCAGCGCATAACGGTCATCGATTGAGGTGACAAACAGGCTGATGCCCTGATCCTCTCCGATTTTAAGCATATCGCTGTCAAGATATGCGCCGTAAAGATCGCACAGCTTTGCATTGATGTCGGTAAAGCTTTTGTATTCCGCGCTGCATTTACGCAAGACGGCGCACAGCAGAGCATTTGCGGTTGCCGTTTTACGCTCAAGCGGCACCATCAAGTTTACCGATATGCGGTTTGTTTTGTAACGCGCATCGGTAACGCTGGAAAAATACACGTTTTGCGCAATTTTCTCTCGGTTTAGCTTGTTTGACATACCTGTCCTCCGTTGGCAAGAGCCGGATTATTTATCCTGATCTAAGCGCACACTGCGTGCGCTGTTCATACACAGATAGGGGCTTTCCATTTATTCACCAACAATTATTTTAATGTCCGTTGAACAGATCAAAAACTGCGGTAAAGAGAATAATACGGAAACAGTCTTGGTATTTACGATGCTTTTGATTTTCCCAAGCACAGGGCTTTCCTGAGGAAAATCTTGTGCTTGGAGCGGCGCTTTCTTCTGGAAACACCGGTTCAATGAGACATCAAGTAATGGCCGCACGGTGCCGCCGCGTGAGCAAACCGAAAATAGGTTTGCTCGGCAGACATTATTTTACCACACATTGGCGTTTAGCACCAGTGCAGCAGGCAAAATTAACACTGAATTAATGATTTTGCTCCGCGTCGGGGTTTGCGTCATTTTGCACGGCGCACGAAAGCTTGATATCGTGTACCCCACCGTCGAGCGGGATTGTTATTGCGACAGGCGCACCGCTGTTTGTTCGCGAAATACGCACCCGTACGCTTGTACCAAAGAATGAAAGGCGCATGCCAAAGCCATCCCACGCAGCCGGAATGCGTGGCGCAAGCTCAAGCGTCTGCCCGCGCAGGCAAACACCCAAAAGGTCTTCGACTACCGCACGGTAATACCATGCCGCGGCGCCGGTGTAGATGCTCCATCCCCCCTTGCCATAGACGGCAGGGTTGGTGTACACATCGGCCGCCAGATAGTAAGGCTCCAGCTTATAATCGCGCGCGGTGCGTTCCTCCTTGTATTTAGCGGCAGGGTTGATCAGGCACAGCAGCTCGTAGCCTTTTTCGGTCATGCCGGCCTTGAGCATCGCCTGCGCAAGCCAAATGGCGGCATGGGTGTACTGCCCGCCATTTTCACGGATGCCCGGCGGGTACGCCTTAACATAACCGGGGTTTTGCATCCCCTTGTTAAACGAAGGGGTAAACAGGCGCACAATCCCGTTTTCCCGGTCCACAAGCTTGCTGTAGGCACTTTGAAGGGCGGTGTGTACCCGATGCCGGTCAGGCATGTTCGCAAAAACCGCGAAGCTTTGGGGTAATGAATCGATGCGGCATTCGTCGTTATGCGCACTGCCCATTTTCGTGCCGTCATCATAAAACGCGCGCAGATACCACGCGCCGTCATAGCAGTGTTCATCCACCGCGCCGCGCAGCAGCTCGGCATTGTTGGCAAGACGCTCGGCGCGCTCGGTATCGCCGCGCTCTTTACATACCGGCACAAAACGGTCGAGTACATGGGCAAGAAACAGTGCCAGCCACACACTTTCTCCCCGCCCCTCTGCACCTACCGTGTTAAAGCCGTCATTCCAGTCGCCGCAGCCGATGAGCGGCAGGCCGTGCTCGCCGAGGCGCATAGCGCGGTCAATGGCGCGGCAGCAGTGATCGTAGATATCGCCCACTTCATCCGATACCGGCGGCCCAAAATAGCGTTCCTGCTCACCTGATGAAAGCGGTGCACCCCCAAGATAGGGGATGCGCACCTGCAGCACCGACCGGTCGCCGGTTTTTTCGAGGTATTCGCATACGGTATACGGCAGCCATAGCAAATCGTCGCTGTAACGGGTGCGCACGCCGCGCATTCCACCGCCCCGCTCGGGCAGACTGTGCCACCAGTGCAATACGTCACCCTCCTTAAACTGTGCCCCTGCCGCACGCAGAATATGCTGACGCGCGATTTTGGGTGACAGCAGCAGTGTTGCGCACACATCCTGCAGCTGGTCGCGAAATCCCCATGCACCGCCGCACTGGTAGTATCCGGTACGGCCTGTCACACGCGCGTGCTTGGTCTGGTACGGCAGCCATGTGTTAATCAGATGATTAAGCAGGCGGTCGGGGGTATCGATCCATATGCTGTTCTCTTCTTCGCGCCGTTGCTGTACTAACCTTTGCTGGCGTACGCAGGCATCCCGGTCTTTGCCATAGCAAAGTACAAACCGCACGGTGTACCTGCCGCTCGGCGGCAGCTTAAAGGGATGGATTACCGCCGCACAGGGGTCGTCGTTTGGATAGGGCAGCTCAGGAACCGTATTTCCGCATAAAAACGCAGCGCGTTCGCAGTGATAGAACACCTCCGTTTTATCGCACCCCACCGCCATACAGCCGCCCACCGCGGTATTAAAGGGGTTTACGAGCGTGAGCATTCCGCTGTGCATGCCCGGGATGAGATGGCGCGCGGTGGTGCGGTTTACGCCAAGCACCGGCTCGGTATAATAGCTCAGTTCGATATCCATCGCCTCCTCCTTCGTGTTTTCCAGCGCCACATCCAAGTATTTTGCACACGATGTAGGGGAGATTGTGACTGTTACGGTTGTTTTTAGCTTTCCGCCTGCCGCACGCCCCTCGTACACCGCGTCACGGGGAGAGAACGATGCCAGCGCACCGCCCACAAGGTCATAGCGTACCCCGCCGGTATCCATCAGCAGCATCTCGCCCACGTTGTCGAGCGACAGGTCGTTAAACCATGGGGTGAGTTTATTTTCCCGCGCATTCACCGCCCAGCTAAAGCCCAGCGCCTTATTCGACACCAAAGTACCAAACACAGGATTGGATAGCACATGGCACCACGGCGCATCCGGTGTGCCGGTAACGTAAAACCGTTCGCGCGTGAACGCGCCGCCAAGAATTCTATCCTCCCCTACAAGGGTTAGCCGCTCCTGTTCGACCGGCGTAATATGCAGCGGAAGATAGTCCGTAACAGGATGGGGCGGGCGCACAAGCGTTTGCTCCACCACATGACTTGCCGCCGCATAAAGAAGCGTGCGCACCTTGGCATCGTGGAATGCAAGGTTGACAGCGTGGATGCCCACCCGTGCGCCAAGCAGATCCTCGGCCATACAGTCATAGGCAAGCTGTGAAAGCGCCGCGCGGATAGCGTCGTCATGCACCGCGTTGTGGTACAGCACCACAAGATCAAAGAACACATTGCATACCCGAAGCTTTTGCATGAGCTTGATATATCCCTCACAGCGTACCACATCGTCCGGGTCGTGCACCTCAATAAGAACAATGGGGAAATCGCCCGAGATTGACAGCCCCCACAACCCATACACACCAAGCTCATTTATCAGTGCGGCGGCAATGCTGTCGCGGCATTCACGCCGCGGATAAAACAGCTGCGGCAGAACACTCTGCCCTATTCTGTCTTCGAGCCCTGTTGTGGATACCGGAGAACGTGCCGCGCGCGCCGAGCTTATCGCCCCTCTGCGGCGCGCCGCTACCACGCGCGACACCGCGCCCTCCTGCGTGTCGTCCACCGCGATGACAAAGCTAAGCTCCTTTTGCGCACCCGCCGCAAGCTCTATCTCCGTACGAATTGCACAAACCGCATCGGGCACGCCCTCGCCGCCTAAAAAAGGACGTTCAAACGCCTGTGCCAGAGAAGCAATGCCATAGGGCAGTGTGAGCAGCTTGTATTTTACCGTTTCGTATTCAAACGCCGTTTCATCCAAAAAACCGATGGCGATGCTGACATCGGTCTCGTACAGGCGGGTGCGGCGGCTGAAAATTAAGCTGCTGGAGGCGCGATCGTATGCCGCCTGCAAGAACAGCCTTGTAAATGCGGGATGCGCCTCCATTTCGCGAAACCCGGCAAGGGCAGGCTCCAAATAGATGAGTACCTGAATCTTCTCCTTTTTTGGGGAGTTGTTTTTAACCACACCGATATACTGGCATACAGGGTAGTCGGTATTCACACACACCTGCAGCCCCGCTTCGAGCAGGTCCTTTATACCGTAGTACTCCACCCCTGTGGCAAACAACTTTGCCACATGCTTTGTGTCTGCATTGTAAAAAGGGGCGGCGGTGGCGCTTACAACATCATCTTGCATCTTCGCGGCAAAGAACACACCGCATGGCGCACGCAGCGGGTCGGTGGTGCGCCTTGTGATGTCGATGCTGCCGTATGAGATGTGCTGTATGCCGCTGTCGCTGAGCACTGCAGTCAGTTCGCCGTTTGAGAGTATCTGAACATGCGGGTTTTGCGGTGACACGTTGGCATAAACCTCCTCGGTTGGTGTTTCGCGCCCGTGGCGCGGTGGCTCTCCGCGGTCGGGGATATCATCAAAGATAAGGCTTCCCGCTGCAATCTTCTCCTTAAGCAGCTCCTTTGCCGCCATCATGGCGCGGTCGGACATAAAGCGGTGCTGCATGCAATCATTGTGTACCACATTATTTATTGCAATCATACTCATGCCCAGATGATGCGCCATATAGCTGCGCACGATGCCGCGCTTGTATGCCCCTGTACGGTGGGTGGTGTAATCGCACGCTTCGTAAAACCCCCACCTGCCCACCATGCCGATTTTTTCAAGCTCCGCAAGGTTCTTTAGTGCGCCGTGCAGGTCATACTGCATGGTAAGAAACGAAGAATAGGGCGACACAACATACTCGGTGTTCAGCCCGCGCGCAAGCCCCAGTTTCTGCACACCGTGCGCCTTGTAGCGGTAGTTAAGCATATTGTCAAACGCGTAAAACCCACTTTCAGACACGCCCCACGGAAGCGCCAGTGTTCGCCCGCGCAGCTTTTGGCAGTAGATGCAAAACCGAAGCGCTTCGTACAACAGCGAACCCTCGTAAACGGGCAGCAAAAGGTGGGGCATAAAGTATTCAAATACGCTGCCGCCCCATGAAATCGGCCCCGCAAAGGTACCCTGCCGCGCGAGTGTACGCGCAAGCGCCCCCCAGTGTTTTTTTGGCACCTGCCCTGTGGCGACTGCAAAATAGCTGGTCAGGCGTGCCTCGCTCATCAAAAGGTCATAATGCGAGCGGCTGAGCGACTGCGTCTCGCAATCGTACCCCACCGAAAACAGCTTTTTGCGCTTGTTGTAAAACACCGTAAGATCGGCTTCGTCAATAAGCGTACCGAGCTGCGCGCATATTGCGTCCAGCCTCGCCGGATCTGTAATATATTCCTTAATACCCTCGCGCAGCGCGACAAGGCAGCATAGAAAATTTGCGCTATCCACCGAAGACACAAACGCCGGCTGCAGCAGAGCAAGGGTTCTGGTGTCGTACCAGTTATAAAGGTTGCCGTAAAAACGCTCCATGCGCAGGATGGTCGCAAGAGTGCGCTCGATGCGCTGAGCCATCTCCTCGGTGGTGATAAAATGAAAGTCGCGCGCGGCAAGCACGCACAGCAGCATCAGCCCGATGTTGGTGGGCGAGGTGCGGTGCGCAACCGCATAGCATGGCGCTTCCTGCACATTGTCGGGCGGCAGATAGTTTTCCCGCGCCGTGCAGGTTTTTTCGTAATACCGCCACATCATAGCGGCGTAGGAGGTAAGCACATCCTGTGTTTGCGGGCTGGTCTTTCTTTGCCTTTGGTCCGTTTCGCGTGCGGATATAAACGCAACAAACGGTGAGAGTAAAAATAATAGGCCGAACAACCGCAGCACACTTACCGCCGAAAACAGCAGCATACTACCCGTCAGGATACCGGGTAAAAGGTCTTTTGCGTGAGAGACAAGCCGCTTGCCGCCGCGTTCGGAATCGGCTGCGGTTGTCCATTCAAGCAGCTTTTCGTGTGATAGCAACATGCGGTAAGTCGATCGTAGCATAGCGTCCGCCGCAACAAAGGCATGCTTTGGTAAAAACACAAAAGAAAAAAACGCCTGCGATATACTTTCGAGCGCGGCGGGCAACACCTTAGCATAGTATTCGCGCGAAAGTGCAAAGCCTCGGCTGGCAAAGCTTGAAGCGGCCGCCGCAGCAAGCTGAGGGCCCGTCATGGCAAAAAATCCGCCAAGCGCAAGCGAGTGACACAGTGGTGAATCGGTAAAAAAGGCGGCTATAATACACAGGTAGGCCACAACCGGCGTTGCGGCACGACGGATGTTGTCAAATAGCTTATACCGACCGAGCGCAGGCAATACATTGCGTTCTTCTGCCCCTGCGCGGCGGATGGTAGACAGGATAAACGGCGCATTTTGCACGTCGCCGCGTATCCAGCGGTGCAGACGCGCAAAAAAGGCGGATGCATTTTTAGGGAAGCTCTCGGTCAGCTCTACATCCGACACAAAGGCGGTACGCAGGTATTCTCCTTCTAAAATATCATGTGAGAGGATGATGCCCTCGTCAAACCGTTGATCCATAACTTCATAAAAAGCGCGCACATCAATAAGCCCCTTGCCTGAAAACACACCGGAACCAAACAAATCCTGATAAAGGCTGGGGCAGGCAGCACCGTAAGCGGTAATGCCGCCGCTGCCCGCCATCACCTTGCTAAACCCTGTTTTATAGGCGGATTCGAGACTGACGCTGATGCGCGGCACAAACACGCCGTAACCGCGCGTTACCGTACCGGTTTCTTTTGACACCTCCGCGCGGTTGAGCGGGTGGATTGCAGCGCCTACAAGCTGCGAAACTGAGCCGAGCAGCAGGCCTGTGTCGGCATCGAGCGCAAGGATATAGCGTGTGCGGCGCAGAGTCTCCATATTACCGCAAAACAGCAGTAATGGGATGCTTTGCCCCGCAATAAAACGTACCAGCTGGGTGATTGCACCGCGCTTGCGCTCCCACCCGCCGAATTTTTTACTTGATTTGCTATAGCTTCGTTTGCGAACAAGCAGAAAAAAACAGTCGCCGAATCGGGCGTTCAACCGTGTAATAACACCCTGCGCGGCGGCAAGCATTGCTTTATCCTTGGGGTTTGCGGCTGCCTTGTCCTCTTTAAAGTCGGCCAGCACCATAAACCCTACGCCTGCCCCGCCGTTTGTGATATATAGATTTTCAAGATGCTTTTCAAGCGCCGTGGCATCCTCCGGACGCGGCATAAGGGTAGATACGGTAACGAGCGTGTACGCGCCGCTTGGCAGGTCGCGTTCCAAGGCAATGCGCGGAATTACGGTAATGGGTACCCCGCGCAGGGAAAACTGCTCAATGAGCGGCCGTACAATCTCCCACAGCGGCAGGTAAAGCAGGACGCCCGCCCAGATGCTGTTTAAAAAGATGCCAAACGCTATGGTGAGCACAAGCGGAACCACAGCCATCAGCGTAAGGGCGCACCTGCCCCTTGCCCGTGCCGGTCGATGGGAATCATCCTCCGAAAAGATTGCGTGACCGATGTGGCGGGTGCGTGCGTTTTCCCCTTCTTGTGCATACGCAAGCATGTTGCCTGCCGCCTGCACCTCACTGATGCCTTGTGCTGCCGCAATGCGCGACACCTTAAATCGGTAAAGATTCTTACTTTCCTCATCCATGCCCGGGTAGTCACCAGAAGGGTCTTGCTGCAAAACCTGCTCCACCGCGCTGCAGTTTACCAGAATATCCTCAAAGCAGATATCGCCGATTGCGCGCAGCGAACCGATGCCGTATGCAAACAGGCGCTGCGCGTCTTCATCCGCTGCATCCATCTCGCAGGCGCGGCGGCACTCCTTAATATAGGCGCAACGAAGCGCAGCAGGCACAAAGCACAACTCCGCCACGCTAAAAGGCGCATCCTTTTGCATCTCACACAGAAATCGTTCAAGGCTTTCGCCGGTAAGCTCCGACCGCTTTGCGACAAAGGATGAGCTTATAAGATGATACACCACAGGCACTGAGACTCCCTCAAGGCTTGGAAGCGGGTTTTCGTGCCGAAGTGCACGTACGACTGCCCTGCCCTCGGCTTGCAGGGTATAATAGTTTTCATACAGCCACTGCCATGCGCCTGCGCGTGTTTTTTCTTTGCACACACGGCGGTATAATTGCCACAGCACCTTCAGCTCCTCTGCCGTGCTTTTGCGCAACGCAACCGGCCGCTTACTTGGCGGGTTATCCGGTATTCTTGCTCTGTCTATCGGGTTATCGGAATATCCTGTCTTCACGGCATCGGCTCCTTCGTTTGGCGATACCGATATTGTTGACGGAGCACTGCCGAAAAATTCACAAGGCACGGTGATATGCAAGTGTGTTGCTTTGTGCGCAGCCAATCTTCGATAAGCATAGCAAACTAACGCTTGGCCTTTGAAAAACCTGCGGTCTTCCCTCATTTTTATGATATAATAAATCCGCAATGGCTGCAGTAGCCATTGCCCGCGCTTTGCGCGGTCTGTGCCGTATGACGACACAGAGTATTTATTTCATCGAAAAACCACTCATGCGCCGGTATCCGGCGCTTTCGCAGCAAAGCTGCGCACAAAACGGCATGCCGTTTTGTGGGGTGGTTTTATGATATAATATCCGCAACGCGAATATTATAAGTTTTATGCCCAGGCGGCGCGGAGGAGCTTATGCGCAAAACAACGTTATCCGCTCGGATAGTCCCTGCTATATTATTTATATTTTTACAGGATGGTTCTATAT
Organism: Bacillota bacterium; assembly: GCA_023421245.1. GTDB lineage: Bacteria > Bacillota > Clostridia > Oscillospirales > Ruminococcaceae > Acetanaerobacterium. The sequence goes on along the minus strand of JAEZTV010000019.1, from coordinate 5,706 downwards.
AATGAACACACAGCTAAACAGAATTGTTCCCCTGCTCCTAGACTGGTACGACCACAACGCCCGCAGTTTGCCGTGGCGCAGCGATCCTGCACCCTACCGCGTGTGGGTATCCGAGATTATGCTGCAGCAAACGCGGGTGGAGGCAGTCATCCCGTATTTTGAGCGCTTCATGAATACCCTGCCCGATGTTTACGCCCTTGCTGCCGCCGACGAATCTCTACTGCTAAAGCTGTGGGAGGGGCTTGGCTACTATAATCGTGTACGCAATCTGCATAAAGCCGCTAAAATTATAGTTTACGACTACGCGGGCGTTATCCCCGGCGATTATAAGACGCTCCACAGCCTGCCCGGACTTGGCGATTACTCCGCAGGCGCGGTTGCGTCAATTGCGTTTGGCGAGCGGGCACCTGCGGTGGACGGCAACGTACTCCGCGTGATTGCCCGCACTGCGGCAGATTACGGCGATATTACAGATGCCGGCGTAAAACGGCGTATCACGCAACTTGTGACCGACATCCTTCCTCATGCCCGGGTTGGGGATTTCAATCAATCGCTGATGGAGCTTGGTGCAACCGTTTGTCTGCCAAACGGCGCGCCAAGGTGCGACATCTGCCCGCTCGCCACGGTATGCGATGCATATTTACAGCAGCTTACGGGCATCCTCCCTGTTAAAAAGCCTAAAAAGGCACGAACGGTCGAGAGGCGCACCGTCCTAGTGGTGACGTGCGGCAACCGGCTCGCAATCACAAAACGCGCACAAAACGGCCTGCTTGCGGGGCTGTGGGAGCTGCCGAACCACACCGGAACGCTATCGGTATCTGAGTGCAAACAGGCGGTTTGCGATATGGGGCTTACACCGAACGAGATAGTCTCTCTGCCTGGCGCCAAGCATATTTTCACCCACATCGAGTGGCATATGAGCGGATATCTGATTAATGTAACTGCGGGAGCTGCACAAGGCCCTATTGTGTTCATCAGCAAGGAACAGCTTAAGACCGAGTATATGCTGCCAACCGCCTTTCGGGCATACATCAAACAGTATTACGTATCACTTGCAAACGGGCGGTAAAGCGGTACGAGCGTTTTGCTTGACTGCGGCAAAGCGATACTATACACAAAAAGCCGCATCTCTATGCGGCTTATAATCACATTGCAAATTGATAAAACTATAAAATCGTGCTACAATGTGCACACATTCAAATTATTATAATTCCAACAAAACCGGGTTTAAGTGGTAACACAATAAACAAGAAGTATGGTGAATGCTCTATGGAACATGGGTTTGTAAAGGCAGCGGCGGCAACGCCGCGCATCCGCGTAGCCGATTGCACCCACAACGCGCGTGTAATTATTTCGCTTGCAAAGGATGCAGCAAAGCAAGGAGCAAAGCTGCTTGTACTGCCGGAGCTATGCGTAACAGGATATACGGCAGGGGATCTGTTTTTGCAGCGCGCACTGCTAAGCGGCGCGCTTGCTGCGGCAGGTGAGATTGTCACACAGACCGCACAAGACGAGCTTATTATCGTATTCGGGATGCCGCTGGAGTTGGGCGGCAAGCTGTACAATTGTGCCGTATGCGCGTACAGTGGCAAGATTTTGGGCGTAGTGCCAAAGAGCAATCTGCCAAACTACGGCGAATTCCATGAACTGCGGTATTTTTCACCGCCGGATGAGCACGACACAACAATTACACTGTTTGGCAAGGAGGTTGCGTTTGGCACCGAATTGTTGTTTACATGCCGCCAAAACCCCGACTTTTGCTTTGGCGTCGAGCTATGCGAGGATCTTTGGGCGGTGGCGCCCCCTTCTCTTGCGCTTGCCACTGCCGGAGCAACCATCATTGCAAACCTTTCAGCGAGTGACGAGACTGTCAGCAAGCCGGACTACCGCCGCGGGCTGATTACAGGGCAGTCTGCACGTCTTGTGTGCGGCTACCTGTATGCCGACGCGGGTGATGGAGAATCGACCACCGATATGGTGTTTTCCGGCCATAACCTGATTTCGGAAAATGGCAGGCTATTAGCCGAAAGTGCGCTGTTTGAAAATGGAATCATCCTTTCAGAGATTGATGTGCAGCGGCTTGCGCAGGAGCGGCGCAGGCTTACTACCTTTCCAAGGAATAACCCTTGCAGCCGCAGGGTAATGTTTGACCTTTCGCCCGTCAACACAACACTTACCCGCTCCATCGAACCGCATCCGTTTGTGCCGTCTAATGCGCGCACACGCGCCGAACGGTGCGAAATGATTCTGACTATGCAAGCGCACGGGCTAAAAACCCGACTTGCCCACACCAAGAGCGCAAGTGCTGTGATTGGCGTTTCGGGCGGACTTGATTCTTCTCTTGCGTTGCTTGTATGTGTGCGCGCAATGGACATGCTTGCACGTCCGCACCGCGACATCATCGCGGTGACGATGCCCTGCTTTGGCACGACAGAGCGTACCCGCTCTAACGCTGAGCTGTTGTGTGAAGCACTTGGGGTAAGCTTTCGCAGTATTGACATTACGGCATCGGTGCGCCGGCATTTTGACGACATCGGACACGATGAAAGCAACCACAACACTACCTATGAAAACGCGCAGGCGCGCGAACGCACGCAGGTGCTGATGGATATTGCTAACCAGACCGGCGGCCTTGTTATCGGCACCGGTGATCTTTCGGAGCTTGCACTGGGCTGGGCGACCTACAATGGCGACCATATGTCGATGTATGGTGTCAACGCCTCGGTGCCCAAGACGCTCGTACGCCATCTGGTGCGTTATGCGGCGGATGAGGCGGACATGCCGGTACTCAAACAGGTGCTGTATGATATTCTCGATACCCCGGTAAGCCCCGAGCTCTTGCCCGCAGAGCAGGGCGAAACCTCGCAAAAGACCGAGCATATCATAGGCCCGTATGAGCTGCACGATTTCTTTTTGTACTATGTGGTTCGCTTTGGGTTTACACCCGCAAAGATTGTACGGCTTTGCGAATATGCCTACGCGGGCGTATATTCCCGCACCGAGATTCTCAACTGGCTGAAGCTGTTCTATCAGCGGTTTTTTGCGCATCAGTTTAAGCGCTCCTGTATGCCGGATGGACCAAAGATTGGCTCGGTAACGCTCTCACCTCGCGGGGATTGGCGTATGCCAAGCGACGCTAGCGCACAGCTTTGGCTTGCTGAGCTCGATTTGCTGATTGAAAACGCCTAAAAAATAGTTGCAGCGGATGCATGAGCGGTTCCGCTCTACGCGTTACCAACGCACAAAGCAAAAGGCCGCGCGTGTACGCGTGCTTGTATAGCAGGCGAGAATGTATGGACATTATACGAAATACAGCACGAGCGATCGATACTCTTAAGCTGCAAACAAAAAAAGGCCCGAACACAGCGGTTTTCGCCGTTGTGTTCGGGCCTTGGTGCTTTTTGTATTAACCGAACCGCGCAAGCAGGTCGCTGATAAAAATAACCGCAAGCGCTACGGTAAACAAGCCTCCCGCAATAAGGTAGGTAGCCTTGGTGCGTTTGGAATGGAAGTTCTTTAGCATGAGAAGTGTGAGCAACGCAAACAGTAAAAATCCAATTACGTCAATTGCAACATATACGGTAAGCCTTGGCAAGCCAATAAGCGAAGAAAGCCACTTGGAAAGCGGAATGCCCAGAAGGTGGCAGACCGGTACGCTGACAAGCGGTATCGTGGACAAGGCAGACAGCGGTTTGCGCCCACGAAGAAACACAAAAAAGATTGCGGTTAAAATTGCGGTAATTGTAATGCTTTCAACTATCATCTGCCGTTCACCATCCTCCGTCTATTTATGTGTATGCTGTTTACTCTAGCATGGCTTTGAACTCTTTGGCCGCAACCTCGCCGTCGGGCGTGGTGGTCATTAGGATATAGGTGCCGCGCGTCTCGATCAGTGCATTTTTCACTTTAGGCAGTTCCTCTTCGCGGTAGCCGGTAAACTTATCGGTAAGTTCGCCAAGGCGGGTATCAATCGCAGCAAGCACCGCCTTAATATCCTCTTCATTTTTTACGCGAAGCACGCAGACCTCGTCTGCAAGTACCAGCGTAGAGGTATATACCGCTGAATCTACAAGGATGCTCTCATCAAGATCGCCATACTGGTTATACAGCACACTGTCTTCAATCTTAATCATCTCGTCAAAGGAACAGCTTGTTATGATTGCCTGTGCAATATCCTCTGCGGGCGGTGCTTTTTGCGGTGCGTTTTCCGCCCCGCCCGCACAACCTGCAAGCATGGATATCACTATTAGAATCGCAGAAAGTGCAAGGGATACTCTTCTTTTACAATAAACCATATTTAGTATGCTTCCCCCAAAACTTTTATAATCTCGCACTCTGCCCTATGTTACAACAAGTCAAGCCGGCGCAGTGTGTGTCTTTAGGTACTCAAACCATTTTTCGTAGTATTTGGCACCGAAATGAATGCCGTCTTTGGGGCTTGCTTCATCTGGCAGTGCACCCGTTTCATCCGAAAGCACCTCGTTGATGTTTATATAATATACCTTTTTTTCACCTGCTAGTGCGAGTATGCTTTCATTAAATTCATTGATTCTTGCATTGGTAATATTATAGATGTTTTTGGAGCTCTGCTCAAATGTGGCTGTAATGGGTGTGATGGGCTGCACATAGATGATTGCATCCGGATGCTGTGCGATGATAGTATCAAGCATTTTTCCATAGTACGTAATGAATGTATCTTTCTCCATCGAAATCGAATTGATGCCCATCATGATATAGATTTTTGCAGGATTTGTCTGCTTGAGCGCGTCAATCATGGTAATTTTCTCATCATCCTGAGTTTTAATCACCTTGCGGGTTGCCGATGTGGCTGGGTCAATCCCTGTATATGAGATCACCTTTGCGTTTGACATTACATCATACAGCGAGATGCCGTCGGTAACTGAATCGCCAAAAAATACAGCATCATCAAAATATGAACCCATCACGCGTTTGCGCTCGGGCAGCGGAACGCCGAACTGTGCGTCCGCCTGTGAGCCGGTCGGTTCGTCAGAGGATGTAAGCTCAATGTCCGAAATCACATTATCGACGTCCTTTGGAGCAGATTCCACCACAAGACCACCGTCTACCATCTGCTTGCCTACTACGATGGAATAGCCGAGCGAGCTAAATGCGATAAGAACCAGCAGTATTAATAGCACAGGGACTCCTGCACGACGTTTGCGGCGTTTTCTGTATGTGCCAATTCTCATAACCTTAGGCATGCAATTATACTCCCTTGCTTACAACATCCCTTGTCTTGATGAAGCGCATCAATATTGCGCACTATATTATATGTCTTTTATCTTAACATAATTGCACCCAAATTCAAATACTTAATTTGTGAATTATCCTGCCATGCTTCACTGCGCCGCAGAATTTATTTTGCACTACAACAAAAAAGCAGCCATCGCAGTGTCAAAGCACGCAAATAACCCCTGCGCTACAGACTTGAGGATTCTTTATTATGATACCCTTGCCAAACACTGCAAAGGTACTACTCTGCTGTATTCTTGCGTCCGACAAAAGCTACAGGCGGTACAATATAAAAAGCATATGGTTTGTATTGAATAGTTTTGTGTTTTTTTGTAGGATTGTCAAACATCTTGGACAGAGAAGATAGAAAGAGATTGTCGAGGTGAAAGCCAGTTAAGAGGCCTCATGGGCAAGTTGTTAGAACGCCTATTGTGAATTTGGAGCTGTTTATCG
>JAEZTV010000021.1 GCA_023421245.1 Bacillota bacterium | reverse complement strand
AGACCCTTTTTGAGAAAACCGCCCTGCAGCTTGGTATCCGTCATAAGCTCATCCGACCCTATACCCCACGCCATAATGGCAAGGTTGAAAGAAGCCATAGGGAAGATCAGAAACGCTTCTATGCTTCCCATTCTTTCTTTTCTCTTCTGGACTTCGATAAACAGCTCCAAATTCACAATAGGCGTTCTAACAACTTGCCCATGAGGCCTCTTAATTGGCTTTCACCTCGACAATCTCTTTCTATCTTCTCTGTCCAAGATGTTTGACAATCCTACAAACGAAACCAGCTAGGTATGTCATTTACCTAGCTGGTTAAATTTATATATTGTTTAAATAAAGCAATAATCCGAACCCATCCCCAATGGGGACAAGGTTCGGATTATCATGATTTGGTGCGGGCGAAGGGACTTGAACCCTTACGCCGAAGCATTGGCTCCTAAGACCAACGTGTCTGCCATTCCACCACGCCCGCATATAGCGCAGAGCAGGATGCTCGCCTCTCTGATTTTTTGGTGCAGTCCAGCAAAAACCTGTGCCTGCCGAGATGCACAACAATTAAGATTATATCAAGCTTCATCCGCTTTTGTCAACGTTATTTCACGTAAAAGAAATTTGTTTTTCTGAAGACGTTTGTTTAGTTTCTGTATGCTTAACAAACCGGCATATCCAAAGCACGTTTACCGGTGATGAAGGCTTTTCTTTAAAGTCCGATAAAAGCCGCACCGACAAATCTCATGCCAAAGTTTGTCGGTGCGGTTGTGTTGTTCGAATAAAATCAATCCATCAGCACAAAGAAAAACAAGATTTGTCCTGCTAAAAGCGGAATTGAAAAGCGGATAGTTTTAATCTCTGGAGAGGCGATCCTTACATGCCCTTCTAAATGATTCTATAACATTATGCGGTGTAATAGATTTTCCCCTCGCTGGCAGTAATCTCCGCTGTAAAAGTTACGTCAGGCGTATATGCAAATTCTGCAGTATCCGGTATATCTGTTCCGGAAGTTACCGTGAGCGGGAACAACACATACTCGGTATTCGTACCATCCGAAAGAAGGGCACCATAGTAAAGGACAGTTCCGTTTTGGACTGTAGTATCTTGATAATTAAAGGTGAGATCAACAACACTATAGGGCGAATTTTGCGATAACGCCATTGCACTTGCAGTAACAATAACTGAAGCCATGAGTAAACCTCCTTGGTATTATTGGTTCGAAAGAGAACAAAGCCTTTCTATGCAGTATATTCTGAGGTTTTAAAAAAGTTGAAGACTTAAGCTACAAACCAAATCTCCGCATATGCTATATAAGGGGGGGCAATGCATGAGTGTAATTGATTTGAGAGCTCAAACATCATTTAATTATTCGGTAAACTATCTCATTCGGGATCAATGGCGGCAATCTCTGCAATTGGGATGCGATAAAATAATCTATCTTCATTTCAATATGCCCATTACGCTGCACAACTTGGTTTTGCTCGGGGCAAAACTTATTCTGTTTAAACTTCCGCATTGTACATGTGAGACCCAAAGCACTCAAAACGCAGAGGATATTTGTAACCAATATGTCTTGTATCCGCTATCGGAAATCTTTAACGTATATGGCTGCACAAATATATTTCCAGCCGTTAGCCAAGAGCGATGTATCTCATTTGAAACTTCATATCACTGCAACTATACCGAAATAGATATCACCCAAATTGTGCAGGACTGGAGCAGCGATACTATTGAGAACAATGGGATTATGCTTATGGGCAAAGATCATGCAGCAAAAATCTATTACGCATCAAGCCAGCACCGCATACCCGAACTACGCCCTATGCTTAGGTTAATCTGCAAAAACATGAAACGATTCCACACACTGCGAACGGTTGCCTGTGATGTTGAGGTATCCAGACCAACCTCCGATGCAAATTAAGTTTATTATGACAGCTATACCCGAACGGATGGTGCCGCATGAATTCACATGCTCAAGCGCGGCATTGCAAGGCCATATTATAGCTTGCGCAAATCTTTGTTAAAGCTTTGACAAGCAGCGGCGCGTATGCTACAATATTCGTGTACTGCTTACGGCAAGGTGTTCCCGCGTGCGATGCGCCCGAGGATACAGGGCCGCAGTAATTTACACCCGACCGCAAGGTGTTCCGAGCGGAAAGGCGCGCACTGGGCTTTTTGCGTGTGCAAAGTCAACGATCATCGGCCAAAAACCGATGGCATGGATTTAAGACGCCCCGCCTGCCAAAGCAGCGGAAGCGCTCTTTAAATTCAAAGCGATCAGGCACCGGTTTGGTTTTCGACTTGAAAATCGAATTTGCCGAAAGGCAACGCGGTCCCGACCGTAATTGACTTTTCGAATAACTTAGCCGCTTGCGCTCCTTTTTCGCATCCTTTTGTCGGGGATTTGTGAAAAGGGAGCTTTTTTGCGTCCCAGAAAGGATGGCTGTAACATGGATAAACGAATTGGTATTGTAGGCATTGTTGTGGAGGATCTATCGTGTGCCGAGCAGGTTAACGCCGTGCTGCACGACTATGGACATCTGGTGGTAGGACGCATGGGTATTCCCTACCGCGAGCGCGGGGTATCGGTTATCTCGTTGATTGTTGATGGCGCAAATGATGAAATCAGCGCGATGACGGGGCGGCTTGGCCGCATTGCGGGTGTATCGGTCAAATCGATGGTGACAAAGAACGTCTGATGTTCCCAAGTGTATGATGTGTAATAGTTTTTAAAGTAATTAGCGGCTGGAAAGGACATTGCAGTATGAATTTCTTAGAAAAGTACAAGGACGAATTTGAGTACTACGATAGGATGGAGCGCGATTTCATCGATGATGACAGGATATGGGCACAGCTGAACAAATGGAAGAACCCATCGCGCGAGGATGTGCGGCGCATACTGAAAAAGGCACAAGGGTGCGTGCGCCTTGAGCCGGAGGAGACCGCCATCCTCATTCAAAATCAAGACCCGACAACGATTGGTGAGATGTTTGAGCTTGCACACCAACTTAAGCAGGAGGTGTACGGTGACCGTATCGTATTCTTTGCGCCGCTGTACATCAGTGATGAATGCGCCAACAACTGTACCTATTGCGGATTTCGCAGCAGCAACACCGCCATTCACCGCCAGACGCTTTCGATGGACGAGTTGGAAGAAGAGGTTCGTATCATGATTGAAGAAGGGCAGAAACGCACCGTACTCGTGTATGGGGAGTCGCCTGCCACAAGCGCTGAGTTTATCCGTGATACCGTCGAAAAGGTGTACAGCGTCAAGAGTGAGCATGGCGAGATTCGCCGCTGCAACGTTAATTGCGCACCCATGACGGAGGATGAGCTTCGTATCTTAAAGGATATCGGCATCGGCACCTATCAGGTATTTCAGGAGACCTATCATCACGAAACCTATGCAAAGATGCATCCCGCGGGTACCATCAAGGGGCATTACCGCTGGAGACTGTACGCAATGGACCGCGCACAGCGGGCAGGCCTTGACGACAGTGGCATCGGCGTGCTGTTTGGTTTGTATGACTGGCGGTTTGAGGTGATGGGGCTATTGTATCACACCATCCATCTGGAGAAAAACTTTGGCGGCATCGGGCCGCACACCATCTCGTTCCCGCGCATCCGTCCGGCTACCGGCACCCCATATGCGAGCAAGCCTGAGTATGCGGTATCGGATGATGAGTTTAAAAAGCTGATTGCCGTCATTCGCTTGTCCGTACCCTACACCGGTATGATCTGCACCGCCCGTGAGCCGGAAGAGGTACGCCGCGCAGTGTTGCCGCTTGGCGTATCGCAGATTGATGCCGGCACGCGTATTGGCGTGGGAGCCTATGCCAAGAGCAAGGCCGCAAACTTTCTGCCCGACAAGGAGCAGTTCTCCATCGGGGATGTCAACACGCTCGATACCTCTATCCAACAAATCTGCTCGCAGGATTCGATTCCTTCATTCTGCACCGCCTGTTACCGCGCGGGACGCACCGGCGAGGAGTTCATGAAGGTGGCAAAATCAAAGTTTGTGCATAACTACTGCATACCCAACGCGATCTTTACCTTCAAGGAATATCTGCTTGATTATGCCTCACAAGAGGCGCGTGAAAAGGGCGAAGTAGCCATCCGCGAGCGGGTGAAACGACTGAAGGGCGACCCTGTTTACGATGTGGTGGTGCAAAATCTAAAACGCTTGGAAAATGGCGAGCGCGACCTGCGCTTATAGATATTCTGATTGCAACAGAAAGGGTTTACATTGTATGCAGCTACCGCTAAAACAGGCGCGGGAGTTTACCGCGCACCTCAATGGCGCAACCCGTCAGGAGCTTGCACAGATCATTCGCTTCTTTTTTGAGGACGCAACCGCGCAGGAGCACCACGCGCTGACTGCCTGTGCCGATACCCTGCGCCGCGAGCATTACGGCACGCGCATCTTCTTTCGCGGGCTGATTGAATTTTCAAGCTACTGCAAGAACGACTGCTTTTACTGCGGTATCCGCAGCGGCAACCCAAATGCCGCCCGCTACCGCTTGACACATGATGAGATTCTTACCTGCTGCGAGCAGGGGTATGCGCTCGGGTTTCGTACCTTTGTTCTTCAGGGTGGCGAGGACCCTTCCTTTACCGATGATTACCTGTGTGCATTGGTGCGTGGCATTACCGCGCGCTACCCCGACTGCGCGCTGACACTTTCTCTTGGAGAGCGCGACCGTGCATCGTACGAACGTTTGTTCCGCGCCGGCGCACGGCGTTATTTGCTGCGGCACGAAACGGCAAACGACGCGCATTACACAAAGCTCCACCCGCATAACTTGACCCTTGCACAGCGCAAAGAGTGTCTGTACGCCCTACGCGACATCGGTTTTCAGGTAGGGGCTGGTTTTATGGTACAGTCGCCGTATCAAACCGCCGACACGCTTGCGGATGATCTTATTTTTCTGCGCGATTTACAACCGCAGATGGTAGGGCTTGGGCCATTTGTACCCCACCGTGACACGCAGTTTGCGGCCTGCGCCACCCCAACGGCAGACCGAACACTGGTGCTGCTTTCGCTGGTGCGCTGTCTGTTACCAAAGGTTTTGCTGCCCGCCACCACGGCACTTGGAACCATCGACCCGCTTGGCCGCGAAAAAGGGCTAAAGGCAGGGGCAAATGTTGTGATGCCAAACCTATCCCCTGTGCGTCATCGAAAGGATTACGCGTTGTATGACAACAAAATATGTACCGGTGAGGAGGCTGCCGAATGCCTTGGCTGCCTGTCACGGCGCATTGAATCGGCGGGCTTTGCGCCGGACTTTTCGCGTGGTGACCACATTGATCATTCAATCCAGCCGCAAAAGGGAGGCATTGTCACTTGAATAACCTGAATGCAACACCCCGTGCAAGCCGAACTGCCATCGGGCTGTTCGGCCTGAGAAACACGGGCAAATCCTCACTGCTCAATGCACTTGCGGGACAGCCTGTTGCCGTGACCTCCGCGGTGGCAGGTACCACTACCGATCCGGTGGTTCGGTCAATGGAGCTTGCTCCCGTCGGCCCAGTAGTGCTGATTGATACTGCGGGGCTGGATGATGAGGGCGAGCTTGGCGCGCTGCGCATTGAAAAAACCTACGAGGTACTGCGCAGGTGTCATCTTGCCGTGGTGGTGTGCGATATACAAAACGGCATTACCGAGGAGGAAGAAAGCCTGATTGCAGAGCTTAGGCTGCGCAAAATTCCATGCGTTGCGGCGCTCAATAAGTGTGATTTGGTACAGCTGCCCGAAAACGCGCTCGAAGCGGTGCGCACAAAAGCCGGTATCCCCACCGTATGCGTGAGCGCTGCGACCGGTGAAGGGATTGACAGGCTACTGCAGCTTATCGTGGACAACGTACACGGTGCAGCGGACGACCCCTCGCTGGTGGATGGCCTCATTGGTGCGGGTGATGTTGCGGTGCTGGTGACGCCCATTGATGCCGGAGCGCCAAAGGGGCGTCTGATTCTTCCGCAGCAGCAAACCATTCGTGATATTCTTGAGCGCGACGCGATTGCCGTTGTGGCGAAAGACAGCGAGCTGCCCCTTGCCCTTGGCCGCTTAACGCAGCCGCCCGCTGTGGTGATTACCGATTCTCAGGCGTTTGCAAGGGTGGCTGCCGCGGTTCCTGCGTACATCCCGCTCACCTCGTTTTCCATCTTGTTTGCAAGGCAGAAATGCGACCTTGCCGAGATGGTGCGCGGCGCACGGCGTGCCTCTACCCTTACCGCGGGCGACCGCGTGCTGATTGTGGAGGGCTGTACCCATCACCGCCAGACCGACGACATCGGCACGGTGAAGCTGCCGCGATGGATAACCTCGCTTGCGGGGCCGGGCATCCGGTTTGAGTGGGCAAGCGGTGCGCACTACCCGCAGGACATCTCGCAGTATGCGCTGATCGTGCACTGCGGCGGCTGTATGCTAAACCGCAACGAGATGGCCTACCGCGTGCAAACGGCGCGCGCGGCGGGTGTGTGCATTACCAATTACGGCGTGTTAATTGCCCATACGACGGACATTCTGCGCCGTGCCGTCTCCCCTTTTGCGGAAGCACGCCTTGCACTGGAGGATTAAGAGCAATCCCTTTGCCGCAAAAAACGGCAAAGGGATTGCTGTTTTTAGTATTGACTTTTCTCTTTGTAATGTATACAATATTAGTGTATTTTAAATCCTGAATATATGGGAGTAGTGAGGTTAATTACATGGCGACAAATCGAGATCCGATACTAAAATCCTGCCGCTCGCTGGATATCAGCCCCGCGCTGCTTGGCATCTATAAAACATCAAACCGCACAGGCACGCGTACCGCAAGCGGCAGACCGCGCAAGATGAGTGAATATGCCCTTCAACTGCGAGAAAAGCAACGGGTTAAGTTTGTGTACGGCGTGCTGGAGCGTCCGTTTTATCTTGCCTTTTTGCGTGCACGCAAGATGCGTGAGGGCCTTACGGGCGAGAATCTTTTAATGCTGATGGAGCTTCGTCTGGATAACATCGTCTTCCGGCTTGGGTTTTGTTCTGCCCGCAGACAGGCGCGTCAGGCGGTAAGCCATGGACTTGTGCTGGTTAACGGCAAACGTGTGGATATTCCATCCTACCGGGTAAAGGTTGGGGATGTGATTTCGGTGAAAGAATCAGGCCGCACAAGCGCACTGTTTTCACACATGGCAGACAGCGTGCACACCGTGCCCGCATGGCTTGTTTTGGATGCAAAAGGGCTGACCGGACGGGTGGAGCGCCTACCAAGACGCGAAGATATTGACCTGCCGGTGAACGAGAGCCTGATTGTTGAGTTTTACAGCAAATAGATTTTCTATTCATACAGTATCGTTTTCATACGCAACGGGCACGGATTTTGGATACCCCAAAATCCGTGCCCGTTGCTGTTTGCCGCCCTTTACAGAATGATACAGATAAGACCCGAGCAGCCCTCGTTGATAATCCGTTCTATGGTTTCGGTCATTTTAATGCGCGCATCGCTCGGCATGTGGTTTAGCTTGTTATGCAGGCCTTCGTTGACCAGCTCGTGCAAGGATTTTCCGAAGATGTTGGAGTTCCATATCTTGCGCGGGTTTTCCTCAAACTCCTTGAGCAGATACATCACCAGCTCCTCCGATTGCTTTTCGGAGCCGACAATCGGCGAGACCTCGGTCATGATGTTTGCCTTCATCATATGTATCGATGGCGCCGATGCCTTCAGCCGTACCCCGTAGCGTCCTCCCTGCTTGATAATCTCGGGTTCATCAAGCGCAAGCTCGTCAATCCCCGGCATGACGATACCGTAGCCGGTGGCGTTGACTTCCTCAATCGCGCTGCGCACCTTGTCGTACTCGCGCTTCATGTTAGCAAGCTCTATCATACAGGGCATAAGCTCTGCCTCGGAGTTTATCTCAATGCCGGTAGCCTCGCCCAAAATCTTATAAAACAGCTCGTTGGCAACGCCGACATCCACACGCGCAGAGCCGTTGCCCATGTCGATACCCTTGATCTCGACGTTATCGACATACTCGCATTCCCGAACGTTAGCAAGCTTTTCGGATATCTCACTGACATGCTTGATATCTACCGCCGCCGCCTTGATGCTGCCGCATACGCCCGTCTTAAGCCAATGGTTGTTTTCAAGCGACATAATCCACCTTGGGATATCAACGAGGATTTCCTTGACGGGGAACTCCATCAGCACCTTGCCGATGATAGCGCGGATATCCTCCTCGCTTAAGTGCAGGCAGTTTACAGCGGTCACGGGTACATTATGCTTGTTTTCCAGCTCCGCGCGCAGCTCCTGCGCCTCGACACCATCGGGATTGCGGCTGTTGAGCAGAACGACAAACGGCTTGTTAATCTCCTTAAGCTCCTCAATAACGCGCTCTTCCGCCTCTTCGTACTCATCGCGCGGAATTTCGCTGATGCTGCCGTCGGTGGTTAAAACAAGCCCGATGGTGGAATGCTCGCGAATCACCTTTTGCGTGCCGATTTCCGCCGCCATGTTAAAGGGTATCTCACTGTCAAACCACGGGGTCTGCACCATGCGCGGGTTATCGTTTTCAATATAACCGATGGCGCTTGGCACAATGTAGCCCACACAGTCGATCATGCGTACCCGCAGGTTTACAGCATTCTCAAGCTTAATTTCCACCGCTTCTTCGGGTACAAACTTCGGCTCGGTGGTCATAATCGTCCGCCCCGCCGCCGACTGCGGCAGCTCGTCGTTTGCCCGCTCACGCTTAAAATCGTTGCCGATATTGGGCAGCACCAGCGTCTCCATAAACCGTTTGATAAAGGTACTTTTGCCTGTGCGAACCGGCCCTACTACGCCAATGTAGATGTTGCCGTCGGTTCGCTTGGCAATATCTGCATATATGTTGCGGTTTTCCACTTAAATCCCCCCTTTGCTTAGTGCTCATTGGATGCGGTGGGTATCAGCAGCATGCATCGCCCTCCCACATTATCGCCCGCAAGCTCGTTGCTGTTTGCAATCAATTTGACTGAGGTGTTATATCGTTTGGCAATCTCCCATACCGATTCATTTTCCTCGGCAAAATAGATGATAAGCGCTGCTGTTTCGCCCGACTTCTTCTCTGCTTTTTCGTTTACCGCAATGTCGGTGAGCACATTTTCACGCCCGACGGCAAATACACTTGCACTGATAAACAGCGTACAGCGCACCTCCATCTTATCCTTTCCGGTGACCGTGTACTGGGTGTTCTTAACAATTGCTTCGCTGTTTGCCATCATGTTTTCGCCTGCGTTATCCACCTTGGTACGGTACTCCATCTCTCCCATTCGCTCAAGGCAGACGGTCTCGCCATCCTCTTGTTCCGCA
Source organism: Bacillota bacterium (assembly GCA_023421245.1). GTDB lineage: Bacteria > Bacillota > Clostridia > Oscillospirales > Ruminococcaceae > Acetanaerobacterium. Next base: position 32,770 of record JAEZTV010000021.1, on the reverse strand, counting down.
AGCAGACATGTTTTGATGGTGCCCAGAATGACAAGCTCGCCGTTTTCTACCTTAGCATTCTTTACCGCCACCTCACTCCACACATCCAGTACGGCTTCGGCCTCCGGCATGTCATAGGTGTTCTTCACGGTATATTCGTTGCCCAGAACCGCGGCAAGACGTTCGAACATCACCTGCTTTGCAGTGTGCGTAGAGTCATATTTTGTGGAGTACATATCGGTTACAACGGGCACCTCACTGTTTTTGTACGCAACGGCGTTGCAGCCTATCTCTACCCCGAGCGCAATCAGGCGCGCTTCACCCTCGTTGTTGGCACGCACCTCAGGCGCGATGCCGTTGACGGTGAGCATCAGGCGGCACTGAGAGTTCTCATCCACCCCTTCCACATCCACAATCTGACTGATGGGCAGGGTGTATTCCATGATATTTGCTGTGTTAGCCTTGTTGTCGGCTGTATAGAGGATATGCCCGCTCAATTCTGCCTTAAGGATAATTTTGTTTGCGATGACCTTGTAGTCGGTTACGACACAAGCACCGTCGGTGCGCACCACCGCGCCGATGCTATCCTTGCCATAGCCGACATCGAGTTCCTCCTTAACCGTAAAGGCGCGCGAAACATTTGCGATGGTTCGGCTGTGTTTGACCATCTTACGCTGTACCTCTACATTCATGCCCGCCGCCTCGCTGATAACATTCTCGGTACGCGGTGCGGTGACAACGGCACACACGCTCAGCGATCCCTTGATATCTAAGCGGCGTTGTGAAACAGGACGGCAGTTGACATAGTCGGTGGTTACATGCGCTTCAACAGACGGGGTCTCGGGTGCGGTTTTCAGCTCAACGCTCGTGGTGAACGGAATCTTGTGCTCGTGGCTGCGCAGACAGCGGGCATCATCAATGTAAAGCAGCTTTGCGCACGCCGTTCCATCGATCACCAGCTTTTCCCCAATCACCTGCTTGCTCATCACCTTCGGGTCGATGTCGCACCGCAGTACGCGCAGGATATCGGGGCAGTAGTCCGGCAGCATTAGGTCACAGTTTACAGGCTGCTGCACACAGCCGTCGTACACAACTTCATTTATGGTAACAGCCTCTTTATTGACCATAAGCTCCATAAAGATTACCTCTCCTTTTATCAGTTTTCTAACACATACATATTCACCCCATGTCCAAGATATGCAAAAAAGCCAACCTCCAAAGGGAGGTTGACCATCATTTTTTATGACCGCAAGATTATACTATCATGACAGCTTTTTGCCGGATGCAGGGTTTGTTTTATACTGTTTCCATTTTAAACGCGCTGATCAGCAACCGGCGGCGGTGAAACCGGCGAAAAAACCTTATAAGGACTATCTGCTCGCGGCTTTCGTCTCAGGCAACAAGGTATACCCGCCGATTAAAAAAATGTCATTGCCCTTAATGCACGCCAGTATTAAATAAAGTTGTACAGGATAGAACCGGTAAGGGAAGCGTTGCATCCGCCGCCTTGTTCGGTCTGCGGCGAGAATGTGCCGGTTACACGCTGACGCAGACCAAATCCGCCGTCGTTTGGACAGCAGCGGCACTTGGTTTATTCTTAAACTTTTATGTAGTATCAGGCATCCTGCTTTTTAATCCCAAACAAAAATCTTAGGATACCCGATAAAAACCTCGGGCTTTTTACGACGATAACCTTCACAGTGCTCACCCTCTTTAATTAATAAGTATTATTTTCAGCGGTTTTACCACCAGCAATTTTTTAAAAACCGCAGCCCAAGACAGATAATAAGAAATGAGCAGAGGATGATTGTAAAGCGGATGGAAAAGAACCACGACAGAAATATGCCAAGGCCCATGGAAAAGGCAATGAGCGGAAACGTCGCGGTACGGCGTCTTTTGCATCTTCTGCGCATAACATCACCTGCCTTACTCTCTTGTTTTGTGCATACGGCTTTTCTAACCCATTATACGTTTTGCTAAAAGGATTGGTGAATGCTGCATCGGCATGTATTCCGGCTTCTTAAACTGAACAACCGCCCAGAACGGACAAGGTTGAGAAATATTCTGATTTAGATGACGGCTACCGAAAGTACCGCCAAAAAACAACAAAAGAGTGCCATAACGGCACCCTCTTACTTGTTTTTTGATTGTCTGTTTAGCCCTTTACTGCGCCTGCAACCAGTCCCTTTACAAAGAATCTTTGGCCTGCTACAAACACAAGGAATACGGGAATGAGTGCGGAGGCCGCTGCCGCCATCAGAAGGTTGTACTCGGTTAAGCTTTCCTCCACGTAGTTGGTTAACGCAACCGGTATGGTATAAAGCCGCCAGTCGGAGAGGAAAACCAGCGCGTCAAGGTAGTTGTTCCAGTTCCACAAGAACACGAGCATGGCAAGGGCTGCCATGCTGGGCTTTGCGATGGGAACCATGATTCTCCACCACGTGGTGAATTCACCCGCTCCATCAATCAGCGCCGCCTCCTTAAGCTCATTGGGCACCTGCAAAAAGCACTGGCGCATGAGGAACGTTCCGGTAATCGTAACAAGACCCGGCAATATAAGCGGTGCATGGCTGCCGATCATGTTCAGGCTGTTGAACATTACAAATCGCGGGATTAGGGTAACCTGTGTAGGAACCATCATCGTGGCAAGGTACAGCAAAAACACGATGCCGCTTCCGCGAAACTTAATCTTTGCAAAAGCATAACCCGCCAGAGTACTGGTGAATACCGCACCAACAAGGTTGATAAAGGCAATCTTTAACGAGTTTGCGTAGGCAAGGCCGAAATGGTAGTCTACCGTTGCGCTGTCGCCGATATTCCATACCTGCAGATAGTTTTCCGGATAAAAATAATCCGGTATCCAGTCAATCGGAAGCTTTAAAACATCTGATGCAGTTTTCATGGATGCCGAGAGCATCCACAAGAATGGAGTTATCATAAACAAGGCAATGGCACCGATTATCAGCGTCATAATCACACGTATGATTGTATTTTTTAATTTATAGGAAGTTGTCATTGATGCCACTCCTTTGCTAGTAACTAACCCATTTTTTCTGACCATGCCACTGAATCAGAGTAATAATGAGCAGGATAAGGAACAATATCCAAGAAATTGCCGAGGCATAACCCATGCGGTAGAACGAGAACGCTACGCGGTAGATATAATACACCAGCACATTACTCGACGAACCGGGGCCGCCGCGGGTCATAATTTGAATGGGGGCAAATATCTGGAAGGAGTTGATTAAGGTGGTGATAACGAGGAAAAAGGTTGTTGGACTGAGGGAGGGTATCGTAAGGCGAAAGAACTTTGTAAACTCGCTTGCGCCGTCTACATCAGCCGCTTCGTACACATCCTGTGGTAATCCCTGAATGGAGGAGGTGTAGATCATGGTTGCATAACCGACATTGCTCCAGATAGACATAATAATGAGTGCCGGCATTACCCACGTGTAATCGCCAAGCCATGCAGGGGGATTTTCCACACCCAGCGCTTTTACCATCAGGGTAAAGGGCCCCCATGGGGAATACATCATAATCCATACAATTGCAACCGCAACTACGTTTGATATGTACGGCATAAAAAGAGCAAGCTTGAGCGGCAGCTTTGCAATACAGTACTTATCAATAATTACCGCAATCACCAACGCCAGAAAGATGGTGATGGGAACGACCGTAAACGCGAAGAGAACTGTATTTTTTAAGGCAGAGATAAACCAATCATCAGTCCACATCTCCGCATAATTCGCACCATAATTAAAGGCCCAGTTGCCAATACCCTTTGTAAAATCCCAGTCAGTAAAGCTGATGAACAGCGAGAAAACCAAGGGCAATAGTGTAAACATCAGCATGCCCAGCATATTGGGGGCAATAAACAGATACCCCGCGATGTCGGTTTTAGCCTGTTTACTAAGTCCAAACTTTTTCTTTCCCCACGATGAAGGTGTCTTTACAGAGCTTGTGGCAGTGTGTGTTTGCAAGTGCTTCACCACTTTCGTAGTTATATAAATGGGGCAGGGAATAACGACCTTATTCCCTGCCCCACTGCGCCTAGGATCGGTGTTGCTTCCTGCGTTATTTCAGGAATCCATCCGCTTTTGCTTTGGCTGCGGTTAGTGCTGTTGCAGCATCCTGCTGCCCTGTGAAGATAGACTCGAGTGCTTCGTTGTAAACCTGCTGAATTTCAGCGAGCTTGTTGGTCTGGGTAGAAACAGCCATGTTGGGCTTGTTTTCAAGGAACTTGCTAACGGTTTCCCCATGCAGTATGCCTTCGCCGTTCTTCATGTAGGCTTCCAGCTTATCTTCGGTGGAAACTCTGGTGGTTAGCGGAATACGTCCATAGGGAGCCATGGGCAGCATGCCGCCGTTGACATACCATACCAAGAAATCGAAAGCTGCATCTACGTTTGCAGACTTGGGGTTGATGCACATAAAGTCGCCGATAACACCTTCGCCAATCGCGTACTTGCTGGCTCCTGCCTCGGGCTCCGGAACAGGCAGGTAAGCGGTCTCAAAATCATGGGGGTACTTCTCAAGATCCTTGATGGAACGAATAGACCATACGCCAAGGCTCATTGCAGCCTTGCCGCCAAGGAACATGCTTTCAACCGACAGTTTCTGGGTAACGTTATCGGTATGCGTAACGGCAGTGCGGTCTTTGAGCATCATATCTGCTACGAGCTGGTTGATACGAATCAATTCAGGGTTGTCAAGGTTGGATTCTGTGCCGCCCTCTTTGTAAAGGAAGTTCTCACCCAGTACGGTTTGCGCAATATAGGAAGGACGGAAAATCTCCATGTTGGTGTTCCAGTACATGCCATAAACCTTATCCTGACCCTCGCCCTTTGTGAGCTTCTTTGCGGTCTCATAGAACTCATCATAGGTCCATGAGGTAGGAAGCGGAATGCCGGCCTCCTCAAACATATCTACGTTTGCGAGGATGTAGTAGTTCTCCATCTTTGTGGGAAGACCGTACACCTTGCCGTCAATGATGTAGGGCTCTACAGCAGAGCCAAGCTCGGTAATGGGGTCATAGTTTATCGCTGTGAGCTTGTCTGAAACATCGAGCGCCATGCTGCCGGTACCTCTTTTTACAAGGTTCGACGCAGTATAGGTCATGTAAATATCGATGTCGCCACCGCCAAGCAGTGTGGTTTCAAGCTTCATGTTGCCGGTTTCGTCATTTACAAAGCGAACATACTCAGCCTGAACACCCTTGTCCTTAAACTCTGCATTAAAGTAATCAATCATATCCTGGGGGCCGTACTCGGCGGGGACACCGCCCCAAATCTTCAAGAGAATATCGTCTTTATTCTCTGCCGGTGCAGCAGATGAGCCATCAGCCGGTGCGGCAGAAGATCCGGAAGGCGCAGCTGCCTGCGAACATCCTGCGATACTGAGGATGATGGCTGCTGCCATGAAAAATGCCAGTACTTTTTTCATAGTGTATTTCCTCCTACTGTTTTTTGTGGCTATTGATTCGTTCCACTGGGTATATTGTATCGAATACTCCGATGTGATAGCAATTGATATAACTGTTGTTATTCTACAGTATTTAGCTGTTTTCACTAAAACAGTGCGGTTTGGCACATTACGCGTTGATTACTTTTTTAAGATTTCTATTATTATTCCGCCTTTTTCCCCATCCGGTACTCGTTAGGCGATAATCCGGTGATCTTTTTAAACAGGATACTGAAATAGTTTGCATTGGGGACACCAACCTCACACGCAATAGCGCCGATTCTGAGCTCCGTATTGTCGAGCAGGTCTTTCGCATTCTCGATGCGCAGCTGGTTGACGTACTCAATAAAGCTGATACCCATCTCGCTTTTGAACAGGTGCGAGAAATAGCTTTCGCTCATATGCAGGTAGCCTGCCATCATCGCCACACTCAAATCCTCCTTTAAGTTTTGCTTGACATAGGATATGCAGCGCACAATATCCTTTCTCAGTTTTTTGCTGCCTTGTTTGATGTATTCCTGCTCGTATGCTTGTAAAATTTCATAGAAGCCCTTTTCCACATCCGAAAGCAGATCATAGTGCACGATAATCTGATACAGGGGTTGTCCATAATTGTCGCACAACGCATCAAGATCTATACCCTTGGCATCGCTGTCCTTTTTCCACACACGATAGAGATCGAACAATTTTTCGCGGTACAGAAAAAGCTCTGCGCCGTTTTCTTTCGTGGTGTAGAAAAACTGGATCAACTGCCGCACAAAATCTGCGGCCAGCTCTTGGTTAAAAAAGGTCAGCGCATTTTTCCAATCAACCATGGAGAGGTGTTCCGGTATCTGCAGCTTCTGTTGGCCCGCCGTCTGCTGCCAGCTGTAGAGAAGCGCTTGCTGCTCGTATAAAAAACAATTGGATATATACTTTTTGCATGCATCCATGGCCGAGGCAAAGCTATCCACTCCCAGATGCTTTCCGCTGAGTATGGCACATAGCCGTACACCAAGGTAGCGGTGTATAAAGCTTGCAAGGCGGTTGTAATACTCCTCTACCTTTTTCAAAAACTGCGGGTTATCGCGATCTGACATGTTGTTAAATACCACAATATAATCTCCCGCTTCGTACCGAAAGGTCTGTGCGGGAAATACCTCCTGCGATATTTCGTTTGCAATATTCTCAAAGGATGCGGAAAAGGTGCTTAAATCCTGCATTTCGGGGAAGGAGCGGATAAACTCGAAGTTAATAATTTTAAGATACAGAACGTAATACGGCTCTACAAAGTTGCACTGGTTATCCAGCAGGTTAAGCTCACTTAGCAGATCCTCACTGCTGGTATACCCGCCATGTGCCATCACGCGAATAAGCCGCTGGCGGATGGCGCTTACGTTGCGGTTAAGCAGCCGGTATGCCTCAACCGATGTGTTTTCGGCGATATCCTCCATGCCTTTTGAGACCTCATCAAGGATAGGCAACAGTTCTGCGGCGCTGGTGGTTAGTTTCAGCAGATAGTCGCTCGCTCCAAGCTTCATTGCCGCCTTTACCTTATCAAACTCGTTATAGTTGCTCAGTACAATAATGCGGATGTGCGGATGATGCTGGCGGCAATACCGAATCAGTTCCAGACCATCGACCGGCTCCATGAGCAGATCGGTAAGGATAATGTGAGGGTGAATCGTCGCCAACTTTTCGATTGCATCCTGTCCGTTTGCGGCCTCTCCTACCACAGTGTAACCGTGCGCCTCCCAATCAATCATAGAACGAATTCCGATGCGTACCAAAAATTCATCGTCAACAATCATGATTCGTTTCAATGCGGTTTGTCCCCCTCATTAAATAAAATAGGCAGGCGGTAGGTAATAAGTGCTCCCCCGCAACCCATATTGCTAAGCTCAATTCCATAGCTGTCTCCGTAAGAGACGCGGATGCGTTTATCAATAATATGCAGGCCGATGCCGTTATCCCCTGCCGATAGAGTGTTCACGCTGCGCATCTTATAAAAACACTCGATGCTCTCGGCCGAAAACCCTTTTCCGTTATCACTGATAGTGATAATGAGGTTATCGTTTTCTATCCTTGCGCAGATTCGGATTACCGCGTCCATCTGCTCATCCGAAAACGCGTATTTAAAGCAGTTTTCCACCGTAGGCTGCAAGATGAATTTAATTACCAGTGCGTTTTCGACCTCCGGTGCAATATCCTTTTCCACCCTGCAGTTGTTGCCAAAGCGCACGTTTTGTATATGGCAGTAGCTCTCAATCACGCTAAGCTCTCTGCTCAGCGCAACGGTCTCATTATCTACAGCAAGGCTGTATTCAAGAATTCCCGCCAAGGCGGTGATGCTCTCCTCTATATTGGTCGCCTTGCGGATGATTGCCATCCACCGAATGCTGTTGAGTGTGTTAAACAGATAATGCGGGCTGATTTTAGATTTCAGCGATTCATAATAGTATTTTTCCTTTGTAATCTGCTCTTGGGCGAGCTTTTCAAACAGCTCGTTAATGTGCAAAGACATATCGGAATATGCGCTGTAAATCTCCCCAATCTCATCATCGCGGTGCTTATTCACCACAATCGGCGGATCCCCTACACGGTACCGGCGCATGTGCTGCGCGAGGTTACGCATCGGCCACGCAATACGCCCGGCGATCAGCCACGCAACGATAAGCACCACAAGGGCAAATGCAATACAAACGATATTGATGCGCAAAACAATCTGGTTTGCCTGCTCATACAACCGCTCATAATCCATTAGAAAATAAGCCCTTATCTCGGTACGGCTCATAATCTTATCCTTTGGTATTGTATGCGCGATCAGTAGATACCGCCGTCCGTCGAGAGTGATAACGGTGTTTCCTTTTGCATTGTCGGCAAGCGCGGCAAGCTCCAGAAGCTGGCTGTCGAGCAAACCGCTGCCATCGCTGAATAAAACCTCTCCATTTTGTGTTGTTGCAAACACCGTATCGTTTTCGGAGTACTTATAGGCACTTAGTATATCGCAGATTTTTTTTTGGTCTACACTCACAATCAATGTGCCGAGCCGGTCATGGCTGCGCGGGTCGGGGATGGAGCGGGCAAGTGAAATCTGGTTGTGCGGAATATAGCCCTCCGCATTTTTTTCATAGCCCAATGCCGACATGCTCCACACAACAAAGCCGTTGGTGTATCGGCTTTGTGTTGCCCAGTCCTGTGAAAACTGATAACGATAATCACCGTAGTTCATACTCCAGCTTGCGTAGATGTCCGCACGGGTATCAAGCAGCGTAATCCGGATATCATCGAGCATGTAATCGTAAAGGTTCTGCTTTGAAATATCGCTGATAGTGTCGCTGAACACTACACTTCGGTCCCAATATTCCTCGGCGGGGTCTGCCAGCACCTCGCTAAGCTCGGAGTTATAGATAAAAGTAGATGAGATATTGAGCATACGGGCAAAGAGCTGTGTTACCTCGATCTCACTTTTCGAAAGGTTCTGTATCACCTTTTCGCTAAGTGCATCGCGGAGCATTTCCTCCATATCGTATTTAACATAGAATAGCATAATCGTAAACGGAAGAACCAAAACAATTAATATAATTATGAAGATGCGGGTTGAAAGCCTTGTAAGTTTCATGGAAGCAGCACCTTTCTTTTTGACTGCGCACGGTATTCGGATGGCGTAAGGCCCACGGTTTTACGAAATACATTGGAAAAATAGTTAGGGTCAGAATAACCGCATTGGTATGCGATCTCGGTAAAGTTATGTTTTTGCGTTTCAATCAGGCGCTTTGCCTCTTCAATGCGCAGCCTGTTGATGTATGTTCTGATGTTTTGGTGCATGTTTTTGGTGAAAAGGTGGCTGATGCCGGAAACACTGCATTGGCAGAACGCGGCAATATCGGCAACAGATATATCCTCTGCGAAATGCGCCTTAATATAAGCAATCGCATTGGATAAGAGGTAGGCCTTACTTGCATCGTGGCTATACACAACGTTTGGCTCAATGCACCCTTCGGCCAGCAGTGCTTTGTAATACATACTCAAAAAATCAGCCACAACCCCGCCGTGAATATCCATCATAACAGGGTCAAAAGCTGAAAGTGTAATTGATTCCCGATAGGCTTTTTCGAGCCGGTTGATATCCAGAAAGCTGCTTTTTGCCACTTTAAGGAGTTTGAGCCTTGAGGTTTCGGGGTCGTGCTCAAACCCTGCAATCTCTACCGAGCCGATTACATCATTTCCGACACGTACGGGGATTACCCACTCTCCGTATCCGCAGTAGCAAATACCCGCAAAGCTCTGTGCCGACGCCTGGCAACGGCGCTTGAGGCGAAAGCTTGAGTTCTGGCAGGCATCCCATAGTTTTCGGTTTGACTTTATCTCCATACAAAACGGTGCACGATGAATCGCATAAGGGCCCAAGGCTTCAAAAACAGCTTGGTCTTTGCCCAAAAAGCCCACAAAATCCTTAATCGCCACTTGATATCCAAGCTCTTCCGTCAGATATTGAATGTATGCAGCTATTTTTTGATACTTCTTCAATGGTCAGCACCTCAAAGAAAATTGCTAATCTTCCCCCATATTGTACGCTTTGACCAATAGAAAAGATAGATATTTTATAAATATAAGTGGAATAGTGATAAAAACCTTGTTTTTTTAATAGTTTTTCTTGCATATTTTTATAGGGTTTCTGCTCATTATTCATGGTGAGTAATTAATATAGAAGGTACTATTCACTTAGAGGCCGTTACAGACAGAGCACACAGCACGCCGGTGCCAATAGCTTCTGTGCCGGAATATTCAAAACATTATACCCCAAAAGGGTTGCAGGAGGATTTTAATATGGCAATGCATTTGAAAAAAGAGCAATACGACGTTGTAGTTGTTGGCGGAGGACTGGCGGGCGTTTGCGCGGCAATTTCAGCGGCGCGTCACGGTTCAAAAACCGCTATTGTTCAATCCCGTTCTGTTTTTGGCGGCAATGCAAGCTCCGAGGTTAGAATGCACATCGTGGGTGCCGGCTGCCATATGGCAAAAAGCAACCTGTCGGAGAGCGGCATTTTAATGGAGCTGCTGCTTTGCAACAAGGCGCGTAACCCCATGCAGTCGTTCTCGATTTGGGACGGCGTTTTATGGGAGAAGGTTCGCTTTCAGGAAAACCTTGACTGCTACCTTAACACCAACATGGATGATATCGTCATGAAGAACGGCGAGATCACAAGCATCATCTGCCACCAGTCAACCACCGAAACCAGATTTGAAATCGAAGCAAAAATATTTATCGACGCAACCGGTCACGGCACCTTGGGTACAATGGCAGGCGCCGAGTACCGTATCGGCAGCGAGTCGCGCAGCGAGTTTGATGAGCCCAATGCCCCAGAAGAGGCAAGCGACAGCACCATGGGCAACACCCTGATGTTCCACGCGGTAAACATGAATAAGCCGACCCCGTTTACAAAGCCGTCGTGGGCGTACTCGTTCAGCGAGGAGGATTTAAAATACCGGCACCATTATAACTGCACCAGCGCATTTTCGGATGGCGGCACCTTCACCGAGTTTACCGATGGTGAAGCAGAGAATCTGCCGGAGTTTTCTACCATGGATTCAGGATACTGGTGGATTGAGCTGGGCGGCCAGTACGACGACATTATAGCACAGAGCGAAGATATCCGCGATGAGCTGCTCAAGTGCGTTTATGGCGTATGGGATCATATTAAAAACTGCAGCGATCACGGCGCGGCAAACTACGCGCTGGATTGGGTTGGCATGGTTCCCGGCACACGTGAGAGCCGGCGGCTTGTTGGCGATTATCTGCTTACCGAAAACGATGTGCGCGCAAATCGCATCTTTGATGATGCCGTTGCATACGGCGGATGGCCGATGGATGAGCATGTGCGCGGCGGCATTATGGATTTTGATAAGTATCCTTCCCGCATCTTTAATTTCTCCGGTTCGTACTCCATCCCCTACCGCTGCTTCTACAGCAAGAACATCCCCAACCTGATGATGGCGGGCAGAAACATCAGTACAACCAAGATGGCTTTTGGAACGACCCGTGTAATGGGCACCTGTGCCGTTGGCGGACAGGCCGCGGGCACTGCGGCCGCGCTTGCGATTAAGCACGACTGCACACCCCGCGAAATCGGCGGCAGAATTGATGAGCTGCAACAGGCATTACTTAAAGATCACTGCTATATTCCCGGGTTTAAAAATACCGATTCCGCCGACATGGCGTTATCGGCTGAGATTACCGCATCAAGCAGCATTGCGGGCTGTGAGCCGCAGCTGGTTATAAACGGAATCGCGCGTATGGTTGGCGATGCCGCAAACTGCTGGGAGTCGGAGCCTTTGGAAGGCGATAGCGCGTCCATTTCGTTGCAGCTGCCGGCACTCAAAAAAATCAGCGAGCTGCGCATTACCTTTGACCCCAACCTAACCCGCGAGATTATGCCCTCGCTTACAAGCACCGTGCGCGAGCGTCAGGTTGAGGGGATGCCGGAAGAACTGGTAAAGGATTTCTGCGTTACCTTCTACCGCGGCGGCAAGCCCGTATACCTGCAAGAGGTGCGCGACAACATCGATTGCCTGTGGATACAAAAGCTGCCTTCTTCTGTTGATGCTGACAGCGTGACTGTTGAGGTTCAGTCTACTTACGGCTACCCCTCCGCCCGTATCTTCGAGATAAGATTGTACTGAAAGGAAGACTGATATGCAAAATAAAATTGCACCATCTATGATGTGTGTGGATTTTGCAAAGATAGAGGAAACCCTTTGCATATTTGAGCAATGCGGCATCGAATATCTGCATGTTGACATCATGGATGGTCAGTTTGTTCCAAACTTTACGCTTGGCATCGACTTTTGTGAGAAGATGCGTAAGATGAGCAATATCCCGCTCGACATCCACCTGATGATAGAGCAGCCGGAAAACAAACTGGACTGGTTTGGGTTTAAACCAAACGAGTATGTCTCACTACATTGGGAAAGCACCGTACATATCCAACGCGCGCTTGCGCAGATACGCAGCCATGGCGCAAAACCAATGGTTGCTTTAAACCCCGCTACCCCTGTATCGGTGCTTGAGTATGTACTGGATGACATCGATGGCGTGCTGATTATGACCGTGAACCCCGGCTATGCCGGCCAAAAGCTTGTGCCTGCTGCCATGGGTAAAATTGCGGCGGCAAGAGCATACCTCAACGAGCGCGGCTACGAGCATGTAGAGATTCAAGTCGACGGGAACGTAAGCTTTGAAAACACGGTTAAGATGCGTGCGGCCGGCGCAAATATCTTTGTCGGCGGATCTTCCAGCATCTTCTCTGTGCAGCAATCGATTGCACAGAACATCGCACAGATGCGGGCACTTTTATAGGAGGCGCAAAGAATAATGAGAAATATGAAGGCGGCGTCACTGCATGCCATCGGTGATTTTCGTGTGGATACCCTGCCGGTTCCGACCATACAAGGCGAAGAGCTGCTGGTGAAAATCGGTGCGTGCGGCATCTGCGGCTCAGACATCCCCCGTATCTTTGAGCTTGGAACCAGCAAGCAGAAGTACCCTCTGACGATTGGGCATGAATTCTCCGGAACGATTGAAGCGGCAGGGCCGGACGCCGATCAGGGTCTTGTGGGCAAGCGCGGGGCGTTCTTCCCACTGATTCCCTGCCGCAAGTGCGATAATTGCCTGACCGGCAACTATGCCATGTGCGATGATTACGATTATCTTGGCTCACGCCGTGACGGTGCATTTGCCGATTATTGCGCGGTACCCTCGGCGTGGCATTTTGTAGCGTCGCACAACCCCAAAACCACGCTCGAAGCACTTTCGATGACCGAGCCTGCCACGGTAGCGCAGCATGCAATCCGCAAAAGCGGCCTTAGCGCCGGAAACAGCATTGTAATATTTGGAGCGGGGCCGATTGGCATTATCGCCGCGCGTTGGGCAAAGATTTTTGGTGCGGCGCTCGTTTTGCTGGTTGATATCTCTGATGAAAAGGTGGCGTTTGCACAAAAACGCGGTATCGCTGCAATCAACGGCACAAGGCAGGATTTTCTCGCCGAACTGCGCAGGTATACCGGCGGCAAGCTTGCTGATGTAGTGATTGAGGGTACCGGAAGCGGAGCGGCGCTGAACAATGCAATCCATTGCGTGAAGGCATTCGGCACCATTACCTTGATGGGCAATCCCCACAAAGATACTACCATCGGCCTTGCCGAGCATAGTATGCTGCTGCGCAAGGAGGTAGCCATCACCTCGGTTTGGAACTCGTATTTTGCAAACCAGCCGATCAACGAATGGCATTATACCGTATCAATGCTTGACGAAGGAAGGCTTGTGGTAGAAGATCTGATTACACATAAAACCAATCTTGACGGATTGCCGCAGCTATGCGCAGATATCAGGAGCGGAAAGTTATCAATCTGCAAGGCTATGTTTCATCCGGAGTAGGTGAGTAAGAACTTGATAAACAATGATACGTATGTAATAGGGATTGATTATGGCACGCTTTCGGCGCGTGCCATGGTCGCCCGTACGTCGGACGGGCTGGTGCTGTCATCCTGTGCGCAGCCTTATGCGCACGGCGTTTTAACCACTGCCCTGCCCGACGGCACACCGCTGCCGCAAGATTTTGCGCTTGCGGTTCCCGCGGATTATCTTGCTGTGTTAAAAGTAACCGTTCAGGCCGCGATACACGAAGCGGGCATACCGATGGAATGCATCGTCGGTATTGGCGTAGATGCTACCTCCTGTACCGTTGTGCCTACCGATGATACCGGCACCGCTCTGGCGGAGCTGCCTGAATTTTCGGGCGAGCCGCATGCCTACATTAAGATGTGGAAGCACCATGCCGCACAGCCACAGGCCGACCGGCTTGAGCGGCTTGCGGTAGCAGAGGACGCGGCATTTCTAAAACGCTGCGGCAATCACATCTCCTGCGAATGGATGATACCTAAAATTATGGAGGTTCGCGAGCATGCACCGCAAGTCTACGCAAAGGCACACCGCTTTTCTGATCTGTGCGACTGGCTGACATGGCGGCTTACCGGAGAGCTCGTGCGCAGCACCGGTGCTGCGGGGTTTAAATGCCATTGGTCTGATGATATGGGGTATCCCCCACCTGAATTCTATAACCGCCTGCTGCCCGGCTTTGGTGGCGAGCTTATGCAAAAGCTTGCAGGTCGTGTCCGGCAGATTGGCAGCCGTGCCGGATACCTGAGCGATGAAGCCGCGCAGTGGCTTGGGCTTCCCGCCGGGATTGCCGTTGCCGTGGGCAGCCTTGACGGCCACTCTTCGGTTGCGGCGCTCGGAATTCTCGAACCGGGTGACGCCGCTTTGGTCGTGGGAACATCGAACGTAATGACCTTTTTAAGCGAGGAGCTGCAAGAGATTGACGGCATCTGTGGTGTGGCGTACGGCGGCCTTACCCCCGGTCATTTTGGTTACGATACCGGCCAAAACTGCACCGGCGATATGCTCGACTGGTTTGTAAAGAACTGTGTGCCCGCATACTATACGGCAACCGCCCGACAACGCGGCATAACTGTGCACGAGCTGTTGTGCGAAAAGGCAATACATCGCAAACCCGAGAAAAACCATCTGACCGTCCTTGATTGGTGGAACGGAAACCGCAACATTATCGGCGATATGTCGTTAACGGGGCTTATCTGGGGATTTACGTTACATACTGCCCCCGAGGATATCTATTGCGCAATGCTGCAAGCCATTGCCTGCGGCACGAAGAAGATTGTGGATCACTGCGGAGATTACGGCATCCCGTTTCGTTCGATAGCCGCATGCGGCGGGATTCCAAATAAAAATCCGCTGCTCATGCAGCAGTATGCAAACATTCTTGGCATGCCTGTTCGTGTGGCGGCGTTTCAAAACACGCCTGCATTAGGCGCGTGCATCTATGCCGCGGCGGCAGCAGGTGCGGCGTGTGGCGGATATGATACACTAGAGGACGCTGTCCGCGCCATGAAGGTTCGTGAGTTTCACACCTACGAACCGCAAACGGAATACCACGACAACTATCAGAGAATCTATCACCGTTTTTGTCTCCTTCATGATGCAGCAAAAGGCTTGCACGAAGAAACATCAGAGTAAGCGTTTCTGCTATCTCATCATTTACGCATCATCAAATCAATACTTAAGTATCATCGACTATATCGCCCTTTTGATGGCATCCTTTTTGACAAGCAACGCCCCCTGAAGTGTCTTCAGGGGGCGTTGCTTATATCAGCGTATCGCAAACAGGGTATTATGTGAGCAGCTTTGCATTGGGGTTTTGCTGGGGGGTATCGAGCTTTTCATCAAAGCTTTCCCCTTCGCGCAGCAACCGCGCCATCACAACAAAACGGTATTCGCCGCTTGTACCATGCTTGACCGAGCAGGTGGAGAGGGTCAAGATACGGTCGTCGGCTGTGACATCAACATTGTAGTCGTACAGCGAGCCTTCACGCGCCTTTTCGACAATACGCTTGAACTCCGTCTCGCTTGGGTGGGTGGAGATGTAGTGAAACGAGGTGTGAGTATAGAACGCCGCGAATACGCGCCAGACCAAATCCTCCTCGCTGGTGGAAAAATAGATGTTGGGCGTCTTTTTCACAAACTCGTCCTGGGTAAATTTAAACAGCTGCGAAAAGCGCTTGCCGTCGGGATTATCCTTTAAATCGCTGTGCCCGTAGATGATGGTATTGGGCGCAAGCTCCGCGGCACTTGCAAGCGGCGCGTCGCAATCGGCAAAATAACAGCCGTAGATATTGTCTGCACGCTGCTCGTCGCGGCGGATGTAATAGCTGTTGTCAAACGCCTGCAACACGCTGTTATTGATATCGGTGCCCGGGATATACAGCCAGCCGGCGGTGTCGCGGTTTTTTTCGACCGCCTTGCTAATCTGCAAGAGAAAGCTGTTCTCCGGTGCCTTTGCGTCCTCAGACGGTGCACTGACAAACAACGGCTGTTCCTCAACGGTCTGCGAGGATGCGGGCTTGACGGTGGTGGTGTATAGCATGGAGCAGGAACAAAGGCACAGGGCGGTCATACAGAGCGCACCTGCCTTTATCCCTCTGTTCCGTGTTAAAAATGGCATAACGGCACCCTCCTTTAGCGGCCGGTATCGGGGTTAACCTTCGCGGCGTCACTAACCCCAATATTGACCTCTTTGGTCTTGTCTACCGAGCCATTAAGACGTTTGTAGCTCAAAAGATAATCGGAGAGGTGGTCAACGCGAAACGCGATGCTGCCCCGCGCATTGGCTTTTACCGTGCCGTAGTATTCGATGCGGTCCATCTCCGGATTGTAATAGTGCAGATATAAGGTGTCGTTGCGGTACCGAAGGCCGAGGTCTACCCGAAGCGTTCCCGCCGCGGGTAAAACGCCGTGATGCTTAAAGTACAGGAACACCAGTGGACGCGCAGCGTCCGATTCGTTGAGCATCGAGAGAATTTTATCCTCATTGGGTGACGTAAAGCTCATCGAGAGGTTATACGTTTCTGCAAAGGGAATGATCTTGTTGATATCCGAGCCCTTGAAGGTAAGCGAATAATCGGTGCCTTGGAAGATGACCACCGTATCCGGGTATTTCTCAAGCTCCTTAAAGATATCGGACGAGATTACGGTATATTTAGTGATATCGATATAGATGGTCTTTGATTTCTTAAAATCGACCTGATCGGTCCCAATGGGATTCAGCCCGCCGCCCTGGCCGCTTGCAGACCGGTTGACCGTCAAGGTGTAAGCCTTTTTGGTAACGCCGTCATCTGCCGTTACCTCAATGGTGAACTTATTGTTGCCGTTTTTCAGTGCCTCGGAGTAGTTGCCCGAATAGTCGCCGATGAACTTGGAGCCAAGCTTGACGGCTACCGTTGCTCTGGAATCCGCCGCTTCGGGGATGATATCGATATAATCGACGGTGGCGTCTACCGGAACATTGTAGGTTGTAATCGAGCTCTTAAATGAAGGCGACATATCGCCCTCGTTGACCTTAAGGCTTGCAAGGTCGGCGTTGTTACTGCGAATGCGCAGGGCATCGTTTTTAATCGTCACCGTATAGGTCTTTTTGGTGCTCTTATCCTCTGCGGTTACCTCTACTTTAATCGTAGTAAGCTCCGCAAGCTGGATAGGAGCGCTGGAAGCGCCGTTGCGCACCGGCAGGCCGTTGACCGTAACGGTCGCGTTTGTGTGAGTTGTAGTTGCGGTGACCGAAACCGCTGTGGTTGTCTCGTTTGCGGTAGCGGTATAGGTGGTTTGCGGTGACGAGAATAGCGGTGTCAGCGTAAGCGAGCCTACCTTGAGCCCTGAAAGCGTAGCATCGGTGCTGGGGGCAAGACGCGTTACGGTCAGCCGATAGGTCATCGTTGTTTTTCCGTCCTCCGCGGTAACGGTAACCACAACCGGTGTTGGTATGGCAACATCTAAATTGAGGCGCAGGCCGCTCTGTGCGGTGACATCCTCACCGTTGATCTGCATCGTTGCATAAGGACTGCGGGGAGTGGGGTATATAGTTACAAACCGCACCGGATTGTTGACAGATACCGTATCATAGCTTTCAATATAAGTATCAAACGCAAAATCCACGGTCTTTGTGGTGTGATCCTTAATAATGAGCGACTGAAGCAATGCATCGCTCGCAGGCGCCTGCCTTGCAACCGTCAAGCGGTATTCGCTTTTACTGCCATCCTCCGCCGTCACCGTAATGGTGACAAGCTGTGTCGACAGATCATCTGCGAACGTTATGTATTTGTTTCGGTCAAACAGGCCGCCTGTATCCTGCGGCTCCGGATCGATGGTAACCGCTGACTTGGGGTGCGAGGTTAACGCCTCAAGGGTGATTTGCTTGATGTTATAGGGAATCTCCATGCCATAATCACGTACCGCGGCATCAAATTTAGTGTTTTTGGAGTTTCCAACCTGAAAATACGACAGTATGTTTCCCTGCTTATCCCGCACCGTCAAGCCGGAAAGCGAGGTATCGTTGCTCTGCGGCAGACGCTCGACATAGATGCTGTAGGTAGTTTGCGTCAAATTTTCCGCCGTGACAACCAGCTCAAAGTTAAATGTCATCTTTTCGGCATCTTCCGGCAAAAAAACATCAAAGCCTTCGCTGGTGACTCCCGAACGGATGGTACCAAGCTCCGCACCGTCACGCTTGACGAGGATATCCGAGCTTGCACGGGTGTTGTTTTTCGTCGCACGAAAGCGCAGCGACTGCACCCAGTTGCCCACCTGCAGCGCGTAGCTTTTGGTGTTGGGGTTAAATACAAAGCCCGGTGAGGCAACACTGTTGTCATCGCTATCAATCTCAAACAGCTCAAGGCTTTTGAGCGAGGAGTCGCTGTTGGGGGAGCTGTCCACCACCTGCGCATTGAACTTGACCTCGCTGACCATAACCTCAGTTGTTGCTGCAGAAACGTAATACCGCACTGTGATAACAGTAGTACCTACCTGCTTGGGGTAAAGCTTTAGCCCTCGAATTCCTTCTATGTTTTCATTTGAGTTTGGGTTAACAAGCCGGCTGTTCCACGAGTACAAGTCCTGATAACTGCCCGCCGTGGTTCCCGTATAGTTCGCGGACAGGATATTGGTGTTGGAGGATGCCACAGTGACATAATCCGCTCTTCCGCCGCGGGAACCGTAATTGAGCTGCAAAAACAGCGGATGGTGCGCGCCCGACTGCATATTGTGTCCGGGCACCGAGCCGTCGTACAGGTCGAGCCATACCGGCCCGCTGCCTATTGCTGCGGTCTCGGCGGGATCACCCTCATCGTCCGTTCTTGTGACAATGCGCACCGTCGGCGGGGTTCCCTTGCCCTTGACCACCACGCGCAGGTCGTGAGTTTTGTTATAGCTTTCGGTCGCACCGGCCGGCTGGTAGTTGATGTTGGCAGTCAGCGTACCGACAATATCGTCCTCCATACGCGTAACCCTGGCGTTATAGTGTGTGGATAACAGCGGGTTTGAGATTGATACGGGCGGGTTATCTGGGGTGGATACAGGATCATCCCAGTCCCACGTAAAGTTTACCTCAACGCCGTAAACCATCGCCTTTTTAACCAGCTTAAAGTCTTCGGTAATATAGTCCAGATCGTTGTACGCAACAAACGTCATGTAGGGACCGCGCTGCTCGGGATTATTCAGCGCGCTGATGATATCATCGACCATGGCTTCCTTGGTTTTGATGGAAACAATCAGCGCGTCTGATTTCTGCGTTTTAAAATCAATATCGAACTCACTGTTGGGGGTTATCTCATACGGAGCAATCAGCGCAATAGTCAAAGAATTCATGCCCTGTTTGAAGGTAAGGTTATAGTGCCATTCGTTATTTATTTCGATACCCTTGGAAGACACCACGGTATCAACACCCGCAAACGCACCGGTGGCTGAGTTTTCCTTAATGGTAAATGCCGGTATGCCCTGCGGCACTGTTCCGGCCTTGATGGAGATGGTACTGTCCTGCTTGATGAGGTTGTTTTTGTCGCTCTGCACACGCGCCGCGGTTTTGACTGCCGCGGTTGGGTCGTTTTCCGGATCGTAATGGTAATAGTATACCGCGTCGCCGGTGGCGTTTAAGGTGTAGTAATCGCCCACAACGGA
Organism: Bacillota bacterium; assembly: GCA_023421245.1. Classification (GTDB taxonomy): domain Bacteria; phylum Bacillota; class Clostridia; order Oscillospirales; family Ruminococcaceae; genus Acetanaerobacterium. Next base: position 12,771 of record JAEZTV010000021.1, on the reverse strand, counting down.
GTACACGCCGCTTGCCCCCACCGCCGCGTTGAGCGTATTGTTGGCTTCGTTAATCCACACAACATCCGAGCTTACCTCATTGTTGCTGCTGTCGCGGATAATTAAGCGACTAAGGTATAGGCTTGCGGGTTTATTGTGCACAAGGTCAACGCCGCGCCCTTCTACAATGGTAATCTGGGTAGAGGTTACGCCGTCACGTTTAAAGTACAGCCAGTTGTTTACCGATTCCGCCGAATAGACGGTAAAAATCGGCGCGAGTATGGATAACACCATCATCGCGGCCAAAGCAACAATTCCTATTCGCGTGTAGTTTTTCATACGCGCCACCTCCATGCTGGTAGTTCCAACCGGCTATATCAAGCCCCGCCCACAGGCTCTGGGGTAATATCCTATTCTTCATATCGGCAAAAACATGAAAATCTTGAGGCTTTTTTACCCGATATATAATTGTATTATAGCATATTGCCGCGAAAAATACACCCATAAGCCGAGATCGGTATGATGAAAAAGACAGCAGAACAAGCTTTGTTATTTTAATCAACAACGATGGCATCTGCAGTTATTTCGCGGGGTACCGACACTATATTAATCAGTAAATATCTGCTATAATGAATTGTATAGTTGATGATTCCAACACAAGGCTTGTTTGGATGTTTTTGCTTTTATGCAGATTGAATGGAGGAAAATTTATGCGGATAAAAAGGGCTGCCTGTTTGTGGCTGGCATCTGCCATGCTGCTCGCCATGCTTGTTACAGGCTGCGCAAAACAAAGCGGAGACTTTAAACATCAGCCTGATTTTGATGTTGCAAGCACCTCTGCCCTTTTAATTGAACTCAACTCCGGAAATATTATATTTGAAAAGGCGCCGGACGACCGCGCTACCCCTTACGCCCTGACACAGATGCTCACAGCGCTGCTCGCCATTGAGGAAACCGAGGATCTTTCGTCCGATATTGCCTCACCCGTTGCGCTCGATGGCAGCGAAAGCGAAACCTCTTACACGATGGAACAGCTTTTGCGCTACATAATCTTTGATTCACACACACAGGCAGCTCAACTGGTTGCGTTTACGGTTGGCGGCGGCGACCAGAACAGCTTTATCTCCCGCTTAAACGAACGCGCGCGCGGCTTAGGGGCAAAATCCACCAACTTTGCGGATGCAAGCGGTGAGGATGTGGCTAATAACTACACCACTGCACGTGATATCGCTATGATTGCAAAGGCCGTGTATCAAAATAATATTTATATGTCGATAGCCGGAGAGTCTTCGTACACCCTGCCCTCCTCCGACACGCACGATGAGGAAACCATTGATAATAACAGTGATCTTGAGGACGCCGGTCTTACAGGAGTAACGGGTATTAAATACGGCACGGGCGGCGAAGGGCTTGCAAACCTCGTATGTGTCACAGAGCAAAACGGCATGAAGCTTCTATTGGTATTGCTCGGTGCGCCCCAAGGCGGCGACACGTCGGTGTTTGAGGATGCAAAGGGGCTGTTTGATTGGACACTCACCACCTGCAAGCTGGTCAAGGGTCCCAAATCAGGCGAGCCGGTAACCGAGCTTGCCGTAGCAGAAGGGTTTGCACAGGATAAAGTGGCGCTCACCCTTACAAAAAAGCTTGATTCCGTCCTGCCCAAAACCGCAGTACCGGACGATGTATACCTGCTATGCCGCACACACGAAATAATTGATGCCGCCACCGGAAAGGGTGCGGTAGTCGGCAGTGCGGATATCCTGTATGAAAACGAACTGCTGCTTTCCCTGCCCCTTGTGACCGATCGCGCGGTGAACAAAAAGGGTGCCGCGCCCGCATGGGCCAATGTTCTTTTGGGGATTGGCGGGATGATCCTTGGGCTGTTTGTACTGTTGCTGATAGTGCGGCAGATTAACATCATCCGCTATCGCCGCAAACGGCTCAAACGGCTGGATGAAAAGCGCCGCCTTATGCGCAGCGAGCTTGAGAAAACAAGCGGCACGCCGCGTCCGCCGATGAAACGGTAACGGTTAGCCATATTTCGCAGAGATTGGATGATAGATTTATGATAGCGATAACAGGTGCGTTCTTGTTCGCGGTTGTAGCAGTTATAACCACACTCGCCGCTTGCGGCGCTCCTTTGGGTGAGTTCACTATGGGTGGAAAATATAAGGTTCTGCCCAAACAGCTTCGACTTGCGGCGGTTTTTTCGCTGGTGATTCAGCTGTTTGCTATTGTCATTATTCTGCAGGCAGGCGGTTTTGCAGCGCTGTGGTTTTCTTACAAGGCTACGAAGTATATCTGCATCTTTTTTGCGGTATATTTATCACTGAATACTGTTATGAACTTTTTTTCCAACAGCAAAAAAGAAAAATATTTTGCTTCGCCTCTATCGCTCGCGGCGGCAGCGTGCTTTTGGATAACCGCTCTTACCATGTGAAGATTTAAAGATACTGCGTTGTTTATTCATAAGTAACAAGCTGCATGCTCCGCATAGCCGTGTGACGGCTGTGTGAAATATCCTAAACGTATCAGATAAGGATGGTGTTTGACAATGACCGATATTTTGGTGCTGGGCAACGGCCCTGCGGGAATATCCGCCGCGATATATGCGCTGCGTGCGGGTCTTCGCGTTACGGTAATCGGCCGCGACATGGGTGCGCTTGCAAAAGCGGATAAGGTGGAAAACTATTACGGCTTTGCCGAGCCTATAACAGGCGCACAGCTTCACCGCGCGGGGCTGATGCAGGCCGAGCGCCTTGGCGCGCAGGTGATAACGGGCGAGGTTCTTTCGATTGGATATGAAGGGGACGGCTTTTCGGTCTCGACCGCTGACGCGCAGTTTGCCGCCCCTGTTGCAGTACTTGCCACCGGCTCCTCGCGCAGGGCACCGCGCATTCCCGGCCTTGCCGAGTTTGAAGGCAAAGGGGTAAGCTACTGCGCCGTATGCGATGCGTTCTTTTACAAGGGCAAGGACGTTGCCGTGCTGGGAGACGGCGATTACGCCCTGCACGAAGCAGCGGAGCTTTTACCGGTGGCGGGGTCGGTAACACTGCTGACAAACGGCAAACCCGCGCCCCAAACGACACCCGATACGATTCGGGTTATCACCGAGAAGATTACCGCACTGGAAGGTGACGCCACCCTGGATGCCGTAAGGCTTGCGGATGGCAGTACGGTTTCGGTAAGCGGTGTGTTTGTAGCGCTCGGCGCTGCAGGCAGCAGCGACCTTGCACGCAAGCTAGGCGCCGAAATCAACGGAACCTCCGTCGTGGTGGGCAGCGATATGCAGACCGCAGTACCCGGGCTGTTTGCCGCGGGCGACTGCACCGGAGGATTGCTGCAGATTGCCAAGGCCGTGCATGAGGGCGCTGTAGCGGGTACCTCTGCCGTTAAGCTGATACGCAGCCGCAAGTAGGATTTGAGCGGCAGTTTATATCGCGCTTTCATCCTGCCCGTTCGGCAGACAGAAGGCCTTTGCATTTTGGGAAGATGACGCGAGATGTTCCGTGCTTTGTACGGCAGACACGAAAGACAGTTAGGGCGAGTATGGTTTGTACCACACTCGCCCTTTTTGTTGTGTTAATTCTATACATACCCGTATAGCCCGCGCACCGATGCCTCTCCCGCGTTGATTTCGGTGACGATACCATCAAGCTCGACGAGCAGGGCACCGTTTGGCGCAAGACCTGTTGCCCTGCCCTGGCGTATGCTGCCGTTTTGCATCACCCGCACTTCCCGCCCAAGGGTGATGCAGGTGGATTTATACTCTTGCAACAGACGGTCAAACCCCTCGGCGATAAACCGGTCATAGCAGCGCTCCAGCTCCGCAAGCAAAACGGCGGTTACATCGGCAATCGGATACTCTTTGTTCGTTTCCATCCACAGCGAGGTTGCGTGCAAAAGCGCGGCTGCTTCAAACTCCTCACGCCGCTGCGCCAGATTAAGCCCAATACCGCACACCGCATATACCGACTGGCCCAGCAGAACACTCTCGCACAAAATACCGCACACCTTTTTACCGCCAAGCACGATATCATTTGGCCATTTGATGCCGGCCGATAATCCACACAGCACAGATACTGTAGATTTTACCGCAAGGGCGCACACAAGCGGCAGCAACTGAGTATGATGAACCGAAGGCGGGCGAAGCAACACCGAAAGAGCCAGTCCCCTGCGCGCATTGTTCTGCCATGCTTTGCCTGCCCGCCCTCTGCCTGCAGTCTGGCAATCGGCAGTTACCACGGTACCGTGCACAAGGGCGGCCGCATGCTGCTTGAGATAATCGTTTGTGGAAGACAGCTGCTCAAAATGCAGGTGAGGCTTGCCCAGCCATGCGGTTTTATACGTATTGTACATAACGCTCCCCCCTACAGTTCTACAATAAACGGGATGATACCGGCGGAAGTAATTTCGATGATTCCGTAGCTTGGCCTGCCTGCGCGCGGGCTTTGCGGGCTGCCGGGGTTAAACAGGTAGATGCCCTGCTCATAGGCACAGTAAGCCGTGTGGGTATGACCAAACACCGCAATCTGTGCATTGTTTTCCTGTGCTGCCCGAAGCAAGGCCGCCTTGCCGCCCTTAACGCCATAGCGGTCTCCGTGTGTGAGCAGAATGCTTACATCATCCGCCGTGACAATTCGGGTGATAGGCTCGCGCGATGCAAAGTCGCAGTTGCCGCGCACCGCATAAAAGGCGGCGGTATCAAACTCCAGCCTAACATCGTCAAGCTCTCGCCCGCCGTCGCCCGCAAACAAGAACATCCCGGCCTCGCGCACGTGCTTTTGTACAATCTCGCGAAGGATGTGATAGTTTTTGTGTGTATCTGAAATTGCAATAATCCTCATAAAATGTGCCGCCTCTGTTCTCTTTCAACCGCCCTGCCATCCGGACGCGCAACGCGCACGGATTTGCAGGGGATAAGTCTATTTCTTTTTACTGTATCATAAAAATAAGATATAGTGCAAGCAGACTGCCTATTTATTCATAATTGAAGGGTATGATTTTTACATGGATAAAAACCAAGGGTTCTCTGAGCAGAAGATTAACATGCTGCTGAATCTCGCATCCAAAAAAATGGGGATGTCTCCCGAAGCGCTGCGCCAAAAGCTTGAGGATGGCACGTTTGACAACATCGTCAAGGGCTTAAGCGAATCGGATACCCAAAAGCTCTCGAGCATTGCCGACGACCCTAAAAAGATAAACTCCATTCTCAGCAATCCTGAGAATGCAAAGAAGTTTTCGGAGATGCTTGGCAATAAGCCCAAACGCTGATACTATTTTTGTTTTAAACGATAAACATAGACTTTTTTCAAACCCACTGTTTTGCGGCGGGCGGCGAAACAGCGGAATACCTTACAGAAACTGCCTGCCTGCGGCAAGGTTTACTTATCGCTTAAAAGCATGGCTATGCATTTAAAGCAGAACAGTCTAAAAAGCAATACCCCGAACACGATTACAAGGGGGGAAGACCGTGGACGAGGACATCATGCAGAAGATCAGTGACCTGCTGAGCAGCGAGGATGGAATGAACCGCATTAAACAGATGGCACAGATGTTCGGTCTGGGTGCAGAGGACGGCGATCCTGATCTTTCCTCCCTCGCAGAGATGTTCTCGGGCGGTTCAAAGCAGGAGGAGCATTACCCGGGCAATCAGACCGGCGGTAATGAGGGCTCTCCTCTCGGCGGTCTTGGCGACCTGTTTAAGAACATCGATATAAAAACGGTAATGAAGCTGCTCAATGCTTATTCCAGTACCAAGGATGGCGAAAATGAACGCCTGCTGCGCGCGCTTAAGCCCATGCTCTCGGACAAACGGCAGGGGCGTGTGGATGAGGCGATTAACCTGATGAAGATTATTGCCATCCTCCCCTTAGTGAAGGAAAGCGGGCTGCTGGGCAACCTGCTTGGATGACCGATGCAAGCAGCATCTGAGCCCCGCGTTACGGCGGTACCGCTTTGATGAGATAACGGAGGGTGCGCATGTGGAACAATTCCGGTTATTCCGAATATGATTTTATGCGCATGCAGCAGGACGCTATCACGCGAGCACGCGATATGAACCAACGTGCATCAAGCGTTGATTCTGCGCGGCAAGGCAATGCACCCCCGCAAAGCAGCGGCTGGCATAACCCAAACCAATCACGCGAAGAACAGCACGCAAACGAAACACGCTGCCCGCGCTGCGGCAGAATCATCCGAGGCGGCCGGCATGTGTATGAAGCACGCCCTGCGCAAGGCAACGCCGCACCGCAAAACACTGCCGCACGCGGCACACCACCACACAGCACCGGCACCGCACACGCACCGCCTGCCGCTCCCCCACAGCAAAAGCCATCGGCCGATGCACCCGCCACGAAGATTTCAATCCCTCTGCTTGGAGATATTGAGCTTGATCGTGATTTTTTGCTGGTGGGAGGCTTGCTGCTCGTGCTGCTTGCGGAGGATGGCGACCGTATTCTGATGCTCGCTCTACTTTACATCATGCTGTAACCGGCAGGCAAATCAGCCTGCCGGTTTTAACATGCGCGGTATTCGCCATCCTCCGGTTATGCGGGCAGGCGGATACTCTTTTTTGTATTGACAGCGTGTGGCGGCAGGATAATCCCACAGGTATCCGCGGGTTGTGGCGCACAACCGCCGCCTGTACCAAGCACCAACCTGTGCGTTATTACATATTGTATAACTATGAGGATATTGGCTCACGTATCGCTTCTATGCAGTTTTTGGCGTGACCTTACGCCGGAAAGGAAGAACACATGTCAAAAACCAAAGCCTTTGATTTTGCCGTAATCGGCGGCGATGCGCGCCAGATCTATATGATTGGTGCGCTGATTGAACAAAAATATCGCATAATCTGCGCCGGACTTGAACACACAGCTCTGCCGTCGTGCGTGCAAAAAGCACATAGTCTGCAGGATGCTGCTGCGGGGAGCGATGTTCTGCTCTGCCCCGTTCCGCTGAGTAAAAACGGTACCGATATTACGGTAACCGGCTGCACCCTGCCCGATGCGACGGCAGATGCGCTGATTGATGCGCTGACGGGCAGTCATACACTAATCTCCGCCGCAATTCCGCCGCAGGTTGCCGAACACTGCAAAAACATCGGGTGTGCTTGTTATGACCTGATGCAGCGCGATGATGTTGCAATCCATAATGCCGTGGCAACCGCCGAAGGCACCCTTGCAGAGCTGATATTACGCGGCACAGGCAACCTGCATCAAAGCCGCGTGCTGATTATCGGGTTTGGGCGATGCGCACAGGTGCTCGCCGCAAAACTGTTAGGGCTTGCCATGCATGTAACGGTGTGTGCCCGAAACCATAGTGCCCGCGCACTTGCACAGGCACTCGGTTACGAGGCGATAGACTTTTCGCAGCTTGACGGCGAACTTTCATCCTTTGCATACGTTGTAAACACCGTACCCGCTCTTATTTTGACGCACACGCGTGTTGCGCTGCTTGATGATGAGGCCGTTGTGATAGATATTGCCACTAGTCCCGGCGGTGTTGATTTTAAAGCCGCCGCACAGCTGCATAAAAACTGCGTTCTTTGCCCCGGACTGCCCGGGCGATATGCGCCAAAAACCTCTGGTGAGATTATAGCAAATGCCGTACTTGCCATACTTTCTGAAGGAAGTGATTGATTATGACGCTTGAGAACGTTCACGTCGGCGTGGGGATTACCGGCTCGTTTTGCACCCATAAAGAGACACTTGATGAGATACGCCGTCTGATAGACGTGGGCGCTGAGGTACACCCCATTTTATCTAATATCGTACAGACTACCAACACCAGATACGGTACCGCCGAGGCGTTATTTGCAGAGCTTGTTCAACTAACCGGAAATGAACCGATTTGTACCATTGAGGACGCGGAGCCCTTGGGGCCGCAGGGAATACTCGACATTATGCTGATAGCGCCCTGCACCGGCAACACCGCCGCAAAGCTTGCAAACGCGATTACCGATACCCCAGTACTGATGGCCGCGAAAGGGCATCTGCGTGGTGGCAAGCCGTTGGTGCTTGCATTTGCAAGCAACGACGCGCTGGGCATGGGACTGAAAAACATTGGAATGTTAATGAATGCTAAAAATGTGTATTTTGTCCCCTTTGGGCAGGATAACCCCGCCGGTAAGCCAAATTCAATGGTTGCGCATATGCCGCTGATTCTTCCTACCCTGGAGCTTGCACTTGCGGGACAGCAGCTGCAGCCGGTGGTACAAAGCCCTTACTGTGCTACGGCATAAGGCCAAAGAACATAAACCGCGGTGCCGCTTTAAATGCACCGCGGTTTTTCTGCATTATCCGGTTGATGAGAGCTTTTACACACGAATTTCTACGCCGTAGCGTTCTAACCAATAATTCACCTCAATGAGATAGGCATACATTTGCGGCAGCGCCATCAGTTGGCCAAACCACGGTCTGCCGAGGTCGGATGTTGACTGCATCAGCGCAGACAGAGCAGCGGTATCCACCAGCTCGTGCAGTGGCGCGTAGCGGTCGGAAAGGATGGCTTCAAGCTCCGAAATCAGTTCCTTTTCATAGCCCGGGTGATGGGTTTTAGGGTACGGACTTTTTTTGCGCCGGAGAATCTCGGCGGGCAGAATATCGGCGGCGGCGTCCTTGAGCAGTGATTTAACACACTCGTTTTGATATTTCATCTCCCACGGTACATTGTACAGATACTCCACCAAGCGGTGATCGGAAAACGGCACGCGTACCTCCAGGCCGCTTGCCATGGTCATGCGGTCCTTGCGTTCAAGCAGCGTTGCCATAAACCATACGATATTCAGGTATAAAACCTCGCGCTGGCGTGTTTTTTCTGCATCCTCCTCAGCAAGCTTTGGTGCGGCCAGAACGCTTTGTTCGTACCGCGCGCGCACATACTCTGCTATCGGCAGGCGTGCACGCAACCCGGGCGCGAGCACCTCCATGCGCAGGCTGAGATCCTTGGACCACGGGAAGGCTTCATGGGGGCCGGCGGGGCCGCGAAACCACGGATATCCGCCGAATATCTCGTCCGCGCATTCTCCCGAAAGGCAGACGGTATGGTTGGTTTTGACCTGTTCGCCAAAATAAAGTAATGATGAATCGACATCCGCCATACCGGGCAGGTCCTTTGCACGTACCGCGCCGTACAGACCGGTGATGAGCGCACTGGTTTCGCACACCAGCACCCGATGCCGCGAGCCGATGTAGTTCGCCATCAATTGCGCATATGGGCCATCCTCCGACGGCTGAAACGCTGACGGCTTAAAATAGCGGCTGTTGTCTGCAAACTCGAACGAGTAGGTGTCAAGCGTTTTACCCTGTTCGTGCAAGGCCTGTGCCGATACCGCTGACACTACACTCGAATCAAGCCCGCCTGAAAGCAGCGTACATACGGGAACGTCCGAAACCAGCTGACATCGGATTGAATCAAACAAAAGCTCGCGTACCGTCTGTACCGTTTGCTCATAGCTGTCGGTATGCGGCCGGGCAGTCAATTGCCAATAGGGATATGCCCGCAGTCCGGTTTGGTCAAAGTATGCCGCGTGGCCGGGCTTTATCTCGCTGATGCCGCGATACACACCACAACCCGGTGTGCGCGCAGGACCAAGGGCGAATATCTCGCATAGACCGCTTTCATCCACAACCGGCTTAATGCCCGGGTATTCAAACAGCGCCTTGATCTCGGAACCAAATACCAGTGCGCCGTCTATGGTAGTATAAAACAACGGCTTTACACCAAAGCGGTCACGCGCAAGAAAGCAACGGTTTTCTTTTTCATCCCACACCGCGAATGCAAAGATGCCGTTTAGGTGATTTACACAATCGCCGCCGTATTCCATGTAGGCGCGCAGCAGCACCTCGGTATCCGATACGGTATCAAAGGTATGTCCTTTCGCCTGCAGTGCGGCGCGAATCTCCTGTGTATTATACAGCTCACCATTATACACCAGCACATAGTGATTACCGTCTTGTTGCCTCACCATCGGCTGAATGCCGCCAACAGGGTCGATAACAATCAGCCTGCGATGCGCAAGTGCCGCACTGCTGCACAGATATTCCCCGCCTGCATCGGGGCCGCGATGGCTGAGCACGTTGCCCATACGTTTCGCTATCGCCCGGTTTTCCTCTTCCCTTGCCTTTAGGTTATCTCTAAAATCGCAGAACCCTGCAATCCCACACATATCATCATGCCTCTCTCTCGGGTTTGATGGGTGAAAGTGCGCTTGCCCCTCCTCCCTGCCTCCTCCGCTTTTCTCATATAATCATTATATGAGAGTATATTGTGCATGTGATAGTGCTAATAGTATTCCTGCCGCAAAAAAGGCCCCTGCGCCATACCGATGTACAAGACCATCGTATGGCGCAGGGGCCTTTGGATGCTATATGTGGGGAATGCGTGATTTATTCGGCAGTGTTTGTCTGCGGCTTCTTGCCAATGCTAAGCAGAAGATTGAGCAGAATACCAAACAGCGCGGCAGTGGCGATTGCGGGAAGCTTTAATCCGAACATCGGAATCATGCCGCCGTCGAAGCCAAAGCTGCCGCCAAGGCCGATGATGAGGATGGTGGACATTACCGCAAGGTTGCGGGAATCGAACATATCCACCTTTTTGCTCATGATAATCGTGATGCCCTGCGATGCGATAACACCAAACAGGTAGATGGAAATTCCGCCGATTACAGCGTTCGGGATGGAATAAACCGCTGCGCTAAGGGGTGTGAAGCAGGATATCACCATGGTGATGATTGCGGCTGCTATCAGCACGGGGGTGGAGAAGTTTTTGGTGATTGCCATTGTGCTGAGGTTCTCGCCATAGTTTGTTCCTGCCGGACCGCCGATGGCGCCCGAGATCATATCACCCAGACCATCACCAATCAGGTTAAGGCCAAGCTTTTCGGAAATCTTGTACTCTTTGTTAACGCCCTTCTTCTTTGCAAGGTCGCCCACGTAGATGTCAAGCTGATATAGGTGCGCGGTGGATTCAGGAATGGTGGCGATTGCAATAGGCATAATGGCGGCAACCGCAGCCCAATCCGCTTTAGGCAGCGTAAAGTGCGGCAGCGCAAAGCCGATTGCGGGGATAGCAAACGCCGACTCGGCAGCACCGAGCTTTGCAAAGTCGCAGAAGTTGATTCCGGTGGCAAGGCCCAACACAAGGGCGGTCAGGTATCCGGCCAGCAGACCAAGCAGGATAGGTACCTGTGACCAGGTTCCCTTGAGGTAAACAGAAAACAGGATGGTTGAAACCAGCGTAACAAGGCAGATAACCCATGAAAGGTTGGCGGCCAGCACCGCGGTGGTTTCGGTGACGTTGTTTGGCAAAGAAAGCGGATTAGTCATTGCGCTGCCGGCAAGCGAAAGTCCAATTACGATGGCAATGCTGCCCGTAACGGTAGGCGGCAGTACGCGTTCAATCGCGTTTTGACCAAACTGCTTGATAACAAAGCCTGCGGCAATTGAGACAAGGCCGGAGAGTACAATACCAAACTGAGCTACGGCTATCTTATCATCCGCAACGGGGCCTGCAAATGCCTGTGCTCCGGTGATGGAGCAGATGGCGGCAATGTAAGAAAAGCTGGAGCCGTAGTAAAGCGGTATTTTTCTGCCGGTTACAAGGATAAAGCCAATCGTGGCAAGACCGCTTGCAAAGATGGTCGTGGATACATGAAATCCAGTTAGAAGTGCCACAAGCACCGTGGCGGGAAACATAACGATAATCTGCTGCAGTGCAAACAGCACAAGCTTTGGCAGGGGCGGACGTTCATCCGGCAGATACCCTGCTATGATTTTTTGTTGTGCCAAACAGTATCCCTCCTGTTGTTTTTTCGTGTTAAACCTTTATGATTATACCGTGTTACCCGTATTTTCGCAACAATTTATACGATATTTATTCATTATTTAAACAAAAATAACGAAAGCTGTATCGGATGATATTTTTAGTTGTGGATTGGTATCGTTTTGCAGGGTGGGTGGAGTGTTTTTTGCAGGGAAACGGCTTGTGGCGTTTCAATGTAGAGGGAATCACTTCTTCCCTACTAATTTACCATCCTCGGCAAGCATGGTTCTTCTGGGCGGCAAGGAAAAACCGCCCAGCGGTTACTGGTCGGCTTGTAAGATTTATTCAGCTTTTTTGTAGAGCGGTATCTTAACTTCGATTTGCGCTTGTTCTGCCCAGTCGAGCAGGGTATTCACGCCGCTTCGAGTAATGGCAGCCTCTTCTTTGATGATTTCTATATCTTCTTTGATGTTCTCTACATCTTCTTTGATATTCTCTACATCTTCTTTGATGTTCTCTACATCTTCTTTGATGTTCGTTATATCTTCTTTGATGTTTTCCATATCTTCTTTAATGGGTTCGAGCTTTGCGTCCAGCAGGGTATCTATGGCTTTCAGCAGGGCTTGTTCGTTCATGGCGCATCCTCCTTTGTTGGTGGCTATAATGTCATTATACAGATGTTCGATCGGGTTGTCTAGTTGTTTGTGCTGGAACGAAAAGCTCCCGAGAGAGGAAAACTGTAGGTTTTCTCAATGCGAATCGAAGGTTGGCTATGTGCCCTAAACAGCTTTCCTCGGTGCGGAGCAAAAATGCGGACGCGCAATGCGCGCCCCTACGTATAGTAGGACGGATGCGAATGAGATTAAACCGTTTCTCGGAGAACCGAAGAGTTTCGAAATGCTTGGCTATGTGACGAATGAGGTCAAGACAGGGGCGGTAGGAATCACCTCATCAGTCTCGTTTCACTCGACAGCTTCTCCTCAAGGAGAAGCCATGCGGGGCGCTTTGACGAAACAATGCCTTCCC
>JAEZTV010000011.1 GCA_023421245.1 Bacillota bacterium | reverse complement strand
ACCCTTTCCGTTCTTTTAACAGTGGTGTTAGTATCTGGTTGTAACAGGGTGTTTCTTGATACACAGGGCGGGAATCGGCGTGCGTAAGTGTATTAACTCTTGCACTAGCAAAATTTTGCACCGCGTGCGGTTATGTAGGTGAAATTAGAATCGTGCAGAGAGTTTCCGTGTACGGTACGCGGCAATCGGGTGACGAAACCGCTAAGCAACAAAAGAACAGCCGAGGGAACAAAACGCAACGCATAGCCAGCCTTCGGTTGGCATATAGCGAAACAAGTTTCGCATTGGGAAAACCTGCGGTTTTCCTCTCTCGGGAGCGAAATCGCGACCGGGGCTCAGGGAGCTTTTTGCTCCATGCCGAGGATAGCGGACTAGGGTGTAAGGCTGTCGCCTGATTGTCCGCGCGGGGTTCAGGGGGCACCCCTGATTCGTTTTTCCTTCCTTTTGTCGAACAACAAAAGGAAGTCGCCCGAAGGCGAAACATAGCGAAACGAGTTTCGCATTGGGAAAACCTGCGGTTTTCCGTGAAATAGTTTGACCTCATCTCGGCACATAGCCAGCCTACGGCTGGCATATAGCGAATCTTCGTTTTCGCATTGGAAAACCTGCGGTTTTCCGCGGATGGCTTCTCCTAACAGGAGAAGACTTTACGCGGGGCGTCAAGGATGCCGCCCCCTACGATGGGCAATGAGGTCAAATTCGGACGCGCAATGCGCGCCCCTACGCATTCAACAAAAGGAAGTCGCCCGAAGGCGAAACATAGCGAAACAAGTTTCGCATTGGGAAAATCTGCGGTTTTCCGTGTTGTGCAAGGATGGCTATATATTAGAAAAGACGGAGTATTTATGCAAAAGAGCATGTTCACAAAGTATTTTTCGCTGTTTACTGCGATTATCCTCGGCAGCATGGCAATTCTTGGCGCTGTGCTGTTATTCTTTGCGTCGCAGTATTTTAAGTATGAACGGGAACGCCTGCTTTTGCGCAACGCGCGGACAGCGGCCTCGGTAACCGCCGCAGAATATGTACTGCGCGGCGATGGCAGCTTAAGCCGAACCGTACTGCTTTCAAACTTTAGGATTCTTGGCGGTGCGGTGGATGCAACCGTGTTTTTGACGGATAATACCGGCACCACACTGGTAACCACCCACGAAACGGAGGATGTAAAGGAAGGCACAAAGGTACCCGAATCCATCCTTGTGCGTGCCATGACCGGCGTCTATTCCGAGCTTGGCAGATTGGGCGGATTATATAAAACCGACTACTATACCGTCGGTATGCCTGTAACCATTGAGAGTGCGGGGCAGATTGGGTATGTGTTTGTATCCTCCTCGGCGGTGGCGCTGCGGGTCTTTTTAATTGAGATGCTGAGGATGTTCAGCTTCAGCGCCATGATGGTGCTGATGGTTTCGTTTGTTGTAATTTATATTGTAACCCGCCGCATGACACGCCCGCTGCGCGATATGGCGTTTGCGGCGAAAAGCTTTGGAAAGGGCGATTTTACCCGCCGCGTACCGGTGCGCGACAACGACGAGATGGGGCAGCTGTCCGTAGCGTTTAACAACATGGCATCCTCGCTTGCGACAACCGAAAAGATGCGACGCAGCTTTATTGCAAACGTGTCGCATGAGCTGAAAACCCCAATGACCACCATTGCCGGATTTGTTGAAGGCATACTCGACGGCACTATCCCCGAAGAAAAACGCGAGATGTATCTGCGCATTGTGGCGGATGAAACACGCAGATTATCCCGCCTTGTGCGTTCAATGCTTGATCTTTCCCGCATTGAGGCGGGCGAGATGGAGATTCATCCCGCCGAGTTTGATATTGGCGAAACGGTGTGCCGCACAATCTTTGCGCTGGAACGCCGTATCGAGGAAAAAAGGCTGGATATACGCGGCCTGGATGCCGGAAAGATTATGGTATATGCCGATGCTGATATGATTCATCAGGTGGCATACAACCTCATTGACAACGCCGTTAAGTTTGTAAATGAGGGCGGTTATATTGAAGTTGGCTACAAGGAAGAGGCGGGCACAACCTATGTCAGCATCCGAAATTCGGGCGAAGGGATTGCCCGTGAAGAGGTTGCAAGCATCTTTGACCGTTTTTATAAAACCGATAAATCACGCGGGCTTGATAAACAGGGCGTTGGGCTGGGGCTTTACATTGTAAAAACCATCATAAACCTGCACAGCGGCGATATCCTCGTAAACAGCGAGCCGGGACAGTTTTGTGAGTTTGTGTTTTCGGTGCCCACGGCACCCGCCGTGCGTCCGGCTGCCATAAGGGGTAAGAAGAAGCAGCGGGAGGAAAAAGACGAGTCTGCGCCATTCGGTGAAAACGCGGAATAATCGCGCGAAACCAAAGCAACACTATATCGTTGATTATTTTAAAAACAAGGCCCTGTTTTCAGTGCGGCAGGCGGCGTGTTGACCCGCACATATTCACTCAATGAAGCGAAGACCGGAAAGAAACGAAGGATACGGTGTTTTTGAAGTTTTGCAAAACCTTGCACTTGGGCTTAAGTTTCCTTCCGGAAATACCGGTTCAGTGAGATACCGGCGATAACCGCGGCAGGCCTGTACAAAACTGTGTGCAGCTGAAACGGTATTTATTCCGAAGCTTGTTCAGTATAAAGCAGTTTAAAATGCCGCACGCTTTAATTAAGGCCATAGTTTTTAACAGTTTTCTTATTTAATTTGCATCAATCCTTAAAAATGCGTTTATTTCCTATTCATATCTTACGAATATACTATAATCAAACAGTCGGTGTAGATTGTTCTGAAATAAATACAGATCAAAGACAAACGGGAGGGCGCTTCCATGAATGATTATGATAACAACAATAACACAAACGAAAACAAAGGTTTTTCGCAGGGCTACCAGGGCGGATGGAGCAGCCAGCAGCAGGGTGCAAATCAGTGGACCCCACCCCCTGCCCCGCAGCAGCCATACGGCTATCAAAAGCCTGTGTACCAGCCGCCGCAGAAAAACGTCTCGTCTGAGTATAAATGGAACTTCAATGATTACGATCAGGGCGCTGCGGCAGCACCCAAACGCCGTAAATCACCCGCCGGTGTGAAGGTGTTTATGAGTATTATCGGTGTAATGCTCTCGCTTTCTATTCTGGCGTTTGCGGGATACGGTATCGTCAGCCTTGCGGGCGGCATTCAGCCGCCATCTGCCGGCGGACTGATCGGCGAAGGGTCCTCTTCTGCGGCTGAGAATCAAAACACCCCCATAGGCGAGGGACAGAGCATCAGTATCTCGGATGTACCGCAGGATGAGGATATTGTATCGGTAACCGGTGCGCTTACCACCAAGCAGATTTACACCAAGATCTCTCCGAGTGTGGTTGGTGTGGTTACCTATCAGCTCAACGCTACATGGGTGCCTGCCGGCGAAGGCTCGGGCATTATTATCAGCGGGGACGGCTACATTGTTACCAATGCGCACGTTATCAGCGGCGCGCAGGGTATTAAGGTTGTGCTGCCCAATGACGAAGAATATGAAGCGCAGGTTATCGGCACCGATTCCCGTACCGATCTTGCCGTAATTAAGATTGATGCAACCGGTCTTCCCGCCGCAGAGTTTGGAAACTCCGACCAGATGGCAGAGGGCGATAAGGCAATTGCCATCGGCAACCCCGGCGGCCTTGAGTTTGCCGGCAGTATCACGCAGGGCATTATTTCGGCGGTAAACCGTCAGATTACAAGCTCGGGCGGCTATACCATGGAATGCATTCAGACCGACGCCGCCATAAACCCCGGCAACTCGGGCGGTGCGCTGGTCAACGAGTACGGACAGGTTATCGGTATCAATTCCTCAAAGATTGCCGCGACCGATTACGAGGGTATCGGCTTTGCCATCCCCAGTAGTACCGCGGTTCCCATTATCGAGGATCTGACGAAAAACGGCCGTGTTACCGGCCGTGCAAAGCTTGGCGTTACCATCAGCGGTTCGGTCGGCGAGATGGAGGCGCAGCTTTATTCCATCCCTACCGGTGTGGTGATTGCAGGGGTTGAGCGCGGCAGCGATATCGCTGCCAAGGGTGTACTTGCAAATGATATCATCACCAAGATAGATGGTGTAAAAATCAACACCATTAACAACATCTATGAAATCCTGGAAAGGCACAAGCCCGGCGATACCGTTACAATTTCTCTGTTTCGCCGGCCGAGCAGCGGCGCCGACCAAACCTTTGAAGTGACGGTCGCCCTGTTTGAGGATACCGGCGCAAGCGTGGTAACCGAGCTGCCGCAGATAAAATAATACACACCTTTTTCCCCTTATATAAAGCTGATTCATGCTGTTCTGCCTGCGGCGGCTGCCGCAGCGGTAAGCAGTGCTTACCGATTAAAAACATGGTACATGTTTTTAATGCAGAACAGTGTTACACCTTTACCGATAAGGCGGAGTTGAAAAAACATGATATTAGTAAAAATACATAAACTGCAAAAAAAATAGTTGACAAAGAAAAAATGCAGGGATATACTGTTTTTATCAAGCAGCGAAGGCGCTGTGGGTAAACCCCGCAGTGCCTTTTTGTTATTTGACAGGGGCACCGGTTTATGAAAATGATACTCTTTTGAACTGTGAGGTAATGCGTATGAGCAAGGTTCCGGAACTGTTTGGCTGTATGGTGTTTAGCGACAAGGTAATGCGGGAACGCTTACCAAAGGATACCTACAAAGAGCTGCGTACCGCAATTGAGGAGGATCTGCCGCTCGATTTGTGTGTGGCAAACGTCGTGGCAACCGCAATGAAGGATTGGGCGCTTGACAAGGGCGTTACCCATTATACCCATTGGTTTCAGCCCATGACCGGCATTACCGCCGAAAAGCACGACAGCTTTATCTCCCCTATCGGTGAAGATAAGGTAATTATGGAGTTTTCGGGCAAGGAGCTGATTAAAGGTGAGCCGGACGCTTCGAGCTTTCCCTCAGGCGGACTGCGCGCAACCTTTGAGGCCCGCGGTTATACCGCATGGGACCCCACCTCCTACGCGTTTATTAAGGATAGAACCCTGTGCATTCCCACCGCGTTTTGTTCATACGGCGGTCATGCACTGGATAAAAAGACCCCGCTGCTGCGCTCGATGGAGGCCATTAACAAGCAGAGCCTGCGTGTACTTAAGCTGTTTGGAAGAACCGATGTAAAGCATGTAAGCACGACCGTCGGCCCCGAGCAGGAGTATTTTCTTATTGATGAGCAGATGTACGAAAAGCGCAAGGATTTAATCTATTGCGGCAGAACGCTGTTTGGCGCAAAGCCCCCCAAAGGGCAGGAGATGGATGACCACTATTTCGGCGCCATCCGCCCGCGGGTGCAGGCGTTTATGACCGAGCTTGACGAGGAGCTGTGGAAGCTGGGTGTGCTTGCGAAAACCGAGCATAACGAGGCGGCGCCGGCACAGCATGAGCTCGCACCGGTGTACACCAACACCAACATTGCCACCGACCACAATCAGCTGACCATGGAGATGATGAAGCGTGTTGCGCTGCGGCACGGGCTGGTATGCCTGCTGCACGAAAAGCCGTTTGCGGGGGTCAACGGAAGCGGCAAGCACAACAACTGGTCGCTGTGTACAAACACCGGCATCAACCTGCTGGAGCCGGGCCTGTCACCGAAGGATAACGCACAGTTTTTACTGTTTCTTACCGCGGTGCTTAAGGGTGTTGACGAATATCAGGAGCTTTTGCGCCTTTCGGTTGCAACCGCCGGCAACGATCACAGACTGGGCGCAAACGAGGCACCGCCCGCCATCATGTCCGCGTTTGTGGGCACCGAGCTTGGCGCGATTTTAGATGCGATTGTAGACGGCACCGCGTATGACCAGAAGGAACAGGAGCAGATGCGCATTGGCGTAAGCGTTCTGCCCGCTATCCCGAAGGACAATACCGACCGCAACCGAACTTCACCCTTTGCGTTTACCGGCAATAAGTTTGAGTTTCGTTCCCTTGGCTCCTCCCTTTCCATTGCGGGGCCGAACATCGTGCTGAATACGGTGGTTGCGGAGGCGCTGAGACAGTTTGCCGATACACTGGAGAAGGCGGACGATTTTAACGGCGCGCTGAACACGCTGATTAAGGAGTCGCTGCAAGAGCACAGGCGCATCATCTTCAACGGCAACAACTATTCACAGGAATGGGTGGAAGAAGCCGAAAGGCGGGGGCTGCTGAACCTGAAAACCACACCCGACGCCCTGCCCTACTTCATTACCCAAAAGAGCATCGACCTGTTTACCCTGCATGGCGTATTCTCCGAAGCGGAGATCCATTCCCGCTGCGGGATCGTGCTGGAGGGATACTGCAAAACCATCAATATTGAGGCGCTGACCATGCTTGAGATTGCCAAGGAGCATATTCTGCCCGCGGTAATCGGCTATATGGGTGAAATCAGTACTGCCGCCGTTGCGAAAAAGGGGCTGAGCGCCGCAATCAGCTGCGAGACGGAGGAAAAGCTTGTAACCAGACTCTCAGAGCTTACCGCGCGGCTTTACAGCAAGATTGAATTGCTCGATGCCGTATTGCTTGCGATGAAAGAGAACCAGGAAACCGTGTTTGAGCATTCGAGGTTTTGTAAGGACGAGGTAATTCCCGTAATGTGCGAGCTGCGCATCGCGGCGGATGAGCTGGAAAGCCTTACGGCAAAGAAGCACTGGCCGTTCCCGACGTATGGTGATCTGCTGTTTTACGCGTAGGCCTTGCGGGTGAGCCATGTGAGAAAACACAAGCAGACGTTACGGCGTTCCTGTTTTTACCTGACATATTCTTCATTGATAAAGCTGCCGCCGTATAGTGCGGCGGCTTTATCCGCGCGTAGGGGTAGCAACACTCTACAACATTTGCACCAAACCATGCCCACAATTCGCCTATACTGCCCATTTAAGCAATATTTAAAAAATTAATATGGAAATAAACCAGCCTATCTGATATAATAAGTTGATGCCTTTGCATCAAGTGTTATTTGTGTGCCAAAATAACAATAATACCATATCCTTTTCCGGACAAGTTTTCGCAGAAAAATTGATGGAGTATCAGGGCTGCGAGCATTGCTTTTCTGCGGCCCGTTAAATTTTTGTGCGTTTTTACAACGGGGGGTTCATCTGCGCTTACGCTTTCGTAATACAAAAACAGTGAAGCACCAGTCGTGCTGTTTTTGTGTTAATGAGTGAGCATTGTCATATACCGCATTATTATTTGGGAGGTAGAACCATAGTGAGCAAAAAGTTTGTGTATCTCTTTTCAGAGGGCAACGGCAAGATGCGTGAGCTGCTGGGCGGCAAAGGCGCGAACCTTGCAGAAATGACCAATCTCGGCCTGCCCGTTCCGCAGGGCTTTACGGTAACCACCGAGGCTTGCACCCAGTACTACGCCGACGGCGAGAAGATTAACGACGACATCAAGGCGGAGATTCTTAAGAATATTACCGCGCTTGAGAAGATTGCAGGCAAAAAGTTTGGCGACCCTACAAACCCCCTGTTGGTTTCTGTTCGTTCGGGCTCGCGTGCTTCCATGCCCGGCATGATGGACACCATCCTCAACCTTGGTATGAACGACGAGGTGGTTGAAGGCTTTGCAAAGCTGACAAACAACCCCCGTTTTGCATACGACTCTTACCGCCGCTTCATCCAGATGTATTCGGATGTTGTAATGGAGGTTGGCAAGAAGTATTTTGAGGAGCTTATTGACGAGCTCAAAGAGAAGAAGGGTATTACCCTTGATACCGAGATGACTACCGACGACTTGAAGGAGTTGGTATCACAGTTTAAGGCGGAGTTTAAGCGTGCAAAGGGCTTTGACTTCCCTGCCGACCCGGTAGAGCAGCTGATGGGTGCCGTTAAGGCTGTGTTCCGTTCGTGGGATAACCCCCGCGCAATCTACTACCGCCGCATGAACGACATCCCCTCCTCTTGGGGTACTGCCGTTAACATTCAGGCAATGGTGTTCGGCAACATGGGCGAGACCTCCGGTACCGGCGTTGCGTTTACCCGTAACCCCTCAACCGGTGAAAACAAGCTGTATGGTGAGTTTTTGATGAACGCACAGGGTGAGGACGTTGTTGCAGGCGTTCGTACCCCCGAGAACATCGATCAGCTTGCAAATGTAATGCCCGACGCATACAACGAGTTTGTGAAGTACTGCGGTATTCTTGAAAACCACTACCGCGATATGCAGGACATGGAGTTTACCATTGAGGACAAAAAGCTGTATATGCTTCAGACCCGTAACGGCAAGAGAACTGCTGCGGCGGCGCTGAAGATCGCTTGTGACCTTGTTGATGAGGGCATGATTACGAGCAAGGAAGCCGTTATGATGGTTGACCCCAGACAGCTTGATGCCTTGCTGCATCCGCAGTTTGATGAGGCTGCACTCAAGAAGGCCGCTGTGATTGGCTCGGCACTGCCCGCTTCCCCCGGTGCTGCCTGCGGACGTGCGGTATTTACCGCTGAAGATGCTACCGCATGGGCACAGCGCGGCGAAAATGTAATTCTCTGCCGTCTTGAGACCTCGCCTGAGGACATTGAGGGTATGCACTACTCTAAGGGCATTCTCACCGTTCGCGGCGGTATGACCTCGCATGCGGCTGTTGTTGCGCGCGGTATGGGTATCTGCTGTGTATCGGGCTGCGGCGAGATTAAGATGGACGAGGCAAACAAACTGTTTACCCTTGGCGGCAAGACCATCAAAGAGGGCGACTACATCTCGCTGGATGGCTCTACCGGTAAGATATACGGCGAAGCGATTGCCACCGTTGAGGCTACGATTTCGGGCTACTTTGGCCGCCTGATGGCTTGGGCGGACGAATATCGCCAGCTTAAGATTCGTACCAACGCCGATACCCCCACCGATGCAAAGAAGGCTGCTGAATTCGGTGCAGAAGGCATTGGCCTGTGCCGTACCGAGCACATGTTCTTTGAGGGTGAGCGTATTGCCGCAATGCGCGAGATGATTGTTTCTGAGACCGAGGAGCAGCGCCGCAGCGCGCTTGCAAAGCTTCTGCCGATGCAAAGAGGCGACTTTGCCGCACTGTACGAGGCACTGGGCGGAAACCCTGTTACCATTCGTTTCCTCGATCCCCCGCTGCATGAGTTCCTGCCCACCAATGCGGATGATATTGCCGCGCTTGCAAAAGAGATGGGCAAAACCGTCCAGCAGATTAAGGATGTTGTTACCTCGCTGCATGAGTTCAACCCCATGATGGGTCACCGCGGCTGCCGTCTGGCGGTATCTTACCCCGAGATTGCCGAAATGCAGACCACGGCGGTTATTGAGGCTGCCATCAGCGTTAAGAAGAACCATCCCGACTGGACAATCGTTCCTGAGATTATGATTCCGCTGGTTGGCGAAATCAAGGAGCTGCAGTACGTTAAAAACGTTGTTACCACAACCGCCGACGAGGTTATTGCAAAGAGCGGCGTGAAGCTTGACTACCTTGTTGGTACAATGATTGAGATTCCCCGCGCATGTCTGACTGCGGATGAGATTGCAAAGGAAGCCGACTTCTTCAGCTTCGGTACCAACGATCTTACCCAGATGACCTTCGGTTTCAGCCGTGACGACGCAGGCGGATTCCTGGATGCGTATTATGATAAGAAGATCTACGAGAACGATCCCTTTGCAAAGCTTGACCAGACAGGCGTTGGCAAGCTTGTAAAGATGGCGGTAGACCTTGGCAAGCAGGCACGTCCCGGCATTAAGCTTGGCATCTGCGGTGAGCACGGCGGAGACCCCTCCACCATCACCTTCTGCCATGATGTGGGGCTGACCTATGTTTCTTGCTCGCCCTTCCGTGTGCCGATTGCCCGCCTTGCGGCGGCTCAGGCTGCGATTAAGAACCCCCGCTAACTAAAAAATCGCAATTCACACACTCACATCCCCCCGCCGGTACCGGCGGGGGGATGTTTTGCATGGATAATGGTGATATAACTCCCGTTCGGGGCAATCCGTGCGCAGGGAAAGAAGCAAAAGTCCCCCGCACCGAAAAAGCAGAAACTGCCGTGCGGCGGGCATTGACTTTACATGCCCTTTTTGGTATAATATCAAAGCGTTCAGGCAACCGCCAACAACCGCCAAACGCGCAGCAGATATACGGAGAGGTATCGAAGTGGTCATAACGGGGCGCACTCGAAATGCGTTTGCGAGCAATCGCACGTGGGTTCGAATCCCACCCTCTCCGCCAAGCTAGAAGCCACAATCCTCCATTTGAGAAAATGGAGGATTGTGGCTTCTTATTGTTTAATAGAGTATAATATGAATTATATAATATATAAGCAGGTGTATATATGAATAGATATGATTTACCCGATATTCTATATAATTCCGTTAAAGACAGGGGAGGCCAAACAAATATTATTGATGTATGCGAATATGTTTAGCAACATCATCAATCTTGGCAATATGATATACGTTGGGCAGCCGCTGAATTAAGAAAAACGAAGTGAATGAAAGCTGCTGACCAAAGGCCTGGGGGTATTTGAGAGATAGTATAAGTAGTATCTGTTTTAGTCTGATTTTTTTATGTTATACTATGCTGAAAATCCGATCAAAAGGTTTATCTTTTCTACCAGGTTTTTCTGTGATATAATTATTAAACGGTAATGATATTACCGACATAAGAAATGCTGAAAGGAAAAAGGCTTTTTGAAAAAGATGAATTATATGGAGATTGTTGCAAGCCGGGAGGTTTGCGACAGATAACCCCGCATTCCTCCCAAAACGAAAACAATTCGCTTTTTGGAGGATATTATTTATGAATCGTCAAAACAAACGCAAGCAATATGAAAAAGGCTATTTCAAAACACATGCCTGCAACGATATTTTTGTCTGTAAAGTCTGCGCAAGGCAGGTCTTTCCTGTAGGGGCTGGGAGCAATCATCGCAATCACTGCCCGAACTGTCTTTCTAGCCTGCACATTGACATTGAGCCGGGAGACCGTAAAGCCGACTGCGGTGGAATTATGGAGCCTGTTGCTGTCTGGGTGCGCAAGGGCGGCGAATGGGCGGTTATTCACCGGTGTCGTCTATGCGGTGTTTTTTCTTCTAACCGTGTTGCGGCGGATGATAACCCGATGAAGCTTATGAGTATTGCCATGAAGCCCCTGTGTGAGCCGCCTTTTCCGTTGGAACGTATAGAGGAAATGGTTGCTTTAATGGGCGGCGAGGGCTGTATGAAAAGATAGTCAAGACGAGGGCAGGATGAGCTTGCACGCCGATTGAACCATTCAAGCGTTAGAAATCGTTTGGTTTTTTATACCCGTGCCCGAAGCTGCAGTTATTTTGTATTAATAGAACATGAAAACGTCGCATATGGGGATTTGAACTCATATGTGACGTTTTGTTTTATTCATGCTAAAATAAAGTAAAGATTATTTGTGTTTTAGGGAGTTTTAAAATGAAAAAGATTAATTGGCGAATAGTTAACATAGCCTTTTGGACAGAGGTTCTTTTATCCTATGTTTTGCCGTTCAAAGTAATAGATAATTTTGAATATAAAGTTGGTTTTCCAATACCGTTTTTATCTGTCTATGATAGTGTAATTGGAATAAACCCACTTATATCAATGCGCCTAAATCCTTTGGGATTCTTACTCAATGGAGCTATTATCTACTTGATTATTGTATTTGCGGCAAAAGCATACCACAGGATTAAAAATAATACCGCCGAAAGAGCACAGCCTCGGTGAAATGATAGTTTGAATCACGCGCTAAAACTTGTATGATATCCGAAATTGATATTGCTCGCACCCGCTTGCCGGAGGGGGCTATTAATGAGTCGGATGGTCCCGGCGGTTTATGAAAAGCTCCTTTAATGGAGGTATTATAAACCTTATATTGCAGGCCGGACGCAAAGGTGCAGAACTTAAAAAAGAAAAGCGAAATTACAGCAAGTAAAATCAAGCAGTCATCTCTCTGTTTCTTTATACTAAATACAGGGCGGTTGAAAAGGGGTAAATAAACAAATGTACGAGTGGCAGAAGCTGATTCAATTAATTGTTGATGAAATTGACAAATGTATTAAAAATTATAATGATGAAGCCTTGACACTACGGTTTCTTTCTCGCAGGCTGGGTTATTCCGAGTTTTATACAACGAGAAAATTCAAAGAAATATCGGGGATGCAATTTAGGGAATACCTGCGGTACAGAAAATTAGCCTTTGCACTAAAAGAGGTTCGGGATAGTGAAAAAAGCCTTTTGGATATTGCTTTTAATTACGGCTTTTCATCGCATGAGGCTTTTACCCGAGCTTTTAAAGGTACATATGGCGTAACGCCAAGTGAGTACCGGAAAAGGCCTAGGCCTGTCGTTCTTCGTACAAAAATAAACCCTTTCGACCGCTACTTTTTAGGATTAGGAGAGATTGGGATGATGAAGTCTGCAGAGGATATTAAAATTTATTTCGTAACCATTCCCGCACATAAATTTTTGCACATTCAAAACTATGAGAGTAACGGGTATTGGGATTTTTGGGAAAAGCAAAGCCTGATTCCGGGACAGGACTGCGAAACCATCTGCGGCTTGCTCGATAGTATCAAGGGCAAATTGGATGACGATGGCGGGAGTGATATTAACAGCGGCAGCGGTCAGATTATGGCATACATCAATAATCCGGAGGGCAGGCTCTGCGATTGGGGTATTCCGCGTACAGAGTGTTATGGTGTACGTCTTCCTTTTGACTATCAGGGCGAAGTACCGCCGCAAATGCTTATGATAGATATTCCCGAAGCCGAGTATATTGTTTTTGAGCATGGACCGTTTAATTATGAGCAGGAAAATCGTAGTGTAGAGGAAAAGATTGAAAAGGCAATGGCAACGTTTGATTTTGCAGACACCGGTTACTGCTTTGATACTTCCCCCGGCAGAATAATTTACTTTTATCATAATCCGGAGCGGTTTTTTAAGTATATCAGGCCAGTGCGGAAGTAAATAAAATCGATTGCCCGGCCACGATTGCTACAAGAAACACGACAGAACCTTCCCACTGGCGGAAGGTTTTGCCGTGTTTTGTGCCGGTCAGCCCGCCCTCAAACCCGAAACGACAGGTTTTCGTGTCTGTTTTCTCATCCCCCATCATCAAAAAAGGGCATAAAAAATACCGCCTGCTTTTCAGAACAGACGGTATTTTTAATTTGAAAGCGACTTATTTCTTTTTCACAGAGTAGCAGACCTCGGTAACATATTCATCGGGGTTGCGCGTTTCGTGAGGGCTGACATGATAGATACAGAACATCATGCCGTCAAATTCGTAGCCGTTATCCTGCACCCAGCTTGCTACCGCCTGGTTTACGGCAGTGAGCTGCTCATAACCGCCCTTGTAGGTTGCTGATGCAATCTCCATTGCAGGTTCGGTCTTAAACACCACGTTTTCTGTGTTTTTATAGCTGCCCTTAACAGTCATCTGCACTTCCACGTCCACGTCGCTCTCCTTATAGCCCTCGTCGTGGAACATGGCAAGGCTGTTGCAGTTGTCGGCAGGCTGCATCCCCAGGGGAGCGGTTTCGGCCATCATCGTGCCCCAAAGCATCCCCTCCTGATCGTAGGCGGGAATGACCTTGCGTACACTGGCGACATAGCGCTCGGGAAAAGTTTTTACAGTCACATTGTAGTTCATAGCGGTTTCGTCCTTTCTCAGCCGTTTTATGGCTGTGTCAAGGAGAAGTAAACGGCGTTTGGTTTCCTCTGCTTCGGCCTGCACCTCTGCCTGCTTTACCGCCAGATATTCAGCCAACGCCTGCGGATTATCATAGCTTTTCAGGATTTCCACGATGGTGGAAAGGCAAAAGCCCATATCGCGCAGCGCTGTGATTCGTGCGGCTGCCGGCAGCTGATCCTCCGCATAGTAGCGGTAGGAGGTAAAGTTATCGGTGGTCTTTGGAACCAGCAGACCGATTTCATCGTAATGCCGCAGCATCCGAATACTGATCCTTGATAGTTTTGAGAAATCACCTATTTTCAGCATCTTTATTTCCTCACATATATGTGTTTCTTGAGCTCAATTACAGTATAAAGTATACCATAATGTGAGAGTCAATAGGCTTCTTGAAATTATCTTTCATCCGATTTTCTGCACAGCGCTGCTTTATGCTCCGGCACATTAAGCATCAGGCTGTAGCGTTCATTGCCGCATGTTACTCTTTTTAGCCGCAACGCCGATACATCCGCCACAATAGAATAAGAAGCTGCAATCTTGATTACAACCGCGTTGTTACCGCTTAATAACACGACTATAGTAAAACAAGGGATAAGCGGGTGGAGGATAATCAAGCAAAACGATACAGAACAGGATAGATAGCGGCAAACGTAACAATGTTATAGCTTTTTTAATTTTGTATGATAAACTATAGTAGGAGGTATTTATAGTTTGTATCATAGATAGGCAGCCAAAATGAAGTGTAAAAATGGAATGAGCAGAGGGATTTTGATATATGCGCAGGCACAAACCAATTCATGCAATGATACCGGGCCTTGGTCAAAGAAGTTTGAAAACCGCTTTAGCGACGGCAATTCTAGCTCTTATCTACCTTCCCTTTGGGGGAGATCCCACGTTTGCCTGTATTGGCGTTATATTTGGTATGGGCAACGGTATTGAGGATTCAAAAAAGAGCGGCGGAAACAGGCTTATTGGAACAATTATCGGCGGATTTTTGGGGATAGCGATATTCTGGGCAGAACATTGGATTTTTCCGAAGGGGAATTACTATTTGAAGGTTGCATTAATCTTTTTTGGAATTATTCTTTTGGTCTGGTTGTCGGTTACGTTTAAGTGGCCGGGTGCGGTACAGCCCGGCGGAGTGGTGCTTTGTATTATCTTATTTCATGCGCCGGAAAACTATATTACATATGCGTTCGGCAGAATGTTTGATACCGCGATCGGTGTTGTTTTTGCGATAGCGATAAATAAGCTCCTGGAAAGAAGCAGGGTTGACAGATGGCTGAAAAGGGAGATTGCGGAAAAGACCGAAGAGGATGCTTAAAAGACGGACCCCGTACCAATATGAGGCAGAAGAAAAGATCTCTCATCAATGAGAGGTCTTTCATGTTTTATTGTGGGACGAATAATAATCCCGGTCTTAACAAAGACAAAGGAAAGAAAATTATAACTACAATACACGGTGTTTTATCTTCCTTATGATTGCTATGGTTAAAGCAAGAGTCATCAACATATCTGCATATAAAGAAAAGGGATATGACGGTAAGCACCGCGCAAAGCATCGTGACAAGCGTACGGACGGTGCCGGTGACAAGTATTACAGGGCACAAATGGCACCATTATACCGTTTGTGTTCTGTGCACTTCTTTACGCACAAGGCTTTTGCCCAAGGTACAGGCCGATCTTGTGATATGCACGGTTCCGGCAGAGGTGTTGGTTGACGCAGGAAAGAAGGTGCTGTACACGGGTAATATTGGCGGCGGAAAGATCTTCATCTATGACATTGAAAACGTAATCAAGGTAGGTACAGGCGAAGAAGGCTGCAAAGCCTTGTAACAAAAGCAAGAGAGGCGGGCCGCGCGGTATGCGCGGCCCTTTGTTTGCGGTCCGGACCTTCCTGATTTTGAGAGAGTGCTGCGGGGCTGTTTTTTCGAGCACAAGCGGGCAAAGCGCAGAAGTTTCGCGCGTAGTATCATCCAGGCGGTAAGGGATGCGTGTTTAACCGGATGCAAAAATTTTGATTTACCTTAAAAATATGTTATGCTTAGTATACGGGCCCCAGAAAAGGATAGAAAACCAAGCGGGTTTTCTGCCCTGATGAATCACAATGTTTTTTTAGGAGGTAATACGATGTATAACTTAAAGGCTGAATATCGGGACCAGAACGCCAAGGCGAAACAATTAAGAAGGGCGGGCATTGTTCCGGCCTGCATTTACGGCGTAAATTTAGAGGAGTCGATACTGCTCCAGATTCCACTGGCCGATACAATTCGTTTTCTAAACGAAAAATCAAAGGGAAACACCCTTTCGATTGCGGTTGGCAGAAAGAAACACAACGTGCTGTTTAAAGAGATTACGCGCGAGCCGGTCAGCGGACAGGTGGAGCATTTAGAGTTTCAAAGCCTTGTTTCGGATGAAGCGATTAACAGCGTGGCGCAGGTGGTGCTGATTAATAAAGACAAGAACCAAAACATCATTCAGCAGCATATTGAGGAGATTCCCCACACGGCGCTGCCCAAGCACTTGGTTGAAAGTGTAACCATTGATCTTGACGGAATGCCCGCGGGAACCACCGTGAAGGTTGAGGATTTGGATATTGCCAAAAACAAAAACGTCAAGCTTTTAATCGGTGAGGACACCATGGTTATTAACATCATTGACAGAAGCAAGACAGGCCCCGCCGTACAGGAAGAGCCTGAGGCGGAAGCGGAGGAATAAGGCGCTGCTAAGTGCGGTGAGCCAAAGCCTGTACAAGGAATCGCCCCGATTGCGGGAGAAAAACGCCAAAGCAAAAGTGAACAAAGCGCGGATGCGGAGTGTTCTCCTCATCCGCGCTTTTTGGCGCCTGAAAGGCTGTGCGTCGCGGTACAAGCCGCACCGCACAAAAAATACCGCACATATTCTTCCCATAGGCAAAACGATTTGGTATACTAAACTAAATATCGTTTCAAGATGCTGCAGTACTGATTGGACAAACAGAAGGGGTGAGCACCACGCACTACAAGGATGTTAAGGGGATTCTCTCCGCTCAAAACGGCATGAACCTTTACCGGGGCTGCACCCACGGCTGCATATACTGCGACTCGCGCAGCGCCTGTTACCAGATGGACCACGCGTTTGAGGATGTGGAAATTAAGCGCAACGCGCCCCTGCTTTTAGAGGATGCCCTGCGCCGCAAGCGCAGACGGTGCATGATAAGTACCGGTTCCATGTGCGACCCGTACCTGCCGCTGGAGAAGGAGGAACGCCTTACCCGCCGGTGCCTTACGCTCATTGACCGGTACGAATTCGGTTTTTCGGTCATTACAAAATCTGATCTGATTCTGCGGGATTTGGATTTGCTCGGGAGCATCAATGAAAAAACCAAATGCGTGGTGCAGATGACGCTAACCACGATGGATGAAGCCCTCTGCCGTGTTCTGGAGCCAAACGTCTGCACCACGGCACGGCGTGCGGAGGTGCTGAACCTCCTGCGGGATGAGGGAATCCCCACGGTGGTGTGGCTTTGCCCCATCCTGCCCTTTATCAATGATACGGAGGAAAACCTGCGGGGGATTTTAGACTACTGCTTTGCGGCAAAGGTAAAGGGGATTATCTGCTTTGGCATGGGCGTAACCCTGCGCGAGGGGGACAGGGAGTATTTCTACAATAAGCTCGACGAGCACTTCCCCGGGTTGAAAGAGCGGTATATTGATGCGTTTGGCAACAGATATTCCTGCAACAGCCCAACCCATGGGGCACTGATGAAGATTTTCCGTGCCCAGTGCAAAGAACACGGTGTATTGCACTCGCCCGACGCGGTGTTTGCATACCTAAGCGAGTTTGAGGATAAGAAGGCCGGCGAGCAGATGACACTATTTTAAAGGAGAGAGAAAGATGAATAACTACCCATGGCTGGACGAATACCTGCTTGCAAAACCCGGTGTGGCGAAGGACTTTAAGGCAGAATGGGGCTGGTACCGCTATATGGTGGGCGGCAAGCTGTTCGCGGCACTTATGCACCCGTCGGAACAATACGACCCCGCCTATGCGGGCAAAGACCTCATCAACCTTAAATGCGACCCCATGATGGCAGAGCTTTTGCGCAGCGCACATCCCGAGGTGATGCCGGGTTTTTACAGCGATAAGCGCACCTGGAACTCGGTGAATTTGGGCGGCGATTTGCAGGACGGGCAGCTCAAGATGATGATAGACGACAGCTACCGCCTGGTGTTTGAAAAGCTGACAAAGAAGCTGCAACGGGAGATTACAGCCGCCGGATGATGCGCGGTATCCCCACTTAACGCCCGTGTTAGTGGGTAGGCTGCGACATAAGCCATGGCTGCGCCGCGCAAGGCGTAATGCACAGCATAATATAGATGCCGCCCATATTCTTTCCATGGACGAAATGATTTGGTATACTGAATTTATTGTATTTTCAGGGCAAGGGATTAAACCGAAAGCCCCGAGGCCCTTGCACCTGAACAACCTGAAAAGGTGTGAAAACCGCAAAACAGTGCCGGCTTTTGAAGCCGCGGAGTGCGCCTGTTTTAAAAGAAAGGAGCCGCCCGATGCAACACAACTATATCAGCAGCGTTCGGTTGAGCTTGCCGGTGGATGAGGAATCCTATCTTCACAAGCTGCCGGTGGTACGCCATCTCGCGCGGATGGGAGAGCTGCCCTTTTCTAAGGCGGTCACCTTTTTGGTCGGTGAAAACGGTACGGGCAAATCGACGCTGCTCGAGGCAATTGCGGTGGCTTATGGCTTTAACGCCGAAGGCGGAACCCGTAACTTCAGCTTTTCCACCAGTGCGACCCACTCGGAGCTATTCAGACATCTGACCCTCTCAAAGAGCGCCTACCCAAAGGACGGATTCTTTTTGCGGGCGGAGAGTTTTTACAACACGGCCAGCTACATTGACGAGGTGTACGAAGACGAGTTTAAAAGGAAGGTTGGTACAAGCTACGGGGAGCGGTCACTGCATGCGCAGTCGCACGGGGAGAGTTTTCTTGCGCTGGTGGAAAACCGATTTGCCGGAAATGGGATCTACCTGCTTGACGAGCCGGAATCGGCCCTTTCTCCCAGCCGCCTGATGAGCCTGATGGTCCATATCCACGCGCTGACAGAGCAAGACTGTCAGTTCATCATCGCGACGCACTCGCCGATACTGATGACCTACCCGGGTGCTGAGGTGTACCGGCTGTCGGAGGACGGCATCTGCTCGGTGGACTACCGGCAGACCGAGCATTACCAGCTGACCCGCCGTTTTTTGGAGAATCCGGAGCGGATGCTGCATTATCTTTTGGAGGAGCAGTAACAGCTCGTTGGCGGGAAAAGGCGGAAAGGCAAACATCGCTTGATAGTTTCGACAAAACGGCTGGACCGTTCGGTGGTCACTTTTTTGGCGGCACCGGCAGCAACAAAGGAGGACGCGATATGAGTTTTAAAGGCAAGGTGGCGGTTGTTACAGGCGGTGCGGGCGGCATCGGGAGATGTATCTGCGAGGAATTTGCCAAGGAGGGCGCGGCGGTCTGCGTCATCGACATCAATGAGAACCCATATTTTGTGGGTGATGTCGGCGACGAGGATACCCTGCGCCGTTTTGCCGACAGCGTAACTGCCGCGTATGGGCGTGTCGATTACCTTATCAACAACGCGCCGCCCGCTATGGCGGGTATTGAGAGCTGCGGCTTTGAGCAGTTTAACCATGCGCTGCGCGTTGGCGTAACCGCGCCGTTCTTCCTTACTAAGTTGTTTCTGCCGTACTTTACCGCGGGCGCGGCGATTGTGAATATCTCTTCCAGCCGTGACCGTATGAGCCAGCCGCAAACCGAAAGCTACACCGCCGCCAAGGGCGGGATTGCGGCGCTCACCCACGCGATGGCGGTAAGCCTTGCGGGGCGTGTGCGGGTAAACGCTGTCTCGCCGGGGTGGATTGAGACAAGCGGCACGCGATACAGCGGCGCCGATGCCATGCAGCATCCCGCAGGCCGTGTGGGTACCCCTGCGGATATTGCGGCGATGGTGCTGTTTCTGTGCTCGGACAAGGCGGGCTTTATTACCGGTGAGAACATCTGCATCGACGGCGGTATGACCCGCCGGATGATCTACCACGGCGACCACGGCTGGACGCTTGAAAACAAACAATAAAATCCGCGCTCTCTTTTTGGTGCAGCGACCGAGAGGACAACCGGAGAAGAAACCGCTACCATATACTTTAGGAGGTTTATGCGGATGGAATGGATTACACGGCTGAACGCCGCCATGGGGTATATTGAGGAAAACCTTACGGGTGAGATTGACTATGAACAGCTTGGCAGGCTAGCGTACTGCTCATCCTACCACTTTCAGCGGATGTTCGGCTATATGGCGGGTATGCCGCTGTCCGAGTATATCCGCCGCCGCAGGATGAGCCGCGCGGCTGCCGATCTGCAAAGCGGTGAGCACAGGATTGTTGACATCGCCCTGCGGTACGGCTACGACTCGCCCACTGCCTTTAACCGTGCGTTTCAAACGGTGCATGGCTTTGCGCCGTCACAGGCAAGGGAACAAGGCAAAACCCTCAGATCCTTTCCGCCCATCAGCTTTCAGATGACAATCAAAGGAGCGGTACAGATGGAGTACAGGATTGAGAAAAAGGAAGCCTTTCGTATTGTGGGGATCAGCGCCCCGCTGCAAGCCGAGATTGAACAGAATTTTGAAACGGTGCCAAAGCTGTGGGGCAAAGCCGCACAGGACGGTACGATTGCCCGCCTCGCACAGCTGATGAACAGCCGGCCTATGGGGGTGCTTGGCGTCAGCGTCTGCAACACCGAAGCCGACCGGTGGCGGTATTACATTGCGGTTGCAAGTACAGCAGAGGCGGGAGAGTTTGAGGAATACACAGTAGGGGCCTTCACCTGGGCTATTTTCAGCGGGCAGGGCACCGGACTTTCTATTCAGGAGCTTGAGCGGCGCATTGTCACCGAATGGCTGCCCACCTCGGGTTATGAGTACGCAAGCGGCCCCGATGTGGAGGTTTACCTTGACCCCAACCCCGAAAACACGGCGTATGAGGTATGGATTCCCGTTGTAAAGAAGCAGGACTAAACCGGCAAAGGGAGGGGTAATCGCCCCTCCCTTTGTGATGAGACCTTCCTTGCCGTTAAACGTTAAGAGGACGGAAACCGCAGACTAATTTGCACGGTATTCTTGGCACTGCCTGTCTTCCCGCAGGTTACGGCGAGGTGTTTCGTCAAAAATCAGAAAAGAGCGCGGACGAGGAGTAATCTCCAAATCCACGCTCTTTTTTGTGTGAAAGCGGCAATGGTGTGCAGCACGCAACGATGCTTATATCCTTTCATAAGGTGTTTTATTGTTGGTCAGGCTGAGAAGAAAATCCACACTGGTTTTATAGAATAATGCCAAGGCAATCAATGACGTACTGGGAATATCCAGCGTGCCGCTTTCATACCTGGAATAGGTCGCTTGGCTGATGTTAAGCAGTTGTGCCAGCTGCTGTTGTGTTAAATCGTGGTCTTCCCGCAGATCTTTAATATGCTGATACAAGATACTCACCTCGTAAAGAATGATCGTACGGCGGCGGAGGGAGTTTCAACCCGCAGCCGTGCCCTTTTCTGCTTCTCACGGTTTTATAATCTCCTGTACCCTGCCGACCTGCCCATCCTCAAGCATTACCTTGATGCCGTGGGGATGCGAGCTGCTTTTGGTCAGCAGCCTTGCCACAACGCCTTCGGTAAGCCTGCCGGTGCGCTGGTCGGCCTTGAGTACAATTTTTACATGTGCTCCGATGGAAATGCTGCTGCGGGATTGTCCGTTCATGGCTGCTCCTTTAATCTTAATGGGCACCATCAGCCGCACGGAAACCCGCGCGACTGAAACTGTATTCATATTAAGGTTTGTTCTGTATAAAAGTGTACCATGAAGCGGACGGGCTTGGCAACCAAATATGAAGCTTATGACATGCGGTAGTTACCCTTGTTCCCCTTTCACATACACCGTCTGGGCGGGCAGGGCGAGGGTGATGCCCTCTGCTTCTAAAATATCTAAAATCTCATAATAAAGCCTGCCGCGCACCTCGATATACTCAAGCCACGCGGTTGTTTTGGTGAAGTACATCACCATCAAATTCAGGCGGCTGTCGCCGATGCTGTCAAACACGGCGGCGATGGTTTGCCGGTCGATATCCTCCTGCTTATTCAGCAGAGCGATAATGCGCGCGCGGCAGGTATTCATCTGCTGCCGGGTGGTGTTAAAATCAAGCGTAAGGTTAAACAGCACCCGGCGCTTGCCCATGCGGCTGAAATTGGTGACCGGCGCGCCCGCAAGGGTGGAGTTTGGCACCGTTACAACCGCCTGCGTAAAGGTGCGAATTTTTACACTTCGAAAGTTAATGTCCTCCACAATGCCCTCGACGGTGTCGGACTGTATCCAATCGCCGAGGCCAAACGGCTTATCGAGCAGTATGACCGCGCCCGAAAACAGGTTGGACAGCAGGTCCTGCGCGGCAAGCGCAACGGCAAGCCCGCCCAACCCAAGCCCCGTGAGCAGGCCGCTGATGCTGTATCCCCATTCCTGCACAACAATCAGCACCGCAATCGCGACGGTAAGTACGCGCAGAAACTTTGAAACAAACCGAATGAGCACCTGATCCATGCCGGGGCGGCGCGCAAGTGAGCTGAGCAGCGGACCGTTTACGCCCTGCAAAATGCAGGCGAACCATGCCGCAAACAGAATAATCAGGCTGCGGAACACCCGTACCGTCACCGGCCAAACCGCGGGGTTTTGATGTACGCCAGGCGATAAAAAGAGTGCAAGGTATATGCCGATGCACAGCACAAGCAGCGTGCTCGGCCGTGAGAACGCCGCGCGGATTCGTAAAAACTCCTCCTGCCGGTTTTTCATCAACCGTTTGATGATGGAAAACACCAATGCGCGCAGCGGGCGTACCAGTGCAAAAAACAACAGCGCAACACCGGAAGGAATCAGCCACTCCCCTACCCAGCTTTGCATAATCTGCGCAATTAGGCCCTTGATCTCATTCATGCTTAAAACCTCTTTTCATGGCACGCGTATTTATTGTTCCCCGTTTACCTGTTTGGGTATGTGTAAAGCAAAAGCCGACCGTTACCCCAGATCCTGAATGTTCATGCGGTCAAGCTCCTTGTTTTCGTCCATTGTCGTTTTGCGTGCGGCGGGCTTTAGCCGCCGATGGCGTACAACCACAAGGATAACCACAAAGGTTACGACAGCCATGCCGCCCAGTACAGGTACCGTAAGAACCGCTCGTGCCGTATCCAGAAGGTAAAACAGCACGGCCGAAAGCAGGCCGGTGCCCGCAAGGAAAAGGACGGGCAGAATAAGCCCGGGCAAAATGCTTGTTCGCTTTGCCAAATACACCTGCAGTACAATACAACCCGCCAGCACCGCAAGTGCAATCGGAAGCCCAAGAATCAGTAAAATCGCCGCCTTCATACTATGTGTTCTCCCCTTTTTGTTTTTTATACTCGCCAATTAACAGCTTTGCGGTATCGAAGTCGAGCTTTTCGTTTACCGCAAGGCGCTTAATCAGCGCGATGTACGGCTCGGCCGCACTGTCGTCGCTGATGCGGATTTTTTGGATCAGGCGGTCAAGCCGCAGCCGAACGGTAGGATAGGTTACGCCGTAGCTTTGCGCAATATCCTTGAGCGAGCCTGAGCACAGAAGAAAATTCTTTATAAACGCGACATCCTCATCGTCCAGATTGTTCATCCATTCCGGTAGTATCTCAATCGGCATCGCGGTTCCCCCAATCATTTAATAATATTGAGTATATACTTAAATATAGTTAAAGTCAATATGAAAGCAAAAGTATAATAATTTTGCCTGGAACAAGCATTTGCTGCGCGCGTCTTTATGACAAAACCCTATAAAAAGGCCCTGCGCTTTCATAGAAAGGCAGAGCCGGCTTGGGTATTATAAAGGGCAAGGGGTTTCAACCAAAACGCCTAAGCGCGCTGCGGAGTGAGCTCCTGCGCAGGGCTACCCCACGGTGATCTTTCCGCCGGGGAGAACTTCGTGGCGTCTGCCTTGACGAAGGGTAAGCGCAAGCGCAAACGAAACGGGACCCACGCGCCCAAAATACATGGCGAGAATCAGCACCAGCTTAGAAGGCAGGTTTGCGGCCGCGCTGATACCGGCGGAAAGCCCCACCGTAGCAAAGGCGGATACCGATTCGAGCAGTGCGTTCATGCCGTCCACCGTTTCGGCGCTGGTAAAGTAGATGACCGACGTGGCAAGGATGACCAGTGTAAGGCCAAAGAACGCTATGGCAAGCGCCTTATATACAATATGCTTATCCACCTTACGGCGGAAGATTACCGTATCCTCCCGCCCGCGGATGACGCTTACCACCGTCATCATCAGCACCGCAAAGGTTGTTACCTTAATACCGCCGCCCGTCGAGCCGGGTGCAGCACCGATAAACATGAGCAGGATGAGCAGCATTTTTGTAATACCCTTGAGGGCATTCATATCGACGGTGTTAAAGCCGGCGGTACGTGCGCTGACCGAATGAAAGGCCGAAGCGCAAAAGCGCTGCCATACCGGCAACGGCGCAAGGGTATCGGGGTTATCCCATTCAAACAACAAGAAAAAGAGGGTGCCCGACACAAGCAAAACACCTGTTATCAGCAGTACCACGCGGGTGTGCAGCAGCAGCTTTTTGGTTTTGCGGTACAAAAGCAGATCTTTCCATACCACAAAGCCCAGGCCGCCAAGAATAATGAGGGCTGCGATAATAAACAGCACGTAGGGGTTATTGTTGTAATGAACAAGGCTCGAATACGCCCCTTCGCGTCCCAACAGGTCGATGCCCGCATTGCAAAAGGCCGAAACGGAAAGAAACACCGAAAGGAAGATGCCCTCGCTGCCGTATTGCGGCACAAACTGCACCATCAAAAGCAGTGCGCCGACCGCCTCGCACGAGAACGACACCAGCATAATCGTCTTAATCAGCTGCGGGGCGTCGGTCAGGTCGATGGCGTTTGCCGTCTCGCTTGCAAGATGCACACCGCGCAGCCCAAGCTTTCGGCCGAGTGTAATGTTAAAAAAGGTCACGATGGTCAGCAGCCCGAGCCCGCCGATCTGAATGAGCAGCAGAATGACAACATGCCCGATGGTAGACCAGTGTAAAAAGGTGTCGTAAACAATAAGACCCGTCACACAGGTGGCGGTTGTTGCGGTAAACAACGCATCTACAAAAGGGGTAAACTGTCCGTTGCGCGAGCATATGGGCAGCATAAGTATGACGGCACCCACAAGTATTACAATGGCAAAGCTCAGGGTGATGGTTTGCACCGGTTGGTGCGCGGTAGGATACTTTTTCTCCGAACCCGCAGTACGCACAAGATCGCTTCCTTATTCATTTCTTAATGACAGAGCACGGTTTATAATGCCAAGATAATATCATAGCCACAGCGAAAAAGCAAATGCATAATTAATGCCCGCTGAATAAGCTAAAAACTTTAAGCTAATTGAAGTATGTGTAAGCGTTCTTGTGAGTTACGGTGTTTTTGAGGAAAACAAAAACCTTGCACTGAACCGGTGATTCCTTATGGAATCACCGGTTCAGCAAATATTAATTATGGCCACAACGATTGCTGCCTTAGAAACCGATTGACAAGCGAAAGCAGCTTTCGGTCGTTTGGGTAGCTGAGCAGCCGCGTGGCTTGCGAAAAGGGCACCCATGCAATTGCGGCAATCTCCGATTCCTGCGCGTGCAGCTTGCCCGCAATGGGGGTGCCTGCAAAATACACCACCGTTTTGTGCACCGCAGGGTGCGGATGGTACCCCACGCTCTGGCGAAAGCCATCCGCAAGGGCGATGACAAGGCCGGTTTCCTCCTGCACTTCGCGCAGTGCGGTCTGTTGTTCGGTTTCGCCCGCCTCGACGTGCCCTTTGGGAAAGGACCAATGCCCGCCCATTTTGTGGCGCACAAGCAAAAGTTCGGGCTCATTGTTTTGTATGCGGTATACGAGTGCGCCGCAGGATTTTTCGTGTCTCATGTATTATTTATTCCGTTTCTGCCGCAGCCTGCCGATTTTTAGCGCACTGTAGGTACAGGGCGCTGGATTACTGCTAATTTTACCATCTTCATGCACACAAGTCACTCCCCTTTCTGCACAAATTACCGCGGGTAGGCTTTCGCCTGACAAGTTAATTTGACAGGGGACCGAAAAATTACGGCACGCTACCCTGTGCCGGGCGTTACCGCAGCGTTTTACCGTTAGCTTGCGGGAATCGCGCCGTATTATGTACAGGGCTGCCGTACGAAACGATTTTTTACAGGCCTTGAGGTTCACGGTTTTATTACTCCTTGACAGAATCACATATTTTGGTATAATAAAGTTATCAAGAAAGCAATGCTTGCGTATGCTATACTTGGTGCACCGCAGGTGATACTGTGGCCGCATGATGCTGAGCGCTTCGCCGCTTTAAGTGCGAAACTGTGATGAGGGCAGGGCAAAATCTGCCCAGTGGGAAGCTAAAAATCAGGTGTTCCCCCACCAACAAGCGGGGAGCTGTAAAATCAGGTGTTCCCCCACCAATAAGCGGGGAGCTGTAAAATTCGCAACCCCTGTTTTTTATTACGATTGACATATTTTTTTGCGTTATCGTATAATAGTACCGAGGGATAATTCCTCATAATGTTCGGTGCCCTGTTACCGTCAAGTGCAGATTATCTATGTTCGGTGCCCTGCTACCGTGAAACGCAGATTGTAATGAAAGAGGGGCGTCGCCCCTCTTTTGCAGTTCTACAGGAATTTATCGAATTATTTTGTGTGATACTTGACAAGCTGTGTGTAATACAATATAATGACTAAAAATATACAGTCAAACCAATGAGCAAGAGTAGTAGGAAACGCCGGGTGTATTCAGAGAGCCGCCGGTTGGTGTGAATGCGGCAGCACAGGTATTTCTCAATGGACTTGCGAGGGCGGCCCGAACCCCATTGCGGAAAGTAGGCGCCGACGGCACACCCCAACCGTTACCAGAGGGGCACATATGTTAGTATGTGAAACGAGTGGATGGTAGTATTATCATCAATTTGGGTGGTACCGCAGAAGCAAAGGCTTTTGTCCCATAGAGGACAAAGGCTTTTTTTGTTGTTTTCTCTCCCAATACCATGAAGGCGGTGAAGGATATGATTACACCCGATGTAAACACCACCACGCAGCTTGCGGCAAGCTACAATACCATACCCGTATGCAAGGAGATTTATGCCGACATGGCAACCCCCATTACGCTGCTGCGGCGCATTGCGCAAAAAAGCAGGCGTTACTTTCTGCTGGAAAGCGTGGAGGGCACAGAGCGATGGAGCCGTTACTCCTTTTTGGGGTATGACCCTATTTTGCGCGTCACCTGCAAAAATGGTGTGGTGACGGTAGAAGGCGACGAGTGTAAGGTGATAAAAACCGATAAGCCGCTTGACGTACTGCGCGGTATTCTATCGCAGTACCGCGCGCCGCGCATGAAAGGCCTGCCCCCTTTTACCGGCGGCTTTGTAGGGTATTTCGGCTATGCCATGATGGGCTATACCGAGCCGGTGCTGCGCATTACCACCGATGAGCTGCCCGAGTATGATCTGCATTTGTTTGACAAGGTTATCGCGTACGACCACCTAAAGCAGAAGCTGTGCATTGTGGTAAACATGAGGGCACAAGACAGTGTACAAGGGTATGCACGCGCGGCAGAGGAGATAGAGGCGATTATCCGTACCATCCAAGATGCCGCCCCGCTGCCGCCTACCCGAGCAGATGCACAGGCACGGTTTACCTGCAACGTCACCCGTGCACAGTACTGCGAGATGGTGGAGCGCGCAAAGCGGTACATACGCGACGGCGACATCTTTCAGGCGGTGCTTTCCCGCCGCTTTACCAGCCCCTACCGCGAGAGCCTGCTTGCCGCATACCGTGTGCTGCGCACTACCAACCCATCCCCTTACATGGTGTATCTGCGCACAGACGATGCCGAGGTGATGTGTTCTTCCCCCGAGACACTCATCCGGCTGCAGGACGGCAGGCTGACCACCTTCCCCGTAGCGGGGTCGCGCCCCCGCGGTGTGACCCCCGAGGAGGATATTGCGCTTGAGCGTGAGCTGCTGGCCGATGAAAAAGAGATTGCCGAGCACAACATGCTCGTTGACCTTGCCCGCAACGACCTTGGACGGATTTCGGAGCTTTGTTCGGTTG
Source organism: Bacillota bacterium (assembly GCA_023421245.1). Classification (GTDB taxonomy): domain Bacteria; phylum Bacillota; class Clostridia; order Oscillospirales; family Ruminococcaceae; genus Acetanaerobacterium. Next base: position 7,527 of record JAEZTV010000011.1, on the reverse strand, counting down.
ATGTGGTTGCGTACCAGATGATACACCGCTATTCTAAGATTATGCACATTACCTCCTGTGTGGAGGGTACTATCCGCGCAGGATTGGATGCGTGCGATGCGATAGAGGCCATTTTGCCCGCGGGCACCCTTTCGGGCGCGCCCAAGATACGCGCCTGCGAGATTATTGAGGAGCTGGAGCAGGGCGCGCGCGGCATCTACGGCGGCGCGCTGGGGTATATTGATTTTACCGGCAACATGGATACCTGTATTGCCATCCGCATGGCGGTGCGCAAACGGGATGAGGTTACGGTGCAGGCGGGCGGCGGCATCGTTGCCGACAGTATCCCCGAGCTTGAGTATGAGGAATCGGGGAACAAGGCAAAGGCCGTTATCAATGCCATTCTAAGTGCGGGAGAGGTTGTGGAGGATGGATGACAGGTTTTATATCTGTCTTCCCAGCGTCGGGCAAAGCTTGCCACTTCGGGGAAGCCAATGCGAAACCCAAAATTCGCTATGTGTAGGGGGCGGCGTCCTCGACGCCCCGTGTAAAACCCTTCCCAACACAGATTTTTTATAGGTTTCGCCTTCGGGCGACTTCCTTTTGCTGAATGCGTAGGGGCGCGCATTGCGCGTCCGAATTTTACCTCATCGCCCATCGCCGCAAACAGGGCGTGATGAAACAGGCGGAAAACGCAGGTTTTTAGAATGCCAACCGCAGGTTGGCTATGCGCCCCGCTAATGCAACACACGTGGCATATAACCACCATCTTTGTGTGTATTATGAAGGAATGTTTCGCCTTCGGGCGACCTTCTTTTGTAGTTCAACAAAAGAAGACAAAAATGAATCAGGGGTGCCCCCTGAACCCCGCGTGGGCAATCAGGCGGCACCCTAATCCGCTATCCTCGGCACACTCCGCTTATCTCCCGGAGCCAAGGGGGAAAAGAGGCTCCGGTCGGCGCGTCGTGCGCAAAACGCGCTGCGTTTTGTTCCCTCGGCTGTTCTTTTGTTTCTTAGCGGTTTCGTCGCCGGATTGCCACGCTTTGTATGTTGTAACTCCCCGCACGATTTTAATTTCACCTACATAACCAGACACTCCGCATAAAGCCTTCCCAACGTAGGGCAAAGCTTGCCACTTCGGGGAAGCCCTACAAGCCTTCTCCTGTTAGGAGAAGGTGGCGCGAAGCGGCGGATGAGGTCAATCACCTTTGTGTGTATTATGAAGGAAGGTTTCGCCTGCGGGCGAGGTACTTTTGTTGTTCGACAAAAGTACCCAAAACCGAATCAGGGGTGCCCCCTGAACCCCGCGCGGGCAATCCGGTGACAGCCTTGCGCCCTAATCCGCTATCCTCGGCGCGGAGCAAAAAGCTCCCTGAGCCCCGGTCGCGATTTCGCTCCCGAGAGAGGAAAACCGCAGGTTTTCCCAATGCGAAAATTGTTTCGCTATATGCCAACCGAAGGCTGGCTATGCGTTGCGTTTTGTTCCCTCGGCTGTTCTTTTGTTTCTTAGCGGTTTCGTCGCCCGCTTGCCGCGCCCCGTAGACGGAACATTTCCGCATGATTTCAATGTCACCTACATAACCAGACACTCCGCATAAAGCCTTCCCAACGTCAAGCAATGCTTGCCGTTTCGAAGAAGCCCTACAAGCCTTCTCCTGTTAGGAGAAGGTGGCGCGTAGCGGCGGATGAGGTCATTAACCCCTCTCTGCAATGAGAATCCATCTGCGGATAACCGCAGGTTTTCCCAATGCGAAACTTGTTTCGCTATGTGCCCCTTCAATCAACCGAAAAAGGTGTGAATACGATGCTCTTAATCCTCGATAACTACGACAGCTTTACCTATAACCTTGTGCAGCTTGCAGGTGCCATCACGCAGGATATCCGCGTGGTGCGAAGCGACGCATTGACTGTAGACGAAATCCGTGCGCTTGCTCCTGCACACATTATTCTATCGCCGGGCCCGGGGTACCCCAGAGACGCGGGCGTGTGTGAGGATGTCGTGCGCTGCCTTGGCGGCGAGATTCCCATCCTCGGCGTGTGCCTTGGGCATCAGGCAATCTGCGAGGTCTTCGGGGCTTCCATCACCCATGCGCGGCAGCTGATGCACGGAAAACAAAGCCGTATTACCATAGACACGCAAAGCAAGCTTTTTGCCGGCCTGCCCGAAACGATTCTTGCGGCGCGCTACCACTCACTGATTGCAAGCGAGGATACCATCCCGCCCGCCCTTACGGTAACCGCGCGGGATGCGCTGGGCGAAGTGATGGCGGTGGAGCATCGGCATAAAAACATCTTTGGACTGCAGTTTCATCCCGAATCAATCCTTACCCCAAAAGGGGAAAGTATGATGAAAAACTTTCTGCGGATACAGGGCGGTTAAGACAAAACGAACCGGTGAAAATCCCCGGTATTTTGATAAACCTAATTGATGGTTTGGCCGAAATACTTGTTAGAGGCTTTCTTAGCATTACCCGTGCAAGCGATACTGCTTTAAAGAAATTTCCGAAGAAAGGAAAGACGATAAGTATGATTAAAGAAACACTGGCACTTTTAATGGAGCATGAAAACCTGCCCTACGACACCGCCGGTATGATGATGGAGAGGATTTTAACAGGGGAGGCAACCCCTGCGCAGATGGCATCGTTTTTAACCGCAATGCGCATGAAGGGTGCAAGCATCGATGAGATTACCGCCTGTGCAGAGGTTATGCGCGCACATGCGGCACATTTAGAGCACGAGGGCGAGGTGCTGGATGTTGTGGGAACGGGCGGTGACGAGGCTTTTACCTTTAACATCTCCACTGTTTCGGCGTTTATTGCGGCAACCGCAGGGGTTCAGGTTGCAAAGCACGGCAACCGCAATGTTTCCAGCCTGTGCGGTTGTGCCGATGTGCTGGAGGAGCTTGGCGCTAAAATCGACATTACACCGGAGCAAAGCGCGCGTGTTTTGAAGAAAACAGGCTTCTGCTTTATGTTTGCGCCCATCTACCACCCCGCAATGCGGTACGTTACCCCGGTGCGTAAAGAGCTTGGCACCCGAACTCTGTTTAACATAATCGGGCCGCTTGCAAACCCGGCGGGGGCGACCAGGCAGCTGCTGGGCGTGTATGACGAGGCACTGGTAAAGCCTATGGCCAGAGTGATGATCGGCATGGGGGTTACCCATGGGATGGTGGTGCACGGAAGCGACGGTCTGGATGAAATTACCCTGACCGGCACCACCATGGCAAGCGAGATTGTCGGCAAGCGTGTGCGCAGCTTTACCATTGACCCAGAGGAGTACGGCCTTACGCTGTGCGACGCCGCCGACCTGAAGGGCGGCGATGCAAAGTACAACGCCGACATTATCCGCAACATACTGCAGGGCGACCGTGGCCCCAAGCGGGATGCCGCGGTGCTCAACGCCGCTGCCTGCCTTTACCTTGCGGGCAAGAGTGAAACCATCGCGGGGGGCGTAGATCTTGCCGCATATCTGCTGGATACCGGCGCAGTATGCGACAAGCTTAATGATTATGTGTGGGCAACGCATGAGTATGCGTCAAGTGCCCTGTAATCGGCTGCAAAAGCAGAAAGGAGGTGCTGGTTGTGATACTGCAAACCATTGCTGCGGCCACCCGAAAACGGGTTGCCGCGCACAAGAAGATGTGCTCGCCGGACAGTATGCGTGCAAGGGCACAGTCGATGCCAAAGGGTAATTTTGCGTTTGAACACGCGCTGCGCCGCACATATAAGAAAAGCGCCCCCGCGTTTATCTGCGAGATCAAGAAGGCGTCACCCTCGAAAGGGGTTATCGCAGCTAACTTCCCCTACCTTACCATTGCGCGGGAGTATGAGCGGGCGGGTGCGGCGGCAATCTCGGTGCTGACCGAACCTGATTTTTTTCAGGGTGAGGGGCGTTACCTTACCGAGATACGCGGTGCGGTAAGCCTTCCGCTGCTGCGCAAGGACTTTACGGTGGACCGCTACCAAATCTATGAGGCGAAGGTACTGGGTGCGGACGCGGTGCTGCTGATCTGCGCGCTGCTTGATACCGGTACCCTGCGCGACTTTATTGCGGTATGTGATACGCTTGGGCTGTGCGCATTGGTCGAAACACATACCGCCGGCGAGGTGCAAAGCGCAATCCGCGCCGGGGCGCGCATCATCGGGGTAAACAACCGTGACCTTGACTCCTTTGCGGTCAGCCTTGATACATCGCTGCGGCTGAGCACTGAGATACCGGAGGAGGTGCTGTTTGTTTCAGAAAGCGGCATCACCTGCGCACAGGATATCCGCATGCTGCGGGGTGCCGGCGTGCACGCCGTGCTGGTGGGCGAAACGCTGATGCGTGCCGAGAACAAAACGGCAGCGCTTGCCGCCCTGCGCGGGGAAGCGTAAGACGATGGCTTGATGTTGCGCTGCCAAGTGCAGAGCAGCAACTATTGGCCGCCCGAAAGAGTGTACGGTTAAAATTCGGCAAGCGCTTGAGAATCACCGGAAAGGGCGACCGGCGGTTGCTGCCGTGATGATACCCATTATTGCAGAAATCTGCACCGGGGGAGGGTTTAGTATATGAAAATAAAGCTATGCGGGATGACGAGAAGTCAGGATATTCTGGCGGCTAACGACTGCCTGCCGGATTACATCGGGTTTGTGTTTGCACCGGGACGCCGGCAGATTTCGTTCCGACGCGCGTATGAGCTGCGCACCCTGCTGCATTCGCGCATTCAGGCAGTGGGCGTTTTCGTCAACACCCCGCGACAGGAAATTATCCGCCTGTACGACGAGGGCATCATCGACTTTGCACAGCTGCACGGCGATGAAACCGAGCAGTACATTGCGGATCTTAGAAAAAATACCGCCTGCCCCATTATCAAGGCGGTGCGGGTAAACAGCGTGGGTGTGGTTCGTGAAGCCGAGAAGCTGCCCTGCGATTTTCTGCTGCTCGATACCTATGTAGACGGGACCTATGGCGGAAGCGGACAGACGTTTGACCATTCACTCATCCCGCCGCTTTCAAAACCGTTTTTTCTGGCAGGCGGCATTACCGCGGCAAACATTGTGCAGGCGATGCGCGCAAACCCCTATGCGCTGGATGTGAGCAGCGGCATTGAAACGGACGGCAGCAAGGATGAAAACAAGATGGCGGAGCTGACACGGTTGGTGAAAGGGTATCGGGCGGAGGAATAACGGCAAACACCGCAAAGAAAATATATGAAGCCCTTATACAGAGCCACAAGGAAGGAGAGGACCCCTATTATGAACCACGGACGCTACGGCAAGCACGGCGGACAGTTTATTCCCGAAACGCTGATGAATGCCGTGATTGAACTCGAACGTGCATACGAGCACTACAAAAATGACCCTGATTTCTGCGCAGAGCTTACTGCACTGTTTTGCGAATATACCGGCAGACCCAGCCTGTTATATTATGCAAGCCGCATGACCGCCGACCTTGGCGGCGCGAAGATATACCTCAAACGGGAGGATTTAAACCATACCGGATCGCACAAGATTAACAATGTGCTCGGGCAGGTGCTGCTGGCAAAGCGTATGGGAAAGACACGCGTCATCGCTGAAACGGGCGCGGGGCAGCACGGGGTTGCAACCGCAACCGCCGCAGCGCTGATGGGGATGGAGTGCGAGGTATTTATGGGGCGCGAGGATACCGAGCGTCAGGCGCTGAACGTTTTTCGGATGGAGCTGCTGGGTGCTGCTGTGCATCCTGTTACAAGCGGCACGCAAACGCTTAAGGATGCGGTAAACGAAACCCTGCGCGAATGGACAAAACGCATTGACGATACCCATTATGTCATCGGCTCGGTGATGGGGCCGCACCCTTTTCCCGCCATTGTGCGCGATTTTCAGTCGGTCATCGGCAAAGAGGTGCGCGCTCAGATGCTTGCGCGCGAGGGCCGCCTGCCCGACAGCTTAATCGCCTGTGTGGGCGGCGGTTCCAACGCCATGGGGCTGTTCTATGATTTTATAGGTGAGCCGTCGGTAGAGCTTGTTGGATGCGAGGCTGCGGGGCTTGGCACGGATACCCCCAAAAACGCAGCGACTATAGCAAACGGCACACCCGGCATCTTCCACGGCATGAAATCGTACTTTTGTCAGAATGAGTACGGACAGATTGCGCCGGTGTATTCCATCTCGGCGGGGCTTGATTACCCGGGCATTGGGCCGGAGCACGCGTATCTGCACGATGCCGGCCGCGCGCGGTATGTTCCGGTGACCGATGCACAGGCGGTGCGTGCGTTTGAGTACCTCTCGCGCATCGAAGGGATTATTCCCGCGGTGGAAAGCGCGCACGCCGTCGCCTACGCCATGCAGTATGCGCCCACGCTGGGTAAGGATAAGATTATCGTCGTCAATCTTTCGGGGCGCGGCGACAAGGATGTTGCGGCGATTGCCCGGTACAAGGGGGTGCAGATTCATGAATAGAATACAGCGTGCGTTTGCACACGGCAAGGCGTTTATCCCGTTTATTACGGCGGGTGACCCCAATATTGCGGTGACGGAGCGGCTTGTGCTTGCAATGGCGGAGGCGGGTGCCGATTTAATTGAGCTTGGCGTACCGTTTTCCGACCCTGTTGCGGAAGGCCCTGTCATCCAACAGGCGGATGAACGCGCCCTTGCGGCGGGCACAACCACCGACACAATCTTTGAGATGACAGCGCGCTTGCGCCAAAAGACCGATGTCGCGCTTGCGCTGATGACCTACATCAACCCCGTGTTTGTGTATGGTGCCGACCGGTTTTTTGCACGGTGTGCGGCCTGCGGTATCGACGCCGTTATTGTGCCGGATCTGCCGTTTGAGGAAAAAAATGAGCTTGCCCCTTTCGCGGGCAAGCATCATATCGCGCTGGTATCGTTGATTGCCCCTACATCCCATACGCGGATTACAGCCATCGCGCGTGCGGCACAGGGGTTTGTGTACTGTGTATCCTCCTTAGGTGTAACCGGTGTGCGCAGCGAGATTACCACCGACATCGGCGAGATGGTGTCGCTTGTGCGGGCGGCCGCGGATATTCCGTGCGCGGTGGGCTTTGGCATCTCGACGCCCGAACAGGCAAGGCAGGTTGCGGTGCATGCCGACGGGGTAATTGTGGGCAGCGCCATTGTGCGGCTGATTGCACAGCATGGTGAAAACAGTGTGGCTGTGGTGGCGGAGTATGTGAAAGAGATGAAGGCGGCAATATTGTAGGGAGGGATTCACAAGCCTTCCCAACATCAAAAGTTTTTGCCGCTTCGGGAAAGCCTTAAGCCTTCTCCTATTAGGAGAAGGTGTCATAGTGAATCAGCGATTCACTATGACGGATGAGGTCAAATGCCAAGTTAATACCAGACGGGTGGCAGACAACCACACCTTTGTGTGTATTATGAAGGAATGTTTCGCCTGCGGGCGACCTTCTTTTGTAGTTCAACAAAAGAAGGCAAAAGTGAATCAAGTGGCTTCGCCCCTTGAAACCCCAACCGCAGCACGGGCGAACTACACCTCGCAGTTTCTATTCACAAAGAATTATCGGCGTTTGTGCAAAATGGCATGGGGAACAGTTTTGCACAAACG
>JAEZTV010000032.1 GCA_023421245.1 Bacillota bacterium | reverse complement strand
ACTTCGATAAACAGCTCCAAATTCACAATAGGCGTTCTAACAACTTGCCCATGAGGCCTCTTAATTGGCTTTCACCTCGGCAAACTCTTTCTATCTTCTCTGTCCAAGATGTTTGACAAACCTACATTTGCGGATTTTGTATTCTTAAAACGCGTTGCCGCACGGGGCGCGCATGGTATCTCATACTCCCAAACGGATTCCGCTTACCGCTTCCTACTAGAACAGAAAAGCTCCCACCAGTGCACATCCGGCAATATAGTAAACCGGATGCTTTTTAAATTTGAACACCAGAAAAAGCACTAGTGCAAACAGAGCAAGTCCCTTGTAGTTGATTAAGGCTACCCAGTCATAGGACTGCGAAAACGTCTCCCAATTAAATACCGAAACCTTAAGTACCTCGAAGCACGCAACACAAATCAGTGCGGTTACCGTCGGGCGGATGCCGTAAAACGCCGAAACCACATATTTGTTGCCGCTGAACTGGGTAAGCACCTTGGAAACAAACAGCACAATAATGATGCCCGGGATGATAATCGCTATGGTGGCGGTAATGCTGCCAGGCACACCTGCCGTGGTATAGCCGACATAGGTTGCCATATTCAGGCCGATTGCGCCGGGGGTCGACTCGGAGACCGCGATCATATCCACGACATCGCTGTTCGTAAACCATGTGTATTTTGCAGCAAGATCGTATAAGAAAGGGATCGTAACAAGCCCGCCTCCTACTGCAAACAGGCCAATTTTAAAGAACTCATAAAACAACAATAGATATGTCACGCTACTGCTCCTTCCTTATAAAGACCTTTACCACAATGCCGAACACCACTGCGCACACAATAATCAGCACGATAGAGATGTCGGTCAGTACGGAGAGTATAAGCGCTACAATGAAGGTGACCAGTGTAAAGATATCCTTTACGCCCTTCTTCCACATGGTTGCAATCGACTGGATAATCAGCGCCGCAACAGCGATGCGCACGCCGATAAACGCCTTTTGCACAACGGGGTGATTCATATAGGGCGCCAGCAGCGCGGCGATAACCATGATAATAACAAGCGACGGGAACGCAATCCCCAGAGCCGCTACAATGCCGCCGCGTTTTCCGCGCAGCTTATCACCGACAAATACCGCAGTGTTGATGGCGATCAGTCCGGGCAGGCATTGGCTGACTGCGTAATAGTCCATAATCTCCTCCTGCGTTACCCATCCTCTGCGCTCCACAGCTTCTTTATTGATAATCGGCAACATTGCGTATCCGCCGCCAAAGGTTAGTGCTCCGATCTTACTAAATACAATGAATAGCTCCCACAAGGAAGCCTTCTTGTTGGTTTGGTTTGCGTCTTTCAATACAACTCCCCTTTTCGATGCCTTGTTCATAAGGATACTATACCATAAACACGAAAAACACGAAGCGTTATGGTATAGTTGCCCATCGCCGTAGGCGGGGCATAAAAAAACGTATAATAACCGTTTTGCTTGTTATTATACCCCGTCCATATACAAAACTCAACCACACACCGATGCGAAAAGCAGCCTTTGAGAAGGAGTTTACATGTTATTTATGTAAACTATACAATTCGCATGTCACTCCCATCCGTTGCTTTTACGCAAAACACAATAACAGCACATAGATAATACTTATACATACCACTTAAACTATCATCTTTTTGCTTCTCGCACAGCCGATACATCGCCTTTGGATGGTTCAAGCGCCGCGGAACCTTTCGTGTTCCATGGCGCTTGAACAGTGTTTTTATAATACCCGCCCTTTTTATCGGGGCCGTTTGATTACAGAACTATTGTGCCTGCAGCGTGCTGCTTATAACCTCGTCCATTGACGGAATAGAGGTTTCGGCGCCCTGCCGTGATACCGCGATAGAGGACGCGATTGATGCGAGCCGCAATGCCTCATCGGGTGCGTGTCCTTGCGCAAGGCTTCCGATAAAAAAGCCCGTAAAGGTATCGCCTGCCGCGGTGGTATCTACAACCGGAACCTTGTAGATGCCGTGTGTAAGTATGGTATCACCATCCTTATAACGCACGCCAAGCTTTCCGAGTGTCAGCACAATCTTCGCCTTCGGGTATTTCTCGGCAAGGGAGCCAAGTAAATCGTCTGTTTCCGATTTCCCGCAGATATCGGCCGCCTCTACCTCGTTTAACATGAAATAATCCACGTACTCAAGCGGCAGCGCAAGGATGCGCTCGTTCATCGGGGAAGGATTGAGTACAATCACAAGCCCTTTGTTGTGTGCCCGCTCCATGATATAGGGCATATTATTAATCTCATTCTGCAAGATGATAAAATCACCCGCCGCAAAGTCCGCAAGGGTTTCATCCACATGCTCATTTGTAATCGTTTGGTTTGCGCCGCCATGCAGCAAAATACAGTTTTGCCCCGAACGGGTAACCTGAATGATAGCGTGCCCTGTGGCTTCCTCCTCGCTGCGTTTGATAAAATCGGTGTTTATGCCGTTTGCCGCAAGTGCATCGACCAGCATGTCCCCATCGGCCCTGCCAACCGCTCCGGCGTGGTAAACCTTAACCCCCGCCCTGGCCAGTGCGATAGATTGATTGAGCCCTTTGCCTCCGCAGAAGGTATGCCGCGAGATGGATGACATTGTTTCACCCGGGCGAACAAAATGGTCGACTTGATAGACACAGTCTATGTTCAGCGACCCAAAATTCAGCAGTTTCATTTTCCTTCTCCTATCCGCTTTAAATGATTCCCAAGCCCCAACCGGTATTTCTACAATATACCATAAACCATATTGTTACAATATTCTCCTCGGAGTAATACCCGCTTGTAGGTTATTATAATATGTCCTGTTTGATTTGGCAAGGTACCCGCCACGCTGTGTTTTTCAAGCGGTGCATAATTAGAATTGCAAAGCTATAGCGGAAAACGAATTAAACATATCGCCGCACACCCTCAAAGTGCAGATACCGCGCCTCTTGATAATGGTAGGTGTTCAGCCTGCGGTTGTCGCTGTCAAAGGTGTGAGTGGCAATACGGATTCCTGTTTCGTCAGGCGCGTCTACCGATACCACCAACAGTGAATGCCCAAAGCGTTCCTCGGTAAACTTTAGCTGTACCACATCGCCCGGCATAAGCTCTTGTATCTGCACACGGCGCGCAAACGGGCCCGCTCCATCATGATTACCCGTCATAAAACGGTAAAAATATTCCACCCCCGACCACGAGGGGGACCGGCGGGCGAGGTCGATATAATACCAACCAAACGTAGGCGTATAGTTCATCTGTCCGCTTCCCGCGAACACACATTGAGAAATAAAATTTGTGCAGTCGCCGCCCATTGTATCAAAATTTGCGTAGCGCGGGTTGCGCGTAAAAGCCCACTGGTGTGCATACGCGACCGCCTGCACCCTATCGTATGCAACTGTTTGAAGCATAGTACCCGCCCCCCCAACAAGCTTTGTGCGCAGTATATCCTATTCACACAGGCAGGATAAGGGCACAAAAAGGCCATGCGCAAATTCCTGCGCATGGCCTTAAGCTATGCTTTTACCGCTAGGGACAGAAGAATTCAAAGATAACCGCGTCAAACCGCTTTGTGAGCCGGGTAAAATCGTCTGTGTCGCGTACCGTCCATGCCACAAGCCTTCCGCCGATAAAGCGGAAAAGGGAAAGCTGCGGCGCTGTGCGCGCATCCTGGTACTGATATGCCACAAAGTGCGGACGGGTTACCGCGTTTGTGACAAGCGTGGAAAGTATGATTGCCTGCCACCCCGGGATGCTGCCAAACCTTCTGTGTCCGGCCGAAAGCTGTCCGCGAATTACATTGGGCCTGTTTTTGCAAAACCATTGTACAATCCTCGGATGGAACGATTCGATGCAGTAGTGTCCGGGGTATAAGCTGAGCATCTGCGCGGTAAGGGTACACAGCGTGTTGTTTCGCGCGCCTGCTTTCAGCTCAACAATCAGCGGAACCCTGCCATCGACCAGTGTAAGGACATCCTCAAACAGCGGAATACCCTCGGTGGTATCAAGCAGTGTATAACGGTGCAGCTCCTCGTAGGTGCAATCCTCTATCGCACGATCAACCCCGCACATGCGGGTGAGCGTATCGTCATGAAACACCACAATGCGGTCATCCGCCGTGAGGTGGATATCAAGCTCGATGCCATAGCCCTGCTTTACCGCTGCCGCGAATGCCGCCATCGAGTTTTCGGGGATGGATTTCTCCTTGTTATGTAAACCCCGATGTGCGTAATGGCAGCTCCACAGCATCTCTCCCTCCCCCTTTTCGGTGTCGGCGGGAGAAATCAGGAGCAGATATGCCAGAACAAGTGCAACCACTGTCATTACGATAAAAATCAACATCTGTCATCACCAAGCTTCTTCACAGTATACTAAGCAATCCGCGCACGGATTTCGGTGTCCCGTCCGTGCCATGGGCGGGTTTGCTTGGGTTTATAGCCAATCAGTCGGGCGTATCAAATGCCTCCAGCTTCGATACAGGCGCGGTAGGCTTTGAATCGCCGTGTTTTACCATCATCATGGTAAAGAAGGCAAACCCGATAAAGATTGCGCCGTAGGGCAACAATGTGAAATAGCCTACACGTTCAAGTAAGAATCCGGACAGTATAGGGGTAACAACCTGTGCCGCCATCGAGAAGGTGTAGTAATAACCGGTGTATCGCCCCACGTTTGCACCCTTGCTCATCTCCAGCACCATGGGCAGGGAGTTGACGTTGATGGATGCCCATGCAATGCCCGCAAGCGCGAACGAAAGATACATCAACGGTGTAAATTTGGTATAAAATGCGGCGGTAATAAACACAAGGGCAAGCACTGTAACACCAAACATGATGCTCTTTTTGCGCCCGAACCGCGAAGAAAGGATGCCCACGGGGATAAATGAGATAATTGCCGCGACGTTCGCAATTAACAAAATGGAGGCGGATTTTGATTCGGTGATATCAAGCGCAACCAATGCATACTTGGAGAACGCGGTGGTGATGGCGTTATAGCCCATAAACCACAGCGAGATTGAAACAAGAATAAAGATTAAACTCTTGCGCACATCGGGGGCAAGCTTGTGGTTTGCGTGCACCGCTTCAGCGTCTTCGTTCACTTCCTCTTCGTCAATGCCCATCCCGGCACTGGCAAGGCGCATTGCGTGCACCTCTTTGGGTTCATTGATAGTAAGCTTGAGCACAACTACGCCAACAATCATAATACAGGACGTTGCCAAAAACAGCGGCCAGTAGTTGATGTTATCCTTATCGGGTGCAAGGAATGAAATCAGACCCAGCACAAAAATACCGCCGACGGCGCCCATTAGATTGATAACCGCATTACCCTTAGAGCGCAATGGCTTTGGCGTTACATCCGGCATAAGCGCAACCGCCGGAGAGCGGTAGGTTGCCATAGCAATCAACACAATGCCAAGCGTAACAATAAACAGCGGAAGATTTCTGCTGTTTGCCGCAAACGGAATTGTAAGCATTGAAACCGTTGCAAGTGCCGTACCAATGAGTATGTAGGGCATTCTGCGGCCAATTTTCGTGTTTGTTTTGTCCGACAACATGCCAAACAAGGGGAGCATAAACAAGGCTAAGATGTTGTCAAGCGACATGATAACACCCGCAAGCGTGTCGCCAATCGCAAAAGCCTTGAGCATAATAAGCGGAATTACAAAATCGTACAGCTGCCAAAACGAGCTGATAGTAAGAAACGCAAGGCCGACCAGTATCGTGCGTTTGTAATCGAGTTTCATATACACTCTCCTCATACTCATATCAAAGCGTTAGCAAAAGTATACCATTTATTGCTTCGTTTAGCAATTGAATTGTACACCCTTGCTAAGTAAAATATATTTATGGCACGTGTATACAATATGAAAAGAACCCCGCGCAGGATGTGCAGCGAAAGCGCGCGCCACCCCCATCGTCACAGCATAAATTCTCGTTTTCTGTATCAGCAGGCTACACGGTACAAAAGCGGCCTCCTTCGTGGAGAACTGTATCGGCGATGGGGCATTGTACTTTCTTTTTTACTCTGTTATAATAAACACTACCGAGGCCATCGGGCTTTTGCTATTCTAAGTTTGGGAGCTGTATCAAACCATGAACCACGCTATCACCGCATCACAAACATCGGCCAAGACGATTAAAAAGTCCAGCTGCATGATGCGAATGTGCCTGCACAGCTAAAACGGCGGTTGTGCAGACGCATGGATTGACGTGCGTTTTTTTATTTTTTAATTATTTTTCTGTGCCGTATTCGGCAGAATGGAGTTATTATGCCTATCCGTATCTCAAACTCGCTTCCCGCGGCGCGTGTGCTGGAGGCGGAAAATATATATGTAATGTATGAAGACCGCGCAATTACACAGGATATCCGCCCGCTGCGTATTGTGATTCTTAACCTGATGCCTAAAAAGATTGAAACCGAAACCCAGCTGCTGCGTGTGCTTGGCAACTCCCCCATTCAGGTTGATGTAGAGCTATTGCAGACTGCCACCCACACCTCAAAGAACACCCCCCAAGAACATCTGCTAAAGTTCTATAAGACCTTCGATGACATCAAGGACGAGCAGTTTGACGGCTTGATTATTACCGGCGCACCGGTAGAGCATCTGCAGTTTGAAGAGGTTTCGTACTGGGATGAGCTGTGTACCATCCTTGAATGGAGCAAATCTCACGTTTACTCTGTCCTGCATATCTGTTGGGGGGCGCAGGCGGCACTGTATTATCATTACGGCATCCCGAAATATCCGCTGGAGCAAAAGCTGTTTGGCATCTTCCCACACAAGGTACTGGAGGAAAGCCATCCGCTGCTGCGCGGCTTTGACGAGGTGTTTATGGCACCGCAATCCCGCCATACCGAGGTCAAGCGCCGCGACATTTTAAAAGCCGACGGCCTTAAGCTGCTGACCTGGTCGGATACGGCGGGGGCTCACATTATTGCCTCACACAATGACCGGAATATTTTTGTAACCGGCCATTCGGAATATGACCGTATGACACTTGCTGAGGAGTATTTTCGCGATCTCGATAAGGGACTTGCCATTGCTATGCCCGAAAACTATTTTCCGCAAAATGATTCTGATAAACAGCCGCCCTTTGTATGGCGCAGCCACGGAAACCTGCTGTTTTCTAACTGGCTCAACCATATTGTATATCCCGGTACGCCGTACGACCTTTCACAGCTTACGCAAAACTAACACGGCGCAGCCTGTACGAACTGTTTGTAAAGGGGGTGCGGTATGAGCTTTGGTGGAATTGTTCGGCTTTCGGTGCATACCGCATTGATCGCAACTATCGTATTCTTCGTTTGGGTTATCGGGCGAACACTGGCACTGGCCGCAGATAAACGGCGCGGCGCACCGCCGCCCGACAAACGCCGCGAGGCTATGCTGTGGGTGTTTGTGTTCTACGTCATCTTCCTATACCAGATTACGGTGTTTCGCTATGGCATTAACCCTGCGCTGTGGCGCGCATGGCAGGAGCCGTTTGAGAGCATTAACCTTACCCCTTTTGTACACACCATCAAGTTGTACTATGCCTATACCAAGTGGTTTTTTGTGTACAACCTTTTAGGCAATATTCTGTGGTTTGTGCCGCTCGGGGCAATGCTGCCCACCTTGACAACGAAATCGGGGAGGCGGCGAGGGTTTTGGATGACGTCGCTCATCGGGCTGTGCTGCTCACTTTCGATTGAGATATTGCAATTTGTGTTTGCAACGGGCATCAGCGACGTGGATGACCTTATCTTCAATACCTTGGGCACGATGGCGGGGTATATCATATTCCTCTGTGTCCGTACCGGGTATCGGGCTGCTTGCAGCCGCCATCACCGATAAAAATTATGACTGCCGCCTGTTTTATAGCAGGCGGCAGTCGCAGCTTTATTCAGATTAATGCAGGGTTTTATACCTTTGCGGCCCACAAGCCGTGCAGGTTGCAGTATTCGTATACCGAAATCAGCTCTTCGCCGTCGGCGAGCATAAACTCCGCGACCGGCGCCTTGCCGATGGTCAGATTCTTTCTCTGACCGCCATGAGTGGTGTTAAGATAGATCCACTCGATGTGATGTTCTTCGAGCATCGGATGCTCTACACTGCCAATCTGTACGGTTACCTTTGCGCCGTCCTGTTCAAAGGCCGGAACATGCTTTTCTGCCGATGCGTCCACGGTGTTCGCTGTGAGCTCCGCCATCTCCTGGTCACAGCACGTCATGGTGCCGCCACCCGCAAAAATCAGTCCTACAAAATTACCACATTTGCTGCAACGAAAGAATCTGGGTTCTGTTCTCATTTTACATGCACGCCCTTTCTTAAGCGGTTTTGTGCCGCTGTCGTTACACAAAACCAAATTGATACAGTAATGCCTTTGCCGCGCAGGGCAAAGGGGTAGGTAAAATTGTGGCAGATTACCGCCACTATTCCTAGTCTTATACTATCACATTCAAAGTCCATACGCAACGTATGAAATGCCTTTGTTTGAGCAGCTCCTATTTGTGATTTCACTAAAATCCGCCGCATGCTGTTTGGTTTTACAGGTTGTACTCATTTTTGCAAAACCCAAAATGCTCACATCTGCATCTCCCCTTATTTCCCGGCGTAAAAAAGCACCTTGTATGGGATGCTAGCGCAAGCTGTTTTTTTCTGAAAACACCGGTTCCACAAGAAAAAGTAATGGCCGCATAGCTTGGAAACGCGAAGTTTTCAAGCTGACTCACGGCTGCGCCGCGAGAACAAGCCGAAAATCGGTTTGTTCAACAGACATTACCGTAATAAAGGACGGCTATTCCAGCCACTGGTGGCCGGCGGCGGTGAGTACCTCGACGGCTTTTCGGTACTGGGATTCCCGTACAAGGATGTAATCGGTATCATAGGTTGAGAAGGCCATAATGCTAATACCGGCTTGTGCGAGCACCTCGGTCAGCTGTGCAAGAATCCCCACCAGTGAAAAATCAAGCGCACCGGCTATACGGAAGCCGCAAAAGCCGTCCTCCGCCGCCTCGCACCCGTCGGGGATATAGTCCGTGTGGCAGATCAGTGACAATTCGTCGTCGGTCTTTGCGAGTACAAAAAAAGAATCATCCAGACTTACCTGTGAAAGGTTACTGAGTTTACACACCGCATAACGATGTTCCAGAGCCTTAAGCTGCATAAAACTACCCCTTTCTCTGACTCAATCAATTACTGCGCCTTGCGCCGCTGAAAGATACGCAGCAGTGAGGAAAACAAGGTCTTTGCGTTGAGTAGTACCAGTACACACGCAAGCACAATCTGTATAGCGATAGAATGCTTTGGCTCAAGCAGAGCGGCAATCGCCTGCCCCAAGAGCAGGGCCAGATTAAGTGCAAGTCTGCCCCACGCTACATGAACTGCAATGTAGCGGCGGGAATGTATTGCACGAAATAGAAATACCGCAAAATAGCTGATAAACGTAGCGAACGCCGCACCGTTTGCGCCCCAGATTGGAATGAGCGCAAAGTTAAGGACAATGTTTATCACAGCACCGGTCAAGGTGGTAAGCATCGTCATTGTATTGCGTTTCTCAGACATGTAGATGCTTGAGAAAAAGGACGCAAAGCAGGAGAACACCACCGACATAATTAAGAAGGGCACATAGACCCATGAGTCGTAATATTTGGAATCGAGCAGCAGGCGGGTAAGCGGCTTAATCATCAAAATGGTTCCTGTACCGATGGCAAACAACACTGATTGGTAGCCGTCAAACACCGTAGAATAAAATCGCGCTTTCACGCGCGTATCCTCCTGCGTAAAGGCAGAAAGTTGCCAGGCCTGCATAAAGATGCTTGATACCGCGGTGATGATGGTGGGTATCTTGTACGCAATGGAGTAAAGGCCGTTTGTCTCGGCGTTAATAAGCGCCGTGACAATATAGCGGTCAGAAAGGTTTGTTACCCAAAAGAACAAGGTGTTGGGGATAAGCGGAATGGAATACACAAGCATCTTCCGCCACACCTGCCGGTTTACGCGAAACCCTTTAAAAAAGCGCCACAGCCCCGCAATCCATGTTAAAAACAGCGCGGAAAGCAGGTCGGAAAGAATAGTTGCAAGCACAAAGCCGGTGATGCCAAGCTGAAATACCACAAGACCCAGAATGTTAAACGTAAGCAGCATAACTGTAGTTAATACGCCGTCAAACGCATACAGCCGAACATAGCCCTTTGCACGCACAAACTGCGCACAAATCCCCCTTAAAGAGGAGGCGAGCACATAGAGATACACAAGCGGGGTGTAACCGGTAATAAACGGAATCTTTGCAAGCAACGGGTAAAGCACCGCAAACACCGCAAAGCCGATGAGCACCGTAAGGATGCCTGAGGTGAACACATCATCCTTGCGCACCGTGCTATCCAGCCCAAAGCGGATAACACCCTCGCCAATACACACCGCCACAATGGGAATCATAAAGTTCGCGGTACCCGTCACAAGCTCCACCACGCTGTAGTCGGCAGGGGTAAGGATTCTTGTGTAGATGGGCATGAGCAAAAATACAAGAACCTTGGAGCTGAACGTTCCAATGCCAAAGATTAACGTATTCAATACAAGCTTTTTGTACTGATTCATTCCAAACCCCCACAGGTGCTTTCTATATACTTACACTTTTGCCATGCTATGCAAGAACAGGATAAAGCTGTCCCCGGCAGGACGGAAAATTCCTGCCGAAGACAATCCTCCGGCAGGTTAAACTAGCACGGTAACAAAAACGGTGCACCGGTGACCAGCGGCACACCTGCTACCAAACACCAACTGCACCGTTCCAGCATCGCAAGGACTTACGCGGACAACAAAGCCGTTATACTTCCATAGTAGCATTGTAATGCTCTATGATAAAGGGCTAATTTGTTAAGAAAGCATCAGCATAAGGCATCGAGCACCTTAACCACCAGCTCCCACACCTTTTGGCAGGATACAAGGTCGAGCCGTTCTGCGGGGGTATGGCAATCAGCGATGTTCGGCCCGATGGCAATAATATCAAGCTGTGGGCATTTCGACTTAAAGATGCCGCACTCAAGCCCTGCGTGGATCGCCTCGTACTTTAGCTCCTTACCGTACAACGCGCGGTAACAGCCGCCCATAACCTCGCGCAGATAAGATTCGGGCTCGTAATCCCAGCCGGGGTATTCTCCCGTGGCTTGCAGGGTAAGGCCGTTTTTTTGCGCAAGGGCGCGCAAGGGCATCATCACCCGGTCGCGATTGTGCTTTGCCGCACTGCGAATTGACACAACGGCGCGCCATTCATCGACATCTGTCGATATTGACGCAAGGTTGCAGGAGGTCTCCACCAGGCTTTCATCATGTGCAAAGCGTGACAACACGCCGTTCGGCGCTTCATGGATAAACGTCAATATATTATCGGTAAGGTTGCCAGACAGGGCCTTCTCCGCCGAAATCGCCGCCGAAACCGTAATATCAAGCCCGTTATCGTCGCCGCTAAGTTCCGGTAGCGCGGCCATGTACTGTTTGACCCACGCGGTGATGGTATCGGCTGGTGTCTCGGTAACAATCACCGCCTTGCATTCACGGGGAATGGCGTTATCTTTGTTTCCGCCTTCCATGCTTGCAAGCGCAAACGAGAACTCATCGCGCAAGAAGTGCAGAAGGCCGGCCATAATCTTGAGCGCATTCGCACGGTTCTTTGAAATGTCAACCCCCGAGTGGCCGCCCGCAAGACCGTGTACAAACAGCTCGACGGCAGTGCCCTTCCCCGCTTCATACGCAAGCGGGGCACTGAGATAAGCGCGCACACCGCCGCAGCAGCTAACGGTGGCAACGCCCTCCGCCTCGGAATCAAGGTTAATCATATACTTAGCGTCGAGCAGGCTGCCGTCAAAGGCGGTAGCACCCTCCAGCCCAATCTCCTCGCTCACGGTGAAGATACACTCCAACGCAGGGTGCCGCAGCTGCTTATCGGTCAGCAGCGCCATCATCATCGCAACCGCAATGCCGTTGTCTGCACCCAGTGTGGTGCCGCGGGCACGTACCCAGCCATCCTTAGCAATCAGCGAGATGGGGTCGTGCAAAAAATCGTGCGGCGAATCGGCATTCTTTTCACACACCATATCCACATGCCCCTGAAATGCCACCGCAGGCTGGTTTTTGCATCCGCAGGCGGCGGGCTTTTTTATCAGTACATTGCCGATCTCATCTTGATGCACCCAAAGTCCATGCTCTTTGGCAAAGGCGACGAGATACGCAGAGATTTCTGTTTCATTCCCCGATCCGCGCGGGATTGCCGAGATCGCTTGAAAATAGTCAAATACAGGCTGCGGCTCATAACCACTTAGTACGTTATTCAATATATTCCCTTCCCCTTTTATGATTTTCGCAACAATATGAACTGGCTTTTTCCTACGGCTACGCCGCCCTGCCGCAAAGCGGCGGGTTTGTAAACTGAAAACAGTATAAAACTGCTATTTTTTAAGGAAACGCCCCATCTGGGCGTGCCCTGTGTCAAACGAGACGCCGGTAGCGGCACAGGCCTGCTCGCAGAAGTTGGTAACACCGCTTTGCAACTCGCCCTGCTTGTGATAGATCAAATACGGTACCGGATCGCTGACATGGGTGCGCAATGCAAGGGGTGTGGCATGGTCGGGCAAGATCATAATTTTGTAGTCGTCATACCGGGCCAGCGCGTTAAGTATCGGGGTGAGAACGAGCAGATCAATCTGCTCAATCGCGCGTATCTTATTATTAAGCTCGGCGCGGTGTCCGCATTCATCCGGTGCCTCGACATGCAGGTATACAAAATCCTGTCCGCGCGCGAATGCGTCGATGCATGCCTGCGCCTTGCCGCTGAAATTGGTATTGAGATAACCGGTGGCTCCCTCCACCTCCAGCACCTCAAGGTTTGCAAGCCGCCCAATCCCTTTAATCAGATCCACCGCCGAGATAACCGAGCCTTTCACGCCGTATTTTGCCCCGAAGTCCGCCAACGGCTTCTTTCTGCCGCTGCCCCATAGCCAGATACAGTTTGCCGGCCGATGCCCCTTTTTAATGCGCTCAAGATTAAGAGGGTGCTCGTGCAAAAGCTCATAGCTTTTTTTCGTAAGCTCTAAAAATCGCTCGTTGTGCGGAAGGTGACCGGTAATCTTTTGCGCCGTAATATCGTGCGGCGGAGTTGTAGCACCGACATCATCCGGCCCGTTCTTCCACACTAGGCAGTGACGGTAGCTCACCCCGGTATAGAAGGAAAACTCCTCATCACCCAGCTTGTTTTGCAGATGCTTGATTAGGATGCCGGCTTCTTCGGTTGATATATCGTCTGCGCAGTAATCGACCATTGTCTTTTGAGAAAACTCTGCTTCCTCCGAGAGGGTTACAAGGTTGCATCGTGTTGCAACGTCTTGCTCGGCAAGGTCGATTCCAATGCTTGCGGCCTCAAGCGGCGATCTGCCCGCATAACACACAAACGGGTCGTACCCCATGACGGAAAGGTTGGCAACATCACTGCCGGGCATAAGGCCCTCGGCAACTGTTTTTAACAGACCAACCTCCGCACGTGCCGCAAGATGATCCATTGCGGGCTTGTTTGCAACCTCCATGGGTGTTTTCCCCGCCAATTCTTCTACGGGATAATCAGACATTCCGTCGCACAACAAGACGAGATATTTCATTTCTTTTACCATGCCCTTTCAGCCTTGCATGCATACATCACAAAGCCTTAACAATACTGTTTTTGGAAAGCCTCGTATCTTTCCCGCCGAGAGTAGAACCTGATTCTGTACTTTAACCGCCCCACAACAGCCGCCTGAGCCGCCCGTAAAGCTGTTGCGGTACTGTTTCTGCCGCTGTCGCGGCAAACAGCAAGCAAAGCTTACCGCTTAAAAACAGCCATGGTCTTCATGCAGTACAGTATGATTCATTATACTATTTTCCGCTATCCCTTTGCAACAGCTATCCCGTTTTATTGTGTGAATGCTGTCGGATTTGCGGCCGTATCCCCCGGGATGCGATATCGTTTTGCATGCCCGGTACGGTAAGGCTTAACCCTTGCAGCATCACGAAAAAGGATGCCTCCCCATCGCATCGGCGACCGGTCGGCATCCTGTGGGGCGGAGTATTTTTCAGTTATTTAAACAGATTGCCAAAGAGGCCGGTCGCATTTAAAAGGATAAACGCAACCGAGATCGGCACAAAATACTTGATAAGGAACGGATAGCTGCGCACTAAAAAACCATTCGGGCGTTTGCAGTTGAGTTTAATATCCTCATGCGAAGGCTTAAGGTAGCGGAATCCGACAAATACCGCCGTCAGCAGGCCGGTAATCGGAACAATTACGTTGGCCGAAAGCTGATCCACAAAATCAAAATAGGTCAGCCCCATAATGGTAAAATCAGAAAGGGCGCTGAACGAGAGCATGGAGGGGATGCCGCACACAAACAGCAGGATGATGAGCAGCGTTAGCATAAGTCCTTTTCGTTTTACCTTAAACTCATCCTCAAAAAATGCCACCAGCACCTGCAACAGGCTCATCATTGAAGCGAGCGCGGCAATGGTCAGCAGCAGAAAGAACAGTGCCGCGAAAATCTGGCCGCCGGGCAATGTCGCAAACGCCTTCGGCAGCGTGATAAACGCAAGCCCCGGGCCGGAATTAGGTTCAAGCCCGAGCGCAAAAACCGCCGGAAAGATGGCAAGCCCCGCCATCAATGCGGTAATGGTATCGATCGCGCATACGTTAACTGCTGTGGAAACCAGATCGTCCTGCTTGCGCACATAGCTGCCGTAGGTAATCATGATAGCCATGCCAACACTCAGCGAGTAAAAGCCGTGCCCAAGCGCGTCCAAAAAGGTGTTCACGCCAACCTTGGAGAAGTCCGGCAGAAACAGAAACTTTACGCCCTCGAACGATCCGGGCAGCGTAAGCGCGCGAATAATTAAAACAATAATAATGACAATGAGCATGGGCATAAGCACCTTGTTGCTCTTTTCAATCCCTCGGGCAACACCGCCAAACAAAGAAATGGCAGTCATAATCAGCACGATGGCAAGCATAATCAAAGGCTTAACCGTACCGCTGACATAGCCGTCAAAAAATGCGGCGGTGTCGGCAATCATAGGCTGCCAGTGAAAGATGCTCTCAAACATATAGCCCAGCGACCATCCCGCAATAAGCGGGTAATAGGTCATGATTAAAAAGGCTGCGAGTACGCCCAATCCCCCCGCGATCCACCAGAACGACTTCGGGGCAATCTGTTTAAATGCGGTAACAGCACTCTTGCCGGTGCTGCGTCCAAGTGAGAGCTCCGCCATAATTAAGGGCAGACCCACCAACACCACGCAGATAAGATACACAAGCAAAAATGCGCCGCCGCCGTTTATGCCAACCACGTAGCTAAAGCGCCATACGTTGCCAATACCGATTGCACTGCCTGCCGCAGCGAGAACAATGCCCAGCTGTGACGTAAAACCATCTCGTTTTTTTAGTTCGTTGTTTTTCTCCATCTTTCCTCACCTTTTAGCAAGTAATTTCATAAGACACTGATTATTATAAATGCGATATATAAATAATAATTATATCATACCGAAGCGAAAATGGGAAGAAAACACGCGCAATACGCGCACTCTTTATGTGTAGGATTGTCAAACATCTTGGACAGAGAAGATAGAAAGAGATTGTCGAGGTGAAAGCCAGTTAAGAGGCCTCATGGGCAAGTTGTTAGAACGCCTATTGTGAATTTGGAGCTGTTTATCGAAG
>JAEZTV010000018.1 GCA_023421245.1 Bacillota bacterium | reverse complement strand
ACCCTTTCCGTTCTTTTAACAGTGGTGTTAGTATCTGGTTGTAACAGGGTGTTTCTTGATACACAGGGCGGGAATCGGCGTGCGTAAGTGTATTAACTCTTGCACTAGCAAAATTTTGCACCGCGTGTGGTTATGTAGCAAAGGCATAAATTGTGCGAAAAGTTTCAATGTACGGGGCGCGGCAATTAGGCGACTTAACCGCAAACTAACAAGAGGATAGCCGAGGGAACAAAACGCGGTGCGTTTTGCGCACAACGCGCCGCCCGGAGCCTTTCTCCCCCTTGGCTCCGGGAGATAAGCGGAGTGCGCCGAGGCAGGTTGTTTTGGGCGCAAGGCTTGTCGCCAGATTGCCCGCGCGGGGTTCAGGGGGCACCCTTGATTCACTTTTGCCTTCTTTTGTTGAACTACAAAAGAAGGTCGCCCGAAGGCGAAACATAGCGAAACAAGTTTCGCATTTGGAAAACCTGCGGTTTTCCGTGTTGTGCAAGGTTGGCATTTGACCTCATCCGGCACATAGCCAGCCTACGGCTGGCATTCTAAAAACCTGCGGTTTTCCGCGGATGGCTTCTCCTAACAGGAGAAGGCTTTACGCGGGGCGTCGAGGACATAGCCAACCTTCGGTTGGCATACAGCGAAACAAAGTTTCGCATTCTAAAAACCTTCGGTTTTTCGCCTGTTTCATCATGCCCTGTCTGCGGCGATGGGCAAGGAGGTCAAATTCGGACGCGCAATGCGCGCCCCTACGCATTCAGCAAAAGGAAGTCACCCGAAGGCGAAACATAGCGAAACAAGTTTCGCATTTGGAAAACCTACGGTTTTCCGTGTTGTGCAAGGTTGGCATTTGACCTCATCCGGCACATAGCCAGCCTACGGCTGGCATTCTAAAAACCTTCGGTTTTCTGCGCCACCTTCTCCGAAACGTCAAGCTTTGATTGACGTTGGGAAGGCTTGTAAGGCTTTCCTGAATCGTCAAGTGTTGCACAACGTTGGGAAAGGCTTTGCGCAGGAGCAGATTAAAAAGGAGCAAAAACCGCAAAGCGGTGCGAGTTTTTAAGTTGCGGAGTGGGGCCTGTTTACACAGTGGGCGGATAATATGTATGGCAAAGATTAAAGATAAAATGAAATGAAGCAAGGGGGATGCGGTGATGCAGGTATTGGTGATGAGCGTTCGGCTGTATGCGCCGTGGGTACAGTCGCTTAAGCAAAAGCGCATGGAGGTAAAAAGCCTGACGGCACGGATGAGACACCGCTTTAACGTTTCGGTATGCGAAGTGGGGGAGCAGGATGTGCACAAGACCATCGTGCTTGCAGTAGCGGCAGTGTGCGGTGACACACAGCAGGCAGACAGCATTGCCGAGCATATAATAAGCTATATTACCGCGAACAGCGAGGCGGAGATTACAGAGATTGAGCGCGAGCTTTTTTGAGCGTGCGGTAAAATCACAAATGCGCAGGACCGTGAGGGGATTCACGGTCCTGCGCATTTTAAGGAATGTATATGAGGAGGAGAGTAATCATTGTACCACAAATCCGGTACACCTAAAGTATATCGCGTTTTCGCGAATGTAGTGTGAAATAGCTGTTAACAAACGTTTAATACACAGGGGGAAGGCTATTTGGAGCGGATATAGTCCGCTACCGCAATCTCTTCGCCGTTTTGCAGGTAGACGTGGGGAACACGGCGGGAGATAAGGCACACAAGCTCGTAGCCGATGCTGTCGCCCAGTGCCGCGAGGTCATCGGCGGTGATGCCCTTAGCGCCGAACACCGTAACCACATCGCCGGCCTTTGCATCGGGGATATCGGTGATATCGAGCATGAGCTGATCCATACATACCCGCCCGACCACAGGGGCAAGCTGCCCGTGAACGAGCATATTGGCACGGCCCGAAAAGGTGCGGAGGTAGCCGTCGGCATACCCGATACACACTGCGGCAAGGGTGCGCGGGGAAGGCGTTTGGTAGGTGCGGCCGTAGCTGATAAAGCTGCCCGCGGGAACGGTTTTAACCTGCGAGATAACCGTTTTAAGCTCGAGTACCGGAACGAATCCGCCCTCGCCCACAAGGGAGGGGCTGGGTGCAAGCCCGTACAGAATAATGCCTGCACGCACCATATCAAGGTGCATTTCGGGGTAGTTCAGCAGGCCGCCGCTGTTGCAGCAGTGACGGTGGCGAAAGGTAATGCCGCGTGCCGCAAGCGTATCGCACAGGTGCATAAACCGCGCAAACTGCGCGTGCGTGTACTTTACCGCATCGGGGTCGGGGTCATCGGCGCAGGAGAAATGGGTGAAGATACCGGTGGCGTTGAGCGCTGGGAGCGCCGTGACAGCGGTAAGCTCCTCGGCGGTTGTAAGCTGCCCGTCGCCGCATACAAAGCCGATGCGTCCCATACCGGTATCCACCTTGCAGTGCACATCCACCAAGGCACCGATGCGCGCGGCTTCGTTAGACAGTGCGTGCGCATACGCGGTGCTGTATACCGTTTGGGTGATGCCGTACTGTGCAAGCTCAGCCGAGTAGCAGACCGGCGTATCGCCGAAGATGAGGATGCCCGTTTCCTGCCCGATGCCCTTGCGGCGCAGCGCCATCGCCTCGTCGATGTTAGAAACCCCAAGCCATGCCGCACCGTTTTGCACAAGGCGTTTGGCGACCATAACGTCGCCGTGACCGTAGGCATCCGCCTTGACAACGCCCATCAAATCGCAGGTTTGCGGGATGCGGCGGCGGATGGCCTGTATGTTATGGTCGAGCAGGTCAAGGTTGACCGCTGCCCACGAGCGCCGCAAAAAGCCCCGCGAATCGTGCAGGCCGCTGCCGCTGACATCATAGATCATCTGCATAAGTAATAAGCCCCCCCAAGAAAGAGTCAGGTCAACGGCGCTCAGCCGTTCTTTTTATGAAACAATAAAAGGTATATGCCGGCGGCGTTGGCTACCACCGAACAAAGCAGGGTGTAGAGTGCCGCCGCGGGGCTTGCAAAGGCGAGCAGCACAAGCCCCAGCAGCATAACGGCGATGCCGATAATCAGTAAAATTTTGCCCCAGCGTTTATGGGGCAGAGCGGTTGTGTTACGGCGCATTGCAATATCCCAGCCTTTCGTATTACAGAGAAGGGTATGCTTTGGTTTATAGTCAGACACAAAGGCGGTGGTATGGTGAACGGTTAATGTCTGCGGAACCAATCGGAAATGGGTAAACATGTAAGGAGTGAAATTTTTATCGATTTTCCCGCGCACAAGGTTTTCCTCAGAAAACCTTGTGCGCGGGCCGGTGCTTCCTGAAGGAATCACCGGTTTAGTGTTTTTATTTTGTTAAATACAATTATAGCACGCAATCGGTACAGCACAAGAGTAAAAAGCTGTCACGCCGTGTTGTGCAGATATTCTATCAGTGCCGTAACATGAGTATATTCCTGCACCTATAGGAAAAGGAAGAGAGGGCCTCTTGTAAAATTAGGCCTGTGATGTTATTATATAGGAAACAAGAGGGAGTAACGGACTATGAAGAGAGAAGTTGTAAAATGCGGTATAATTGTGCTGCTCATTCTGTTGGTGATGGGCGGGTTTGCCTTCATTTATCTCCAACAGAATGAAACCATAAACCAGTTGCAGGAGTTTATAAAAGCAAGCGATGAGAAGTTCCTTCTTGTACAGGGGGAGCTTAAAGAATTAAATGCTGCTTTCGATAGTATGACGGATGAACTTACGGGTTTATCCAGCCGGATTGAGCAGTTAGAGACCATAACCTCCAGTGCCGAAGTAGAGGGGGTAGAGGAAGAAACGCAAGAGGAATCATCTAAACCTTCTGAAGGTACTTCAAGTAAAGAGACGTCTAGCCAGAAGCCTACAGGTGGCGGAGGTAAAGACTGGAGTGGATTGGATATGTGCGGTAGCACTCCTACTAGCGGAGGTACAGGCGGAGTTATAGACATGCCTCCTCCTGGTTCTGGTGGAGCGTGGGGGCATTAAAATAGCATTATAAAAGATATAAAATGTGCTGTATGGTAGTGTAAAACATATCATATAGCACATTTTTATATCTAATAAAGTATTAAGAAAAATAAATAAATTGGGGTGGGCGTGAGTGACTAAAGCTATGCTAAGGTATGTGATTGAACAATTTAGGACCACAAACATTGGCTTAAACGACATAAAGAAGCGATTATTTTTCTTCTTAAAGGGGATAAACAACGATGCAATAGCAGTATCAGCATACGGGTGCCAGACAAACGTAATACAAATAGCGTGGGTAAGTCATATAGAAGAATTTGAAAGACAAGGTGATTGGCACCCAATATACATTGAAGAGGTATATGAAGCTATAGTAGAAAGAGGCATAACAGATAGAAAAAAGCGTTATGTAGTATTGTACTTAGACAGGGAAACAGTTATAAAAGGTCAAGCTTACGACCCTATTGAGGTTCTCATGAAAATACTTGAAAAGTTCGAGATAGTAAAGGTAACTAAGCTAGGGAAAAGCAATGAACTAAATAATGGGCAATGGCAATCTGTGTGGAATACAACGTACAAGCAAGCGGAGACGTACGATTATAGAAAAGAGCAAACAGAAAAGAAGAATGAAAGTATGGGAGGGCAATAAAATGATGGAAGATAAGAGAGTAACAACATCATTAACAACACTAAACCGTTATAGACTTGGCGAGAAAAGTTAAGATAAAGCGGCAACAAATTAAACTGCACCCCTTTCGTTAGTTTCAGTATAGTATACTGTCCAACTTTTGGGGTGCAGTTCATATTTGAGGCGGGGTTATCTTTACACATTAAACCTAAACAGCACGACGTCGCCGTCTTGGACGACGTACTCCTTACCCTCAAGGCGCACAAGGCCTTTTTCCTTTGCCGCGGCCATCGAGCCGCAGGCCATGAGGTCGCCGAACGACACAATCTCGGCGCGGATAAAGCCGCGCTCAAAGTCGGTGTGTATCTTGCCGGCCGCCTGCGGCGCTTTGGTGCCGCGGGTAATCGTCCACGCGCGCACCTCGGGTTTGCCGGCGGTAAGGTACGAGATCAGCCCAAGCAGTGCGTAGCATTCGCGAATCAGGCGGTCAAGGCCGGACTCGGCAAGGCCCAGATCCTCAAGGAACATCGCCTTTTCTTCGCCCGACATATCGACAATCTCCGCCTCAAGGCTGGCACAGATGGGCAGAACACCCGCGTTTTCTTCGCGCGCAATCTCGCATACCACATTGTAGTGGGCGTTTTGATCAAGGCTGCCCGCAAAATCATCTTCGGAAAGGTTGGCGGCGTAGATAATAGGTTTATTGGAAAGCAGCGGGATATCCGCTAAAATTTCTGATTCGCCGCCCTCGCAGGGGAACGCGCGCGCGGACTTGCCATCCTCCATAAACGCGACCAGACGCTGCAGAAAATCGACCTCGGCGGCATATTTTTTATCGGCTTTAGCCTGCTTGCCCACGCGGTCAATACGCCGCGCAAGGATATCAAGGTCCGCAAAAATAAGCTCGAGCGAGATGGTTTCAATATCCTTGCGCGGGCCGATTTCGCCGTCCACGTGGATGATGTTTTCATCCTCAAAGCAGCGCACGACATGAACAATGGCGTCACATTCGCGGATATCGGCCAAGAATTTATTGCCAAGCCCTTCGCCCTTGCTGGCACCCTTAACAAGGCCTGCGATATCGACAAACTCGATGACGGCGGGGGTGTATTTGTCGGGGTTGTACATCGCGGCAAGGGCGTCAAGGCGCTTATCGGGAACCGCGACGATGCCGACGTTCGGCTCTATGGTGCAAAACGGGTAGTTGGCGCTTTCCGCCCCAGCACCCGTGATGGCATTAAACAGCGTACTTTTGCCGACGTTCGGCAGACCGACGATACCTAGCTTCATAGTTAAAGTTGTGTCCTTTCTAAAGTAGGATAAGGTGTAAGCGGAGGATATGTTCACGCGCCGTCTTGCAGGAGCGCAAAAAAACTATGTACAAAACAAACAGCTGTACGGCAGCTGGGTTAGGGGATAGCGGCCGGCACAAGGGTTTTATCACAAAAATGCTTGCACCTGAGCAACTTTAAAAGGTGCGAAAACCGAGAAGCGGTGCAATTTTTAAAGCTGCGGGGAAAACCCTATATTATTATATCGCAAAAAAAGGAGAAAGCAAGCGCGGGGACAAAGGAAAGCATCCGATATACGGATGCTTTCCCTGAAGGCGGTATAAGGCCGCGATATGGCGCGGGTTAATAAAACATATAATCCGGCATCATAAAGTTGGGGGGAGAGGAGGAGAGGGTGTAATACCCGCCTTGGGTAAGTGATAATGTTACCCTGCCTGCGCCGTCGGCGCGGCAGGTTTCGGTGTGGCTCAGATCAAGCGTGAGCGGGTCAAAGGCATAGCAGTATACTGCCTTGTCTGCCCATGCAGCCCCGAGATCAACGCGGATTTCGGGGGCGCCGCACAGCGGCCCTTTATTGGCAAACTCAAGCAGCCGGATAAAGCCGCTCTCCTTTTGCTCGTTCATATTGGGATACTGCTCGCTTTCACGGTCAAGCAGCAGGCCGAAATTTGTTCCTCTGTTGTTGTCGGTGTAAAGCGTTCCGGTGGGGTAGGCAAACGAGTATCCCGCGCCGTTGATGACAAGCGGTTTAGCGGCGTTTTCCCACATAAGGGCGGTTAGCAGCTGCGCGTTTACAAAGCTTTGCCCGGGGGTAAGGCGTACCAGTGTGATATCGCTTCGCGGGTATACGCCGATGCCGCCGGTGACGCTTATATCGTCAAAGTCAAACGCGGGCGGTGCAGCACAGGCGAGCGTTACGCTGCTGAGGTTATCATCTGTTACGGATACCGTGGCGTGATAGGGGATTTTAGTCTGCGTATGTACGGCCTGTATAGTATGCTCGCCGGCGGTAAGCCACAGATACAGCTTGCCGTCGTTGTGGGTGGCAGAGGTGCCGAAGGGACGGGAATCCACCGTAAGGGCAAAGGACGCTGCATCAGAAAAGCCGGGCAGCGTTGCGGTAACAAGAAAGACGTCTTGCGCGCCGTTGGTGGGCTGTACGCCAAACACATCCTCCACCGAACCGCCGGTAATCGAAACGACATGCTCATCCGGAAAGAGACTGCCTGAGATACGCGAATAGGTATCGGAGGGGTTGCCGATGATTACCGAACCGCCGGTGATGTTGATGTTTCTGATATGGCTGCCCGCAGAACCGGCACAACCGATGGAAGGGAATTCGCCGTCGCCGGTTGCGGTAACCGTGCCGCCGCCGATGGTAATGGTGTCGATTGAGGAGAGCATCCCGACACCGATACCGGGACTGTACTGTCCGCCGGTAGCATCGACTGTGCCGCCGTTAATGATAACTCTGGTGTACTGTGCGCCCATTCCAACGCCGATGCCGGGTGCGAAGTTGCCCATTGCCGAGACCTGGCCGCCGTTGATTATAAGAGAGCCGCCGGTGCAGGACATACCGCCGCCAATGCCCGCAGCGGAAATGGTAGTTTCGCCGCCGGTGCAGACAGCGCCTAAAAAGCCGCCGTTGATTATTATTTCGCCGGCGTGCCTGCCCATGGCCCCGCCCACTGCCGCAGAGGAACCACCGCCTTGGGCGACGATAATGCCGCCGTTTATGGTAATTTTGCCGCAGTCGTTCTCATAATCTCCGCCAATCGCGGTACCGCCATCTGAAATAGCCAGCAGCGTCCCGGTGCTTTGCGCGGTAACGGTAAGCGATGCGCCCGACGCCACCAGAAGTGCGGTGGATTTGATGGTGGAGTACATGGAATTGCTGCCGAGCAGCGTTAGGTTAACCGAACTGCCCGAACCGATGGAAAGGGGGGTATCGGCATTGATTCTGGCAGAATCTAATGTAATATTAACATCGCCGCTGATATTCTGCGCGATAACGATGCCCTCATAGCTTGAGTCAAGCATACCGGTGATATAATAAGTACCTGCATTGGTGATGCGAAGGCCGCCACCGGAAAGGTTATGCCGTGTTAAGGCATGCAGCGTGGGCGATAACACAGGCAGTGCGCCTGTAATCGTGAGCGCGCCGGTCATGGCAATGCAAAGTATAAGAGAAAGGACGCGGCTGGGTTTTTGGGTCATGGTTGTCGTCTCCTTCCGCAAGGTTAAAAATACCTTTGCTGCTGTAATTATACAGCATAAGGATGGTAATGTCACGGAAGATATACAAAATAGCGCCAAATTATACATTTTTGCGGGGAGCTGTTGTAATAGGCGCATAAAAAAGAAAAACACCCTTGCGTTGAACCGGCAAGGGTGTTTTTCGGAAGATAGGAGGAGCGGCGGGATGCCGCAAACTATGAAAAAGCGATTTTTATCGATTGTGTGTTTCAGCATAGGCATGATTTAACGATAGAGGATGCCCGGGCGAACGTAGCCGCCAACCTGTACAGTGGGCCAACCGGCGCCGGGGGCGGTAAGAAATTCGAGGCCGTTTTCGGTGACCAGAACGGTATCCTCGCATTTCGCGCCTTTCACTGAGGGGTTAAAGGCATACGCCTGATTGGGCGCGATGGCCGAGTTTGTGGTGCGGTCGGCGCGAATCTCACGCGCAAGATACGCGGTCATGCCGCCCTGATGATGGTTTTTCCATTCGTTTGGCAGGTTGTTGCGGGTATAGGAATCGCAGCAGGCGGCAAATACATCCGAGATACGGTTGCCCGGCCGGATGGCATCCAGCATATCGGCTTCTATCTTAAGCAGGGTGCCGTAGCCCGTTGCAAAATCTTTATCAAACGCTACGATACGGGTAATTGAGACAATCAGCCCGTGACGCCGTGCGCACACCGAGATGATGGCACCATGTTCAATCCGCTTTTGAGTGGGAACATAGTGACGTACGTAGTTGCTGCGGTCATCCGCCGCAATCAGCAGCGTGATAGGCTCGATGGAACGCGCCCAAAACTCTTTTGCAAGCAGACCCGCGACCTCAACCTCGGTCATGCCCTTTTGCAGTGTGACGCACACCGATTCCAGTACCGCAGCGGCATCGCTGCCAAGCGCCCGATAGCGCACAATCTCCTGCTCGCAAAGAGCGGTGCGTTGCTGCTTAAAGAACGGCTCAAGCGCGCTGTCTTCGACAAAGCTGCCCACCCGCTGGGTAATGGCCTGGTTTAGGGTGCCGTCGTTTTCCCACTCGATACTCACGACCTCGGCAAAATTCTGCGGCAGCTCTTCCAGCGCAAGGCGGCCGGCCTCGATGTTGTTGGCAAACAGGTAAACGGCATCCTTGCTGACGACGATAACGCCGCACGCATTTTCGGAGGCAAGACCGATAAAGCCCCGGCCGCCCGAGGTAATCCACGAGAAGTTGCACTGCTTGCGGATGACAACCGCGTTTGCGTCAAGCTCTGCGAGCTTTTGACGGACAATCTCTGCTTTTGCGTTGCTTTCTTGCGTTCTTGACACGATTAAAACCCCTTTTTTGTACACAATTATCCTGTGATGTAATCAGGAATGGAAACAAAGTTAAATTCATTGTTCATTGCAAATTGGGCGGCACCGATTGCGCCTGCATTGGTTCCGATGGTGGAAAGACGAAGCTCGAAGTGTTCAAGACTTGCATAAAAGGAATGCTTTTGAATGACGGCGCCCAGCTTTTCAAGCAAAAGATCGCCGGCCTCGTTGAGCGCGCTGCGCAGATAGATAAGCGAAGGGTTGAGCATGTTGATGGACTGTGCGAGCGCACTGCCAAGGTAGGAACAGATCTCATCAAACAGCTCGAGCGACTCGTTGTGACCCGCAAGCACCGAGCGCACAAAAAGTGAAACGGTAATGTTATGCTCGTCTTTTTCGGCCATCGCCCACAGGGCCTGATAGCGTCCGAACCGAATGCCCTCTTTGAGTTTATCAATGATGGCGTAGTTTGAGATCTCGCTTTCAAGGCAGCCTTTTCGCCCGCAGCGGCATTGCCGGCTGCTGGGGTAGACGGTGGTGTGCCCCACCTCGCCCGCAAGGTTGCTGTTGCCACGGTAGATTTCATTATTAAGCACACAACCGAAGCGGATACCCGTTCGTATGGAGAACAGGATGAAGTTTTGATTGCTTTGTGCCGGATTTCTATGTGCCAGCGCCATAAAGTTAATGTTGTTATCGACATATGTTGTAATTCCAAAGTGGTCTTCAACAATCTGTTTTAGATTAATGTTGGACCAGCCGGAGATATAGGCATAAAAAAGGATGGTGCCATTATCGGTGATATAACCGGGAGCACCAATGCCAATACCCAAAACCTTGCCCTGACACTGCGGGTAAGACATCATATCATCAATATGTTTAAACAAGATATCTATAATATTCTCGGCGTTGAGGTCGTCGGAATGGATTGTGCCCGATTTTGATTGTACTACCCGCAGATTGAAGTCGAGCAGGACACAATTAATTTCATCAGCGTTAAACTCGATCCCTACAAAGTAGCCTGCCTCGGCACTGAGAGAATATAAGGTGGGCTTTCTGCCGACTGAGGATTTTCCGGTTCTGGAATAACGAATGAACCCCGAACGTTCGAGCTCATCAATCACCGACAGCACAGTGGACATACTGTGCCGTGATATTTTTTTAATGTCAAACTTCGAGATCTCGCCGTTTCTTCTGATAAGATCGAGAATATGATTTTGTGTATTCGCTTTCTTAAGCTCACTCATGCCTGTGGGTTGGGCCAAGACATTCACCTCGGTTGATCGTTAATAAGAATAAAAAAACACGCGGAGCGCCGTTGACACTGAATTAAAAATCTCATAAACGAAACGCTAACGCTCAAGATAAAGGAATAATAACATAGAAGGTCTTAATGCAACAGGAATTAACATCAAAAAAATATTAACATCGATTGCGATAAATTGCAACAGTTTATATCGTTGTATTAGTGTTTTTATGACAAAATCACAAGGATTTATTATTAATTTGTGCACAATTTGCATTGAAATATCCTACGAGGACATCTATAATTATATCGAAATCGATAAAATCAACAAGCTTTCCAAGAGTGTATTTTAACGGCATGGGCATGTTGGTTTTGTCTAAGTTTTCAAAGCGAATCTAAAACAGGAGGTAAAAACTGCACAAACGGCCGAACAACAATTTTGAACACAAACATGAAACGTTTATGGAGGTTTAGCAGAATGAAGAAAATCATCGCGCTTTTACTGAGTATTGCTATGTTGACTATGGTGTTTGCGGGCTGCCAGAGCGGTGGAAGCGACACTTCGAGCACCCCCGGCACACCCGGAACTGATAGCTCTGCGCCGGAGCAAGGCGCTACCGGTGAGAAGTTGGTCGTTGGCATGATGCCCTATACCGTTAACGTCCCCGCACAGTATGCGTTTGATCAGGGCTGGTTTGAAGAAGCGGGCCTGAATGTTGAGTTTATAATGTTTGCAAACGGAACACCGATGAACGAGTCGCTTGCGGCAAAGAAGGTTGACCTTGGCGTTGCCGGTACTGCTGCTGTTTTTTCGCTGATTAACAACGTCAGCACACTGGTGTACGAGAGCAACACTGCCGGCGGCATGGGCCTGTACGTAAGAGCGGATTCCCCCATTGCAAAGGTTAGCGGCCAGATTGCCGACAACGCTGCCATCTTAGGCTCTGCCGAGACCATCCGCGGCATTAAGGTTCTTGGTTCGCTTGGCACCGTTTCCCAGTATACCACGATTAAGTATGCCGAGATGTTCGGCGTAAAAGAAAACGAGTACGAGCAGATTCATATGGAATTTGCACAGGCATTGCAGGCGTTCCTTTCGGGTGAAGGCGATGCAATCTCTGTTCCCCCTCCATTCTCCTTCCAGGCTGAGGAATCCGGCGCGGTTCGCGCGGTATCGTTTGAAGAGGCTGCCGGAATTAGCATGAAGGACGGCATCATTGTAAGAAACGACATCCTTAGCGACAGACGTGACGATGTTATCAAGTTCGTTCAGGTATACGAGAGAGCCTGCGAGGCCCTTGCAGGCGACGCTGACCTGCGTCACTCCTACTCCATCGAGTTCTTTGGTAAGAACGGCTTTGAGTATGACGATAAGCTGATGAGCCAAGAGGCTGCGGTTCGTGACTATATCGATGAGGAGTTCATTAAGCAGGATGGCTATACATTCGGTGACAGCTACACCGAGCTTGCGAACTTCTTCTGCACCGCCGGTAAAATCGAAGAGGAGCTTTTGGTTAACCTTAAGACCTGCTTTGACGGCTCCATCATCAAGGATGCCTTCGGCATTGATGTAAAGGTTATTGAGAACTAAATTCTAGGATAGACAGCGGGGCCGGAAAGCACCGGAAAGAAGGTCTTTTCGGCCCGTTTTGTCTTTAAACCATACTGGAGAGAGGCGATATTTTGCAAGCGAAAAAGAAAAACAGCAGTGTGAAGTACATCGCATTGTCGGTTACGTCTGTAGTGCTCTTTATTGGGATATGGTATCTCATTACGGAGGTACTGAAGTTGTTTCCCTCTAACGTTTTTCCAAGCCCGGTTAAGATTGTAAAGACCTTTATCTACAAGCTTAGCAACCCGAACCCCGACGGCGGCACGCTGTTTGAGCATATTGGGGCAAGCTTAAAGGTTGCGCTGAGCGGTTACTTTTTAGCACTGGTAGTGGGCATTCCGCTCGGTATTCTGATGGGGTGGAGCGAGAAGATTGATATGTATGCGCGCCCCATATTTGACCTGCTGCGTCCGATTCCGGGTATTGCATGGATTCCTGTAATGCTTACCTTTTTTGGTATCGGCATGGCATCAAAGATTGCGGTTATATTTCTTTCCGCGCTGATACCCTGCATTGTAAACTCTTACACCGGTATTAAGCAGACCCGGGCGGTGCATATATGGGTTGCGCAGACATTTGGCGCAAGCAGCAGGCAAATGCTGTTAAAGATTGCCGTTCCCACCGCGATGCCCATGATTTTAACCTCGCTTCGAGTGGCGCTTGGTTCGGCATGGACCGCACTGGTTGCAGCCGAGCTGCTGGCATCCACCAAGGGGTTGGGCTTTATGATTCAGCAGAGCCGTGGTCTGACAAGGCCTGACGTAATTATTGTGGGTATGATTGCAATCGGTGCAATTGGTGCGTTCTTAACGTACCTTATCTCGCTGCTTGAAAAAGCGGTGCTTAAAGGAGGCAGATGGTAAATGGACGTTTTAAGCAAAAGCACCAAAATGCAAAGAACACTGGCAGCCATCATCTCAATCGGTGCGTTTTTGATTCTGTGGTACATTGCAACGACATTTACAGGGCTTTCTTCAATTATGCCTGACCCGGTTACCGTTATCGGCCGCTTTATCAGAGGCCTGTACACCAAGATTGGCGCCTATACCATCCTCGGCCATGCAGCGTGGAGCCTGAGCCGTGTGCTGATTGCATATTCGGTTGCTGCCGTGGTTGGCATCATCCTCGGCCTCGCAATGGGCTGGAGCAAGGGCGTTGAGGCGTTTTGCCGCCCTATTTTTGAGATGATCCGCCCCATTCCCCCCATCGCATGGATTCCGCTTTCCATCCTGTGGCTGGGACTTGGTGAGATGACCAAGTACTTCCTTATCTTCCTAGCGGCATTTTCCAACGTGACCATGAACGCCTACGCAGGCGCGCTGGCGGTTGACCCCGTATTGGTTGGCGCGGCAAGAATGCTCGGCGCAAACAAGCTGCAGATATTTACAAAGATTGTTATTCCGTCCTCGGTTCCGCAGATCTTCGCCGGTCTTCAGATTGCGCTTTCCAGCAGCTGGGCGACGGTTGTTGCGGCAGAGATGGTTCGTTCGTCAGAAGGCATTGGCTGGATGATCTTCGCAGGCATGGAAACAAACAATATGCCCCAGATTCTTGTGGGTATTTTGGCAATCGGCCTGATAGGCTTCTTGCTTGCAATTATTATGAGAGGGGCGGAATCGTACTTATGCGCATGGAACAACAAGGGAGTGTAAGAAAGACGATCATCAAATGTGAGAACGTCACAAAAGAGTTTGAAACCCCGAAGGGTACGCTGACGGTAATTGATGACGTTTCGCTGGAGGTCAAGCAGAATGAATTTCTCGTTTTGTTCGGACCCGGCCAGTGCGGCAAAACTACGATGATCAACGTTATGTCGGGCCTTGAGCTGCCGACCAAGGGGAAGGTTTTTGTCGACGATAAGCTGGTTGAGGGCCCCGGCCCCGACCGAGGCGTTGTATACCAGACCACAGCACTGTTCCCGTGGCTTACCGTTATGGGCAACGTAGAGTTTGGCCCAAAGGTTCGCGGTATGGGGAAAAAAGAAAGACGTAAGAGAGCACAGCATTATATTGATTTGGTTGGCCTTAAGGGCTTTGAGCGCGCGTTCCCCGTTAAGCTTTCGGGCGGTATGCGCCAGCGTGTTGGTATTGCCAGAGCTTATTGCAATGAGCCGATATGCCTTTACATGGACGAGCCGTTCGGACATCTTGACGCGCAGACAAGGTACCTGATGCAGGAAGAGATTGAGCGTATCTGGCAGGCAGAAAAGCGTACCGTTGTATTTGTAACCAACAATATTGAGGAAGCGCTCTACCTCGCGGATAGAATTGTTGTTATGACCAACTGCCCGTCGCGGATTAAAACCGAGTATGAGGTAAACCTCAAGCGCCCCAGAGATTATATGGACCCTGAGTTTTTAAAGCTGCGCCAAGAGATTACACGCGTGATGGACGACACGCAGTAACAGAAAGGTTGGATAGTTGTGAGCGAGCCCAATATTAAAGTAAAGGCCGTCAATATAACTAAGGCCTTTGGCGATCTGCTGGTTTTGGATAACATCTCATTTAATGTTAAGGATGGGGAGTTTTTGTGTATTGTCGGTCCGACCGGATGCGGAAAAACCACGTTTCTTAACAGTCTTACCAAGCTGTACACCCTAACTGACGGAGAGATTTATATTAACGATGAGCCGGTGGATTTGAAGAAGCATAACATCGCATACATTTTTCAGGAGTATTCCACAATGCCATGGCTGAATGTTGAGCAAAACGTTTCATTTGGTCTGGAGATTAAGCATACCGACAAAGAGAAGATGAAGCAGAAGGTTGACGAAGTTCTGGATATGGTGGGTCTTACCGAGTTCCGCGATTACTACCCCGGCCAGCTTTCGGCATCGATGCTGCAGCGTGTTGTTATCGCGCGGGCATTTGCAACCGAGCCTGAGCTGCTGCTGATGGACGAGCCATATGGTCAGCTTGATATTGAGCTGCGTTTTAAGCTGGAGGATGAGCTGATTAAGCTGTGGCAGAAGACTAAAACCACCATCATCTTCATTACCCATAACATTGAAGAAGCAGTTTACATGGCAGAACGCTGCCTGATTCTTTCGAACAAGCCCACCACAATAAAGGAAGAAACGCTTATTGACCTGCCAAGGCCCAGAGATGTTTCAAGCCCCGAGTTTATTGAAAAACGTCAGTATATTACGGAGCAGATTAAATGGTGGTAAGCCCCGATTGGGTGAATAGCATTAGGGGGATTAGAGATGAAGATTTATATCGGATCGGATAAATCCGGATTTACACTGAAGGAAGCCATCAAAGGATATCTTGCAGGCGAGGGCTATGAAGTAGAGGATGTCGGCACGCAGTCGATTGATGCGCCGATGCCGTTCTTGCAGGTTGCACCCATCGCCGCACAAAAGGTATCATCGGGCGAGGCCGACCGCGCTATTCTCGTTTGCGGCACCGGTATGGGAATGAGCCAGGTGGCAAACAAGTATAAGAATGTGCGCGCAGCGGTGGTGGAAAGCGTATATGCCGCTAAGATGAGCCGTGCAATCAACGACTCAAACATCTTAACCCTCGGCGGCTGGTTTATCGGCCCCGAGCTTGGTGTTGAGATTGCCAAAACCTTTTTGAACACCGAGTTTACACAGGACCTTGAAGAATGGCGTAAGGGATTTTTACGGGATGCAAAAGAGAAGTTTTCCGCACTGGAACAAACAATTTATCATGAGGAGAAATAATCTGCATTTGCGCGCTGCGGCAGAGAAACGTCTATGAAGAAATATGGCACTGTTTTATGGCTGGCAC
This sequence comes from Bacillota bacterium, assembly GCA_023421245.1. Taxonomy (GTDB): domain Bacteria; phylum Bacillota; class Clostridia; order Oscillospirales; family Ruminococcaceae; genus Acetanaerobacterium. The sequence goes on along the minus strand of JAEZTV010000018.1, from coordinate 26,541 downwards.
TTGTTTGGTCGCTGTTTTACATAGTCGTTAACGCTCTGAACAAGCAGTTAAGCCCCATTGCCACAGGCTCGGCCATACGGGTTGTGTCAACGCTGCTGCTTACGCTTATCATGGCGTTTGGCAAGAGTTTACACAAGCTTCGTTGCCCCAAAAGGATAATACCGTGGCTGATTGCGATTGGCTGCCTTGGATTTTTGCTTGATTTTACATCGTTCATCGGACTTCAGCATGCAAACGCCGGGACTGGAACGGTTTTGTTAAAGATTGATGTTATTTTTGTACAGATATTGTCGATTTTCATCTACCGGGAAAAGTTCGACAAGTTTGATTGGCTGCTCACGTTTGTAATGTTAGGCGGCGTGATGCTGGTGATGGGGGTCAACCCCTTTGATATGAAATTCCAAGCCACCGACCTGTTTTTTGTATTGAGTGCGCTTTTTGTTACAATCAATGCATTTTTGATTAAGCATGTGCACAATATCTATGCCGAGGTTACAAAGAGCAGTGATAAATCGATCATAAACAATGTGATAGCATACTACAATAACGGCGTGGCGATGCTGTTATTCTTCGCCGCCGCATTTATAACAGGGGATTTTGTCCAGGTACAGGCGGCATATACACAATCGCCGCTCGTATGGATTGTTGTGCTGGGTGGTCTTGGGCAGGTGCTCATTTATACGTTCTATTATAAGTCGCTTGGCAAGCATGAGGTTTGGATTGTAAAGATTATTCTATTGCTGATACCGGTGATAACACTCGTGATTGAAACGATTTATACAAGGCAGATGCCGGCACTCGATAAATGTCTGGGTATCGTAATTGTTTTGACGACGGCGGCGATTGTAATCAGAAAGCATGGTAAAAAAAGCGCTAACACATGACGGGAGGTTTTATAATGTATTGGGAATACCAACAGCCGGTAAAGATTGTTTTCGGAAACGATTCCCGAAAGAAGATATCTAAGCTGGCACAAAAGATAGGGTGCCGCAAAGGTGTGCTTATCTGTGACAGGTTTTTAACCGAAAGCGGTGTGGCAGAGGAGCTGATGCGTCTTTCGGAAGGGCAGATCACCGATGTGTTCAGCGATTTTCAGCCCAACCCAACCGTCAGGAATATCGACGATTTCGCCGCGTTTGTGCGGGCTTCCAATGCAGACTACGTGGTAGCGGCAGGCGGCGGAAGCTGTATGGACTGTGCAAAGGCCGCGGCGGCAATTGCGCACACAGACGACTCCATTACCAAGTACCACGCAACCGGCGTGGCGCTGCCCGAAGGGGGATTGCCGCTGTTTGCGCTGCCCTCTACGGCAGGCACCGGCAGCGAGGTTACGGCGGTAAGTGTTGTTACCAATGAAGAAAAGGGCATAAAGGCGCCCATTGTAAGCGACGCGTTTTATCCTGAATATGCGATTGTTGACCCGGTGTTGACCTACAGCGTACCGCCCAAGGTAGCCGCCGCAACAGGACTTGATGTGCTGGCACATGCTATTGAGGGCTTTTACAGCCGCAACCATCAGCCGATCTGTGACATCCTGGCGGCACAGGCAATCAAACTGGTGTTTACATATCTTGAGCGCGCCTGCGCCGCGGAGGTTGACAAGCAGGCCAAGGAGATGATGGCACAGGCATCGCTGCTTGCGGGCCTTAGCTTTAATCTGCCGAAAACGGGGGCCTCGCACGCATGCTCGTTTGTGCTGACAAACCGTTATCACATTCCGCATGGGGAAGCATGTGCGCTGACGCTCGACTACTTTACCCGCTTATGCAAGGAAGCGGAGGACGGCCGGCTTGATACACTGGCGCGTGAGATTGGGTTTGCCGATACCGACGCGCTGTGTGACCGGATTTATGAGATTAAAAAGAATACGGGGCTTCGCACCGACCTTAAGGATTTGAACCTGAGCGACGCGGACATTGATCTGCTCGTCAAGGAAAGCAGGCATCCCAATATGCTGAATGCGCCGGTAGAGATTACCGACGACATGCTGTATCAGATGTACCGCTCGTTCCGTTAAGACGGGCGGGAAGCAGAACCCTTATTCGCTTTCTGAACTCTAGTTTAGAGATTTAAAACAGAAGGTGTTGTTTCGTGCGGCCAAATTGAAGACAATCACGCACACGGTATCCTTTTTTGTGTCGCCGCAAAGCGGCAAGATGGAGGTTTCAATGAAAGAACTGAAGATAAAGGAGCTTACTCAGCACGCGAATGAGATTCGTAAGCTCACCATCGAGAGCATCGGCAAGTTGGGGGTCGGCCATATCGGCGGATGCCTCTCGATCTGCGATGCACTGGCAGTGCTGTATTTTCACAGCATGAATATCGACCCAGACCATCCGTTGATGGAGGAGCGCGACCGGTTTGTGCTCTCCAAGGGGCACGGCGGCCCGGCGCTGTACGCAGCGCTTGCCCTGCGCGGGTTTATCCCCGTAGCGGAGCTTGATACACTCAACCGACCGAACACAAATCTGCCCAGCCACTGTGACCGGAACAAAACAAGAGGCATCGATATGACTACCGGTTCGCTCGGTCAGGGTTTTTCGGCCGCTGCCGGTATGGCGATGGCGGCAAAGATGGACAAGCGGGACCTGCATATTTACACGATGATCGGCGACGGCGAAAGCCAGGAAGGGCAGATTTGGGAGGCGGCAATGTTTGCGGGAAGCCGTAAGCTTGACACGCTGATTGCTTTTACCGACTATAACCGCATGCAGATTGACGGCACCACGCAGGAGATTAACGGTCTTGACCCGCTGGACAAAAAGTGGGAGGCCTTCGGCTTTTATGTGCAGACGGTGGATGGTCACGATGTAGCCGCAATTGCAGGGGCTATTGATAACGCAAAAGGCCAGAAGGAAAGACCGTCGATGATTATTCTCAACACCATCAAGGGTAAAGGAGCATATTTCTGCGAAGGGCAGATAACCTCGCACAATATGGCGATTACCGAGGAGATGTGGAAAAAGGCAGTATCTCTGCTAGATGAGGGAGGGGAATCAACGAGATGATGGAACTTGAAAACAGATGGCTGAGAGAGACATACGTTGACCTTTTGCTCGAGTATGCGGGCAGAAATAAGGATATTGTTTTGGTGGAGGCGGATTTGATGCGTGCCGCGGGTACGCTTCGCTTTCAGGAACAATACCCCGACCAGGTAATCAACGTAGGGATTGCAGAAGCAAACATGATCGGCGTTGCCGCGGGGCTTTCTGCCATGGGGAAGATTCCGTTCACTCACACCTTTACCCCCTTTGCAACCCGCAGGGCTTGCGATCAGGTTACGCTTTCGGTGGCGTATGCGGGACTGAACGTTAAGATGATGGGCAGCGACCCGGGCGTTACCGCAGAGCTTAACGGCGGTACCCACATGAGCATGGAAGATGTTTCAATTATGCGAAACATTCCGGGTCTTGTGGTGGTAGAGCCTACCGACAGCGCACAGCTGATTAAGGCGTTTCCGCAGATTCTGGAACACGATGGACCGGTGTACATCCGTCTGCTGCGCAGGAATGCGGTAAAGCTGTTTGATGACGACTGCCCGTTTGAGCTTGGAAAGGGCATTGTGATGCAGGAGGGCAATGATGTTACCATCATCGCGAGCGGTATTATGACCGCACAGGCGATGAAGGCGGCCGGACTGCTTGCGCAGGAAGGCATCCGCGCCGAGGTGATTAACATTCATACCGTAAAGCCGATTGACCGTAAGCTGGTTGTGGCAAGCGCACAGAAGACCGGCGCGGTGGTAACCGCGGAGAACCACTCGGTCATAGGCGGCCTTGGCGCCGCGGTGGCGGAGTGTTTGGATGAGCACAGGATTGTGATGCGGCGCGTGGGCGTAAAGGATCATTTTGGTGAGGTAGGCAGCACCGATTTTCTGATGGAGAAGTACGGTCTGCTTGCAAAGGATATTGTAGACGCAGCAAAAACAACGATAGCAAAACGATAAGCGATAATAGAGAAGAGGCAGTAAACGATGAAGTATTTTTTGGATAGCGCAAAGCTCGATGAAATTAAATTTGCTTATGAAAACTATTGCATAGACGGCGTTACCACCAACCCAAAGCACATTAAGCTGAGTGGAAAACCCTTTATGCAGTGTGTAACCGATGTAGCGGCATGGCTGAAAGAAACAGGCCTTGAGGGTAAGGATTTCCCCATTTCGTTTGAGATTAATCCCCACATTGACAATGCCGCAGACTTTATTGAGGCCGCAAAAGAGATTGCGGGCTACTCGAAGAACTATGTGATTAAAATACCCTGCACCGAGCAAGGGCTGATTGCTGCAAAGAAGCTCGAACAGATGGGCATTCGCACCAACGTAACCCTGGTATTCTCGGCCTCGCAGGCGATTCCTGTTGCAAAGCTGGGCGCAAAGTTTGTAAGCCCGTTTGTTGGCTGGAAGGAAAACAGCGGTGATGACGCATACTCCTACATCAGCGACATTGTACAGATCTACCGCAACTTTGACTATAAAACCGAGATTATTGTTGCGGCAGTGCGCAACGGCAAGCAGATTGCCGATTACGCCGCACTGGGCGCAGATATTGTGACCTGCGGGCTGGATGTATACCGCGAAAGCTTCAAGCATCCCTTTACCTCGTTTGGTCTGGATGTATTCTGCGACGCATGGGATAATACGGCTGCGCAGTAAAAGCATAGATATGGTTTTGCTCGGTAAGCAGTACTTGCCGATGCGGATTCTGCCGCAGGCAGTGCTTATACAACTTTTCCGGCGGTTTGGCCGCCCCGCTGCAAAGCAGAGGGGCAGTTACAAGACAGACAAGGTCTATCTTGTAACGTGGAGATAGTATAATACTGCAAAATTGGACGAAGGAGTATGAATGGGAATGAAAAAGGTAAAACTGGGTGTTGTTTGCTTAGTCAGAACAACGTACGACTACAAAACCGCACAAGAAATTTACAACGATAAGATGAACGAACTGCGCGGGAAGCTGCCCGAAGTGGATTTTGTGTTTGAAGAGAAGGCAGTTATTGAGATTGAGGATGCAAAGGCTGCTTCCGAGAAGATGCTCGCAAACAACGTCGATGGCCTTGTTATCATCAGCGGTACGTTCCATCTTGGGCACCTTGCACTGGTGTTTGCAAAGCATATTAAAAAACCAATTCTGTTGTGGGCGTTCAACGAGCTGCCCTATGACGGCGGCAAGATTCGCCTGAATGCAGTATGCGGCATGAACCTGAATGCCTCGAACCTTTACAAGGCCGGATACGACAACATAAGCTACACCATCGGCGACTGGATTGACGAGGATTGGCTCAAGGCGCTGCGCGCAAAGGTTGTTCTTGAAAATGCGCATGTTGGTATTGTGGGTTACCGCGCACACGGCTTTTTTAACGTTGGCACCGACGACCTTGACATCTACCGCAAAACCGGCATTCTCATCGACCACTACGAGCTTACCGATATGTTTGGCCAGCCTGTAACCGAGGAGGAGATTGACGCGGAGGAGGTAAACGTTCGCAAGTTGTTTACCACCAAATTGGTCACCGATGTGCAGGTTCGCAAAGTGGCAGGCCTTTGTGTAAGTATAGACAAGTTCATGGATATTAACCGGCTGGATTGCATCGCGGTTCGCTGCTGGCCCGAGTTTGCCGCAAACTACGGCGTTTCGCCCTGTGCTTCGATGTCGATTCTGCAGTCGCGCGGGCGCATCATCGCTTGTGAAGGGGATATCGAGGGTGCGCTGTCGATGCTCGCAACCAAGGCGCTGGGCGCGGAGACTCCCTACCTTGCAGATCTTTCGCAGGTTGACCTTGATGAGAACTTTGCATTGATGTGGCACTGCGGTGTTGCACCCGCAAACCTGTGGGACGGTATCAGCGACAGAAGCCTTGATACATATTTTGCGGGCGGCAAGGGCGTTACGGCAGGCTTTGTGATGATGGACGGTCACATTAACATGATGCGGATTGACACCGCACGCGGCAAGACCAGAATGTTCTTATGTGCCGGAGATACCATCCCCATGGAGAAGCTGCTGACCGGTACCTATGTAAAGGTGCGGTTTGAGCAGGACATCAACGAGCTGCTTGATTCGGTTCTTACAAACGGCATTGCGCACCACGTTGCATTTGTTTATGGCGAATACCGCAATGTGCTCAAGCGATTTGCCAAGATGATGGACTTTGAAATTATAGAATAAACGCAGGTAACAGACGCAGCACGGAAAACCCCAGGGAACGGGGGCGGTTGTGTGTTCTGCAGCGCGGCGCATGCAAGCTCTTTTTGGGGTTTTCCACACGAAAGGAAAGAAATTGATTATGAGTGAATTTAAAGGAAGGCTGCACGAGACGGCAGTTAAATTTCCCGAAACCGATATCTGGATTGATTCCTGCGGCGAGGAGGAGCTGGAATACGGCCTTGCGCGCGGATGTGTAGGTGCAACCAGCAACCCCATAATTGTCGGCGCGGTGGTGAAAAACGAGCTTGCCTATTGGGAGCCGCGCATCAATAAAATTATTGCCGAAAACCCCGCGTTTTCGGAGGATGATGTGGTGTGGGCGCTGATTGACGAGGTAGGTGCCGAGCGCAGCAAAAAGCTTCTGCCCGTATTTGAACAGTACAAAGGCAAAAAGGGCAGGCTTTCGATACAGACCAACGCGAAATACTACCGCGATGCTGACCGTATGGTCGAGCAGGCTGCGCATCTGAACAGTCTGGGTAAAAACATGCAGGTCAAAATGCCCGCATCGGCTGCCGGTATTCGTGCAATGGAGGAGGCGACATATCGCGGTATCAGCATCAACGCGACGGTTTCGTTTACCGTTGCGCAGGCGGTTGCGGTGGCCGAGGCGGTGGAGCGCGGCCTTGCACGCAGAAAGGCAGAGGGTCTGCCCTGTGATGAGATGTCGCCGGTGTGCACGATAATGATTGGCAGAACCGATGACTGGATGAAGGCATATACCGCAAGGATCGGGCAGGTAGTAGACCCTGAATGCCTGGAATGGGCGGGCGTTGCGGTAATAAAAGAGGCATACCGCATCTACAAAGAGCGCGGATACACCACACGGTTGTTATCTGCGGCGAATCGCAACCATTACCATTGGTCGCAGCTCATTGGCGGTGACCTGTGCCAGACCATCAACTATGCTTGGCAAAAGCAGATTAACGGCTGCGATGTAGCGGTGGTAAGCCGCATTGACGAGCCTGTGTGCGATAAGATTATGGCCGAGCTTTGCAAAATAAGCGAGTTCCATAAGTCGTTTGATGAGAAGGGAATGACCCCTGAAGAGTTTGAAGCCTACGGCGGATTCCGGAACACCCTGGCAGGCTTTCTTGACGGGTACGATTCTCTTGTAAAGGTAATCAGGGGCCTGATGGTTTAACGCAAGCCTAGTACAGCATGGGTCACCGCCGTATAAACGTACTAATTCAATTTTTCAGCCGTGCTTACAAACAGTTTTAACAACTATCTGAAAACAGCGAAAAAACAACACTTGCCATAATGGATAGCAACCGGTTTTTTTAAATGATTGGGCTTGTACGGCGGCAACACATGTTAAAATAGGAAAAGGGATATGCCTGCGTGGGTGCGGGCATATCCCTTTTTTATATATAAAACCAGCAGGTGAACCGCTTGACAGAGGGCGTGGTTGGTTCTATGATAAAATTATGGGGCAGCAATACAAACATATCGTTTTGTCCATGCGGCTTTGTCCGGTTAATCCGCGTATTCCCCCGCAAAGAAAATGCGGTATTATAAAATGGAAAGAAAAGCCCCGAAGAAGGAGAAGAATGATGAAAAACAAATCGACACTATGGATAGCACGCACCGGACTGATGCTTGCACTTCTTGTAGTGGCACAGTTTATCGGCAGCAAGCTTATCCCTGCGGGTGCGGTGATTTTAGGGCCGATGAGCGTTACCCAGCTGATTACCGGTTCGCTTGTGAATATGGTGCTTATTCTTACCGCCGCCGTCGTGGGGGTGTGGAGCGGCACCGCCGTCGGGATACTTTCCGCGGTGCTGGCACTTGTGCTTGGCATTCAGGGGCAGCCCATCGTTACCCCGGCAATCGCGCTTGGAAACGTCATCATCGTGCTGGTAACATGGCTGTTCTTTCACATGGCGGCAAAAAAAGGGCAGAAGCCCTATGGCGTATACGGCATTGCGGGCATTGTACTGGGTGCGGCCGCCAAGTGTGCATTTTTGTGGCTGACCGTTCCCGCGCTGCTTACGCTTGTACCGGAGATTAAGCCTGCCGCAGCGGAAAAGCTTTCGCTGATGTTCTCGTACCCGCAGCTGGTAACAGCACTGATTGGCGGTGCGCTGGCACTGCTTGTAATCCCTGCGGTAAAGAGAGCGGCGCAGAGCAGGGGATAAGCGCGAGCGCTCCATAACGAAGAAGGTGCCTGCCGGATGGCCGAGAGCCTTCGGCAGGCAGATATATCCCCGCCCGACGGCGGAAAGCATAAAGGGGGATGCATACCATGGATCACGAGTTGCTTGACAGCATACGCCGTGTGGCAAGCGAGATTGAAGAGGATGTAAAACCCAAGCACATCATCCTGTTCAATCAAAAAAAAGGGGTGGCGGGCAGGCTGCTTAGCTTTAAGCTGTGCGTTGTGGTAGAGACCGACGACAAATCGGCGGTGGAAAAACGCATCTACCTGAGCATTGAATCGGATATTCCGTTTGATGTGGTAATCTATACCCCCGACGAATGGAATGAGATGGTGAAAACCCCGCATTCGTTTGCAAGCGTGATTCACGAAACGGGGGTCGTGGTGTTATGAGCAGACGGCGAAACCGTACCTTAGACAGCCGCAGGTATTTGGATTGGCTGAATAAGGCGGGCGAGGATATGCGCGCAGCGGAGCTGTTGATTGAACACTGCGACTGCTATAATATGTGCGCCTTTCACTGTCAGCAGACGATTGAAAAGGCGCTCAAAAGCTTTTTGCTGGTGGCGTCTGACCGGCTGGTGGACGGCCACAACTTAACGTGGTTATGCCGTCAGGCATTGCGGTACGACCGCGCGTTTGCCCAGTGGCTGGATGAGAGCGCCACGCTTAACCGGTATTACATTGAAACAAGGTACCCGACCGACGTTCCGTTTACCATCACGCGCGACCGCATCCGTTTTATCTGCAAAACCGCCCGCGAGATGTACGACTTCATCTGCCTGCAGGTGGAGGAGGAAGAGGAGGAAAACGGGCAGGGTGACGATGCTCTTGTACTGAGGCTTGAGGGTGAACGATAGGCTGCGAGAGGGCAGAGAGAAAGGGAACAGAGGACAGAAGATAGACGAGAAGCAGAAGGAGCCACGAGAGTGGCTCCTTTTTTGATGCCTTGGCAAGCCTGCGGGATTTCGGTTGTGCAAGGTCAAATTCGGACGCGCAATGCGCGCCCCTACGCACTGCGCAAAAGGGAGCCGCCTGAAGGCGAAACATTTAGAAAACCTACGGAGGCTACCTCATCCGGCGCTACGCGCCACCTTCTCCTAACAGGAGAAGGCTTTATGCGGGGCGTCGAGGACATAGCCAACCTTCGGTTGGCATTTGGAAAACCTGCGGTTTTCCGCCTATCCTAAAATCTTTGGCTATCCGCAAGATGATTGACCTCATCCGTTACATAGTCAACCTTTGGTTGGCATTAGAATCAAGGATTCACTATGCCACCTTCTCCGAAACGGAAAGCACTACTTGACATTGGGAAGGCTTTACGCGGAGCGGCTGGTTATGTCGGCAAAAGTTTAAATCGTGCGGAAGATTGCCGCATACGCAGCGCGGCAATCGGGCGACTTAACCGCAAACGAGCAAAAGAACAGCCGAGGGAACAAAACGCGCAGCGTTTTGCGCATGACACGCCGAACGGAGCCTTTCTTACCCCTTGGCTCCGTGAGATAAGTGGAGTGTGCCGAGGCAGGTTGTGTCGGGCGAAAAGCCTGTCGCCTGATTGTCCGCGCGGGGTTCAGGGGTTACCCCTGATTCATTTTTGCCTACTTTTGTTGAAACACAAAAGTAGGTCGCCCGCAGGCGAAACCTTCCTTCATAACACACAAAGATGTGGTTATCTGCCACGCGTGTGGTATTAACGAGGCGTCGAGGACGCCGCCCCCTACACATAGAGAATCTAAAGTTTCGCATTGGGAAAACCTGCGTTTTTCCGTAACTGGCTTCTCCTGTTAGGAGAAGCTGGCAGCCGTAGGTTGACTGATGAGGTGATATAGCCAAGCTAACGCTTGGCAAATAGCGAATCTTTGATTTCGCATATAGCGAAACAAAGTTTCGCATTGGGAAAATTTGCGGTTTTCCGCAAATGGCTTCCCCGAAACGGCAAACTTTGCTTGACGCTTTGGAAGACTGGCAGCCGCAGGATGGCTGATGAGGCGGGATAGGCAAGGCTGAGCAAGAAGGTGAATTCGGAACGGCCGGAGAGAGTTTCTTACAACAGAATAAATACCCGCCATAGGGAGGCCTTTTTTATGGCGATTTTTTCGCGGCCTGCATATTTTGGCACGGTTTACTTAAAGATATTGGTATACACAATTTTTCAAGACAATTCTTATCGGCGAAAGCCGAAGCCTTCAAACCGGAATTGACTTTGTAAAGGAGCCGTGCTATGCCAATAGAGCTTGTTTCGCCCGTGCGGGAGTATGCCGAGGTACGCGACGCGTGTGAGCGCGCCGTGTGTGAGGTGCTTGCGTCGGGGAAGTATATTCTTGGGGAGCAGGTAGGGGCGTTTGAGCGCGCGTTTGCGGATTATGTCGGCACCGAGCACGCGGTGGGTGTGGCCAACGGCACCGATGCGCTGTGTATTGCGCTGCGCAGCCTTGGTATTGGTGATGGGGATGAGGTGATTACCACGCCCTATACCTTTTTTGCCACCGCCGAGGCGATTGCCGCCGTTGGTGCGACACCGGTATTCTGTGATGTGCGGGAGGATACCTATAATATCGACGCACAGAAGATCCCGCCGCTTATTACCGAGCGCACCAAGGCGATTTTGCCGGTGCATATCTTCGGGCAATGCGCGGATATGGACGCCATTAATATGATAGCAAAACGCAGCGGCTTATATGTGATAGAGGATGCGTGCCAAGCTGCGGGGGCTTGGTATAAGGGACGGATGGGGGGGGGGCTTTCGGACGTGGCATGTTTTTCGTTTTTCCCCACCAAAAACCTTGCCTGTGCGGGCGATGGCGGCATGATTACCACCGATTATAACTGCATTGCCGAGGTCTCGCGCGGGCTGCGTGCGCACGGCGGCGGGATACAGGGTAAGCGCGCGGCGGAGCTGCTTTGTAATAACGGGCAAAAGCCTTTGCCAAGCCGCCGGCGCGATGCAATCAGGGCTGAGGGGCCGGATGAAGAGACGGTGCAGAGCAAATACCATAACCACCTGATTGGATACAATTCGCGGCTGGATGAGATTCAGGCGGCGATTTTGCGGGTAAAGCTGAATAAGCTTGACAGCTTTATGGAGCGCAGGCGAGAGATTGCGGCGTTTTATGGGCATACTTTAAGGGAATGCAAGGGGATAACGCTGCCCTTTGCGGGGAACCCCAGCGCACATGCGTGGCATATGTATGTGCTGCGCAGCAGCGAGCGCGACGCGCTGCGTGCGCATCTTGACAAAAAAGGGATTGTTACGGGTGTATATTATCCCGTGCCGCTGCACCTGCAGCCGGCGTTTGCGCAGTTGGGCTACCGCGAGGGGGATATGCCCGTTGCCGAGGCGCTGAGCCGCAGCGCGGTTGCAATTCCGCTGTTTGCACAGATGACCGAGCTTGAGCGCTGGTATGTTGCCGATAGTGTAAAGGAGTTTTGCCAGTGACCGATTACGTTGCACACGAGTCAAGCTATATCGAAACGCCCTGCACCATCGGGCGAGACACTGTGATATGGCACTTCAGCCACATTATGAAGGGCGCCGTCATCGGTGAAAACTGCCGCATTGGGCAAAACGTAGTCATTTCACCGGGTGCGGTTTTAGGACATGGGGTAAAGGTGCAGAACAACGTTTCGGTTTATACCGGCGTTGTATGCGAGGATGGTGTGTTTCTTGGGCCGTCCTGTGTGTTTACCAACGTCATAAATCCGCGCGCATTTATTGAGCGCAAGGAGGAGTTTCGCAAAACACTTGTGCGCACAGGGGCGAGTATCGGCGCAAATGCAACGGTGCTGTGCGGTGTAACGGTTGGGCGGTATGCCCTGGTGGGCGCGGGGGCGGTGGTAACGCGCGATGTGCCCGATTACGCTGTGGTGGTGGGGAACCCCGCAAGGCAGACGGGCTATGTTTGCGCCTGTGCGGCCAGACTGACCTTTGAACAGAACAGCGCGCAGTGCAAGCTTTGCGGCAAACAGTTTTATGTGGAAAATGATATGGTGGCGGAAACCGTACGCAGAGAGCCTGAGCCGCTGCGCAAGGTGGCAAAGGTGAGAAGGCAGAGAAAAAGCCATGGCAGCAATCTAAACAGGGCGGGGGAAAAACAATGATCAGCAAACAGTGCGAACAGATATTGAAGAAGATTGAGCAGCGCAAGATTATGGTGGGCGTTGTGGGGCTTGGCTATGTGGGACTGCCGCTTGCTGTGGAAAAGGCAAAGGCGGGCTTTCGCACCATCGGGTTTGACATTCAGGCGGAAAAGGTCAAGCTGGTGAACAAGGGAGAAAACTACATTGGTGATGTGGCGGGGGATGACCTTAAGGAGTTGGTGGAAGGCGGCATGCTTGCTGCCACGAACGACTTTGCGTTTATTGAGAAGGTGCAGTTTGTCGCTATCTGTGTGCCCACGCCGCTTGACGAGCACCAGCAACCGGACATCAGTTATGTGCGTGACAGCGCCATCGCGATAGCACAGTACCTGCAAAAGGGTACGATGGTGGTGCTTGAGAGTACCACCTATCCCGGTACAACCGAGGAGCTGCTTATGCCGCTGCTTGAACAGCATTCAAAGCTGAAGTGCGGCAAGGATTTTTATCTTGCGTTCTCGCCCGAGCGGGTAGACCCCGGCAACCTTATCTACAAAACCAAAAACACCCCCAAGGTAGTGGGCGCTATTGGCGAGGATGCGGCAACCTGCATCTCGCAGATGTACCGCGAGGTGCTTGATAGTGAGGTGCTGACCGTTTCGTCCCCCGCCGTGGCGGAGATGGAGAAGATTCTTGAGAACACCTACCGCAACATTAACATCGGGTTAATCAACGAGCTTGCGATGCTCTGCCACGAGATGAATATCAACATCTGGGATGTTATTGATGCCGCCAAAACAAAACCGTACGGATTTCAGGCGTTTTACCCCGGCCCCGGCCTTGGCGGCCACTGCATTCCGCTTGACCCGTATTACCTTGCGTGGAAGGCGCGTGAGTATGGTTTTCACACCTCGATGATTGAGGCATCGGGGATGATAAACGACCGTATGCCGGCGTATTGCGTACAACGTGCGTCCAAAATCTTAAACCGGCGGATGAAATCGCTAAACGGAGCGGAGATTTTGGTGCTTGGGGTTGCGTACAAACAGAATATCGGCGATTACCGCGAAAGCCCTGCCTTGCGCGTGATTGAACTGCTGGAGCAAAGCGGTGCGCTGGTAAGCTACTATGACCCCTTCATCCCGGAATACCGGTACAAGGGCAAGACGAAAAAGGGGATGAAGAAGCTTACAGCGGCTGCCGTACAGAAGGCGGATCTTGTGATGGTGACAACCTCGCACACAGGACTTGATTACCAGATGGTTGCGCAGTATGCAGAGATGGTGTTTGATACCAAGAACGCGATGAAAGAGGTGCCGGCGCGTGACAACATCGAGCTGCTCTAGCGGTGTGCGCTACGCGCTGATTGGCTGCGGGCGTATTTCACCAAACCATATTGCCGCGGCAATGGAAAACGGTCTGTGTATCGCCGCGCTGTGTGATATTGACACGGGTCATGCGGACGCGCTGATCCGGCGGTTTTCTTTGGACAAGGTTTCGGTGTACACCGACTATAGGCAGATGCTAAAGCAGACAAGCCCTGCGCTGTGTGCCATTGCAACCGAAAGCGGCAGCCATGCGCGCGTTGCGCTGGACTGCATTGCTGCGGGATGTCATGTAATTGTGGAAAAGCCGATGGCGCTCTCGCTTAGTGACGCGGATGAGATGATAGCGCACGCAAACAAGGCGGGCGTGGTGCTTTCGGTCTGCCACCAGAACAGATTTAACAAATCGATTACAAAGATCCGCACCGCGGTGGAGGGCGGGCGGTTTTCCCGCATGCTGTACGGTACTGCGCATATACGGTGGAACCGCGGCGAGGAGTACTACCGTCAGGCGCCGTGGCGCGGCCGATGGGCACAGGACGGCGGTGCTTTGATGAACCAGTGCATTCACAACATTGACCTTTTGCGCTGGATGCTGGGTGACGACGTGACCGAGGTATTCGCCTACACCGAAAACCTTGTGCATCCGTACATTGAGGCAGAGGATGTGGGGCTTGCACTGGTGCGCTTTGCAAACGGCGCATTGGGCGTAATTGAAGGTACGACTGCGGTGTTTCCCGCAAACCTTGAGGAAACGCTCTACCTGTTTGGCGAGAGCGGTACGGTAAAGGCGGGGGGGAAATCGGTCAACCGCATTGAGGTATGGCAGTTCGGCGACGGCAGGGACGACGAGGAAGAAATACGCGCGCTGTTTCGTGAAGACCCGCCCAACGTATACGGCTTTGGGCACACGCCGTTGTACGCGGATGTTCTGCGCGCCATACAAACCCGCACAGCACCCGCCATCGACGGTGCGGCAGGGCGCAGGGCGCTGGAGCTGGTGCTTGCGGTGTACCTTTCCGCGGCGCGGGGCGCCCCTGTAAAGCTGCCGCTTGAAAACTGCGCAAGCGAGGACTTTATTGGACGGTTTGATTGATAAGTTCACGGTGCCCATGGTAAACAGTTCGCAGCAGTAACATTTGCTTAAAAACAGAAGAGATTTTAAGGATGATAAAACACCCCCCGCCTGCAGGATGAAGCAGGCGGGGGGTGCGGCATCTTATCGCTTAGCAGTTCTCTTTTTTATTAGTATAATCAGAGCCGCCGTAATCAGCAGTGCCCCCGAAACGCTAAGAGCAATAACCCATTCCAAACTGGCGGATGGTTCTTCCTGCTGCGGGCCGCCCATTCCGGTATCGGGCGGAATCAGCTCGCCGTTCTCGTCGTAACTGAGAATTACAGGCGGCGCGGGTTTGATGGAAGCATCCTTTACAATGGCATCCACTATGTCGGCGGAAGCATACAGAAAGTCTTCCTTAATACTTTTAAAGTTAGAATGCTGTATGTAAAAATACTCCGATATGCCGTCGGTAAAAAACACACCTGCGCAAATATCGGGGATATAAAGTTTGTATACCGCCGTGTCTGCCGGTACAAGTAAAGAGGAATTCAGCTGTTTTTTTAAACGGCCTGTTAAAACCAGCTTGTATGCATCCCCATTGTCACCGCAAAAGGCTTGACCAAAGGTGCCGTCTTTATCAACTATCGCCGTTCCAACACCCTCTTCATCCATATAGGGAGTATAAAATCTGCCGGTGTGCTCAGCCATCTGCCAAAGGCTTTTCCCTTCTTGAAACTCTGCGGAAAATCTTTCTTTTTCCCCCGCCGCATCAGGCCTTAGCAGGGCATACCGCAGCCGGTATTCTTCAACCGCAGTGCTGTAATCCACCTGATTATCGGGATTGATGACTTGGTTTTGCGATACAAACGGAGAGGTTCCTTCGTAATAGCTTTGTTCCAGTGCATTCCAATCAAATGCACTTTCAGCCGATACCGGAACAACCATGAGAGTGCCAAGTAGCAGGATTAACATAGCTGAGATTAGCTTTTTCATCGTTTTCACTCCTTAAGCCCCGTTTTAGCACAAAGGGGTTTTGGGAAGACACTAGCGTATGGGTAGTACCTCGCCCGCAGGATGAAGCAGGCGGGGGGGTATTGAAACTAGTTGCAATTAGAGAACTTATGCAGGGGGGTGATATCCAGAAATTTCATTAAACAACATCGAAAGTTCGCTGTAAGTGAATTTTGTTAAAGTAACTTTGTTGTTCGTAGTAGAATAATTAGCGTGATACACAATTACTCCGTCGGTTGTCTCACTTACCAATACCATAGTATGTTTTTGCGCGTTGTTTTTCCATCCGGTAAATCTGGTTCCGTTTTTAAGAGATGACAACAACAATTGCATTGCATCCTTTGACGAAGTTGATGTTCTGAAATAAGATCCTGTCCTGTTGCTCCACAGGGTATTATAAACGTACTTGGCAAAACCGACACATTCTTCCGAACCGCCCCAAATGCTGTTAACAGGATAGGAAGGAAAGGGGATGGTATAGCCATTTACACGGTATGTTGTACTTCCGTCATAATCCGTATAAAAGGGAATAATACCACTTGCGGCAGGGAGATTTTTGCCTAGAATCGGAACGCCGTTGGAGTTATATTCCACATCAGTCGGGAGTCCTTGTGTGTTTTTGTATTCGGGAGCCGGAGGATTTGACGGACGATTAACCCCGTCTGCAAAGATCGGTAGAGAGGTGCAGCTGATAAGAGCAGACAATATTAAGCACAATACCAATCTAACGGATTTATTACTTGCTTTCATCTTTGTTCCTATTTTCTATTCTTCAATTTCGTACAGGAGATACCCGTCCCATGTATAGTCAGCATCTGTCAGCGGGCGGGTTTCACCTGCGTTTGAGTTGGTGAGGTATTCATTGCCCGTTTTTTTGCCGTAGGGCCAGTCATCGTCAGTACCGCCGGCCGCAAGAAACTGCTTCCACTCAATAGTTTCCACACCCCAGGTTACAGTATAATTAGATACAGGGGAAAAACTATCAATTGCCGTTTGTGCGTGTACAATCTCATCTATTATGCCGGATTGTCGGTGCAGGCGGCAGAGGGTTTCGCAGTCTTCTCCCCTTAGAAAAAAGCACAGATTGCTGTTTGCGATGAAATAACTGATCGGTTGCGTATCCTCGTGGATAATTTTGGAATAGGAGCCGTTTAGATCGGTCTGGACAATCTTGATTTTATCCACGACAAACAGCATGGAGTCGTTCGCGATAGTATACTCACTGATGGCACCTTCCTTTAGTGTAATGGTTGCAGTCTTCGTGCGCTGCACTTCGCCATCATCCAAAAAGGTACACAATAATTTGCTTACCGTCCCGTCCGCATTGACTTCATGAACGTAGGTCAGTTCATCGGAGCCGGATTCATCTACCCACGCCCGTTCCTTGGAGAAATACTCCTCATAGCCCATTTCGGAAAGGGAGGTATCGGGTTTTGAGGAAGGCGGGGTGACAATTCCTCCAGAGGAAGGATCTTGGCTTTTGCCGTCTCCGGCACTTGAAACGGCAGATGGGATTCCCGTGCCGCAGGCGGTAAGTGCAAGGCATAGGGTGAGCGCAAGACACAGCGCGGCCGACTTTCTAAAGTAACTGCTCATGGTCATTCCTCGTTTCAGACTGTTCCCGTATATCGGTTTTGGGGAGAGCGAGGGTGTATGGGTAGTACCCCGCCCGCAAGACGAAGCGGGCGGGATGATGATATGTTTGCTATTGTTTTTGTTGGTGATACCACTCCAAGCCTTCTGCTAAAACATCATCCATAGTATTTCTGCCATGCTGATTGGCGAAAAGATTGAAATAAGCATGTCATCCTCAGCAATCAAACTTACCACACCCGTAGGGATAAAATACCGGTAAACCTGTGTGTCGGTTGTAAAGAATACCAGGGTACCGTTCCCCGTTACAGAAAGGGACCCTCCGGTATGGTTCCAGACCCAAGGCTTGAAAGAACCGAGATGCTGTCATAGCTCTCGATACTTCCCCGCGCACGGGTCCCGAATATTTCTGCATCTTCGCCATCGGAAAGAGCAGAAAAGCTTATTCCATCAAAAAGAATTTCCGCCTCGTAATACTGAGGGTTTAAATTTTCACCAGTTTCAAGCCCAGGGATTTCCGATATTATATCGCCGTCATAAAAATGCAGTACAATCCCTATCGGCTGTACTTTAACTTCTTTGTCGTCATTGATGTGAATATGGCTTGTGTTGGCAAATACCTCTTCGTTTCCTTCCTCCCGAATGCACAGAAATAAAAAGTTCTTTCCCGGCTTGTCATACGGAAAGAAGACAACACTGTCTCCGCTAATTTGCAGAATACCGGAAATCGTGTCGTTACACTCTACCCAATAGCCATTTCCGTTACAGATAACCACAGGCAATCCGTCACCCTTACTGTACGTGCCATAAAATGCCCCGTCCTCATATATGACATGGTAGCTCGAAGCAACCTCTGTTACAGTGCAACTGCCCACAATGTCGCCCTGTCGTATCGTTCGATAGCCCTCAGCGTCAAAATTCCAGCCCAGCGCGTAAGTGAGCTCCAGATTTTTTATGTCTTTATGCTCCAAAGCTATCACATCGCCGCTTATATCTGTGAAGTACTTCCAAGCCAAAGATTCTATTGTTTCCTCATTGCCTGTATTTGACACATTCTGTTTGGCAAGATTGCCGCAGCCGCATAACGCAACTGAGAGAACAAGAACCACCGCAAGGAGCTTTTTCAAAATATTCACCTCTTTTTCATTTATTTGCAGACGGGTGACAAGCGTCACCCGTCTGAGCATAAGTTCAATTATCCTAATTATGCCTTCCAAGCCGAGACAACACCCTTATATGCAGAAGCTAGCTGTTCCCAGGTTCTTGTTGCAGTTCTTACTTTACATGCAGAAGATGTAGCATTACAATCATACAATATAATCCCGGTATCGGTAATATCTGTAATTATGAAGGAGTGGTTATACGTTGCATTACGAACGGACACTCTCACATTTGAGCCAACCGTCAGTTTAGATAAGAAATCTTTGATTTTCGTTTGTCCCGTAGAGTCGTTTGTTATAGATGAGGGACAGCCCGATACCAGGCTGGAACTTGATACATCTGAGCCAGTATACTGCTTAAACACATAATCGGCAAACCCTTTGCACTGTATTGCTCCTGTTCCGGTATATCGTTTACAGTTACCGGATTTTTTTGTACTTGTGATGTAACACAGAGTTGCCACACCACCGTTGGGAACTGAGTATGTGCACGGAGCAGAATGGCATGTACATGCGCTTCCGCTATTCGTGTAATAGGTTCCATTTCCGTAATTACTTAGCGGTAGGCTCACGGCAGCCCTTGTTATTCTTGCAGCTTGAGGTTCCCAATAGAAATCCTGCTGCATCATCTAAACCATTTCTTCGTCTTCAAGGATAAGCTGACGAGCTTCGCTGTCGAGAGTATCGAGGTATGCTTCCATCTTTTCAATCGCGTCTTCGCTTACCAGAGTTTCATAGTCATCCGCAATGATGGCGTCCTCATTATGGATATGAAGTGTTTCATCATTGACGGAAGAGACTTCAGCAAACACGGATACATTAAGAGAAAAAAGGCAACTCATAGCAAGGACTAGCGCTATAAAAATCTTTCTTTTCATTATTATTCTCCTTTTCAGTTCACATGTTTTTCTTAACAACCTTGAATTAGGCGCATATCCTATGGCGAATTTGTCTTACTGCACCGGCACCACCCCTTTACGCACACGCGTATTACAGATAGTCGTAGCCGGATGTTTTCTGCGCGCTTTCTACAACGATGCCGTTGCGGTAGACGTAAAAAGAGGTAACCAACCGGTAGGAGTATCCGCGCGACACCGAATTGGTTTCGCTTTGAGATGCATAATAGGTGCTTGCTGTTTCGGTAAAGGTTTTAAGGGTTGTCCAGCTGCCGTTTTGGTAGCGCTGAAGCTTTGAGATAATCTCGCACTTTCCAATTTGGGAAGTGGCGCGGATGCTTGCGTTACAGGTTGCCGTTCCGCCCGAGATGCTCAGGTTGTTTGCAGTGCTGCTGATATAGACGCTCATCGGAGCAATATCAGCCCGGGGGCCTGCCATCTGTCCGCCCTGAGCAAAGAGCGGAACAGACAAGCAGCCCAAACATGCAGCAAAAACAAGAAATCTTGAAACAATCTTCATAATAGTAATCCTCCCGTTTTCTTCTCCCGCAGATTGATTGCGGGATATTGTTATGTAGGTTACTGTCTGCCTGCGGGAAATGCCGCGGCCGGCAAATAAAGGCAGCATGTGCAGAACAGTTCCTACCTATACAACGAAAACGGGAGGACAAATGTGACTGGTTTTTATAAAATTTTTAAAAAAATTATTTTACGCCTGCATTCTCGAGTATTTTCATTGCCTCTTCCTGGCTCAGCGTGCCGATAAAGTTCCATATGGTGTTGTTGGTAAAGTCGAATATCGCAATGTTAAGGTAGGGGTCTTTCTGCGAAATCACCATTCTTTTGCCGTGATAGGTGGTTTCGGTGACCACTGCATTTTCCGTATCGATTGAGAAATTGATGTTGTCAACATAATAGTAAAGGGCGAAGGAAAAATCGCCGCCTTTGCCGTCTTCATACACCTCCATCTTGAGTCCGGAATCCTCAAGAGTATGAATCAGCTTATAATCCCCCGGGATATAGGCAAGCGAAAAATCCAGCCGGGAGCTTTTTGCGGGGGGATCGGTTCTTATCAGAAAGTCGGTCATCTCCTGATAGGCATTTACAATGAATGAGATGACAGGGCCGCGGATTGCCTGTACGCTCATGGCGGCCGCAAGCATCATCAAAACGGCGATGAGCGGGATGAGTACGCGTCTGCGCAGTGTGGCAGGCGGACGTGCGCCATTTACCGTGGCAATCAGCTGCCGCTTGCGCTCACGGTACGCGCGGCCAAAGCGGTGGTGCGGCAGTGCGGCACCGTCAAGCTCTGTACACAGGGCCAGTTCGTATTCTTTCGCGGCATCACGAAGTGCCGCTCTCAGCGTTTGTTCCAACCGGTTCACCATCTTTCATTTCAAGCATTTTTTTACCGCACCGCGTGCGCGGCGCATACGCTGGCGCACGGCATCGGACGATATGCCGAGGATCTGTGCAATTTCATCGCCGCTGTACCCGTACTGGTAATGCAGCAAAAGCAGATCAAGCACATCCTGATCCAATGCCTGCAGCTTGCATTTCAGCTCGTGAAAGCTTTCGTCTGCAATAATCTTATCCAGCACAAGCTCGTCGGGGTCTTGCGTAAGCCATAAGGAATCATCCGGCACCTCGTTTTGGTGGCTGCGCTTGCGTGAGAGGTCGATTGCAGCGTTCTTAACTATAATAACGATTAACGCCTTTGTTTTGTGACACGTGACATCCCGAATGTTTGGAATATAGCGCATAAGCCGTAAAAATGCATTATGTACCGCATCCTCGGCAAGGAAGCGGTCGTGTAAAATGCGGTATGCAATGTTGTACATTGCGCTTTCGTATTGCCGGTAAAGTTCGGCAAAGGTATCCTGATCGCTTACTGTATCGAGCATGGAAAGGTAAAAAACGAGCATAGGGGTGAGCCTCCAATCTAATTGGGACATTTTTAAGTACCGGGTGGCAGCCGGCCCTATGCAGTTACGGGGCATTAAAAGGCGGCCGCAGAACGGTACACAGATGCATCGGTTGTATTAATTATAGGAAATCAGGGATTTATTGCAACATAAAATAAAAATAAGGGTATTTTTTATGAGATAAAACGCGAGGGCCGGTAGAAAGGAAAGGGTTTCCCCGCCGTACGGTAATGAAAAAACGCCTGCGCGCAAAGAAAAAGGGGAAGCGGCTAATCCGCTTCCCCTTTGAAGTTCTGTGATGGTTATTCCGGCTGCTTGCCGGCTTCAATATCGGCGATGATGCCGATACGGCGGGCGTGGCGGCCGCCTTCAAACTCTGCCGTTACAAACTCTTCGGCAATCATCTTGGCAAGCTCGGAGCCGACAACACGTGCACCGATTGCAAGGACGTTTGCGTTATTGTGCATACGGGCAAGACGGGCGGTATACGGCTCGCTGCAGTTTACGGCGCGCACCCCTTTGACCTTGTTGGCGGCAATTGAGATACCTGCGCCCGTACCGCATAGGATAATGCCGAGCTCGCATCCGCCGCTTACAACCGCATTGCCAACCCGATGGCCCGCGAGGGGATAGTCGGGGCAAAAGCCGTAGTCGACCGTTTCGTGCCCAAGCGAGCGGACATGCTCGATTAAAGCATCCTTAAGCTCTGTGGCGGTATGGTCACAAGAAAAACCTATCTTCATTTTTTACCATGCCTTTCCGGTTTTGTAAATGGCATAACAAAACCAATCAAATTATCCCATGCCGCGTACTGTCGGCGCGGGATGTAGTGTATTGTTGATATGATAAAGATAGACCTTGTCTACCTTTTAAGCCCGCTGTAAAGTGGGGAAAGACTGTGCGGGAGGCTTGTTTTTCCGCACAAAGGACCGAGGCAGGGATAAAGCCTGCCGATTAGAAACATTCCGGTTGCTTTTATTGCAGGGCGTCAATAATCGGCACCGTTTAAAGTATAGACGCGCTGTTTTCAGCACAGCATAACGATAGCACGATTTTACTAAAAACGCAAGCAGACATCGGGGTATTTTGTACACCCAAAGCGGGCACATTTATTGACGGCGGGGTGTAAATGGGGTATCCTTACTATGGGGAAGGTTGTGTAAAACATGAGCCCCTCTCGTATTTAGCGGCAGCATCGCACCTTCTTTTTGGGCGAAATCTCAGCAGGGGGAGCCTTGTTTCGGGTATAAAATGAAGTGTACGCCCTTGCAAGGAAGCCGCAGCTTTTACACACTCGTATTATAGCATACTATATAAGCAAATGGATGGAATGTGCACATAGATCAGTAGCATATCCCGCTATGCGCGCACCAATACAAAAGGATGTGTTTCGTTTTATGGAAACTATCATGGAGATAATACGCGACTATGGGATGCCTGCGGTATTTGTGCTGATTACGCTGGAGTACGCCTGCTTGCCTGTGCCAAGCGAGATTGTCCTGCCCTTTGCGGGAGCGGTCGCGGTCGGCGCGGGGGTTGGGTTTCCTGTTATTCTGTTGGTGGCGACGATTGCGGGCTTGCTTGGCTCGTTTATCTGTTATGCGATAGGCCGGTACGGCGGCGTCAAGGTGGTGCACAAGCTGGTGACGCGGTTCCCGAAAATGAAGCCGGGGCTTGATTATTCGCAAAAGCAGTTTGACCGGTTTGCCCTGCTTTCGGTGGGTGCCGGCAGAGTAATTCCGCTGTGCCGAACCTATATTTCGTTTATCGCGGGACTTGGGCGGCAAAACCCCATTGCGTTCGCGGTTTCTTCCACGGTGGGTATTGTGGTGTGGAACAGTGTGCTTGTGGGGGTAGGCTACTATTTTTCGGAAAACTGGCAGATGATTATTCGCTATTATGAGGATTATAAGATTGTCGTTATTATTTTAGCCGGCCTTGCGCTGATTACGTTTGGCGGTTACAAATACTACAAGTATAGTAAAGCAAAAAATACACACAAAACCGAGTAGCCAAAGGTAAGCGGCCGGCGGCTGCAACCGTTTTATCGCTGTGCCGCGGTTAATTTGTGGGTGACCGTGCGTTTTGTGAATAGTGATCAGAATTGCCCGGAGATGATACCATAAAGCAGTAAGTGTTTGGTAAGCTATTGAAAGGGCAGGGAGTGTGCTGTGAGCGCGTTTTCGTATTGCTGCCCGCATAATTTATGAAAACTTCTTTTATTACTTGGATAGATCAGGAAAGGTTAGGGTTATAAGTAATGTGTAAAACCAAAATAATCTGTACGCTGGGCCCCAGCTCGAATACGCCGGAGATGATTAAAAAGCTTATTCTTGCGGGAATGGATGCCGCGCGCTTTAATTTTTCGCACGGTAATCATGCCTCGCACCAAAAGCTGTTTGATACGCTGGTGCAGGTGAGAGGGGAGCTTGGCCGCCCGATTCCCGCAATCCTTGATACCCGTGGCCCGGAGGTGAGGGTGAAGAGCTTTAAGACGGGAAAGGCAACCCTTGCAAGCGGCAAAAGCTTTATGCTGACCGGACGGGAGGTGGAGGGCGACGACACCATGGTGTCGGTTACCTATGAAGGCTTTGCGCAGGACCTGCGCCCGGGCAGCTGCGTGCTGATTGACGACGGGCTGATTGAGCTAGAGGTGGAGCGGATATCCGGTGCGGACATCCACTGCCGTGTAGTCAACGGCGGCGTAGTAACCAACAGCAAGGGCATTAACGTGCCGGGTACGGTACTGAGCCTGCCCTACCTTAATGAGCGCGACCGTGCCGATATTATATTCGGCATTAAAACCGGATTTGATTTTATCGCAGCGTCGTTTGTTCGCTGCGCGGATGATGTATTGCAGATTCGCCGCTTGTTGGATGAGTATAACTGCAACACCGTCAACATTATTGCAAAGATTGAAAACCCACAGGGAGTGGAGAACATAGATGATATCATCCGAGTATCGGACGGTATTATGGTAGCGCGCGGCGATATGGGCGTTGAAATTCCGCTCGAAGAGGTGCCAGTGCTGCAGAAGATGATTATTAAAAAGGTATATAACGCGGGCAAGCAGGTGATTACCGCTACCCAGATGCTCGATTCGATGATTAAAAACCCCCGTCCGACCCGTGCCGAGGCAACCGATGTTGCAAATGCGATTTACGACGGTACCAGTGCAATTATGCTGTCGGGCGAGACGGCCTCGGGGCAGTACCCCATCGAAGCGGTAAAAACGATGGCGCGTATTGCCGAAAAGGCGGAAAACGACATCGACTATATCAAGCGGTTTCGGTTGGCCGGATTTCGTGAGCACACCGATGTAACCAATGCGATTTCACACGCAACCGTCACCACAGCGCATGATCTGGGCGCCGCCGCGATCCTTACCGTGAGCAAATCCGGCCGCACGGTGCGCATGATCTCGAAATACCGCCCCAACTGCCCGATTGTGGGATGTTCCACCGAGCAGTATGTCTGCCGTCAGCTCAACCTTTCGTGGGGCGTTACCCCGCTGCTGATTGAGGAGCAAAGTGCCACCGATAACCTGTTTGAGCACGCGGTGGATATCGCGCAGCATGCGGGGATCGTCACCGACGGCGAGCTGGTGGTTATTACCGCGGGCGTACCGCTGGGTATATCGGGTACCACCAACCTGATGAAGGTACAGGTTGTGGGTCATGTGCTGGTTTCGGGCAAGGGTGTGGGCACGGGGGCAAGCGTATGCGCAAACCTGTGCGTATGCACCGACGAAACAGAGGCGCGCGCAAACTTTAAGGACGGTGACATCCTCGTCATACCCCAAACCACCAACGCCCTGTTGCCCTTGCTGAAAAAAGCGAGCGGGATTATTACCGAGCAGCCCGGTCATAACAGCCATGCCGCTATTGTGGGGCTGAGCCTGGATATTCCGGTGATTGTAGGTGCGGAGAATGCAACCCGCATCCTCAAATCCGGCACGGTGGTTTCACTTGACGCAACCCGCGGCATCGTTTCGTGTGACTGATGTTAATAAAGGGCCGCGGCAGATTGCCTTTGACCCAAAAGGATAGCTTCAAGCGGTACCTGCACAGAGTTTGCAGGTACCGCTTGCTTTTGTAATGGCCTTAGGGTATGCCGCGGTACAAGAGAAATTATCATAAAGTAGGATGTCGTACAGGGATGCTTTTATTTGATTACAGATACAAAACCGATTTATGCCTCTTTTGGAACAAATAAAAATCTAAAATCCTGACGAAAAATAGGAGTTGCAGTAAAATAAAAGCCGAATGTAATAGCTTTACATTCAACAACAAGTATATGGGAGGAACCTTTGATGAAAAGCAAAACAACAACTCTTATCCTGGCAATCCTACTTGGCGGTCTGGGGGTAGACCGTTTCTACACAGGGAAGACCGGTACCGGCATTCTGAAACTGCTAACCGGCGCGGGACTTGGCATCTGGTGGCTGATTGACATTATCATGATTGCAACCGGCAGCTACAAGGATAAGGACGGAAACGACCTGGTATAGGTGTACATAGCAAGAAACGAAAGAAGCAAAGGGCCGCGTTTGCGGTCCTTGTTTTTTGCGGAAACGGCATCTCTTTTTTGGGTTTTGCACCGTTTTGGAAAGCAGGGGTAAAAATAATCGCTTTTTTACGCGGTGTTGAAGAAAAACCCCTTTTTATTGCCACTGGTTTTTTAACATGGTATAATATGTCCACAATCACATTCAAAGCATAGCTTTGAATGAACTCGGCAAAGCCGAGTAGGAGTATTTTGCATAGCAAAATACGAATGTGGCCACGTTACACCATAAACTGCAAATGCTGATGAAATCAGCATTTGCAAGGACTGTGTCCTATGCAAAACGACATCAGCCGTTTTGCAGTCTGTTTATGGTATAATAGCCGCAAGACATAGCGAAACGGAGTTTCGCATTTGGAAAACCTTCGGTTTTCCGCGACACCTTCTCCTAACAGGAGAAGGCTTGGGCGAGGATTAAGCGTGAGCAAATCAATTATAATGCCGAGGTTAAAAGAACGGCAAGGGTTGGGGCACGGGCGAAACGGAACAAGTACAATCGAGCGTAGAGGGAATCAAACGCGCAGCGTTTGACGTTTGTGCAAAACTGTTCCCCATGCCATTTTGCAC
>JAEZTV010000030.1 GCA_023421245.1 Bacillota bacterium | reverse complement strand
TACCCCTTTTAATCCGAGCAGCTTTTCGATAGAATAAGAGCAGAGCATAATCGATTCCCTCCTAATGGTGTGTCGCAATTCCATTTTAGAGGATTTCAACCGATTATGCTCTACCTTTTTTCTTCGGCCCTTCTTCTACCCCAACATTTAGTATAGAGCCCAAATATAGAATCAGCTTCCTATCATTTAAGCGGCAGACCAATTAGAAATGGCCTGCTGCTTCTGTTTTTATCCTTACATCCCCTCCGCCACTGCGCGCGGCACACCTCTCGTAATCAACCGTTTGCACAGCCGGTCAGAAATTCTATCAACGCCTTTGCATTTGATACCATTTGACATCAGGTAGTTTTTTATGCGTTTCTAGAGTGTCAGCGTTGAGCAGGAATCTAAAGCATCCGCATTGATTCGCGGCTGACATCATCGGAATGTCAGTATCCGTCATATTGGATAGATTCCTGATGTGCCGGCCGATGTGAAAGTTCAATCAATCCGCATTTATAATAAGTGGTTTTGTGTTATATCAGAATCAATCACTAAAACAATGCATCAGCGCGATTACACGCTTTGCTTAGGTTGCGAGAACGGTTATGGATTAACTACATTAATAGGGTCACTGTTTAAATAGGATCTAAGGTTATCTACTGCGGCATCCATCAGCCTTTTTCGGCTCTCTTTAGTGGTGGAGGACGAAATTGCAGATGAGTTGATTGCGGAACTTTTGCGTCTTTGTGCACAGCAGAAGATAGGTCCGGCATACGACAAATCCACTAATCTTGGTCCCGTTGTATCCCAGTCGCACAGGCAGAACATCCTCAAGTGGATAGAGACAGGGGTGAAAGAGGGCGCGAAGCTGATACTTGACGGACGCAACACCGTAGTGCCCGGATACGAGAACGGCTCCTATGTGGGCCACACCATCTTTGACCATGTTAAGCCGGGCATGTCAATCGGAGACCGTGAAGTCTTTGGCCCTGTGCTCTGCATCAAGCGGGTCAAAAGCTTTGAAGAAGGTTTGGAGCTAATGAACGCGAATCCCTATGCTAACGGTTCGGTCATCTTTACTCAGAATGGCCATTATGCCCGCGAGTTCACAAAGCGTACGGATGGTGGAATGGTAGGTGTTAACGTAGGGATTCCCGTACCGGTAGGTGTGTTTCCCTTCTGTGGTCATAAACAATCCTTTTTTGGCGATCTGCATTGTCATGGCAAGGATGCAATCCGTTTTTTCACCGAGTCAAAATGCGTGACTACGCGTTGGTTTGACGAGGAGGAGATGAAGAAGGAAAAGGTATCCACCTGGGACGGGGTTATCTGATTACATTGGCTTCTGCTGTATCGCAACTATTGAATTACTTGTCTGCCTTACATATAAGAGCTTTTAGATGTTGTTTTTACACCACAACGAACGATGCAAAAAAAGAATACCGGCCGTAATAAAAGACCTGATACAGCTTAATGAAGACAACCCATTACGGGTTGTCTTCTCCTTTTTAGCGGTTTTATGGTATAATATGTCCGCATCCACATTCAAAGCTTTGCTTTGAATGAACTTGGCAAAGCCGAGTATGAGTATTTTGCATAGCAAAATACGAATATGGCCATGTTACACCATAAACTGCAAATGCTGATGAAATCAGCATTTGCAAGGACTATGTCCTAAGTAAAACGACATTAGTCGTTTTTCAGCCTGTTTATGGTATAATAACCGCAAAGCGGTTATTATACGGTTGTTCTTATGCCCCGCCTACGGCGCGGGGCAATAATATAGTTTTGTGTTCTGTACGGAGAGGGGTAGAATGATGCACCGATCATCCATTTCATACGCAGAGATCACGATGCTGATACGCGCCTGCTACAGTGAATTTAACAGTTATCGCATACCCCGTGTCGCCATGCAGGATATCACCGATACACACCAGCTGGTAAAACACGATACTACACAGGCGGGCGATGGTTCTCTCAAATCAATAACGTTATAATTAAAGGAGAATCATGCCCATGAAATGTGCAATCACGCATATTGCAGTGTATGTCGCCGACCTTGAAAAATCCAGAGAGTACTACATGACCTTTTTTGGCGGAAAGAGCAACGAGCGTTACCAAAACAACAAGGGGTTTTCGAGCTATTTTCTCGCCTTTGACGGCGGTGTGCGGCTTGAAATCATGCATCACACTCAGCTTGAACGGCGCGAGCCGATTGACAAGGTGACCGGTTGGAGCCATGTGGCGTTTTCGGTGGATGATGAGCAGACGGTTATACAGCTCACCGAGCGGATTGTCGCTGCGGGGTATGCGCTGTACAGCCCGCCAAGAAGAACGGGAGACGGCTATTTTGAAAGCTGTGTTGGCGACCCCGACGGCAATCGGGTAGAGATTACGACCTGATTGTAATACCGAAATATTCTTACTAAAAAGGCGGCTGCCGTGTGCAGCCGCTTTTTTAGGAACCACAATCCATCAAAACAGTAGATTTTAGACGTTTGATTCAAGGGAGGATTCTGTTATAATTATCTCATTGCCTTGTCGAATAAGCGGTTTTCTTGTAAAATTGCCGCTGGAAAGGATATGGAAATGATTTGGAAAGAGAAGTACAAACTCGGTGTACCAACCATTGACGAACAGCACAAAGAGCTGTTTCGCAGGGTTACTGTTTTTCTCCAAACGGTGCGTTCTCCGCTGGCGCGGGAACAAAAGAAACAGATGGTTACCGAAACGCTAAACTTTATGAAGAACTACATTGTTGAACACTTCCGCGCGGAAGAGAAGTACCAAAGCCTGATTGATTATCCCGAACGGGAAGATCATACGAAGATGCACGACAGTATGGTCGGCTACGTTACTGACGTAGAAGAGCAGTACAAGCAGCAGGGCTATAATGATCAGCTAATTCAGCAATTTGCGGGCAGACTGCTTTCGTGGCTTATCAACCATGTTGCGGCGGAAGACCAGAAGATTGCGGATTATGCGAAGATGAGGGGGGCCCAGGACAATGACTGACACACTTTATCTCCCGTTCTTTCATGCAACAAGGGATGTCTTTGAACTGATGCTTGATATCCATGCCGTGGCAAATAAGGAGAAGGATGATACAGCCTCTATTACGGGCATTCGTATCGCAATTGGGGTAACGGGAGCCCTCAGCGGTGAGATTGTTTATTGTTTTCCAAGTGCAACGGCTCTTGAAATGGTCCGGATTATGAGTGGGATGAATTTTGAAGAGCTGGATGACTTTGTAACATCTGCCATCGGCGAAATTGCCAATATCATCAGCGGCAAGGCGCTTGTTTTTTTATCGGAACAAAACGTGACGTGCGACATTCTGCCGCCCAAGGCAACGCTGCTAGATGAGAATAATCGATGCAATGCCGGTGCCGGCAGCACTTGTATTTCGACCGAAATCGGTACGGTTGGTCTGACCGTTAATCTCAAACAGTAGGCGGGTTGTGGTGTATAACATAGGCAGGCGGTGTGGGAGTGTTTCATGCCGCCCGTATGGCGTTGGCATACAGGCGGGGGGGGGGTTAATTTTAATTTTATTAACACATAACGGTGCGAAATGGTGTAGTATTGTTGAGTATAAAGGTGTTTTTGCGATTTTTACTGGAAACTTCAGATAATTCAACCGCTTTTCAGGTATATCGTATTGCAAATTTGGCGAAAATTATGTAAAATGAATATTAGTTATATGCTACCGAACCAAGCTTTGCGCGGCGTTGTCTACCCGCGCCCAAGTATTTTCGGCGGACGCATGGACGCATAGACAGAATAGATACAGAGAAGAAGGGATACGATATGTCAAACAGACTATTTCAGGGCGTAGTTCACCAGATGCGGGATTCTATTGACAGGGTCATTGGGGTGGTGGACGAGAATGCTACCATCGTTTCCTGCAGCGAACTTTCCAAGATTGGCGAAACGGTAGTGGATATCAGCGGATATCAGCCGTTTGATCTTTCCGATTCGCACGATACCTTTGTACGCGACGGATACACCTACAAGCCTTTTGGTACACGTCCAAGACCCGACTATGCGGTATTTGTAGAGGGCGCCGATGATCTGGCTGCAAAATATGCCGCAATCCTTGCCATCTCGCTTGCAAGCATCAAGCAGTATTACGATGAAAAGTATGACCGCAACAACTTTATTAAGAATGTTATTCTTGACAACATTCTTCCCGGCGATATTTATGTCAAGGCGCGTGAATTGCATTTTAGCATCGATGTCAGCCGTGTGGTCCTTCTTATCCGTGTAACAACCACGAACGACGTATCGGTATTTGAAGTTATTCAAAACCTTTTTCCGGACAAGCAGAAGGATTTTGTGTTCAATATCAGCGAAACCGATGTGGTGCTTGTAAAAGAGATTAAACCCAACATCGACTCGCGCGACCTTGAAAAGCTTGCGCGTTCTATTGTTGACACCCTTTCCAGTGAATTCTTTACCTCTAGTGTGATCGGTATCGGCACCGCCATTGTCGGCGTAAAGGAGCTTGCGCGCTCGTTTAAGGAGGCACAGGTTGCCCTTGAGGTTGGAAAGGTGTTCGACACCGAAAAATCAATTGTCAGCTATGATAATCTGGGCATTGCGCGCCTGATTTATCAGCTGCCGACAACGCTTTGTGACATGTTTTTGCGTGAGGTGTTTAAGAAGGGCTCAATCGATTCGCTTGATCAAGAGACGCTGTTTACCATCCAGCGTTTCTTTGAAAACAATCTGAATGTATCCGAAACCTCACGTAAGCTGTTTGTACACCGCAATACCCTTGTGTACCGTCTTGAGAAGATTAAAAAGCTAACCGGCCTTGACCTGCGCGAGTTTGACCACGCCATCGTATTTAAGGTGGCACTGATGGTTAAGAAATATCTGACCGCAAATCCTGTGAAGTATTAGACGAAAAGGGTTGCAGGATTATAATATCCGCATATGGATATCTGCGCGATATGCAAATGGTTTTGCTTGTATCGTGCACGTAGCTACCATCCTGATAATCCTGGAGGCGAAAGAACGCATTGATTAAATTTACAGGTGTGTCGATGACTTACCCCAACGGCACAAAAGCGTTGCGAGAAGTTAATTTGAAGGTAGATGACGGTGAATTCGTGTTTGTTGTCGGCGCCTCGGGCGCCGGCAAAAGCACGTTAATTAAGCTCATTATGGGTGAGGAGCGCCCCAAACAGGGAACTGTGGAGGTCAATGGGTACAACATAGCACGAATCAAGCGCCGCCATATCCCAAAACTGCGGCGTTCGATGGGTGTTGTGTTTCAGGATTTCCGGCTCATCCCAACTATGAATGTTTACGACAACGTGGCGTTTGCGCTTCGGGTAACCGGTGTGACGGCGCGTGATATCAGAAAACGTGTTCCCTACATATTAGGACTTGTAGAGCTTGCGTCCAAGGCGCGGAGTATGCCCGCAGAGCTTTCGGGCGGCGAGCAGCAGCGCGTTGCGCTCGCGCGTGCGCTGGTAAACAACCCGTCGCTGATTATTGCGGACGAGCCGACGGGAAACATTGACCCCGAGCTGTCTTACGAGATTATCGAGTTGCTCAGCGAGATCAACCGCTGCGGCACTACCATTTTAATGGTGACGCATGAGCATGACCTTGTGGCACGCTTTAATAAGCGCGTTGTCATTGTGGAAGCCGGCGGGATTGTCTCAGATGGCCTCGCACTGGATTGGAGGCCGTAACCATGAAAATAAGCAGTTTTGGTTATCTTATGCGCGAAGGGGCAAGAAATGTGTGGGTGAACCGCATGATGAGTCTTGCGTCGGTAGGTGTACTTACCGCCTGCCTTTTACTCATTGGCGGGGCACTGTTGTTTTCGGTCAACGTCAACAGCATCGTTGGCTATGTGGAATCGCAGAACGAGGTTAAGGTGTTCTTGAAAACCGACATCCCCGACCTTACCCGTACTACACTCGACAACGAGATTCGCAAGGTGGAAAACATCAGCGAGATTGAATATATTCCCAAGGAAGATGGCATCGAGCAGTTTGCCGAAACAATGGGCGAATACAGCGACCTGATGGCAGGCCTGCGCGGGGAAGAAAATCCCCTGCCCGACACCTATATGGTTAAGGTAACCGATCTGTCTGTTTTGGCCGAAACTGTCGCACAGCTTGAAGGGCTTGCCGGCGTAGAGAGCGTCAGCGCACCGATAGAGGTTGCCGTCTCAATCACCGGCATTAAAAACGCAATCAACATCTTTGGCGTGTTTGTTGTGGCAATTCTTGTGCTTGTGTCGTTTATTATCACTGCCAATACCATAAAAATTACGGTATTCAACCGCAGGCGCGAGATTAGCATTATGAAGTTTGTAGGTGCGACCGACAGCTTTATCCGGCTTCCTTTTATTTTTGAGGGAACCATTCTGGGGATTTTATCCGCCCTTTTGGCCTTCGGTATTGTGTGGGGCGGTTACGATTATATCCTGCGCAGCCTATCCGAAAACGCAACCGGATGGCTTGGCCTTGCTTACCGTAGCTTTGTACCGTTTGATACCGTCGCCGACCGAATTCTTCTGGGATTTTTGGGTGCCGGTCTGCTGTCAGGCACGTTTGGCAGCATGCTGTTTGTCAGAAAGCATCTTAAGGTTTAGACACAACAACGACAGTCGTTTGTACTGCAAACCTGAACGGAGGGCTTTTAGATGAATCGAAACCTGCTGCATCATATACGGCTTTTAGCGGCCTGTATGGCAACCATGCTGCTTGTCTGCACCGCCGCACCGCAAAATACATACGGACTCACCCTTGTGCCGCCATCGTCTACAGAGCAGGATGACGATTCGGGCGATGAAGAAGCCTCCTCGCAGCCCGCATCGTCCAAGGATAAATCAGAGGCATCCCAAAAGCTGGACGGGCTGAAGGGCGATTACGAGAAGCTGCAAAAAGAGCTTGACGCCATTAAAAAGAACATTGACAGCATCTCGGATGAAAAAAGCAAAACTATTGCAAAGCAGAATAGTGTCAGCCGTCAGATTTCGATTGCGCACGAACAGATTACCATCTTGCAACAGCGTATTGCGGTGCTTACCGAGGAGATTGCTCAAAAGGAGCAGGAAATTGAGGACAAGCAGGCAGATATCGACGAGAACTATGCGCTGTTTAAGGTACGTATGCGGGCGCTCTATATGACCGATACCACCAGTGTAATGAACGTGTTGTTTGGCGCACAGAGCTTTTCGGAATTTTTGGAACGCAGCGAGTACATTAAACGTATTACGCAGCATGACGATGAGCTGATTGCAAACCTTCGTGCGGATAAGGCCGCAATCGAGGCTGCCAAAGCCGAGATTGATGCCGCCAAGGCAGAGGTTGACGCCGCCAAGGCAGAGGAAGACGCAAAAAAGAAGGCGCTCGAGGGTCAGTACAGTACCCTGAGCCAGGAGGTATCCATCCTCAAAAAGGCCGAGGCGGAATACAATGCGAACAAGGCAAAGATACAAAAGGAGCTTGACGAGGCGAAAGCGGAGATCGATAAGCTGATGGCCGAGCTTGCGAGCGACGGCGAATACGTTGGTGGCGAGTTTACCTGGCCGGTACCCGGCTACAGCAACATCTCCTCTTATTACGGCTGGCGTTTTAACAGGTCGGATTTCCATACAGGTATTGACATCACGGGTTCCGGAGTGTATGGTAAGTCTATTAAAGCGGCAAACGCCGGAGAGGTTGCTTTTGTGCAAACCAATTACACGGCGGGCGTTGGCTACGGCAAATATGTAATCATCAACCATGGTGGCGGCTATGCAACGCTGTATGCGCATATGTCCAGCATCTCGGTTAAGCTTGGCGACTGGGTCGACAAAGGCGAATCGATCGGCGCAGTGGGCTCCACCGGCTGGTCAACAGGCCCTCACCTGCATTTTGAAATCCGCGTGGGCGGTAAGCACACAAACCCGATGAACCATTTCACTAAGAAATAAGGCGAGATGCAGCATACCGCGTAAATCCGGTGTGGGTAACGAAGCATCGGCACAAACTCTTGGCTAGGTGTGTGCATTCACAACCTGTTCATGGAGACGGAGGAACTATGAGAAAAAAGATATCTCTGGGTGCGGCCATCACCTTTATGGCGATCACCGCCGCCGTTACCTTTTCTATTACCATGGTCATTTCGATGACAAACTTTAACTCGATGGTTTATAACCTGAAAGAACGCGAATCGATGTACGAAAAGCTCAGTGAGCTGGAACGTCTTGTACGGCAGAACTATTCTGGTAAAATTGATGAGGATACGCTGCAAGCCAATATTGCAAAAGGCTTTTTGGGTGGAATCAATGACCCGCATGCCGCCTATTATACGGCGGAGCAGTACAAGAAATTAAGCGATACCTTTGCGGGCCGAAGCGTGAACATCGGCGCGAAGCTTGAAAAAGACCCTTCGGGCTATATTTTGATTACAGAGGTATATGCAAGCGGTACAGATGAAGACACTTCCTCGCAGCTTGCGGTGGGCGATTTAATTGTAAAGGTAGACGAACTGGATGTTACCGCAGACACAGTCGACCAGGTGCTTGAGACGCTGGTTGGCGATGCCGGCACCAAGGTGAGTCTGACCATCCGCCGAGAGGCGGCTGATACCACTGTCGAGGTTACACGCCGTGAGGTAGAGATTCCTTCGGTATACTACAAGCTGATTGATGCCAATGCCTATATTCGCATCGTACGCTTTAACGACAATACCGCCGTTCAGTTTGAAAAGGCTGTAGATGACATGATAGCGCAGGGCGCAACAGGTCTTATCTTTGATCTGCGCGGCAACAGCGGCGGCTCGCTGACTTCTGCGGCGGCGATGCTTGACAAGCTGCTGCCTGAGGGTACGCTTGTGTCCGCAACCTATAAGAGCGGCGAAACCAAGATTATTGCAAAAAGTGACTTTGCGGCAATTGAGTTGCCGATGATGGTGCTGACAAACGGCAGTACAGCATCCACTGCTGAGGTGTTTGTACAAGCGCTACGCGACTTTGAGGCGGCAAAATCGGTTGGAACCAAAACCTTGGGCAAAGGCTCAATGCAGCAGCAGTTTAAGCTCAACGACGGTTCCGCGGTTTCATTTACCGTTGCGCTGTATAATCCGCCCAAGAGCGATAAGTTTGACGGTGTGGGCTTGCAGCCTGATTTTGAGGTAACATTGACCGCTGAAAAAGAGAAGCTGCTAAGCACACTTGATTTTGAGAGCATTTCGGGTGATACCGATTCGCAGCTCAAAAAGGCGATTGAGGTTATCGAGGCATCAAAGAAGAATATTGCCGAAGTACAGAACCAATCCGGGCAATCGGACGAGGGTGAGGACGCACAGTAGCGCAGTATTCCTCGTTTGAGATGGGAATAAACCACCTGCACAGACAAGGTGCAGGTGGTTTTTACAAAATACTGTCGGATGTTGCAGGTTTGATTTGTCTGCCTATTGTCATGCTTATGAAACGCCCCTGCATATACTTGTATAGCGCATGCTCATAAAGCATGCTATGGTACATTTTATGCCACTTTATATACAGGGGGCGGTGCCATGTTTATTGCGGCTGTGCCGGATACCAATCGGCGCAAAGGTCTGCTTTCGCTGCATAAAAGGCGAAAGGGCACGGCAACCTATTGCGGGCAGGACGGGCTGGATTATTACCTGATTACGATCCAAACCAAAAGAAAAAAGCCCGATTATTCGGCGCTTTTTGAGCTTTATCCGCGTTTTAGCGGACGTGTCATACCTGCGCAGGCGCTAAAATTACCCGATGAGCTGACCGGCCTATGCTATCTTTCGCATAATTTCGAGCGCGATATCATGTTGCGGCTGTGTGGTCAGATAAGCACTTTTTTGCCGATGCCGCTGATTCGCAGAACAATTGGGCTGGTGGATGTCGATGGAATATACGCCCCCTTTGCGGAAACACTGATTAAATACTCGCCGATTGTTAAGGTTTACACCCAAAACCCCGCCGGATATGATGAGATATGCCGTCTGCTGATGGAGCGTTACGGTGCGCCGCTTGTACTAACACAGCAGCAGAACTCGCTTAACGATTGCGCGCTGTTGTTTTCGCCCGATGGGCCTGTACCGCAGACGCAGACAATAACCAAATCTCTTGTAGTGATGGGCACAAGGCCGCCTAGAGAGCAGACCTGTCCGCCCAATACGTTGTGTCTTCACACGCTTTCGCTTACCGATGCGCAGGCCGCACTCGTGCCGGGTGGTATTGATCCGGTGCAGTTTTTCGGCGCCGCATTGGAGCTTAGCGGCAGGCGGAAGTTCGCGTCAATGCTGCCGGCACAGCTTGTGGCCGGACGGCGTATGATAGAGGCGGGGGAGCTTGCAAGGCATGTTCAGACATTCTTTTTAACAGGAAGCTAACCGCTTGTGTGTATAGCTGGCTGCACGACTGCCGGACATGGATTTTCCGCGCGCTATTGACATCCCAAACCGCTTTTACTATAATACAAATATTGTCACGCTGCCATTTGTGCAGCGGACGCTTTTTGTATATCCTTCATTTTTTGCCGGTGGCAAACAACAGATATGGTATTTATTTTTTCATCATGTGTATATAAACCAGAAAGGAAAATGACTTATGGCTAAACCGATTCTACTTACCGATGAGGGCTTAAGGAAGCTGGAAAATGAGCTGGAAGAGCTTAAAACAATAAAGCGGAAAGAGATTTCCGAAAAAATCAAGATTGCTCTATCGTTTGGCGACCTTTCCGAGAACAGCGAGTACGATGAGGCGAAAAACGAGCAGGCAATTATCGAATCGCGCATCGCCACCATTGAGGCGATGCTCAAAAACGTAAAGCTGCTTGATGAAGAGGACATCTCCACCGAGACGGTCAACGTCGGCTCGAAGGTAACAGTCAAGGATCTTGAGTTTGACGAAGAGGTGCTGTATACCATCGTAGGCTCTACCGAGGCGGATCCCGAAAAAGGCAAGATCTCGGATGAATCTCCCATCGGTAAGGCTTTGCTAGGTCATAAGGATGGCGATGTTGTTGAGGTAGAGGCACCCGCCGGCATCCTGAAATTCGAGATTCTCTCAATCGGAAAATAGTTTTCCAGGAACCGATGCAGCAGGGTGTGTCTAAAACACGCTTTGGGGACATGCCGTTAATGAAAGGAACGAACACGGATGAGCGAAGTCATTGAGCCACAGGTACACGAAGAAGAACAGGATCTATCCGAAATACTGCGCATTCGCAGAACAAAGCTTGGCGACTTAAAGGCGGAAAACAAAAACCCCTTTGAGATTACAACCTATCACCGTACGGCCTATGCCGCGCAAATTGTTGACCGTTTTGAGGAGCTTGACGGCTCGGAAGTCTCGCTTGCAGGGCGTATTATGTCGTGGCGCGATATGGGTAAAGCAAACTTTATTGATGTGCGCGATTCGAGCGGCAAGATACAGGTTTATGTTAAGATAAACGACATCGGCGAAGAAAACTACTCCGACTTTAAAAAGTGGGATATCGGCGATATTGTCGGTGTTACAGGCACGGTGTTCCGTACTAGGCGCGGTGAGATTTCGGTGCACGCGAGCCGCCTTACCCTGCTTTCAAAATCTTTGCAGCCGTTGCCCGAAAAGTGGCACGGTCTTAAGGATACGGATCTGCGCTACCGTCAGCGTTATGTCGATTTGATTGTAAACCCCGATGTAAAAGAGGCCTTTGTAAAACGATCTCTCATCATCAAAGAGATTCGAAGCTTTTTGGATTCTTTGGGGTATCTTGAGGTGGAAACCCCCGTACTGCATACCATTGCGGGCGGCGCGGCAGCACGCCCCTTTACCACACATCACAACGCGCTTGATATTGATTTGTATATGCGCATTGCGCTTGAGCTGCATCTCAAGCGCCTGATTGTCGGCGGCTTTGATAAGGTATATGAAATTGGCCGCGTTTTTCGCAACGAGGGTATTTCAGTACGCCACAACCCCGAATTTACATTGCTTGAGCTGTACGAGGCATATACTGATTACAACGGCATGATGGAGATCACCGAGCAGTTGATTCGTACTGTTGCACAAAAGGTACTGGGTACCACAAAGATTGTGTACAACGATGTGGAGATCGATTTTGGCAAGCCGTTTATACGCCTTACCATGGCGGACGCGGTTAAGCAGCATTGTGGTATTGATTTTAAGCAGATTAACACTGCCGAAGAGGCGAAAGCACTTGCGGACAAGCACCACATTGCGTATGAGAAGCGTCACCAACGGGGCGATATCCTCAACCTCTTTTTCGAGCATTACTGTGAGGAACACCTTATTCAGCCTACCTTTATTACCGAGCATCCCGTGGAGATTTCGCCTCTTGCCAAGCGTAAGCCGGACGACCCCGATTATACCGAGCGGTTTGAGCTGTTTATTGTGGGCAGAGAGCATGCAAACGCATTCAGCGAGCTGAACGACCCCATCGACCAGCGCGAACGGTTTGAGCATCAGGCACAACTCAAGGCACAGGGCGACGATGAGGCAAATGATGTGGATGAAGATTTTCTTACCGCATTGGAGTACGCAATGCCGCCTACAGGGGGTCTTGGCATCGGCATCGACCGCCTTGTTATGCTCCTGACAGGCAGCTACTCTATCCGAGATGTTCTTTTGTTCCCAACCATGCGGCCAAGAGAATAACTGCCAAAAGGAAGAAAACATATGAATAAAACCGAGTTTCAAAAAAAGTGGGAGAATTTCTGGTACTATTATAAATGGCACACCATTGCGGGCGTCTTTGTTCTTTTACTTGTATCAGTTTTTATTAAGGATATGGTTACAAAAGAGAAATACGACGCCACCGTAATGCTTGCGACCTCGTATTATGTAGATGACGCCAAAACCGAGCAGCTTAAAGCAACGCTGGAACCCTATTTTACCGATATCGACGGAAACGGTGAGGTAAACCTCTTTATCCTGCCGATTTATATGGAGGGCGGTGTTGGCAGTGAGTCGGGCGATATGCAGCATGCCTATGCCATGCAGATGAAGATGGTTTCCGAGATTTCGGTTAACCCATCGATGATTTTCATCTTTGACGAAGGTTTTGCCGATACATTTGTCAACCAGATGGAAGCGCGTAATCTGGAGGCCGATTTCCCCGACAACCCTCTTATACAGGGAACATGTTGGGATATTGCCGCATCCGAGATTGGCGGACAAACCTTCATCGCTGAATATGAGCAGGCAGTCGGCAGTAAATATTACGCCTCGATTACGAATGGTACGCAGGTGAAAAAGGAGGCGGAGGTTGTGGAGTACGAAGCGATCTTGCAGGCCTTTCATAATATGATAAACAACACAAATAAAAACGCACAATAGAACATATCGTCAGCGTGTCGCCTCGCGCACGCTGACTTTTTCTTAAGGGAAGGGGTCCGCATCGTTACAGTTATAGCGAAGAACTACGTAAATGCGGATAAAACCGACCGGTTTTTGAAGATGGTAAAGCAGCCTGAGCAGCTTACACCCCTAAACGGTTGGTAGCGTGTTGGTTTGATTATAAACGGCAACACCCCGCCCGTATTGTGCGCCGCACGAAAATTGGTGTTCAGTTTAAAAGGAGCGGTATTGTAGATGGTACGCAGAGTAACAGTGGCAGACAGGCAGATATATCTTGACCTCGCCGATGCCTTTTACCATTCCGAGGCGGTGCTGCACCCGATTTCCAAGAAAAATATTACCGCAGCATTTGATGAGATGGTTCATTCCGACTGCTATCTTGAAGGTTACATCTTTGAGGAAGACAATATCCCCGCAGGCTTTGGACTAATCGCCAAGACCTTTTCGCAGGAGGCAGGCGGCCTTGTTATATGGGTGGAAGATTTATTTGTTCTGCCGCAATACCGTTCAAAAGGTCTTGCCGCTAAATTCTTTGAGCATCTGTTTGCGGTGCATGCCGGTGCTAAACGCTTCCGTCTTGAGGTGACAAGGGATAACCGCGCGGCCGCGCTGTATGAACGCATGGGCTTTTTGCGCCTTGATTATCAATCAATGGTGCTCGAGCGCTGCTTTGCGGAGGACAGAGAATAAAGGGGGAAACGCAATGAAACACATACGATGCATGCTGCTTGCAGTGCTGGGTGCGTTGTTTTTGTTTTGCTCCTGCACGGGTGAGGCTGCTGTAAAGGTTGACGGTGACACCCCCGAGTTTTTGGAGGATGGAAAAACCGCCACCTATGCCGGTCAGGTTTATACATACAGCGTGACCGATTCTAATATTACCATTCAGTACCCGGGTGGTTACACCTATATCGCCACACTGACCGATGGACAGACGATTGCGGGCAGATGGACGATGCCGCTGGACGCACAGGGTATTCTGTCTGCTACCGAGCTTGGATATCTCGATGAGAATGTGCTGGTAACAGAGATACAGCGCCGTGCCAAGGCGCGTGCGTTTCCGTTTAGAATAATACCGTCACTGCTGCTTGCCACAATCGGTGTCTTGCTTTTTCTAAATCCCAACAAAGCATTTTATCTGTCGGTTGGCTGGCAGTTCAAACATGCCGAGCCGTCGGATGCGGCGCTGGGCTGGCTGCGTTTTGTTGGTATTGTCTTCGTGATAGCAGGCGGTGTACTCTTGTTTTTGTAAAGGTAAGGAAGGAGTGGCTTTCAGTGTTTATATTGAATTCCGAGAGTGTTTATATCGGGTACTCGTTGGAAGAGCTGGAACAGGTGAAAGATGTACTCTTAAGCGCAGGCATACAATACAAACAAAAGGTCGTAAATTATTCGGCTGGGTGGGGAAGGACCGGCTCTAAACGAGGCGCGTTCGGCAGCCTTGGGATTAATATGGACCATGAGAAGCAGTATACCGTCTGGGTAAAAAACAAAGACTATAACAGAGCCAAGGGACTGATTGACAAGGAGATTCGGTACAAGGAAGCTTAGCCTGACTAATTTATGCTTTATTGCTATAAACGTTAATCAATGATGGATATTTCTCTGGAACGCTGATATCGGGTTTTTTCGCGCAGGCACTGGACAAACCACGCGCGATGCGCTATACTACTACAAAAGGCAACCTTTAAGTTGGTCCTGTGAGGCTGACAAGGCGGTTGGGATTCACCATAGCCGGAGCAATCCGGTGATATTTGTGAACGCGTATGCGACCAAACTGTCAAACCACAGACAGTTTGGTCTTTTTTTGTGTAAGGAGGATACCGGCAATGGCCATGAAAGAAAAGGCGGAGATTATGGACGACAAGGCGGTAGCACGCGCAATAACCCGCATCTCGTATGAGATTGTGGAACGTAACCGCGGCCCCCACAACCTGTGTATTCTGGGCATTCTGTCGCGCGGGGCGGAGCTTGCCGCGCGCATCGCGGCGCGTATCGGGCAGATTGAAGGGGGAACGATTGAGGTCGGCCTGCTTGATATCACCCCCTTTCGCGATGATCGCCAAGGTGGTAGCCCGGCGGAAGGAGACCGTTCGCAGATTCCGTTTTCACTCACGGGCAAGCGCATTATCCTCGTGGACGATGTGCTATATACCGGGCGCAGTGTGCGCGCAGCAATTGACGCCATTATGAGCCGTGGCAGGCCGCAGAACATCCAGCTTGCGGTACTGGTTGACCGCGGGCATCGTGAGCTTCCTATCCGCCCCGACTATATCGGCAAAAACCTGCCCACCTCGGGAGAAGAAACGGTTAAGGTTCAGGTAGTGGAGCGGGACGGTATTGACCGTGTGGCAATCTATACAAACGAAGTATAAAAAGCACAGATGGTTTTTGCGCGGGGAAGATAAAAATATGTTGAATAATTATTCATTACAATGTATAATTATTTAAAACATACCCCGCTGTAGTGTGCCTGTGAACAGACAGTAAAAAAGGGGAGTTATAACATGTCGTTTGATTCGTTGATTGAAAAGATAGAGCATACCGATAATGTCACCGTCTTGGGGCTTGACCCAAAGCTTGAGTATATTCCCGCGCATCTGAAAAGCTGCGCATACGACCAGTATGGCAAAACGCTTGAAGGCGCCGCGCAAGCGCTGCTTGCCTTCAACAAAGGCCTAATCGATGCGATGTGCGACATCGTACCCGCTATCAAGCCGCAGTGTGCATACTACGAGATGTACGGCTGGCAGGGCGTGCGTGCATTGAGCGAGACAATCCGCTATGCAAAAAGCAAGGGGCTTTATGTTGTGGTGGACGGTAAGCGAAACGATATCGGTGCCACCATGGATGCATATGCCGCCGCATACCTTGGCAAAACCGAGGTGGAAGGGGAGAGCATTCCCGCCTTTGACGGCGACGCGCTGACGGTAAACGGCTACCTTGGTACCGACGGCATTGCGCCGCTGCTCCAGCAGTGTGGGGATACCCAAAAGGGCATCTTCGTTTTGGTTAAGACCTCCAACCCCTCGTCGGGTGAGCTTCAAGATAAAATGCTTGGCGGCAAAACAGTGTTCGAAACGATGGGCGCGCTCTGCGCAAAATGGGGAGAGGGCACACAGGGGCGTCTTGGCTACAGCGCGGTGGGCGCGGTGGTGGGGGCAACCTACCCCGAGCAGCTCGGTACACTGCGCAAGGCTTTGCCCGAAACCTTTTTTCTGGTGCCCGGATACGGCGCACAGGGCGGTGCGGCAAAGGATGTAGCCCGTGCGTTTGATAAAAACGGACTGGGCGCCATCGTCAACTCCTCACGCGCGATTATGTGCGCATGGCAAAAGGGCGGATTTGATGGACATGATTATGCACAGGCCGCAAGACAGGAAGCGCTGCGTATGCGCGATGAAATCAATAATTACCGCGGCTGACATCAAGGCGTAACGGGGGATACGACACAAGGGAAAGACAAATCGCAGCAGCAGGGATTGCAAGGAAAGGGATGGTCATATATGATGACAGGCAAACCGCAAAAGGCGTATATTTTGCTCGCGGACGGCACGGTGTTTACTGGTGAGAGCTTTGGCGCGGCGGGAACAACAATTGGCGAGATTGTATTTGCCACGGGTATGACGGGCTATCAGGAGATGCTTACCGACCCAAGCTATTACGGGCAGATTTTAACACAGACCTATCCGCTAATCGGCAACTATGGCATCAACAGCCTTGACGGCGAGAGTGAACGTGCATGGGTAAAGGGCTATATTGTACGCGAGTGGTGCGAGCATCCCTCGAACTTCCGGTGTGAAAAGACGGTGGATGAATACTTAAAGGAGCAGGGCGTCGTTGGCATCCACGGTGTGGATACTCGTGCGCTCACCCGTAAAATACGTGAATGCGGCGTGATGAACGGCATGATAACCTGCGAGGATGTCACGGCAAACAAACAACAGCTCCTTGCACAGATTGTGGCCTATACCATTAATGATGCCGTTGCACAGGTTACCTGCAGCGCGCCGGGGCATTACCCGAGCGATGCGCACAGCTTTCACGTGGTGATGCTGGACTTTGGCTTTAAGGTCAACATCCTAAACTCGCTGCGCAAGCGCGGCTGTGATGTTACAGCTGTTCCCGCGCACACCACTGCCGCGCAGGTACTTTCTTATAAGCCTGACGGCATTATGCTCAGCAACGGCCCGGGTAACCCTGCCGAGAACACCGCAATCCTTAAAACGCTAAGGGAGCTTGTATCATCGGGTGTGCCAATCTTCGGCATCTGTTTGGGGCATCAGCTTTTAGCGCTCGCACAAGGCGGTACAACCACAAAGCTGAAATATGGTCATCGCGGCGGCAATCAGCCGGTGAAGGATCTAAGTATAGACAGAACATTCATCACCAGCCAAAATCACGGTTATGTGGTGGAAAACGACAGCATCGATCCCGCTGTCGGTACCGTCAGTCATATCAATGTAAACGACAATACCTGCGAAGGCGTTTCTTACAAAAATGCCCGTGCGTTTACGGTGCAGTTCCATCCCGAAGCATGCAGCGGTCCCAACGATACCTCGTATCTCTTTGACCGGTTTATTGATTTGATGAAGGAGGCAAGGTAGGTATGCCAAGACG
Source organism: Bacillota bacterium (assembly GCA_023421245.1). GTDB lineage: Bacteria > Bacillota > Clostridia > Oscillospirales > Ruminococcaceae > Acetanaerobacterium. The sequence goes on along the minus strand of JAEZTV010000030.1, from coordinate 82,285 downwards.
CGAAGACATCAAAAAAGTACTGGTCATCGGCTCGGGGCCAATTGTCATTGGGCAGGCTGCCGAGTTCGACTATGCGGGTACACAGGCGTGCCGCGCGCTAAGGTCGGAGGGGCTTGAGGTTGTGCTCATCAACTCAAATCCTGCAACCATTATGACCGACAAGGTGATGGCCGATAAGATATATGTAGAGCCGCTCACTCTTGATGTGGTAAAACGCATCATTAAGCTTGAGCGGCCGGATAGTCTCCTGTCAACACTTGGCGGGCAAACGGGCCTTACCCTTTCAATGCAGCTTGCCAAAGAGGGCTTTTTGGACGAGCAGGGTGTAAAGCTGCTGGGTGCAAACCCCGAAACCATTCACAAGGCGGAGGATCGACAGGCGTTTAAGGATACCATGCTTGCCATCGGCGAACCGGTCATCCCCTCCCGTGTGGAGACTACGGTAGAAGGCTCGCTTGCGTTTGCCGAGGAGATTGGCTACCCGGTTATCGTGCGCCCCGCCTTTACATTGGGCGGCTCTGGCGGTGGCATTGCGCAGGACAAGGAGCAGTTGTTTGAGATTGCCACCAACGGCCTGCGCCTTTCCCCCATCACACAGGTATTAATAGAAAAGTGTATCTCGGGCTGGAAGGAGATCGAGTTTGAGGTAATACGCGACAGCAAGGATAACGTCATCACCGTCTGCTCAATGGAAAACTTCGACCCCGTGGGTGTACACACCGGCGATTCGATTGTAGTAGCGCCCGCGCAAACCCTTGCCGATAAGGAATACCAGATGCTGCGTACAGCATCTTTGAATATCGTCTCCGCGCTTAAGGTTGAGGGCGGATGCAACTGCCAGTTTGCAATGCACCCCCAGAGCTTTGAGTATGCGGTGATTGAGGTAAACCCCCGTGTGTCGCGCTCGTCGGCGCTTGCCTCCAAAGCAACAGGCTATCCCATAGCGAAGGTTGCCTCGAAGATAGCCATCGGCTATACGCTCGACGAGATTAAGAACGAGGTAACCGGTAAAACCTATGCCTGCTTTGAGCCGGCTATTGACTATATTGTTGCGAAGTTCCCAAGATGGCCGTTTGATAAGTTTGTTTATGCAGAGCGAACCCTTGGCACCCAGATGAAGGCCACGGGCGAGGTAATGAGCATTGGTGTTAATTTTGAGCAGGCGATTATGAAGGCGGTTCGCTCCATTGAGCTGGGACTTGATACTCTTAATCTGCCAAAGCTTGCGGGCAAGACCGACTCGGAGATTGCCGAGCTTGTTACCCACTGCGATGATGAGCGCCTGTTTGTGCTGTTTGAGGCAATCGGCCGCGGAATGGATATCGACTGGCTGCACGAAACCACGATGGTAGACTACTGGTTTTTACAAAAGCTTAAAAATTTGACGGATTTCGAAGCATACCTTGCGGCGAACACGCTTACCGACGAGGTTTACCTAAAAGCGAAAAAGCTTGGCTACCTTGATGCAACTATTGCACGGATTTCGGGGCAGGAGATTGCAAAACCCCGCTATGCTTCTTATAAGATGGTAGATACCTGCGCTGCGGAGTTTTCCGCCGATACGCCCTACTTCTATTCCACCTATGACGAGGAGAACGAAGCGGCGGAGTTTATCAATGCAAACCCCACCGAAAAGAAGAAGGTGATTGTGTTTGGTTCCGGCCCCATTCGAATTGGGCAGGGAATTGAATTTGACTACTGCTCGGTGCACTGTGTATGGTCGCTTAAGGAGGCAGGATACGAGGCAGTTATCATCAATAACAACCCCGAAACGGTATCCACCGACTTTGATACCGCAGACCGTCTATACTTTGACCCGCTTACCCCCGAGGATGTGCGCTCGGTTATCGAGACCGAGAAACCGTGGGCGGTTGTGGTGCAGTTTGGCGGGCAGACTGCCATTAAGCTGACAAAATACCTCAAGGAGTTAGGGGTAACGATACTCGGCACCAGTGCCGACAGCATCGACGCCGCCGAGGACAGAGAGCGGTTTGACGCGCTGCTTGAACGCTGCCGCATCCCGCGCCCGCGCGGTACCACGGTGTACACCACCGAGGATGCCGCCGAAGCTGCGCGCAAGCTCGGCTACCCCGTGCTGCTGCGCCCCTCCTACGTTTTGGGCGGCCAGAACATGATTATTGCATATGGCGAGAAGGACGTCCTCGAATACATGGACATCATCACTGCCACAAGGCTTGAAAACCCTGTGCTTATCGACAAGTATATGATGGGTACCGAGGTTGAGGTAGACGCCATCTGTGACGGCGAGGACTTTCTCATCCCGGGCATTATGGAGCACATTGAGCGCGCGGGTGTACATTCGGGCGACTCGATCTCGGTGTACCCTTGCCAGAACCTTTCCTCACGCATTAAACGAACCATTATCGACTATACCGGGCGCCTTGCGCGGGAGCTTAAGGTTGTCGGCCTTGTAAACATCCAGTATGTCGTGTACAACGATATGGTGTATGTCATTGAGGTAAACCCCCGTTCGTCGCGTACCGTGCCGTACATCAGCAAGGTAACGGGTGTTTCGATGGTGGATATGGCAACCAAGATTATGCTCGGCGCACGCCTTGCGGATTTTAACCTTGGCACGGGTCTGTATTGTCCGGCGGATTACATCGCGGTAAAGGTTCCGGTATTCAGCTTTGAAAAACTGCACGATGTAGACGTGCATCTCGGCCCCGAAATGAAGAGCACCGGCGAGGTGCTGGGCATTGCCAAAACGTTTGAGCACGCACTGCTTAAGGGGCTTGTGGCGGCGGGCTATCACATGAAAGATAAAGGCGGCGTGCTTATCTCGGTGCGCGACAGCGACAAGGAGGAGGTCATCTCGGTGGCCGACCGCTTTGCGCAGCTGGGGTTTGATATCTATGCTACCGCGGGCACCGCACTTAAGCTCAACCAAAACATGATTGCGGCAAACTCGGTGCGCCGGGCGGGCGAAGATAAGCCCAATGTAATCTCGCTGTTGGAGAGCGGCAAGATAGACTATGTTATGTCAACCTCTGCCAAGGGTAGAAAGCCGCAGAACGAAGGGGTAAAGCTGCGCCGCAAGGCGGTGGAACGCTCGATTGCGTGTCTGACCTCTATCGATACCGCGCGTGCGCTGCTGGATTGTTTGGAGATGGAGAGCACCATCAATGATGTCGAGCTTGTGAACATTACAAAGATTTAACGGCAAAGCAAAAAGTTTCGGCGGACGGGCTAATTTGTCCCGCCCGCTTTTTGCGGAAAGGGAGTACAGGTCCATGAACTATATGCAGGGTGACTATGAGCTTGCATCGTGCCGGCAGATTGCCAAAACAACCTACAGCTTTGTGGTTCAATGCAAAGAAATTGCCGAGATCGCGCACGCCGGACAGTTTGCGCATGTGCAGATTCCAGGTTTTATGCTGCGCAGACCAATTTCTATCTGCGAGGTATTGCGCGAAGCGGGATGTATCCGTCTGGTGTTTGACATCCGCGGCGCGGGAACCGCGGTGCTCGCGGGGTTTTCGGCGGGTCAAACCGTCAACCTGCTGGCGCCGTTGGGCAACGGCTTTACGCTGCTTGACAGCGGTCAATCGGCGCTTGTTGTCGGCGGGGGCATCGGTGTGCCGCCGCTGCTTGAGGCAGCAAAACACTACGGTGCAAACAGCCGTGCCGTTCTCGGGTTTAAAAATGCGGAATCGGTTATCCTGCAGCAGGACTTTGCGCAGGCAGGGGCACAGGTTTTTGTGTGTACCGAGGATGGCAGTGTGGGGGAGCGAGGGTTTGTTACACCTGTTATCTTACAAGAGGTGCGGCGCAGCAAGCCCGACATTATCTATGCCTGCGGTCCCCGCCCAATGCTGAAGGCGGTCGGGCAGATAGCGGCACAGTACGGCGTGCGGTGTCAGCTTTCGCTTGAAGAGCGTATGGCGTGCGGTGTCGGCGCGTGCCTCGGCTGCGCGTGTAAAACCAAGAAAAACGGCGAGCAGCGGATGCTGCATGTATGTAAAAACGGACCGGTATTTGAGGCGGAGGAGGTCGTGTTTGATGAGTAGTCTTGCGGTTACGATTGCAGGGGTAGCGATGAAAAACCCGCTGATTGCGGCATCGGGAACCTATGGCTTCGGCAGGGAGTATGAGGCGCTCTATCCGCTTTCGGTGTGGGGCGGTGTATCGCTCAAGGGCATGACCCTAAAAAAACGCGACGGCAACCCTGCGCCGCGTGTAGCAGAGACGCCGATGGGTATGCTAAACTCGGTTGGTCTGCAAAACCCTGGGGCGGAATACTTTTTACAGCACGAGCTGCCAAACCTTAAAACCAAAGACACCGCGCTTATTGCCAATGTGGCAGGTGCCGTACTCGATGACTACACAGCCATCTGTGAGCGTTTGGACGGTCTTGTTGATATGATTGAGCTCAACATCTCCTGCCCGAATGTCAAGGCGGGGGGTGCGGCGTTTGGTACGTCCTGCGACAGCGCCGCGAGTGTGGTCCGCGCGGTTCGTCCTGTATTAAAGCATACGCCGCTGATGGTAAAACTAACCCCGAACGTCACCGATATTACCGCGATTGCACAGGCGGTGGAAGCGGAGGGAGCCGATGCGGTATCACTTATCAACACGCTACTTGGCATGCGCATTGATATTGGCAGCCGCAGACCGATTCTGAAAAACAACGTCGGGGGATTAAGCGGGCCGGCGGTGTTTCCGGTTGCGCTGCGCATGGTATGGCAGGTGGCAAGCTGTATAAAGATCCCCGTGGTGGGACTTGGCGGTGTCAGCACCTGGCAGGATGTTGTGGAGATGATGCTGGCGGGTGCATCCGCCGTGCAGGTGGGAACCGCGCTGTTCGCGGATGCGTACGCGCCTGTTAAGATTACGGAGGGTTTGAACAAATACCTTGACGATAACGAGCTTGACGATATAAACTTGATAGTAGGGCAGGTCAAGCCTTGGTGACGCCGCCCCAATAACCGCTATGAAGTATGGATATGGAGGAAACCATGACCGAACTATATCTTGTGCGCCACGCACAGACCGCCGGAAATAAGCAACTGGCCTTTCAAGGGCTTACCGATGCCGACCTCTCGCCGGAGGGGGAGTTGCAGCTGGAACAGCTGTCAAACCGCTTTGCGGAGACACCGGTTGACGTCATTTATTCAAGCCCCTTAATCCGTGCCAGAAAAACTGCGGCGGCCATCAACCGCGCCCATGGCAGGGAGATTATTATTGATGCCGGGCTAATCGAAATTGATGCGGGCGATCTGGAAGGAATACCGTTTTCGGAGGTATATGAAAAGTATCCGGAGGAGATTGCACGGTTTATGAATGCTCCCGAGCTGTTTGCCATGCCGGGCGGCGAGAGCATGCAGCAGGTATATGAGCGTATGACCGCTGCCGTCGAACGAATTGTTACACAGAATGAGGGTAAGCGGATTGTGGTGGTATCGCACGGCTGTGCGCTGCAAAACTATCTGTCATATGCGTTGGGGTACGGGCAGCAGGGCGTCAAAAGGGCACCCATCTGCTACAATACCGGCGTGTCGCACATCCGCTTTACGAAAAGTCTGCAGCCGTTTGTGGCAAGCCTTAACGATGCTTCGCATCTGGACGAAGAGATGCTTGCACACAGTAAATGGGAGTTAAAGCTGTAATGGGATACGCCGCGGCATAGAGAATCTTCAATTCGCATGGAAAAGTCTTTGGTTTTTTGCCGCAAACCGTGTTTTACAGTGAAAGCTGCCTGCAAAACGTCAGTCTGTTTTGTGCTGTCGTTTTATGATGTTTAATTTAAAGGGGATGGAGATACAGATGAAGATTATGGCGGTTGATTTGGGCGATGCCAGAACAGGACTTGCCGTGTGTGACCGCACCGAGTTTATGGCAGAGCCGATTGGCGTAATACATTCCACCAACTTTTTAGTTACACTGCAAAAGGTTGCGGTGGCGGCTACCGAATACGAGGTGGGAATGGTTGTTGTCGGGCACCCGAAAAACATGAACGGAACAATCGGTGAGCGCGCTAAAAAATGTGAGGATTTTGCCGAAAAGCTCCGGTCGCTGGTCAGTGTGCCGGTAGAATTGTGGGACGAGCGGGGAACAACCGTAAGTGCCATCGGCTATCTTAACGAAACCAACACGCGCGGCAAAAAACGAAAAGAGGTTGTGGATGCCGTTGCGGCAACCATTATTCTTGAGAGCTATCTTGCTTACCGAAAGAATATGAAAAACAAAGAACAGAACTAACCCCTTTTCAAAACAAATCAAAAATAAAACCGCTAAACCGCGCCGGAATAAATTCCATTTGTGCGGTATGGCGGTTTTTTTGCATATTCTAAGAGAATAACCAAAAGCAATTCAAATAAACTATACTGTCGGGTATATTCTCTTCCAAGGTACGCGTTATGCAATTTAAAAAGTAAAATAAACCGAAAAAACGTTATCTTACTACATACCGTACCGCTAATTGGCACTCATATAACACGCCGCGCGGATTACAATAATACTGCAAACGCAACAAAACAAAGAAGGAGTGTAAGTATAATGGCAAGTCGTGGTAACAAGCTTGTTGTTCCTCAGGCTAGAGAAGCAATGAACCGTTTCAAGATGGAGGCTGCTAACGAAGTTGGCGTAAATTTGAAACAAGGTTATAATGGCGATCTCACTTCTCAGCAGGCCGGCTCTATCGGCGGCCAGATGGTTAAGAAAATGATCGAGGCTTACGAGAATTCCGCTAAGTAGTTTAGGCTGCATCACTTTCTTATAATATTTTTCACAAGCAAAAGGTAGAAAAACGGGCTTGCGTTTTGGCGCAAGCCCGTTTTTTGGGATCATATTATCGCGGTAAGATGAGAGCGTTTTATGGTTTTCTATCCTTGGCCGGAAGTATCGTCCGACCAGATGGGCGCGGAAAACAGCGGATCGGCCGAACGGTTTTCCTCCACATAGTCCTCGTCGTCCCGCCCGCGGCGGACAACAAAACCAAGGCGCTGCCAACGTTTTTCTACCATTGGCGGTGCATGACGTTTTTGCGTGTGATTGTCGTTGGCAGGCGGGGTAAAGCCGCTGCGTGCCGCCTTCCGCACGTCTTGGCTATCAAGCGGTGAAAGGTCTATATCGTATGCGTTGTCAACATCAGGCTGCCGTTGCACGGGTGCTTGCGGGTCGGGCTGTGGCACGGCCTTGTGCGAGAATTCATCCGCATGCTCCTGTGTCATCACGGTGCTGTCCTCGCGGCGCACCTTTGCGGTGGCATTGATAAAGCCGTCAATGTCGGCCAGACGGTTTGCAATGCTTTCGCCCAGTTCATCAAGGTCCTGGTTCATCTCTTCTAAATCGTTTTGGTCAAGACCGATGGCGCGATTCTGTTCATCGGACCGAGCGTGCTCTCTTATAACCGAAAGCGGCGCGGTATATCCTGCGGCATCCGGCTCAAGCAGGATGGCTGCAAGCCGCCTGCGCATCTGCTCCAGCCGCTCATTTTCGCGTTCAGCATACATCAGGCTTTCACGCAGCGCCTGGTTTTCACGTGCGCTGCTCTCAAACGCGTTGGAGAGGCGCTTTGCGCGCTGACGGTTTTGCTCAAATGCCGTTCTGCACCGGGTAAGATCGCCCATGAGCACCGACGCTTGCTGTTCCAGCGCGTCGGCGCGCCGTTGTTCCTCGGCAAGACGCAGTTCCAGCGTGCCCAGGCGGGTTTCCAGTTCCCCAATGCGGGAGATAAGGCGTGTGTTTTCCTGCCGCACAGAACTAAGCAGAGACTGGCAGCGATATTCCGCAGCCTTTGCGTCAGACGTAAGCTTATCGATATAATTCATAACATCGTTCTTGTGATAACCACCGACCGAAACCCTGAAGTTTTTACGCTCACTCATGGCTGTGCCCCCTTAACCGAGCAATAACGTTTCATGTATCCAAAATCCTATAAAAGAAAGTATTTTATAATAGATGAGTTAATAGTAACAGTATATCAGATGATGCGAAAAAAACAATTAAAAAAGTGTAACCGGTGCCAAAACACAAGACAATATGAGCATATCCTTCCATATTCCCCGAAGTTACAAGCCCCTTGACATCAAAAGCATGGGATAGGATAATAGCCTTAGGTCATTTTGATTCTATGGAAGCGAGGACTGTCATGATGAATACCACCATGATATTTAACAGCAACACGATAAAAGGACGGGCATGGCCGCGCATTCGAGCACTTTTGCTCATAAGCATAATCTGTATCACGCTTACCTCCTGTACGCTTTTTGGGGAAGGGCAGAAAGCTCCTTCCTCCCCCTCCTTGCCGTCACCCTCTTCGGAGCCGGCACCAACCACCGTTCGCATAACGTTTCCCGAAGGTATGACAGCACGCGAGATTGCACAGCGGCTTGAGGAAAACAACGTATGCACGGCGCAGGCGTTTATGGACGAGATTGCCATGCGATCGTTTGATTACCCGTTTATTCAAAGCATTCCCGATGATGAGCGCATCTATCTCTCGCTCGAAGGTTTTTTGTTCCCCGATACCTATGAGTTTTATTTTAACGAGACGCCTGCAAGCGTAATCAAGCGTTTTCTTGCAAACTTTCAAAAACGCATGAGCGATATGCTGCCCGAGCAGATGGCAAACCCGGGTGCGGAATTATTTGAGAATATCACCCTTGCCTCAATCATCCAAAAGGAGGCGGGTGATCCGGTCGAGATGAAGCTGGTGTCGTCGGTGTTCTGGAACCGGCTCCTGTCGCCCGATTTCCCGATGCTTCAATCGGACGTCACAATATTTTATGTCAACCAGAATATCACACCGTTTGTTACCGAGGAGAAGAATACTGCCTACGCTGAGGCATATAATACCTACAAGTGTAAAAACCTGCCGGCAGGCCCAATCTGCAACCCTGGATTGGAGGCGATTAAAGCTGCTTTTTATCCAGAGCAGACGGACTACTACTATTTTTTAACCGATCATGCGGGAAAATACTATTACACCGATTCCTTTGCAGTACACCAGGAAAACTGGGAGATTGCAAAAGCCGTTAACGCAAAACTGCAGGACGAGGCATCGAGCGACGCGCAATAGGAAGAACACTGCACAGGGCGAAGCACCTAATGTTAGAACATCAATACCGGCACCCATACAAACGAGGGTGCCGGTATTATTTAGTCAATCATTCTATATTGTATAATGAACTGCGGCGGGAAAAGCCTTGTGTACATCATCAAGGCAGCCTTTGCAATTATGAAGATATCTTAAATAGTGGCAGCGAGGTGATTGCTGATAAAATCCTCGACCTCAGCATATGAAATATCCAGTGCCGAGGCAAGCTCTGTGTGTAAAAGCTTCTTTGCCGTTAGGCCAATCTCCGCTACGTTTGCCGAAAGCGGTTTGTATCGTTTTGATGTATCATTGCCACGGATATAGAGGGTTTTAATTATCTTTATCCATTCCAGGCAATCCTGCTTTGCAATTGCCTGTTCAAGATGTTCTTCCAGTATTTTGTCGCTCGGTGCTTGTATTGCGCGGATATACGGGATTCTTTCAATTAACTCTAGGGCTTCATTGCGGGTCACCTGCGAATCATCCTTCCTCGGTGTCTACTGCACCTACAATAAAGGGAACGACCTCGTCCGGTTTAATGTTTAGTACATGGGCAAGCTCCTCATACAAGATTGATTCCGCTTCCTTCATAATCTTTTCATCGGCAGCGTGGGAGCGTTTGCCGGCCTTCTGCCGTTCTTCACGATTAAAATAAATCGACTTAATCAGCTTTATCAGCGACCGATGGTCTCCGTCTCTTAAAATCTTCGTAAAGGTTTCTCTGCGCTGCTGATCATTGTCAATCCAGCCAAGCTCAGTATCGGGCATCACCCGAATTAACTCATGAACTTCTTTTAGTGATAACAGCTTTCTTATCTTTATTTTTTCGTTATCAACGGGGCAGTATATCGTCGATTTTTCATGATATACCGGCTTTAGAATATAGTATAATTCCTCATTCTTGGTAAACTTCTCTGTGCGGATGTCAACAATGGTACATACACCTGCACTTCCGTACATAACGGTATCGTTAACGCGAAACATGCCTACCTACCTCCATTCATTCTTGTGGCTATACGTCAGAGCGCTGCCGATACTAATCAGGAACCTTCATGCGAGCGCCTGTATAAATGGTGATACTCAATCTGCTGCAAATGGTTTTTGTAAAAAGTAAAGCACAGTATGGTTTGAAAAACAACCTGTCATTGATGCTTCGTTTTATGCTTGCAGTCATATTGCTCATCACCTCCTCGAATAATATTAGACGGTTAAATGACGCGGGAGCGATACACTGCATTCAACAGACGGTATACCCTTTGTCTATTATACCATAAATTCAACAAAAATGACATGGGGTTCTTTATTGAAAATTACAGTACAGAAGAGGTGATTCATAAGCTAATTCAACAAACGGTTGACATAATACGAGATTATCGTCTTAAAAACGTCAAAAGCCCCTGTTGCACAAAAATAAAGTGCAGCGGGGGCTTTATGCGTATCCCTAATCAAGGTAATCTCCGCAATTTTAGCAGTGGTACTGCTATTTACTCCTCGGCAGAATAGAGCCATCCTCTTGCGGAGCTTTTTGTTTAATCGTACTGTTTTTGTATATGCTAAGTTAAGATTAGTTGGCCACGCCCCGTACCATAAGGTACAGGATGAGCACAAGCAACGGCAACAGCAATGTCACACAGCCAAGCCTTCTGGCCGGAATCTTACGCTGCTTTGGGGGCTCAGGTGAGCGCCTTGGAAGCTGGTCATCTTTGCGCGAAAGGAACCGTCCGTCTTTGAAGATACCGTAATTCATAAGCAGCCCCTTTCCGCGCGGATAGATATCGTTATAGATCGCGTATCTCGTTTAGAATGCGTTTAAGCTGTGCGGCCTCCTCACGAGAAAGGGTTATGCCTTTTGCCATCTTCTCGTGGTCGGGCGCCCATTCGCGCAGGTCAAATTTCGGCTCGCGGTCGTTCCAGCTTACCAGGTTAAGCTCCTTGGTCCAGCCTCGTGGGCTTTCGCCAAGCACGCCAAGCTCTTCGGTAATTTCATACTTTATTTCAGCCATACCGTGTGTTACCCCATTTTTAAACATGATTGCAAACGGCCCTTTATATTTTATGAGCTTTTGCATCGATATTAATCATAGGCAAACAAAGCCATGGTGTCAAGCCATTTGTTTTTAATTTATGATATTTAACAGGACAATGCAGATGAGAGCATATCATCCAATAATAGTAATAAACTACAAGAAACTAAAATTTGAATTAGATGCCTGCACATGTTGCTAAGTCTCATTCGTGTTATTTCTGTTTAACTATACGAAAACCTTGCACTATTAATAAGAAAGTGGTAAAATAAACGAAAAAGCGCCTTTTGCTTTTTAGATAACAAAGGAAAGAGATGAATTTTCTTGGGCACAAACGTATTATTCTTTATTATCGTATCAGTTGTCGTCTCCGCTTTGGCCTTTGCAACCGCATGGTGGATGTACCACTGGGTAAATTCACAGCCATCCTCGAATGAGCGTGTTCGCGAAGTCGGGCTGCTCATCAAAAAGGGTGCCAACACCTTCTTGGCGAAGGAATACAGAACACTAATCTATTTCTGCGGCGCTGTTGCGCTGCTGCTCCTGTTATTCCTTCCTGCTCCAATTTGGAAAGGGAATATTTCAGAGAACATTTCCATGGCGGTCGCCTATATCTTTGGAACTGTTTTTTCCGGCTTTGCAGGAAAAATCGGCATCAGCATTGCGACTATTGCCAACGTAAAGACTGCTGAGGCCGCTACAAAGGGCATCAAAAGGTCGTTTATGGCAGGATTCCGCGGCGGTGCAGTTATGGGTATGGCGGTTGTGGGCAGCAGCCTTCTGGGTGTTTGTCTTGTTCTGCTGCTTACCGACCACACCTCCGCATTGCTCGGGTTTAGCTTTGGTGCAAGCTCGCTTGCGCTGTTTGCAAAAGCCGGCGGCGGTATCTTCACCAAAACCGCCGATATCAGCGCGGACCTTGCAGGTAAGGTTGAGCTTGGAATTCCTGAAGATGACCCCCGCAACCCCGCTGTTATCGCCGATAACGTAGGCGACAACGTAGGCGACGTTGCCGGCATGGGCGCCGATCTGTTTGACTCTAACGTGGCCTCTATGGCTGCTGCTATTGTTATGGCCACAGCGCTGGGCGGCGGCGCGAATATCAGCATGGTGTTTTGCTACGCAGCCATCGGCCTGCTGGCATCAATTATCGGTGTTGCCACCGCAAGAATGGGCAAGACCGACGACCCCACCAAGGCGCTTAACAGCAGTACCTATGTAACGACTGCAATCTATGCTGTTTTAACCGCGATTGCAACCTTCGCGTTCGGCTTTGAGTGGAGAATCTGGGCTTGCAGCGCAGTTGGACTGGTTGTAGGTGTTATCATTGGTATTGCAAGCGATTATTTTACCAACGATAACAAAAAACCTGTTCGCTTTGTAGCAAAGGCATCCGAGAGCGGCCCCGCGTTTACCGTTCTGTCCGGTATCTCGTACGGCCTTTTGAGTGTGCTGCCCTCGATGATTGGTATCGCCGTTTCGGCGCTTATCGCGTACAAACTGTGTGAACCGCTTGGCCCGGGCTACCCGATGTTCGGTATCTCGATGGCGGCAGTTGGTATGCTTTCTATCGTAGGTATGATTATCTCAAACGACGCATACGGTCCTATTGTTGACAACGCACGCGGCTTGGTTGAGATGGGCGATCTCGGCGATACCGCCCTTGAGATTACCGACACACTCGACAGCGCGGGCAACACCGTTAAGGCTGTTACCAAGGGCTTTGCCATTGGCGCTGCCGGACTTACCGTTATTGCGCTGCTCGGCGCGTTTATCAGTGAGGTTAATACAGCCGCGGCAGAGCTTGGAGTTGCGGGTATCAGCGGGTTCGACGTAACAAACCCCACCGTGTTTTTTGGCCTGCTGGTTGGTGCTGCAATTCCGGTGGTATTCTCCGCTATGCTGATGCTGGGCGTTGATCGCAACGCACAGCGTATGATAGCCGAGATTCACCGCCAGTTTAGAGAGATTGCCGGCCTGAAGGAAGGCAAAAAGGGCGTTTCCCCCGAGTATGATAAGTGCATTGAGATTGCCACCGAAGGCGCAATCAAAGAGCTTATTCCTGCCGGACTGATGGCTATTGTCGCTACCCTGCTGGTAGGCTTTATCGGCGGCGTTAACGCAATTGGCGGATTCCTCACCGGCAACATCGTAAGCGGGCTGGTGTTTGCATTGTTTATGTCAAATTCCGGTGGCCTGTGGGATAATGCGAAAAAGTATGTTGAGGCTGGAAACAACGGCGGCAAGGGCTCTGAAGCGCACAAGGCTGCAGTTGTGGGCGATACCGTCGGCGATCCGTTTAAGGATACCGCAGGCCCCTCCATCAATACCCAGATTACAGTTGTTTCGCTCGTTGCATCCCTGATGTCCGGTTTGTTCCTCGCGTTTTCACTCTTCCATTAAGAGTGCATGCGACCTTTCGCGCAAGTGAATACATCCCGGTTTGTTCTAAACGCGGGTAAATACAAATAAAGATGGTAAAGCGATAACCCCTGCCGACTTGCAGCATAGCCTTGCTGTCGGCGGGGAACGCTTTTTTATTCCCTTTTTTGCTTGTGAAAGCATCGGAAAGGCAGGAGATCGATATGAAGCTGACCAAGGCACTGATTACAGAACTCAATAGGCTTTCGGTTTACACCGACGCTCCCGCAGGCGGAGAGATTATACCTGCCATTCGTGTAACGGTTTGCGGTGAGAAAAAGTCTGTTGCAAGCGTTGCCATGCATGGCGGGGGCAAGGGTTTTGACATCTTCCTTTCCCGTCAGCTGGAGCTTGGAGAGGATGTTATGGTTTATCTGGGCGATGATGTTATCATGGCGCAGGTTGATTATCATCTCTTCGATACCCCTGCGTTTGAGGCCAAGTATTTTTACGGCGGCGAACTGGGTGCTGTGGTCATCGGTGCGAAAACAATATTTCGGCTGTGGGCACCGGTGGCAAGCGAGGTTGTTTTGCATCTCTATCGCACTGCCGATACCGCGCCGTATAAGAGTGTTGTATTGTCGCGCGGCGCAAAGGGCGTGTTTTCCGCTGAGATTCATGCTAATCTGCATCAAGTCCGGTATACCTACGATGTAACGGTTGCGGGGGTAACCCGCAGTTGTATTGACCCTTATGCCAAAGCCGCTACAGAAAACGCACACATGGGTGTTGTGGTCGATTTAAAAAAGACCAATCCCTTCGCTTGGGAAAGTGACACGCATATCCTGCCCCAAAGCCCGACCGACGCGGTGCTGTACGAGGTGCATGTCCGCGATTTTACCATCTCGCCCGATTCCGGTGTTCACCGCAAGGGTAAGTTTCTTGGCTTTACCGAACGGGGAACAAAAAGTGATGACGGGCAGAGCACGGGGCTCTCTCATCTGTGTGAGCTCGGCGTTACCCATGTGCATCTGATGCCGGTTATGGATTATGCCACGGTGGACGAAGCGCGGGAAGAGGACGCCGGCTATAACTGGGGCTACGATCCGTTCAGCTACTTTATTCCGGATGGCTCATATTGCACGCAGCCGGGTAACGGCGCATTGCGCATCAAGGAGCTCAAATCACTTGTGAAGGCGTTGCATCAAAACGGCATTGGCGTAGTGCTGGATGTAGTATACAACCACACCTATTCGGTAGAGCATTCTCCCCTTAACATTGTCATGCCCGATTACTACTACCGCAAGAGTGAGGGGTGCCTTTCCAACGGCTCGGGATGCGGCAACGAGCTTGCCAGTGAGCGGGGGATGGTACGTCGCCTGATGACCGACTCCTTGCTTTACTGGGTGCAGGAATACCATATTGACGGCTTTCGCTTTGACCTGATGGGTGTGCATGATATCACCACCATGAACTATATCCGTCATAAGCTTGATGAGATTGACTGCCGCATTATTGTGTATGGAGAAGGCTGGCAGGGCGGTCCCAGTGCGTTGCCGTGGGATAGCGCGGCAACAAAATATAACGCTGAACGCATTGATGACCGCATCGCATTGTTTAACGATGATATGCGCAACGCGCTCAAGGGCGATGCCTTTGACGCGCGCGCCAAAGGATACCTTGGCGGCGCACTGAATGCAGCTGTTTATGCGGGCTTTACCGAGTTGATAAAGGCGGGGATGGTCGGTGCCACCCGGCATCCGCATGTGATGTACCATGGCGGCAGTTATCCATTTGCAAAGCGTCCAACCCAAACGATAACCTACAACTCCTCGCACGATAACTACACGCTGTTTGACAAACTTACCCTTGCAAACCCCGAACTAAATGAGGATATGCTCATTCGTCTCAACAAGCTCGCCGCCGTGCTTACCCTTACCGCACAGGGCATTGTCTTCTTGCATGCAGGCGAGGAACTGCTGCGGCAGAAGAAGCGGGAGGACGGCAGCTTTGAACATAACAGCTACAATTCGCCCGATAGCGTAAACCGGATTGTGTGGCGGCGCAAGCACCGCTACCGCGATGTGTTTGACTACTATAAGGGGCTTATTGAGTTTCGCTTGGCACATAAAGCGCTGCGCATGACCACTGCGGAGGATACCGCTCGCTTCATCCGCTTTTTGTACACCCAGCCGGAAAATCGGTTATGCTGCCGTATTGCGGCAGCCGAGGCAGGGGATAGCGCACAGCGTATAGTGGTTATCGTGAACCCCACCGAAACCCCTTTTGAGTGCCGCTTCATCTCGGAGGATGAGCAGAATGCACAGGGCTATTTTGTATATGTTGATCAGCACCGTGCGGGCAATACGCCGCTCTATGCCGTGGAAGGCGAGACGGTTACTGTTCCTGCGGTATCGGCGCTGGTGCTTGTGAAGGAATATAATTGCCGTACTGTAATGATGGCCGCCACCTGAAGGCAGGGGCGGCCATGTGTTTTGTGTTGATGACATCCGTTACCTTTTCAGATTCTCCTCTGCAGGCTTTGCCGCAGAGGGATTTATCATCCCATCAGAGCATTTCTCCAATGTCATCGTGCCGCGAGCGGTTATACTGCTTCCGCTTTAAATAATAGACGTTGTCTATATCTTTATTGCACAACAGTCTTAGTTGTTCGCAACTGAGAGAATACTCAGTACGGCGTTTTGGATTGTTAAGCCGGGCGTAAAGTCGATAACCGAGTTGGTAGAAAGCTCTATGGAATAGGTGTAGAAGTCCGGTGTGACGTTTGCATCGAAGAACTGGAATGAGAACGCTTCGGCCTCCAGCACATCTACAAGCGTTGAGAAGGTGTAGGTTGAGCCGACGTTTGCGTTGGTACCGTCGCTGGAGGTGCGGCGGATTTGGAAGTTAAGGGTTACCGAGATGCCCAAAGGCAAGCTGATGATGCTGGTAAAGGTAAGAAGGTTGTTGGCGCTTACCATGTTTCGGGTATCAATGGAAGTGGAAACGATGTTCAGGGGATCCGCAAATAGTGTAGTGATAATCGGCAGCGGACCGGCGCCGCCGCTGGAGGCGTTAAGCACTGCCTGCTCGCGGCCCCAATTATTTGTACTGCATCTCATAAAATTCATACCACCTGTGTTTTTAATTTGTAATCAACGTCCTTGTGCTTTATCATATTCCTTTTCTCGACAAAAGGTGCAGAGAATCTCCAAAACGATGCAGCATTTCTTTTTGCCTTACCTTCTTGTTTTCTTGTGCGCAGCGTGCAGCGCAACTGCGGACGCAGCGCTCTGTTTTGAAAATGCGCGCCTTGCATAAATATGCTTGCCGCTTTTAAGGTCGCTTACCGACAGCACCTCCCACTTTTCCCCATCCTGCTGCACCAGGGTGGAAAGATCGTTTATGGGGTCAATGAGCGCACGGTATTGGCTGCGAATCACTACTTTTTGCGAGATATCGCCGCTTTTGCAGTCAATTCGGGTATGCTCCTGCAAAACCGCGAAGGCCGCCTCAAAATGTTTTTGTACCGCTACTACCTCGCCGATAACCGCGAATGTCTTTTGCAGAAACTCATGACGGATATATAGCTTGTCAGGGTGAGAGGGGCAGATGAAAAAAGCGACATCGCTTTCCTGCGTGAGCGCAGCGCTTAAACGGTTTATCTCCAGCGCGCCGTTTTGATCAAAACGGTATACGGTGTTTAAACGGCGGTTGTTTATTCCAAGCGAAAGAACGCCGTTATGGTAAACACTCTGCATCACCAGACCGTTTAGTATATGCACCCCACCGCAGGTTACCTGTGTATTCCAACCGTTTTCCCCTTGGGTAGAAATATAGTTCACATCGGGCGGTAACGATCCTGCCGTTTCTGCCATCGATGGATTGGCTGTACCGGAAACACTCTTACGGTAACCGTGGTTCATGATACGCACTCCCTTATGTTATGGTTTCGAGATATACCCCAAGTATATTAGAGCAGCGGGAGTATTTATGCCTGTTTGGCAAAGCAGGATGATGCGATATCTTTGCGGCTTGCTGTATCTTGCAGGGAACGCAGAAAACCGCATGCCTTACACGGAACTCTTTCCGTGTAAGGCATGCGGTTTGTATTGTTTGCAGTATTAAGCCTTACGAATCAGGCCCATGGGTGTCTGCTCGTTGGTCTGTCCAAGCGGATTATCCTTGAGCAGACTTACAAGCCACTGACGATTCATATCCTTTGCGGAGGTACCCAAAATTTGGCCTTCAAGGTCGTTGATGTCCACCACTGCGGCGGGGCAGCCAAGCACCTGCGAAAGCTCGCGCGCTACCTTATCGGGGTCGGAGGGGGCGAGCACGACGTATTCGTTGTAGGGAGGAAGCGTGTAGCTGCACGGGCCGTCAATCGAACGGGCCTTAGAGCCGGCAATTACATAAAACCAGCCGCGCTGCCGAAACAGCTTGCCCACAGCGGAGACCGCCGCCGCAAATAAAATGCGGATGGTACCGCATTCCCGCAACGCCATCTCCATCGTCTCGGGGATACCAAGGCCGATTCCGTAGGGTGTCTTAAGCACAAAGCGACTTAAAAAGGTAGCAAGCGGGCGCGGTTTGATATCCTTCATGCGGATTGCGCGCTGCTGGGTGCAGGCCACAGCCTTTTCCGAAATAAAAAAGATGTCGTCAGGCTGCGCATGCGGCAGCGCATACTGCTTTACCACATCGCAGATATTATCCTTATCGGTAATGATATGTGTCTTGATTGCGTACCGAATATAGTCTATGCCATCAACTTGAATAATACCGTTCTTTTCTTCATTTACCAATAACTCTTCACTCATATGCTTACCGTCCAATCCTTATACTTAACAACCTTCAAAACGGGTCCATTTTGAAGCGCACGGATTTCCGTGCGGCGCCCGCATAGCGGGCAGGGTTGTTGCCGTTTACAGCCAATTAACACGCCTCTGGGCGCGCGGTAGATTTTACCTGACACCCTGAAAATAAGTCCTTGTTTTCAAGTTAATTGGCTATACTGATAGTAGGCCGCTCATAAATCATGGCAACCAAACAATAGTATAATCTGAAAATAGTAAAAAAGCAATGCCTGTCTTTGTCAAAGCAAGGACAGGCATCTTCGCTTAAATGTGCAGGGGCTTGTTCGAGCCATTTTTATCAATTGTGTGCTTCAGCATAGGTGTTATTTGCGAAACGTCTGTTTGCCTGCATAGATGGCTGCCGCACCAAGCTCCTCTTCAATGCGAAGCAGACGGTTGTATTTGGCAACACGGTCACTGCGACAGGGTGCGCCGGTCTTAATCTGGCCTGCGTTGGTGGCCACGGCAATATCGGCGATAAAGCTATCCTCGGTTTCGCCGCTGCGGTGAGAGATTACGCTGGTATAGTCGGCCTTTTGCGCCATCAAAACGGCATCCATTGCCTCGGTGAGCGTGCCGATCTGGTTAACCTTAACAAGAATCGAGTTTGCGGCACTCTCGTCAATGCCCTTTTTAAGGCGCTTGACGTTGGTGACAAAGAAGTCGTCACCCACAAGCTGAACCTTATCGCCAAGACGGGAAGTAATCTTCTTCCAAGCGTCCCAGTCATCCTCGCCAACGCCGTCCTCAATCGAGATAATGGGGTAACGCTCCACAAGGTCTGCCCAGAACTCCACAAGGCTGTCGGCGGTAAACTCGGTGCCCTTTTTAGGCAGCTTAATCTTACCGTCGCTGTACCATTCGGAGGATGCGGCATCAATGGCAATCATAATATCGTCGCCGCCCTTGTAGCCGGCGGTCTCGGTCGCTTCGAGAATCAGCTTGATGGCATCTTCGTCACTTGCAAGATCGGGGGCAAAGCCGCCCTCGTCGCCTACGGCGGTAGAAAGCCCCTTCTTACTCAGCAGCTTGCCGAGTGCCGCGTAGATCTCCGCGCAGCAGCGCAGCGCATCACGAAACGATTTTGCGCCCACCGGCATAATCATAAACTCCTGGATATCTACATTGTTGGAGGCGTGTGCGCCGCCGTTTAGAATGTTCATCATCGGCACCGGCATCATACGGCCCTGTACACCGCCAAGGTAGTGGTAAAGCGGTATTCCTAAACTATCGGCCGCAGCGCGTGCGGTGGCAAGCGAAACCGCCAGCATGGCGTTTGCGCCGAGCTTCTTCTTGTTCTCGGTGCCGTCAAGCTTTATCATCGCCGCATCAATTGCAAAAAGATTGTCGATGCTCATGCCGGTAAGCGCCTTGTTGATAGGCCCGCTAATGTTTTCTGCCGCTTTGGTTACACCCTTGCCGCCGTACTTTTTGGCGTCGCCGTCCCGCAGCTCGTGCGCTTCAAAAATACCGGTGGATGCACCGCTGGGCACGCTTGCAATGGCAGTGGTACCGTCGCACAGTGTAACCTGTGCTTCTACCGTCGGGTTTCCTCTGGAATCGAGAATTTCGCGCCCTAAAACCTTTGCAATGGTTACGTTACTCATAATGTGCTCGCTCCTTTTCTGTTTTACAATCAATTATATTCTAAACGCGATAAGCTAAAATATACCATTTAAGATGCGTTTTTTGTCTGTGCTAGGGTGTAATATTCACCAACGAAAAACTGCTGCGCATGAAAACGAATATGGCTCAAACACTATGGTTGTATCTTGACATGGTATGAATTTTGTCGTATCGTGTAATTATAAATTTAATAGATTCAAATTATGTAAACAAATCTTCGGATGAAGTAAGGGGACGAACGAAGTTGAAATACAAAACGATTTCATTAGTATGCGCGCTTATGGCGGCAGTATTTATGTTAACATCATGCACCTATTCGCTGTTTGATGACGATGCGCAAAGCAAAGCCGCTTCGGAAGAAAGCGGTCCGTCATCGCAGGCCGAGATTTTACCGCCCGCCGACCCGAGCGCGCCCGAGGTAGAATCTGTACCGCCCGAGCTGCCTGAAGCGCCGGTGCGCCCCGCAATCTCGGCACAGTATGAGGATATTGCGTCGCTTCCCTCCGCGCAGGTACAGTGGGGGCCGGGCACACGCCTTGATAAAGACGGCAGACCCGAAGAACCGGTTTTGCGGCAAACGCAGTTTGGCAAGTACGGTGCCTATTTTATTGGGCCGGATAACGGTAAAATATATCTTACCTTCGATGAAGGGTACGAAAACGGCTATACCGAGTCTATTCTTAATACGCTTAAGGATAAACGCGTGAGCGCGGTGTTTTTTATCACACAGCCATATGCAAAGAGCAACCCACAGCTTGTTCAGCGTATGATTGATGAGGGGCATATCGTCGGTAACCACAGCACAAAGCATCCCAACATGACAACGATTAGTTTGGATGAATGTAAAACCGAAATTATGACACTGCACGACTATGTGCTGCAGAACTTCGGCTATGAGATGTGGCTGTTCCGCCCGCCGGAAGGTGCGTTTTCAGAGCAGACTCTTGCACTTACCCATTCGCTGGGCTATCTAAACGTGCTGTGGAGCTTTGCATACAAGGATTGGGATGTCAACAACCAGATTGGCTATGATGCGGCGCTTGCCGCGACCACCAAATCACCGCATTCGGGCGGCATCTATCTTTTGCACGCCGTATCGAAGGATAACGATACGATCTTAGGCACATTTATTGATACGCTGCGTGCCGCAGGGTATGAGTTTTCAACATTCGATCTTGCGGGCGAAAAGCAGGATAAGAACGCGGGGAAGATGCCGGCCTCATCCAAACAATCGCAGGATGCCACCATCGAGGAATAGATTTACGACAAAGGGGTGCTGTAAATGCATCCCTTTTCTGGTGCTGAATTAAAAGAATAATTATCATTTTTATAATAACATATTTTGCTGTAAAAGAAAATAAAAAAGTCGTTAATATAACCAATCAGATTTAAAAAAGTTCTTGTTTTCCGAGTGACATACTGATTGACTATAAACGAAAACACCCCCGTAGTCCGTGCGACTGAAAATATATTTATTTTGAAGTATATTATGTATGTAGAATTAGTGCAAAAGAATACCCCGCACGCAATACTCGTTGTGTGCGGGGGTGAGATTATAGCTGCATTTTGAATAGGCTTTGCCCTGTTATTTATCCGCAAATAGCGTGATGGGGCGGTGCATGTACACGCTCAGTGCAAGCCCGAGCGCAAGATAGATTGAGAGAATTGAGGAGCCGCCTCTTGAAAAGAACGGCAGCGTAATACCGATAACGGGCAGAAGCTTTAAGCACATGCCGACATTGATGACGGTTTGTGCGGTAATCATGGCAAAGATTCCTACGCAGATACTCTGCCCCAGAGTATCCTTGCAATGGCGGGAGATAAACAGTATCTTTGCCGCAACCGAAAAGATCAGGAAGAGTGCCGCCACAGCGCCAATCAGCCCAAATGATTCGCCGATAAATGCAAAGATAAAATCGTTTTGAATCTCATCTACAAACCGGTGCGAGTCCGAAAACAAGCCAATACCGGACAGCCGCCCTGAGCCAAGCGTAACCAGCGCGGAGTTTTGCTGATATTCTACTCCCAGCGGGTCGATGCCGGGGGTAAAGATGGCATAAAACCGCATCTTTTGGTCGTCGGTCAGCAGATGAATCCATATAATGGGTACCGCAACCAGAGCAAGCCCGCCCGCCGCAAGCAGATAGCGCATCGACAGCCCTGCCGCAAACAGCATAGCGGCAAAGATAAAGATGAACACGAGCGCCATACCGTCATCCCCTTGAAAATGGATGAGCAGTACGGGTGCCGCACCATGCAGGCAAAGCCCCAGCAGCGTAAGCGGGGCATTTAGTTTTTCTTTTACTTTGTCTAAGTGGTACGCATATGACAAAATAAACGAAATCTTCAAAAATTCCGAGGGCTGAAGGCTTGCACCAAACGGCAGAGAAATCCAATTGAGGTTATCACCGCTTGCGCCGGCCCTCCCGTATCCGATAATAAATGTGGCAAACATCAGCGCATACGCAACGGGAACATGCAACTTCCACAGCCGGCCAAGCAGCTTATAGTCAATTTTCGAGAGGATAACAGCGGCGATAATACCAAAGGCCGTACCCGCTATCTGTACGTACAATCCGCGCATTCCGCTTAAAAACGCATCAAATACTCCGGCCAGAATCAGCATCCCGTAGCCGGTAGCGGAGAGGGCAAGAAGAAGTAAAACCTTATCCGTTGTTTTGAGGTAGCGTAGTATCGCAGCGCCAATGGCTTTCATAACAGTTCACCGTCCATCGGTGCGCAGAGTCCGCAACCCATCGCACCGCTTTATGCAAGATATGGTAAAGCACGCAAGGATACAACCTTGTGCATCTGGCTTGTACAAAAAACGATCGATTTTTGTACAAGCTTATTATAGTATGCTTTTTCGCCATTTACAAGGTATAGCCGCCACCGGGGTGTTTTTTCCTTATCTTTGCTGTATGGGGTCCCCGCAGTTTTTCAATAACAGAATCGCAGCCCGGTGCTTTTACACAGGGAAAATGTGTGATATAATGAATTTTGCAGCGGCTGTAAAACAGGATACGAAGTGAAAATCAGCTGCAGGGCGGGAGCACGGTAAAGAACAGTATTGTTCTAATTGACGGCTTGTCCTATTATTTTCATGTGACGAAAGCGCAACGGTCGGGGACCGCTCCCTACAGAGGGTAATAGTGTATCATATTTGGCGTTTTTTGCAATGGCTTTTGATGCAGGGTTTAACCCTGAAATAGATGGAGGTGTCCGAATGTTAACCGATATTGAGATTGCACATGGCTGTACCATGCGCCCGATTGCCGAGATTGCGGGGGAGCTTGGCATCAGAGATGACGAGCTTATCCCGTATGGCCGCTACAAAGCAAAGCTTGAGGACAGCCTGTTTGATAGGCTGCAGAGTAAAAAGGACGGTAAGCTGATCCTTGTAACCGCCATCAACCCAACCCCTGCCGGTGAAGGAAAAACCACCACTACCGTAGGGCTGGGGCAAGGCATGAGCAAGATAGGCAAGAATGCGGTTATTGCACTGCGTGAGCCGTCACTCGGGCCTGTGTTCGGCATGAAAGGCGGGGCGGCGGGCGGCGGGTACGCGCAGGTGGTCCCGATGGAGGATATCAACCTGCATTTTACGGGGGATATGCACGCAATTACTGCGGCAAACAATCTGCTTTGCGCGGTGCTTGACAATCATCTGCATCAGGGCAATACGCTTGGAATCGACCCGCGTCGTATTTTATTTAAACGTGCAATGGATATGAACGATCGTGCGTTGCGAAATGTAGTCGTCGGTCTTGGCGGCAAGGTAAACGGTGTGCCGCGCGAGGATGGTTTTATCATTACAGTTGCAAGCGAGGTTATGGCAATTCTTTGCCTTGCCTCCGATTTTGCGGACCTCAAGCACCGTTTGGGCGATATCCTGGTTGCATTTCGCTATGACGGCTTGCCGGTATACTGCAAAGACCTCAAAGCCGCCGGAGCGATGGCGGCGCTGCTCAAGGACGCGATTAACCCAAACCTTGTACAGACACTTGAGAATACCCCGGCGCTTGTACACGGCGGGCCGTTTGCCAATATTGCGCATGGCTGCAACTCGGTTCGTGCCACCCGTCTTGCGCTAAAGCTTGGCGACTACTGCATTACCGAAGCAGGATTTGGCTCCGACCTTGGCGCGGAGAAGTTCTTGGATATCAAATGCCCGACAGCGGGGCTTACGCCGGCTGCTATCGTCATTGTGGCAACCGCAAGGGCACTTAAATACAACGGCGGCGTTCCAAAAAACGATACCGCGCTTGAAAACGTTTGGGCGATCGAAAAGGGTTTGGACAACCTGCGTGCCCATATCGAGAACATGAAGAAATTCGGCGTGCCGGTGGTGGTTGCCATCAACCGCTTTGCCTCCGATACCGAGAAAGAGCTTGCGCTTATTGAAGAAGCCTGCACCGCAATGGATGCCGACTTTGCGCTGTCCGAGGTTTTTGCAAAGGGCGGCGAGGGTGCGATTGAGCTTGCCCAAACCGTGTGCCGGGCATGCGAAAAGCCGTCGGCTTTCCGTCCGTTGTATGAGGCATCGCTTTCGGTCAAGGATAAGATTGCGCGCATTGCAACAACCATCTATGGTGCAAAGGGTGTGCAATACAGCGCACCGGCCGAAAAAGCAATCCGTGAAATCGAGGCACTGGGCAAGGGCAATTTGCGCATATGCGTTGCAAAAACACAGTATTCGCTGTCGGATGATCCGAAGCTGCTGTGCCGCCCTGTTGATTTTGAGATTACCGTACGCGATGTACGCCTTTCGTCGGGCGCCGGATTTATTGTGGTGCTGACCGGTGATATTATGACGATGCCCGGTCTGCCCAAGAATCCCGCAGCCTGTTCGATTGACGTGGACGGGGATGGCAATATCACAGGTTTATATTAAACCGGTTTATTCCGGCAAACGGAGGAGGGCTTTGCTGCGTGCATAGCATCATTTCACATAGCCCACAGCAGACCGAGGCCTTTGCCTGCGAGTTTGCCAAAACACTGCGTGCCGGCGATGTAGTCGCGCTGCGCGGCGGCATGGGCGCGGGAAAAACCGCATTTGTGCGCGGTCTTGCCAGGGGCCTGGGTGTTACAAGCGAAGTGACAAGCCCAACATTTGCACTGGTGCATGAGCATGACGGGCGTATCCCGTTGTATCATTTTGATATGTACCGCGTCACAACGCTTGATGACCTGTACTCCACCGGTTTTTTTGATTATCTTGATACCGGTGCGGTGCTTGCGGTGGAGTGGAGTGAACATATTGAAAGCGTACTGCCAAAGAATTGTATTACCGTAATCCTCACCCGCCTTTCAGATACCGAGAGGGAGATTACCGTCGAGGGCGGGGATTGACAGAGCAGTTTTGCGCAGTGCGATTGTTAGGCTTTGGCCGAAAGGATGCGGGTTTACCATGAAGATACTCGGAATCGATACTTCAGCGGGTGCTGCAAGCGTTGCGTTGTGCGACGATGAGCGTGTGTTGGGCGAGTTTTTCATCAACACCAAGCTGACACATAGCCAGACACTCATGCCGATGGTGCAGTCGCTGCTTGAAAACACACAGCACGCGCTCGAAGACGTAGACGCGTTTGCCGTTGCAAACGGCCCGGGCTCGTTTACGGGGCTTCGCATTGGTATTGCGGCAATCAAAGGCATGGCGCTGGCGGCGGATAAGCCCTGCGCGGCAGTATCCACACTGCACGCGCTTGCCTATAATCTGCGCGGGTTTGAGGGTGTGGTGTGCGCTGCCATGGACGCGCGCTGCGAGCAGGTTTATAGCGCGCTGTTTCGTGCTCAGGGCGGCGGTATCATCCGCATCGGTGAAGACGGTGCACAAAGTATTGAGGAGTTGGCTCGTCAACTTTCACAATTTGCCGAACCGATTTTTTTGGTTGGAGACGGTGCATCTTTGTGTTATAATAAATTGAATACAGAGCTATCGGGGCTTTGCCTGGCGCCCGAGCATCTGCTGTACCAGCGTGCATCATCGGTTTGCAGGTTGGGGCTTGCGGATGTGAGCGGGGGCAACATGCACAGTGCCCAGTCGCTTATGCCTGCCTATCTGCGTTTGCCGCAGGCGGAGCGGGAGCTTAGAGCGCGACAGAATGCTGTGCCAAAACAATAAACCGGCAAAGCGACAGCGCAGCGTCCTTTCGGGCGGTGCACAGCCGCAAGGTATATACGCAGAAAGGATGTGCAGGTATGCAGCAAAAAAACCCGTTTATTATGGATCACCCGCTGATACAGCATAAGGTTTCGCTTTTGCGGGACAAGACAACCGGATCAAAGGAGTTTCGCGAGCTTGTCTCAGAGATTGCAATGCTCATGTGCTACGAGGCAACAAGAGATCTGCCCCTGAAGGAGGTAGAGATTGAAACACCCGTTGCCATGGCAAGAACCTGTGTGATTACGGGAAGAAAGGTTGCGTTTGTACCCATCCTGCGTGCGGGACTCGGTATGGTGGACGGCGTACTGCAGCTTGTACCTGCAGCAAAGGTTGGACACATTGGTTTGTACCGTGACCCTGAAACGCTTTTGCCCGTAGAATACTACTGTAAGCTGCCAAGCGATATTGGAGAGCGCGAGGTAATCTTGCTCGACCCCATGCTCGCCACCGGCGGTTCGGCGGTAGATGCCATTTCCATGATCAAAGAGCGTGGTGCGATGCACATTAAGTTTATGTGCATTATCGCGGCCCCCGAGGGGTTGGAGCTGATGCATAAAATGCATCCCGATGTGCAGATCTATGTGGCGGCAGAGGATTCTCACCTCAACGACCATGGATACATCATTCCCGGTCTTGGCGACGCGGGTGATCGCATCTTTGGCACAAAATAATCCCTGTAGCACCTTGTGGGGAATTAGTAAAATAAGCTGCGGGAAAAGGCCGGCCTTTTCCCGCAGCTTTTTGCGTCTGTTTTGCAGCAATATGAAGCTAGGTTACACACTATATCGTTATATGGTTTAAATGACGATATCAGGGATAGGATGTGCATGACATGAAAAGGCTTTTACTTATGTGCTGTGTCGCGGCAATTGCGGCGGTGCTTGTTGTCACCGGTTTAATGTACGGTGACAAGCCGTTTGCAAAGCTTGATGCCACGGATGTAGCGAGCGCAAAGCTGTTGATATTGCCCCCCCAGAAGGAGGTAGTGATACAGGATGAGAAGAACCTCAGTGAGCTTGTAGATATTCTTAATACGATAAAGACGTATGATACAAGCGACTCGGGCGAAGATTACGTGGGTCAGCTTGTACGCTTTACGCTAACGCTAAAGGATGGTTCGCAGGTTAGTGTCGGCGCATACAACCCCTTCCTTTACATCAACGAGGTCTGCTATAAAACCCGGTACGGAGCATGTCAGCGGCTGAACGCTTTTGGCAACCGGTTGCTGCGCAGCTTAAACTAGGCTAAATGAAGCGGTAACACGAGTCGCTAAAGTAGATCAAGCAGGTCATAGAAATAATAGGTGGTGTTTCGTTGTGAGCTGTTGCTCGATATTATTTTATTGCGGTGCAGCTGTGACAGATACGATCTTGCAGTATTGGGGCTGATTTTAATTCGGTCGGTTACGGTTTTTGATGTGAGGATCGGCTTTTCAAAAAGCACCGATACCAGATCAATCATCGCGGTCGTATCCCGCAGCTCCCTTGCCTTTTTAAGCACCTCTTCGTATAGCGCGTCAATCGCTTCAATACGGCCGGTGTCTTTTACCGTTTGTGCCGTGACAGCCTGAATGAAGAAACGAACCCATTCCCGCCAGTTGTGTAACGTGTTGTTTCTTGTGCCGTTAAGCAGCTCATAGTACTTGTACTTATTCTTTTCAAGCGACTCGCTCACAAAGAAGTTCGGCGTATCAATTTGTTTGTAATAGTATAATGCAACAGGAATCAGCACACGCCCCACGCGGCCGTTTCCGTCTAAAAACGGATGGATTGATTCAAACTGCGCGTGAAAAATAGCGGTTCTTATAATGGGGTGGTTAGCTTCGTCATAATTAGCGTATTGCTCAAGGTTTGATAATGCGTCGTCAATCATCTCCGGCGAAGGCGGAACAAAAGACGCATTTTGCATATTGCAGCCTTTGGGGCCGATATAGTTTTGGACAGTTCGATATTCACCCGGGCTTAAATTCTTGCCTCTGACATCACCCGAGAGCAGCAGACGATGAAGGGTTGTAAATAAGCGGCTGGATAATGCGTATTGATTAACAAGCGTTTCGGCCGACTTTATTGTGTGGTAGTAGTTTAAAACCTCTGCTACATCCTGCGATTTTTTTGTGGGTTTTGCAATCTCATATTCATAGACTTCGCTAATCGTAGCCTGAGTGCCTTCGATTCGCGTGGAAAAGATAGCCTCGCTGAACAGCAGCCCGCTATAGATTAGGGCGGGGTTTAGCTTCGTTCGTTTGGATATAATCTTGTATTTTGTGATTGCCTCTGTATACGCTAATAATTCCTGATGAAAAAGAATATCCTCAAGCGAAACTTTCTTGCCGTCATCAGTCGGAAATCGTAGCGGAAGAGACATCGGGACAAACGGCCCTCTCATTGAGTTCACTCCTTTACCGGCGGCATGACATGATTGGCTACCTATATTATACGCAGGTTAACGCAAAAAAATCAACCTTTTGAGTTAAAGGTTGATTTTTTAATTATTGAAAATTAAAAGGGATAGTTTGTGCAGAGAACAGCAGCAGGGGGCAGGGCCTAGCCGATGTACTGCTTCACAAACGCTTCTATGCTTTGCTCATTTCGCGGGTCGGGTGCCGCAGCAACACGCGCAAGCTCCCACAGCTCGGTATGCTGGGCGGTTTGGCCGGGCGCATACTCCCTAAGCTCGCCGAGGCTTTCAATCTCAAGAATTGCATTGTTGGTGTAGGTTTCGTAAGAGCATCCGTTATCGGGATATACGCCGCCTGCCACATGGGTGTAACTTTTCTTAAACAGCATTCCGTGGTTTATATAGCATGCCCATCCGGCCTCGTTATCAAAGCCAACCTTGTATGCACGCTTAATTTCCGGATCCTGCCGCAGGGTGAAATATCGGTCGGTAAAATGAGCGCGGCTGCAGGAAAGGTCGGTGTAGGGCCATACTGAGATGGTGCGGTTTGCAAGCAGGCCGGTATCCTTGGTGTTCATCGGAACAATCTCAAGCCCGCCCTTATCCATAACCGTAATGCCCCATGGCGCAAAGGTTTTGGGCTGGTCCGAAACATTTGTAACCCTGTGCACAATGGTAACCGAGGGGGCGGTGTCGTGCATGGTAATCTCAAAGCGGTACTGAACGTTATTGTGAATCTGCGGCACACAGGTCAGGTGCACTGTGCTGCCACAGGTTTCATACGCAACGGGGTCGTTGTCGGGGTAGCTTGTGTCGGGGTCGGCCTCGGGGCTGATCCAAAGACGGTGACCGCCGCGCATAATAAAGCGTGCGCCCTTGTAAAAGGTGCGGTCAAAGTTCTCACCGCTTGTAAAAAGCGTAAGCTCATTATCATTAAGCAGCATATTCTTTTCGCCGGCTAGCGTAAAATGCAGAATTCTAGGGCCGTAATCGAGCGATACAATCAACTCGGCCGCACCGTTTTGAAGTGATATGCAGTTGCCATAGATTTGGTGTGCTATCTTTTGGATTTCCACCGCCATAGTTTTGCTCCTTCCGCCGTGCAATAATTCTCACGGCATAAAAATGTATCACAACGTGGTTGAATTTACAATTATATTATGACAGGCTTTGCTGTAAAGTCAAGACCGCAGGGGCGGATTTGCGGGGAACATAGTCCGAAAAGATCGGTGGCGCCGGCCTCTAAACCCGCAAAGCGGGCCGCGGCATCAGACAACTTAGCACAACGCGCAAGACCGGTTTGCATCGGCAGTGCCACGGTGTCTTTTGCGCGGGAAAGAATCTCCCTGCCGCGCTCGTTAAAGCCGAGGATGCGCAGGTAGGGCGGGTCTGTCCTTTGCAGCTCGGAGGTGATGCCAAGGTACGCGCACAAAACAATTCGGCGAATGCGCGAAAGGGTATACCGTTTGGTTTTAATCAAGCCGTACAGCTCATCCAGACTTTGCGCGGTGTGAACAGCCTTAAGAATACGCCACTCCAGACCTTCGGTAACATCGGGCAATGAAAGCAGCTCCTCACGGCGAATGATGCGCAGCCGTGCAAGGATTGCGCGTTCCAGAGGCACAAGTGAGCAGGGCGCGTGCCCTTTTGCAAGCTCGTCTGCGTACAGCACCGCCGCCTGCGCGGGAACATACGTCTGCCACACCTGCCCCGCATGCATCCGTTTGCGAATCAGCGAGGCGGATGCGATATCATCACTTGTCACATCACTGCCGTGATGTGCACCTGTCCGTGCAATGGCAACAGGTGTGATGGCACTGTTTTTGCGCAACAGCCATTTAATGTATTCTATGCCAAGGATGTTGTTGGGCTGCGAAAGCAGCGCAGCGCAGTTGGCATCCGCTGTCTGCGCCAGAGCAAGCTGCCGCGCCTTGGGAAAAACCAACCCATGCCGCAGGTGCTCTTTGAGCGCGGCCGGAAACGACGTGTCATCAAGCGCTTTTGCCGCCTGCGTAAGCAAAGAGATATCCGCACTCTCACTGCCGAACACCAGCGTGTTAACGCAGCCGAGCGCGTCAAGCAGCGAAATGCCGCCAAAGGCAAACCGTTCGGCAGACGACACTGCGTAGGGCAGCGGAAGCTCGATCACAAGGTCGGCACCGCCAAGCAGAGCTGCTCTTGCACGCACAAATTTATCCACCGCCGCACATTCGCCGCGCTGGGTAAACGCACCGCCCAGCACCGCAACTATATGGGTTGCACCCAAAGCACGTGCGGTGTCTATTTGGTACGCATGTCCGTTATGAAACGGATTGTATTCCGCTATGATTCCGGAGATGTGCATATCATCACTCCAAAAAATCAGAAACAACACACGCAATGACTATAAAAGCAGAATAAAACGTGTTTTTTCAATTATAACTTGAATTTTCATCTATATTGTAATAATATATAGTTTGGTGGTTGTGTGTCAAGCCTGCGGGCTTTTTTTCGTTTGTACGCCGCTTGGGTTATACTATTACTGTATTGTTACCCACTTAGAGTATACACACTCTATATGCGCCGCATACTGGGTAAGTTCTATCTATGTACAATGCACCGTGTACAATGTATACTGCACATTGTACATCTTTCCAAAAACAACGTAGCATTATATTTTAATCGGAGGAGAAAGAATGAAGGTATTGGTAATCAACGCGGGCAGCTCGTCGCTGAAATACCAGCTTATTAACATGGAGAATGAGCAGGTAATTGCGAAGGGAAACTGTGAAAAGATTGGCGTCGATGGTTTTATTACTCATAAAACGACGGATGGTAGGGTAATTGCAGAGAAGGTTGATTTTCCCACCCATGCCGAAGCGTTTATGAAGTTGACCGAGGTACTTACCAGCGGGGAAGGTAAGGTTATCGAGGATATGAAAGAGGTCTCTGCGGTTGGCCACCGTGTGGTGCAGGGCGCAGAGCGTTTTACCGAATCGGTACTCGTTACCGACAGTGTGGTAGATACCATTGAGGAGATTGCCGACCTTGCACCCCTGCACAATCCTGCGCATGTGCTGGCAATCCGTGCCTGTCAGAAGGTGCTGGGCAAAGAGATTCCTCAGGTTGTGGTGTTTGATACCGCATTCCATCAGACCATGCCCGAAAAGGCGTATATGTTTGGTGTTCCCTATGAGTATTATAAAAAATACAATATCCGCCGTTACGGCTTTCATGGCACCTCGCATCGATATGTAAGTGCCCGCCTTGCAAAGCTGCTTGGCAAAGCCCCCAAAGAGCTTAAAATCATCACCTGCCATATCGGCAACGGTTCCTCTATCACTGCGGTAGACGGAGGCAGATCGGTAGATACCAGCATGGGCTTTACCCCATTGGGCGGTATTGTAATGGGTACGCGCTCCGGCTCACTCGACCCGTCGGTGGTTACCTTTATTGCAGAAAAGGAGAACCTCACCGGCAAGCAGCTAAGCGATATTTTAAACAAAGAGTCGGGTTACCTTGGCATCTCGGGTGTAACCAGTGATGACCGTGATATGCGCGCTGCCGCCGAATCGGGCAACAAACGTGCACGGCTTGCACTTACGATGGTTCGCTATCAGATTAAAAAATACATCGGTGCCTACGCCGCCGCAATGGGCGGACTCGACGCCATTGCATTTACCGGCGGTATCGGCGAAAACTCCGATGACCTGCGTCGTGAGGTTTGCGAACATATGGAGTTTTTGGGCATTCGGCTGTCCGGCGACAAAAACGTACAGTTTAACGGCAAAGAGCACGAAATCAGCGCCGATGATTCCCGCGTTCGCATATGGATTGTACCCACCAACGAGGAGCTGACCATAGCGAGAGACACTGTTGAGATTGTATCCAGAGGCTAATATTATTGGTATAATGCAAAGGACATCCGCATCCGGATGTCCTTTTTTGTGCTATGCAGTCATGCTATCTAGTCCGACTGAAGGGCGACAAGGGGTGGTATTAGATACGCGCCTCGCCGTGTTTCATGGCGTCGTCCGCTACCGCGCCGGCCACGGCGTCAGCCACCTTTTTATTCAGTGCGCTTGGAATAATATAGTCGGCGCACAGCTCCTCGTCAGATACCAGCTCCGCGATTGCGTACGCCGCACGCTGCTTCATGCTTTCGGTAATACTCTTTGCGCGTACGGCAAGCGCTCCCTTGAAGATGCCGGGGAATACGAGAACGTTATTGATCTGGTTGGCAAAGTCGGATCGGCCTGTTCCCACCACAAGTGCTCCCCCGTGTCTGGCTTCATCCGGCATAATCTCAGGGGTGGGGTTTGCCATTGCAAGCACGATGCCGCCGTTCATGGCCCTAACCATCTCGGCGGTAACAAGCCCGGGGCGAGAGACGCCCACAAACACGTCGGCGCCGCGCAGTGCGTCTGCCAGGCATCCGCGCTCATGGCCGAGGTTTGAGATCTTTGCAATCTCTGCCTGCGGCGCGGTCAGGTTATCGTCCCCCGCGCAGATAATTCCACCGATATCGCACATTACAACGTTGCCAAAGCCCATGGAAAGAAGCAGGTTACCAATCGCAATACCTGCGGCGCCCGCGCCGTTGATGACAATCTTAAGCTTGCCCATCGTCTTGCCGGTCAGCTTCACGGCATTAAGCAGCGCAGCGGCAACGACAATGGCGGTACCGTGCTGATCATCGTGGAACACAGGGATATCGCACAGCTCTTTTAGCTTGCGCTCTACCTCAAAGCAGCGGGGCGCGGCAATATCCTCAAGGTTGATGCCCCCAAAGCTTTTAGAGATCAAATAAATAGTCTCCACCAGCTTATCGACATCCTTAGTGTCAACGCAAAGGGGAAAAGCGTCCACACCGCCAAACTCCTTAAACAGTGCGCATTTGCCCTCCATCACCGGCATGCCTGCGGCGGGGCCGATATCGCCCAGTCCCAGCACGGCAGAGCCATCGGTAATGACGGCGACAAGGTTTGAACGACGCGTCAGCTCAAACGATTTATTATAATCCCCCGCAATAACGCGGCAAGGCTCGGCAACGCCGGGGGTGTATAGCAGTGAAAGCTCCTCGGGTGTATTAATGGCGCTGCGCGAAACAACCTCAATCTTTCCGCGCAGCTTGTAGTGCAGGTCAAGCGATTGTTTATTAATATCCATGTACAATGACTTCCTTTACAGGTTAGAATCGGGCAGGGCTAAACCATCTCTTCGGGATGGAACACCATGTCAAACTGTTCGGCGGTCAAAAGCCCAAGTGTCAGGGCGGCCTCGCGCAGCGAGGTGTCGTGCTCGTAGGCATACTTTGCGCACGCCGCGGCATTGTCGTAGCCGATGTGAGGAGAGAGCGCCGTCACCAGCATCAGCGACCGGTGCAGATTATGCGCCATCCTTTCGTGGTTTGGGGTAATGCCCACGGCGCAGCGGTCGTGAAACGAGCGCATCGCATCCGCAAGCAAACGCACCGACTGCAAAAAGTTATAGATGCACACCGGCATAAATACGTTAAGCTCAAAGTTGCCCTGCGAAGCCGCAAGCCCGACAGCCACATCGTTTGCCATCACCTGCACGGCAACCATTGTTACCGCCTCGCACTGTGTGGGGTTAACCTTGCCCGGCATAATCGAACTGCCCGGCTCGTTTTCGGGGATAAAGATTTCACCCAGACCGCAGCGCGGACCGCTTGCAAGTAAGCGTACGTCGTTTGCAATCTTCATAAGATTTGCGGCAAGCGCCTTGAGCGCACCGTGCGCGAACACCAGCTCGTCTTTTGCGGTAAGGGAGTGGAACTTGTTGTGTGCCGTGACAAACGGTTCGCCGGTGAGTGCCGCAATCTGCGCGGCTGCCTCTTCGGCAAAGCCCTTGGGTGCGTTGAGTCCCGTGCCGACCGCCGTGCCGCCAAGTGCAAGCTGCATCAGCGGGGGTAAAGAGGCGCTTATCATATCCCGGGCGGTTTCCAGCATCGCGCGCCAGCCGCTGATCTCCTGCGCAAACGTAATGGGGGTGGCATCCTGCAGATGGGTGCGCCCTGTTTTTACTACATCACCGTTTTCCCGCTCCAGGCGCAAAAAGGTTGTAATCAGTGTATCAAGCGACGGGATAAGCTGCTGCTTGATAGTGGTAACCGCCGCAATGTGCATGGCGGTGGGGAAGGTGTCGTTGGAGCTTTGCGACATATTCACATGGTCATTGGGATGCAAAAGCCTTTCGCCGCACAGCTCGTTTGCCCGGTTTGCAATGACCTCGTTTGCGTTCATGTTGGTCTGCGTGCCGCTGCCCGTCTGCCATACAGCAAGCGGAAAGTGGGTGTCAAGCTCGCCTTCAAGAATTTCATCACATACCTGTGCGATGAAGTCTGCGCGCTTGCTGTCAAGTTTTTCTAAGCTTGTGTTTGCAAGCGCACACGCCTTTTTTAACACCGCAAACGCGCGGATGATCTCAATCGGCATCTTCTCGGTGCCGATTCTAAAATTCTCAAAACTGCGCTGGGTTTGTGCGGCCCAGTAGCGGTCGCTTGGTACCGCAACCTCGCCCATCGAGTCACGCTCGATGCGCATATTCTGTCCATTCTGGTTGCTCAAAGTCTTGCACCTCATTCAAAAAAGCGTTGTATTCACCGTGAAAACGGTTCCTAAATCACTATAAATGCTGTGCGTTGGGGTGTCAAGCTCTTTAGCGCATTGCAGTGAAAAATATGCTTTGTGCAGCGCTACATCTCCTTCGAATATTTCGCAAGGTAGTAGATCTGCACGCCATACACCGCAAGAAACGCCGTAACCATCACGAGAATTACCGCAAGGCTTACGTCAAGTAACACACAAATCAGCATGGCGGTGCCGTATATAAACGACATCGCATCAAAGCCCTTGCCCTTTGCCTTATCGTTGATAATGGCGTTGCGTTCGTCCGTTTCTTCAATCTGCTGACGGCGCAGGTGTTCGGGGTGGCGCAGCATAATCACTGACGTGATGAGTGATGCAAGGCTAAGCCCAGTGAGTCCTGCCCCTGCACCGATACATACGCCAGAGGCGGTTTTATACGCCTCATCAGCAAACACAAAGCCCCCGACCAACACCAAGCCAATCCCGACCAGCAGCAGAATGCAAAACAACACAATTCTATTCTTCATCACAACCACTCTCCTCATATAAGAAAATTTCTTCAATGCTTAGGCTAAAAAACCGTGCGATGCGAAAGGCCAGCAGGATAGACGGATTGTACCGCCCGTTTTCCAACGAGCCGATGGTCTGGCGCGATACGCCAAGCCGGTCGGCAAGCTCCTCTTGCGAAATGTTACGCTGCTTGCGCAGTTCCTCTAGTTTGTTTTTCATGCTTCACCTTCATGGATGTAAAGTAAGCTTTCCATATACAGCATAACAGATGTGCGGAAAATGTCAAGTTAACTTTCCGTTCTAAGCAAAAATTGACCTGAGAGCAAGACGCTCTCAGGTCAAAATTATGTAGTGAACACGGCGTTTATACCAATACCGTGCAGAGCTTACCCTGCATATTGCTGCAGGGCGTATAAACTATTAAGTAAAGTGTACTGCCGAGCAAGCTGGGGGCACGAAGCATGGTGAAATTTATAGGCTGTTTAAAATGCCATTGAGCAAGCTCAAGGTACGAGGTGTGGCGAAAGACTATAAGCTATTCAAGATACCATTGAGCAAGCTCAAGGTACGAGGTGTGACGAAAGGCTATAAGCTATTCAAAATGCCATTGAGCAAGCTCAAGGTACGAGGTATGGCGAAAGGCTATAAGCTATTCAAAATACCTTGAGCTATGGCGTAGGCGGCTTTGTCGATATCCTTTGCGGTGAGCATCTCCTCGTATTCGGCGGGATTTGACATAAACCCAAGCTCGCACAGCACCGAAGGCGCGTAGTAGGTGCGGGTCACCACATAGGTAGAACGGTACACATTACGCGCTTTGCGTCCCGTATGGCCGGATAACTGGTTTAATAGGTTATGCGCAAGGGTGCTGGATGCCGAGGTGTAATAATATACCTCCACACCGGTGGATTTGCCGGAGTTTGCCGATTCCGCCGTGCTGTTGATATGCACCGAAACAAAGAAGTCGGTCTTTATTTTTTCCCCGAGCCCAGCGCGGTCGGCAAGTGTTGCACCGTTGTCGCTCTGGCGGGTCAGGTATACCTGTGCGCCCAGCTCTTGCAGATAGGTGCGTGCCTTTTGCGAGACGGCAAGATTCAGGTGCTTTTCCATTGCACCTTTCTCGCCGGCAGGCCCCAGTGCGCCGGGGTCAGCGCCGCCATGCCCGGGGTCAAGCAGCACGGTAATGCCTGCAAGCGGCTTGTCGGCGTTTGCCGAGCGGGCAGGAGCCTTTTTAAAATACAGCACCGCGTCATCGCCACGATAGCTTACGCTGTAGCCCCACACCGCAGCGCCGCTTTTTATGGTAAAGGCTGCTGTCTGTCCTTCCACCGTGCAGGAGGAGAACAACCGGCTTTGCGAGACATCAAAGTTTTTGAGGCCCTTTAAGTTATACAACGATACACTTACCGTGTTGCCCGACCGCGAAAGCGCAAACGGAATACCGGCGGCACCCTTAATGATATATCCTTCCCCATCATTATCCGGCTCAAAAATAACCTCTTTCAAGGCGGGGGAAACAACTGTTTCACCCTCCACCATCGTAACGGCGGTTTTTTTCACATATCCACCCATCGAAAGCTTAAACATTGTGTCGGTTTCGCTTGTGATATAATCGGTGGTGTTTTTACGCAGATTGGTAATAGAATCGTTGGCATCGGCGGTTTTAAATACCAGTGTAATGTCATCGAGCATGCGTACCGAGGGCGTGGTATTTGCGCCGACGTAGAACAGATCTCCCGTAGAGGCGTAGGTTGTGGTTTTACCGCCATACTGCAGCGTATAGGTGACTTGGCCGATATTGCTGGTGCGCGACTCGGCATAATTACCGCTTACGGCAAGCGAGCCCTTATAGGTGGCGGGCACACCGTTTTCCGCCGTAGCCGCAACCTGCTTTAAGGTGCATACATTGCCGCCAATTTCGGCGGTTACCACGCCGCCTGACGGCGCAATGCACTTAACCTCATAGGTATCGCCGCTCCCAACAACCCCCATGGAGGAGGGCTGCATTGAGCTTTGCGTAATCTTTGTAATCTTGCTTACACCGGTGGTGGTCGAGGCACGTTTAATGGTGCGGGTAATGGTTTGTTCCCCTTGCGTGACGGTAACAGTAGTGCTGCCCACCGGAATCTCCAAAAACACACCGAAGGTACCGCCGCCGGTGCGGTTGGTGACTTCTCTGCCGTTGACATACAGCGCCTGATCGGGGTTGGAGGTACCCATGATAAAATAGGTGCTTGTATTCACCGAGATGTTACCGCTCGGGCGCGTGACAGCAAGCTTGCTGCTAACGGTAAACGATCCGGTTTTGTCGGTTACGGTGCTGTCTAGGTAGATGCGGTTAATTTTATCAAACATCCCCAGCGGGTTTTTCATCAGCGAGGTGCTGTCGCTGTATACATGGCCGTTGCTGTAGCAGCTGCGCGCCATCATAATCTGGTACATCAGCTCCGCGGGGTCCATAAAGCTGCCGCCGCACTGGCTGATGTCGCCTACCGCAGCGCTGTTGAGCGCAGGCATCAGAAGCACAGGAGTACCGTAGGTTGCGTTCTGCCATCCCTCAATGCGTGTTTTGTAGTCGTCTGAGCCGTAGCCAATGGCAGTGTACAGGCGTGGGATGATGTAGTCGATCAATCCGCCGCTAATCCATGCTGCGGTATCGCAGGCATCGTCAAGATTGTACGCATCGCTTGCGGTGGCGACCCCGAAAAACTTTGAAGAGTCGGTTGCCGCAATCCGCTTGGATACCTCGCTCACAAGCGCCGTGACATTATCGTTGCGAAACTCATCGATTGAACGCGTTCCGCCAAACTTTGTGTAAGAAGTGGAATCATCAAGGTTTTTGGGGTATACATCGGTATCGAGCAGTATTCCGTCAATCTTATAACCCGATACAAGCTCAGCGCTTGAATCGGCAAACAGCTTGCGCACGGCAGGGTTTGCGATGTCGTAGTACTTTGCGCCGCCGTCGCCGTTTATCAGATATTCGGGGTGCTGCACTGCAGGGCTTTGGCTTGCAAGGCTGTTCTGCGGCAGAGTACTGCCCTTTGCCGACGAAAGCTGCGGGGGGAGATAGCCCTGTGTGGGATCAACGTACCGCTGCAGTGCCGCAAGGTTGTCTGCATCCGGCGTACCAAGTGTCGCGCGCACGGGGTCAATCCATGCAAACACACGAATCCCGCGCTTTGCAGCCGCAGAGCACAGGTAGCGCAGCGGGTCAAACGTAAGGGCAGCCCCTTGCTTGCCGGTGAGATAATACGAAACGGGGAACACACTGGAATCGTACAGGGCATCGCCCGAAGCGCACACCTTGAAGAATACGGCATTGAGCTTGCTGTTTGCCGCAGATGCAAGAATAGCATCAATCTCTTGCTTGAGCGCATTCTCGCTAAGACCGGGCTTTGAGGGAAAATCCTTGTTTGCAAACGAATCCACAAATACGCCTCGCAGCTCGGTGCCGCCCAGTGTCTTTTGCATTGTGGTGGTGTCGGCGTACACCC
The DNA here is from genome assembly GCA_023421245.1 of Bacillota bacterium. GTDB lineage: Bacteria > Bacillota > Clostridia > Oscillospirales > Ruminococcaceae > Acetanaerobacterium. Next base: position 43,194 of record JAEZTV010000030.1, on the reverse strand, counting down.
CCACTCCGGCAGAGAGCACAATACAAAAGGCGCACAGCCCTGCCCAAGCCCTCAAAAGTCGTTTTGCCATCATGCGTCCTCCTTGTTTCATGCAAATACTCTGCTTATAATGTGGCCGGTATCTTGAAAAGTACTGCAATAAAATCAGCAGTAATCCATATATTTCTACATGTTTTACTGATATTATACCATAAACAGACTGCAAAACGACTAATGTCGTTTTGCTTAGGACATAGTCCTTGCAAATGCTGATTTCATCAGCATTTGCAGTTTATGGTGTAACAAGGCCACATTCGTATTTTGCTATGCAAAACACTCATACTCGGCTTTGCCGAGTTCATTCAAAGCTTTGCTTTGAATGTGATTGTGGACATATTATACCATAATTGTCCTGTAATTTCAGCATGGATTGTGGATTCTACAACGTTTTCGATATTTTCTGCGTTGACGCATTCGGGACATACAAGGTATAATAACTGAAGAGCATAGTCAATCTTTGAGTTGGCACAGTGAATCTTGGATTTACATCGCACCCGCAGTTCATACAAACCTGCCATCAATAAGGAGGGTGACACCATGCGTCGGATTGCCATACTCTGTGCTTTGGTTACAGCTTTTGTTTTTATGCTTCTTCTGGGCTGCAGGCCGGACGAAGTGGCAGCGCCGGATAACGAGGGTATCAGGCGCACCTTTGCGCAGCTCTATTCACTTGAGTTTCCCGCGTCATACTCGCAGTATGCCTCGCGCGGCGTGTTCGCCGCCTCCGAAACCGAGAACGGTCAGGAGCAGGACGGCACGCCCTATATACATAAGCTATACGCTGACTTTATGCCCTACGAGTCATTGGAGCTGATTCAGGAGCTGGAGCTTATGGGGGAGGAGATGGACGAGCAGGTGTACAATGAGCAGTTAACGGACGTATACGATTCGCTGCGCGTTGTATTTGTTGTTACCCTCTACCAAAAGCAGCAGATCGCAGAGGGTGCGGACCTCTCGGCCATAACAGGGTTTGAGAGCAACACCCTACTTGCGGAATGGGGCGAGTACGTGTGCTACGCAAGTACCCCCGCATGGGATGAAAGCGGTATGCAAGGGCAAAGCCTTAATGCTTACCGCGAGCTGTACGACGGTATGCAAAAGGTATTTGACAGCTTACAGCCTGTGCAGTAGGCGTACAACCAGGTATTGACGAATTTGATTTTTGTGGTAAAATAAATTATACGCTTAACGAGGAGGTTTTTATTTGGCAATAGTTCTGTAAAGAACACCTAAACCGTAAAGGAACATCGCTTCCCATCGTTACATAGTTGGAAGCTTAGGTTTGTGTGCGTTTTTGCAGAATGATACCTAAAAACCTTTGAACATGTTTTCGGGGCAGGGTATTGTTTTACCCTGCTTTTTTACGGTTTCGGATTCTTAATCAGTTACCAAAAATAGTTATATTATTAAAGGAGAAATTTAACCATGAATATGGTCTTGCGAAACGAAACCGAAAAGGATTATTTCGCGGTAGAAAATCTTACGCGAGAGGCATTCTGGAATGTATATAAGCCGGGTTGCGACGAGCATTTGCTCGTACACCAGATACGCAGCCTGCCTTGCTTTATTCAAGAGCTTGACATTGTGGCCGAGGTTGACGCAGCAATTGTGGGCAGCATCATATACAGCAGATCAAAGCTCACCGACGCAAGTGATAAGGAGCATGAATTTATAACGTTTGGCCCCATTTCGGTGCATCCTGGTTTTCAGAAGCGGGGGATTGGCTCCGCGCTCATTAAGCACACCATACAGCTTGCCGGACAGATGGGATACACCGCTATTTTTATTACGGGTAACCCTGCGTATTACACCCGTTTTGGCTTTGAAAGGGCATTTGATTATGCAATTCACTTAAAGGGTGTTGCAATCCACGATACCGCGGATTATTTTATGGTTAAGCAGCTTAAGCCGGACGTGCTGAACACAGTTTCGGGAGTGTTTGAGTTTGACCCCTGCTTTGAGGTCGACCAAAGCCTGCTCGACGCATATGACAAGCAGTTTCCGCCAAAGGTAAAGGAAAAGCTGCCCGGGCAGCTTTTTGACTGACCGATAAACGCCAAAGCAAAACGAATCAGGGCATACCGCCTTGATTCGTTTTTACTATGATGCACGCAGATGCAAGAAGCAAAAGCCTTGGCACTGCTTTTTATTTACAAAGACTTAAAAACACAGTATAATATTACCAAGGTTTTGTTTTCTTCATTCAATTGTTAAGGAGGACATGCCATGGACTTAAGCCTGAAATTAGCGCAGCTGTCTAACAAGGATTCTGCGCTTGCCTATAAAAGCCTGCTGGAGCTTGAGGCGCTTTCAGAGACAGAAGACGCGCTCTATTCTTATTTTAATGATTTTCTTGACATGCTGGACAGTGACAAATACGTCTTTCGGGTGCGTGGCTTTCGCCTTCTATGCAAACAGGCAAAATGGGATACCGAGAACAAGATTGACAAAGCAATCGATGCTGTTTTGCATGCGGTTGATGATCAAAAGCCTACTGCGATGCGCCAGAAGATAAAGGCGCTTGAAGATGTTGCTCGGTATAAACGGACGCTGCGCCACAAAATAAAGGAAAAGGCGCTTTCCATCAATTACATTCACTTTAATGATACGATGCACAGCTTAATAGAACATGATATCCGCAGTCTGATGCAGGTAATACAAAGCGAATAAAACTACGCAAAATGCGTAAAGATGATGTGGATTTGAGGTGAGCGCAGTGGAAGTGAGTGAAAAATACCGAGCGGATATTGATGAGATAGTATCACACAGGCATGATCTGGGAGCGGATTTTTGGACAACCCCGGACAACCGTTTGCTGAAAGGGTCGCCGTTTTCGGCCTATAACAGTGCTCTTATGCTGCTTGAGCTTGGAATAAAACCGACGGATCCAATCCTTACAGAAGTGGCGGATCTGTTTTTTAGCACGTGGCGTGAGGATGGGCGTTTTAAGCTGTATCCGAACGGAGCAATTTTGCCGTGCCATACTGTTTCGGCTGCTTATTTGCTGTGTTGTATGGGATATGCCCAAGATGAAAGAATTCAAAAAACGCTTCGGCATCTGCTCGATATTCAATACCATGACGGCGGCTGGCGGTGCAACAAGTTTTCTTTTGGGCGCGGGCCTGAGACGGAATATTCCAATCCCTGGCCGACGCTCACTGCGTTGAATGCCTTTCGGTACACGGAGTATCGAAACAATGAACCGGCGCTTGATAGAGCAGTCGATTTTTTATTGGAGCATTGGGTGATAAAAAAGCCCATTGGCCCATGTCATTATGGTATCGGAACACTTTTTATGCAGGTGGAATACCCCTTTAACAATTACAATCTGTTCCAGTATGTTTATGTGCTGTCATTTTACAACCGCGCCAAAGATGATAGAAGATTCAACGAAGCGCTGGAAGCATTACAGGCAAGCCTGGTGAAAGGGCAAGTTGTAGTACAACGGGTTGTTCCTAAACTGGCAAACCTCTCATTCTGCAATAAAGGTCACCCCAGCGAGCTTGCAACAATGCGATATGGAGAGATTCTTGCAAACCTTGAAAATAAGTAAAGCATGAATTCTGTTGATCTAATCAAACAAGGATGGTGGTTGTTATGGCATTTGACTACAGAAAAGAGTACAAGGAATTTTATTTGCCCCCGAACAAACCCGGCATTGTTGAAGTTCCGCCGATGAATTTTCTGGCGGTTCGGGGTAAAGGCAACCCGAATGATCAGGACGGGGAATACAAGGCAGCTTTAGAGCTGCTCTACGGTATGGCATATACGATTAAAATGAGCTATAAAGGCGAGCGTCAAATTGAAGGATTTTTTGAATATGCGGTGCCGCCGCTCGAAGGGCTCTGGTGGCAGGAGGGAATTTGCGGCGTCGATTATTCCAATAAGGATAACTTCTGCTGGATTTCTATGATTCGTCTGCCCGATTTCGTGAAAGAGTCCGACTTTGCGTGGGCGATAAAAGAGGCGACAAGAAAGAAGAAGACCGACTTTTCGCCGGTGCAGTTTTTCACCTACGACGAAGGATTGTGTGTGCAGTGTATGCATCTTGGCTCATATAATGCGGAACCGGAAACCGTCCTTGCTATGGAGCAATACGTAAAAGAAAACGGGTATGCCATTGATATCACGGATAAACGCCACCATCACGAAATCTATTTGAGTGATCCCCGCAGGACGCAGGCAGCAAAGCTCAAAACCGTAATCCGCCATCCGGTGCGGGCGCTTTAAGCCCTGCGGGAAAAGGAGCATAGAATGATAATAAGACGATATACCACAGAGGATGAGACCGCTCTGTTTGCCCTTATGAAAAACGAAGGCGCTGAGTGGGAGGATTATTGGGGAGAAGAAAACCACTCAAAATACATAACAGCACTGAAACACTCCATTACATATGTGGCAGTTGAAAACAATAGCCTCTGCGGTTATTGCCGTTGCCGCGATGACGATGGGTACGGCATTTATGTTTATGATCTGTTGGTAGACAAAGCGTATCGGGGAAAACAAATCGGGCGGCAGCTCATGGCGCGGGTGTGCACTGATTTTTCGGATGATACGGTGTACGTTATGAGTGATGTGGACGGGTATTACGAAAAGCAGGATTTCACACGCGCAGGTTCAATCTTTGAGGTTTGCCTTTGACGCCGAAGATCATGCTTTGAAGATGGTGCTCAAGTGATGCAAAGGAGTGCGTTTGTGGAGGATTTTACGAAGGATGAATTGGAGGAGGCTCTTCGGGCTATCGCCTCAACCATTAGCAAGTGTGAAAAGGTGCTGCCTAAACTGAAACAGGGCACCGCCCAGCACACACTGCTCATACGCAGAATCAAGGCGCTGCGCATCGCAGTGACACTCATAGCAAAAGAATTGTCAGACGTGCAGTAATGCGGAGGCTGCCATATTAAAAGATTGCCGAAGAATCTGTGGATACAACAAAACAGGGGTGCAGCGTTTTCATGTCGCTGTACCCCTGTTTGGATACGCAGTAGCCCGCCTTTCGGTGTGGCGAACTGCTCTGTCTGCGGCCTGAAAATCCAAACGGATTCACAAGCCGATTTGATGATACCAACAGCTAAAAACCGTGCTGCGCTAAAAACTTTTCAAACTTGGCCGGTCCCATAATCTCATTCGTTACAAGCCGGCCGTCGTAAAAAAGGCTGTAGGTAGTAAAGGGTGTCGGCGCGGACTGCGCCTGCTCGGCTGTTTCGAGCTTGTGGACGCTGATTTGCGAGCCTCGTTCTCTGGCAAGACTTGCGATGAGCGGCACATATTTGTCGGTGTGTGGGCACTGGTTGGTATAGTACAGCACCATGCCCTTCTTTGCGACTTTGCCTTGTTTTGCGCAATCCTTAAATCTTGGAAGCAGAGCGTTTTCCGTAAACGGCAGGTAGTAGAGCACAAAAAAGGGCTCAGCGGTATCGGCGGGGGAAAAACCCTTGTATGTTAAATAATCCGGATCGGAGAGGAATGGGCGTTTTTTCCCGGAAGCGACAACGGTAATCCCACAGTATCCCTTAAGCTTAGCATCTTCAATACATTGCGCCAGCAGCAGGTTTGCGTATCCTTTGCCTTTAAACTGTCCCGAAACCCAAAAGCAGTTAATGTGCATGTACCCCGGCGCATCGATGGGGCACCATGCCTTCTCGGCAGGGATATATTCAATCAACACCTTGCCCCGCGCGTCCAGCCTCCGGAACACAAGTCCGTCCGCAAACCGTTCTTTCATCCATGCCTTTTTGGAGGATACGCAGGTTTCGCCCTTCTTGTCGGTGATGGCACAGCAGATGTGCTCGCGGTCGATATTCGCAGAGGTTACGGTTATGATACGTTCCATTGCTATACCTTCTTTTTAATCTTTCTGCGCAGCTGAATCAGGCGTATTGCGTCCTCCAAAATGGAGCTATTTGTTATGTCCATCATCAGCCATCTGGCGCCTGCAACGGCCACGCTGCCGGCAAACAGCGTTTGTGTATACGCGCTGCACAACGGCATAATAAGCTCGGCCGCTACCTGCTCCTTTGCGCCAATTACGACAAGCGCGGTAAAATATCCGTCCATCGGGTAAAGGGTACAGAGAGAGCGCCCTGCTTTTTGGTACTTTACATTCCAACCCGGCTGAGCGGAACAACTGCTGTAGGTATAGCTTGGCAAAACTTCGTAATTTTTCGCTAAAAATCTATTGATTTCAGCCCATAAGGGATTGTTGATATACCCCTCAATTTCTGCGGCGGCGGGCTGCTTGTCCGGCCCATAAAGCTGCGTCCAGTCCATCTTTATCACTCCCGAATTCATTATACGCGGCATAACATGACATCAGTGTGTCATGTTATGCCGCGCTGTCTCTTGAGATTATCTGTAACGTGCGTGGGAGCAAGTACTTTCACATCTCGTCCCAGAGAAAGCAAAAAGCCGTAGAGCCAGCCGTCCTCCGGCAGTCGGGCAAAAACATGATAGGAGCCATCGTTGTTGCACCGGATGCAGCCTTCATCAAATTCATCGAATATGCGATAAGCTGCACGCGCCGAACATTCAAACTCCAGCGCAACAAAAGAAAGCGAAGAAGTGTCTGTCTCTTCGATAGGCGGCGGGGTGTACCGCCCTGCGGGAAAGTGCTCATCCGTCAATTCCACATGCAGCATACGGTTCATTTTAAATGTACGATAGCTCTGTTTTGTAAGGCAATATCCCTGCAGATACCATGCTTTTGATTTGAAAACCAGCTTTAAGGGGTATACCGTTCGGCGGCTTTGCTCCCCGTTGGAGCTTACATAGTCAAAGTGAATGGCGTATCTTTTTACCGTTGCGGCCTTGAGCAGATCAAAGCGCCGGTTATCCTGTGTGCTCTGCCCCCACCGCGAGAAATCTACCTCAAGCCAGTCGGTGTCGGCCTTTTGAAACAGCGCACCCAACTTTACGAGGGCCTCTTTTGCGTCGGTGTTTCCCGTGACGGCCAAGCTTTGCAGCGCGATTAGAATTTGGTATTGCTCCTCTTCGCTCAGCGCGGTCTTGTTCAGCACATAGCCATCAAGAAGCGAGATGCCGCCGCCTTTGCCTTGGGTGGTATAAACCGGAATGTTTGCGGATGAAAGCGTGTCGATATCCCTTAAAATTGTACGCACCGAAACCTCAAAGTGTGCAGCAAGCTCTTTTGCCGTTATAGTTTTTCTATCCAGCAGCAGGTATACAATTTGAAAGAGTCTGTTTATCTGCATATCATCACCCAAACACTGCAACATAATTGCTGTTTAGAAAGCGGTAAGCCGCCCTGCCCTGTATAAATGGAAAAACCGAAAGAAACAGAGAAAACCGTAGGTTTTCTAAATGCGAATCAAAGATTCGCTATGCTAAGTGTAAGCTTGGCTATAATCGCCCATCGCCGTAGGCGGGGCATAGAAATAGACGTATAATATCCGTCTTGCGGATATTATACCATAAACAGGCTGCAAAACGGCTAATGTCGTTTTGCAGAGGACGCAGTCCTTGCAAATGTTGATGAAATCAGCATTTGTAGTTCATGGTGTAACATGGCCGCATTCGTATTTTGTTATGCAAAATACTCATACTCGGCTTTGCCGAGCTCATTCAAAGCTATGCTTTGAATGTGATTGTGGACATATTATACCATAAAAGCAGGATAAACCGAAAGAAACGCTGGCTTCAATTTCTCTCATTAAGAAAGGTGCTGATTTCCCGCACATATTGGTCAAAGCTAGAGAACAATGCCAAGTGGCCGCCGGCAATATCCCTTACAACCGTTGGGTCTGGCATCAAACGTACTAACGTATCTTTGAGCTCATCGCTAAAGGTGAGGTCTTCATCAGAGAAAATCAACAAAACCTCATTGCGTAGAAATCGAAAATCTTCCGGCTTGTGTGTGCCGTACTCATTCATCAAATCTGCAAGCAGGGTATTCATCAAGCGCCAATACTCTTTGCTGATCGATCCTTTTATCCTATCAATTACTTCAGCCAGTTCCTTTGCGGCTTTCTTATCCGGCGCATGCTTCTTAAAAGCAGCTTTCATAAGAAATACGAGCATACCGCGTGGAAGGATGCCGCCCACGCGCAGATTTTTCTTAAGCTTTTGGGGGTTGAGCAGCCCCACGACTTCCGCAATGCCATGATAGGTTAGATCATTGTACATAGAACATGTGCCGGATAAAATCAATCCCTTAACGCATTCGGGGTGCTGCTTTGCCATAACCTGTGCAAACAATCCCCCATACGATTGACCCACAAGATACGCATTATGTACATCCAGTTTTGTTAATAGCTCGGCAAGCGCGTCGGCGAGGCTTCGATTGGTGCTGTATCCCGATGGGTAATTAAACGTAAGCAGGCTGTACTTTTTGGTAAGCGCGCTTGCAAACATAAATACAGAATCCGCAAGACCGCTTCCCCCTGCAAGAAAAATCAGTGTCACATCCTTTTCGGGGTTGGGGTTTTTGCAGTAGCGGTACGAAAAAGTACCGCTGTGCAAAGCCATTGTCTGCACAGGCATGATGTGCTCAAAATGCTCATAGTTTTCAGTGATGGTAGTCCTCTCCACGGCTCATTCTCCTTTATGCGAAATGGTTGATGATACCGGTGCTAGATGCAGTTGCACACTTGTGCCACCGCTGTTGCTTTAGTATAATATAAAGCAGCAGCCACAGGCAATAGCTCAGCCTAAAGTTGGCACAATAACAGAAATGTGCGCCAAAAGGAGTAACGATGGAAAAGATAACTTTAAAACAGACACGCCAATGGATTTTTAACGCTTTGTTTCGTTTAATGGAAGAAGAAAGCTATAGTGATATTACCATTGTCGATATTGTTTCTGAGGCACATATCGGCCGCAGAACATTTTACAGGTACTTCAGCTCAAAAGATGATGTTCTCATGCAGTACTGCAATCTGATTTTTATGGAATTTGCGGAGAGGATATTGGAAAAAGGTAATTTGACCTTATACACGGGCTGTCTTTCCTGTTTTGAGTTTTGCGAAAGGCATATTCGGTTTTTGATTTTGTTACAGAAATCGAACATGCTTCATTTTGTCGGCGAAAGGCTGCCGGCTTTTGTGGGAAAGGTTGCGGTTGATGTAAGTCACATCACACTGGTGCAGGCAGAAAAGATGATGGATCAACAGGGTATAGAGTATTACGCTCATTACTTTACGTTTGGTGGTATTTGGAGCATTATAACAGAATGGATTAAGAAAGAGAACAGAGAAACACCCAAAGAGATGGCAATCTATCTTGTGGATATTATGGAACGCAATTTCTAGTAATAAAGGCTTTTAGCCGTAAAAGGGCTTATGGTGTTCTGTTGTCCCTGCGCGTGTCCCCGAAATAGTTGATATTATTTTGGAGACACTATCTCTGTTGGGAGGAACAGAGATGACTATGCGCTTTGATGCCGTTTATTACGAGCCGGCTGCGCTCGACTATGAGCTTGGGCAGATGCTGCGAGCAAAATATGAAGACCTGCCTTGGACAGAAATAAAAAGTCACAACTATATCCCCGAGCTTGCTGCGGCAAAGAATCAAGACTTCCCCAGACTCAAAAACCATCTCATCATTGGCCTGAGAAAAACACACAGGTATGTGCCCAACCAGAAGGTTTCCGACTGGCTGGTACCCTACACATCTTCGGGCTGCCGGGCAATGTGCCTTTATTGCTATCTGGTATGCAATTACAACAAATGCTCCTATCTTCGCCTGTTTGTAAACCGTGAACAGATGCTGAACAAGCTTCTTGCAAAAGCCGATGCTGCCCCCCGGCCGCAAACCTTTGAGATTGGCAGCAACAGCGACCTGCTACTCGAAAATACCACCACCGGTAATCTGGCTTATACCATTGAGCGTTTTGCACTGGAAGGCCGCGGGTACCTGACCTTCCCGACGAAGTTTGACATGGTAAAGCCGCTGCTTGGCCTTGATCACAGGGGCAAGACCCTGTTTCGCATGAGCGTAAACCCGCAAGAGATCATCCGACGCGTAGAGCTTGGAACATCTCCGCTGCGCGCGCGGATCGATGCACTCAATGATGTGGCGGAAGCGGGATATCCGGTGGGGCTTCTGATTGCGCCCATCATTTTACTTTCGAATTGGAGACAGTTGTATGGCGAACTGATCGAACAGCTGGCGGATGAACTAAGCCAAAGGGTTAAACAAACCGGTTTTATAGAAATCATACTCATGACTTACAGCTTTGTTCAAAATGCCATCAACACCGAAGCGTTCCCAAATTCGGTAAAGCTTTTTGACAGAGAAACCATGACTGGACGCGGGCGCGGAAAATACAGCTACCGCAACGAGATACGGTTAGAGGTGGAATCGTTTTTAAGAGAGAAGCTGTCGCAGCAGCTAGCCGATATGTCAATATTATATATATCATAATTTATTGGCAGCATAATATTGATTTTTCTTAGTTTTTAGTCAAGGTTTCACAGCGTGTTTATCACGCTGTGAAACCTTGTGCCTTTCGGCGGAGTATAATAACGCCCACAAACCATAGATGCAACAAGGTTTGTGGGCGTTATTACGTGCAAGTAGTGTCAATTTCGGATATCATCCTATTTTTAGATAGTGATTCAAACTGTCATCTACCAAAAGTTATGCGCATTAGCTTTGGATATCTAGATTCTTAATTTCCGGATACCGCTCCAATAGTTTTTTATTGGCAATTTCCATTTGGCGACAATACTCATCATAGGAATTGCTCAACTGTTTCATAGCAGGAAGGAATACATCATTATACCCATTTGCGTTATTAAACTCTTTCATTAACTCCATCAGCCTGCAAGCAGGTGAGTTCTTGTATTCATCAGATTGTTTATATGCTAAATATTGCTCTAACATTTCTTTGTTATTTGACAAGAACTCATCAGGGCTTTCTACTGATTTCCTTGTGCTTTCAAGCATTTCTACAAGTTGTTTTGTGCCAATATGTTTTGTTCCTTCAATCAAATAATCCTCTAAATCCTTTGGCATATCCATCGGCGGAATGCTGTCTAAAAACGATATGATGGTTTTATAAGCTGATTGTTGTCTTTCGGATTGAATAGGCTCATTGAGAAACCTTGAAAAATGCATACACACAAGCCGTCCGTAATATCCTGGGAAAGCATCTAATATCTTTTCAGTAATAGTTTTTATTTGTTCAATAGCTTCAAGCTCTGTACTGATTTCCGAATAAGACTTGCCGGCACTCAATTTTTGAAGAATTGCATTTTTCATCGAATCACATTTAAAAGCCATTTCTTTTCTTACAGATACAGCTTGTAAGGCTGAATTTGTCGCATCATTAAGTATGGTTTTAATTTCGTCAATGCTGACATCAAGTTTTCTTAAAACACCGACTTCATTTAAGCGTTTTACATCTTGTTCGCTGTAATCTCTATATCCATTGGCTGAAATAGATGGAGCAATCAACCCCTGCAAAGTATAATATTCTATTGCTTTTTTCGTTAGTGCTGTGAGTTTGCTCACTTCATTTATCAGCATATCTATCACCTCAATACAATCATAAACTAACACCCAAGGTAACAGTCAAGTGGTTTTTCAAATTTACTGTTTATTATAAGAAAAAAGATAACGTCAGGTATGAGTTTCAATCCTCATTCCTGACGTTATCTTGTAAAAACCGTGATAAAAGATTTTTACGATGGCAGAATATTGCTTATAGTCTGAACAACAAATTGGAATTTAGCGATTTAGTCTCTGTTTCTAATTGAAATAAGTATAAGAAAAGAACAATTATTACAATGTTAAATAGAGCTATTTGTTAATCCCACAATCATCTTGCAATATTCTCAATGCGCTATTGAATTCTTTTGCGGTTCTTTTATCATTGATCCACAGGACCAGATTGACGGTTAAATCAATCACGAATATAGAAATTCCAAGCGATACTGCCATCGAAATACTTGTGAGCATTCCCCCGAAATAGAGAACTGATAAAATGACCGCTTCAAGCATAATGAAATGAATCACATTTCTGACAGCCGTTTGCCTTAGGGACAATTCTTTTTTTGAATATTGCACAAGCGAAGGAAGGGTTGCAACAGCGCCGAAGATAAGAGGCGACAAAAACGCTTCGTAACCAAAACGGGTATCGGTTTCAAATACCATTCCAATCAAAGCCATCACCGCACAAATGCAGGTTACTGATACAAAAAAACTCATCATTATCTTTTTTACAAAGAAAGTTTTAAAGTCCATTTTACTTCCCTCCCAACACAGCGCGTTTTATCTTAGGCACGTATTGTCGTGAGATAATTATTTTTTCACCGTTTTTCATATGCGCCGCAAATCGCCCGTTTAAAGCTGGGCTTATGCTCTCAAGCTTCATCAGGTTAATTATAAACGATTTGGAACAACGGATAAAATGCTTATCCGCATAAGCGCTTTCAAGCTCATACAGACGAATTCTGAGTTCATACATCTTACTTTTCGTATAGGCAAATACCCGTTCGTCGACCGCCTCAAAATAGAGAACATCGGAAAGGTTGAACTGATAAATGCGTCCATCTACGCTTCCCGTTAAAGTCGTGCCCTTGGTGAGAGCATACGACCGTATGCTCTCAATATCGGGTGTAACCTCAACACATTCTATAATAAGACATTCATCGGCTTTGTCACTGATTTGCTTGATTCGGACTTTCATAGATTAATATTCCTTTTCAATTTTTGGCGCTCCCTTATCCTTTAAACAGCTGTTAAAAAACTCTAAAACAACTTTGTTCATGGTTTCAATACAATACCGTTCATCTATTGTGCCTATACCGAGCATTTTGGCAAGCGCAGGGGAAAACAGCGGCAGATCGGTAAAGTTCAGATGTCCTGCATTTTTAAACACCGTTTCATATGCGCAGACAGCGTTTTCGGTTGCGTAAAAATTATTGTAAGTGTCCCCGACGAGCTCTTTTGAATTTGTGTAATGATCCTCCGCGTAAACATTTAAGAGCGGAATGGGATAAGGCGTGTCGTTGAGGACAATCGCACTGTTTTCAAACGCCACCTCTTCGCCCAGCATTGTTCCGTCAAGGACGATTACAGCGTCGATATCGTCACGCTCTCTGCCAATTTGTGCGGACGACGCTCCTCCGAGAGAATGACCCATCAAGCCAATCTTTTCCGTATTAATCATGGAAAAGAGCGCACCGGCATGATTGTTTCTACACTGCCCAAGTATTGTATCAATAACAAAGTTTTCATCAGATGTACGAAGCTTCATCCATTCGCTTGTCGTGTTGTAAATCTCTTCCTCATGCTGTGTATCATGAATAGCATTAATTTCAGACGCCTTATTGATAAAACCGGTATCTACGGTTGTGAGCTTTCCGCTTGTATCCACCGTGTAAAACGCATGGTAGGTATGGCCGATGCTTGCAACGACATACCCGTTCGAGGCAAGCTGTGCAAACGTAGAGTAATTGCTTCCGCTGAAACCAAATGCACCGTGAGAAAAAACAACAAGTGGATATGTTTTATCATCGTTTTTCGGATACCAGAATTCAACCGTCAAGGCTCTGTTTTCATCGGACTGAGAAAACTCATCCACTCTGCTGGTATCAGTCCAGGTATATTTCGCAGTCGCCACTTCATATCCACCTGTTGTTTTCGGCTTCTCGTATTGCGGAAAAAGAATGGCAAGGGACAGAGCGAAGGTAAAGATAAAACAGTTCCTTATGAAACGAAGGATATTTTTTCTTAACCTATATTCTTTTTCTTTTTTTCTGACGAGTATAACCGCGCCAACAAGAGCCTGTATAACCAGCACGAGCAAAAGCGCCACATAACGAAAGCTCCATTCAAAAATCCCGGTAACAAGCAACAGTCCGAAAATCACCAGTAAAGCTATACTGATGATTCCCTTTTCTTCTCTGTGATTGTTCTTTGTTATGATTGACCAAACAAGAAAAAATGTCTCCAGTGCGAGTAATAAAACCAATGTAGTGATTCCCATAATTGCATCCTCCAAATTCAATGTCTTCCCAAAGTATAAATACAATTTACCTTGAGAACAAGCGATATTGGATAAGATGCGTTTTGGGAGGATAAGTTGAAAAGTAGTATGTATAGCCTTGTTTTCCAATTGAATAATAATCCTGTGAAGATATCAATCCGTCATCGCATTACTGTAAAATAACATCATAAGAGTAAGTCTCCGGAGGCAGCTTTCTGGATATCTTCACCCAGTCTCCGGAACATTTTGTTGCAGTTGATTTTATTATAACTGATTGGAAAACCAAAAGAAACAGACAAACTTCTTGTCGAAATTTGTCTGTTTCTTTTGGTGCGGCAAACGGGACTTGAACCCGTACGTCGAAGACACACGCCCCTCAAACGTGCCTGTCTGCCAGTTCCAGCACTGCCGCACATCGCGAGATTTATTATAGCATTACTATATGAATAAAGTCAATACAAAAGCGATATATTTTTATTTACAGTAAAAAATTGAAGATGTCCGGCAAGAAGGGCGGCGGCAGGGCTGTTCTGCCGCCGGAGGCCCATTCATTTCATCTTCAAGTTCTTTAAGGCCGGGTGAATCCGTGGTTTCATGGGAGCTGCTTATTGATTCTGTGCAGGCCGGTTGGGAAAGTGCACCGTTATCGTGGTGCCGATGCCCTCTTTGCTCTCAAACACAATCTCACCGCCCAGGCTTGCTACGGTATGCTTGACGATGGAAAGCCCGAGCCCTGTGCCGCCTACCGTTCTGCTGCGGCCTTTATCCACGCAGTAAAATCGTTCGAACACGCGCGCATGGTGTTCGCGTGGAATACCGATACCGGTATCGACTACCGAAACCGATACCTTATCGGAAAGGTTTTGGCAGGTGACCGTTACAGTGCCGCCCTGTTTGTTGTACTTTACCGCGTTATCCATAAGGTTGTCGATAATCTGGCGCACATCCTCGTGTCGCGCGCGCAGCATACAATTCTCGCCCAGTACCGTAACCGAAACGCCCTTTTGCGCTGCGATAGGGGCAATGTGCTCGGCTGTCTCACGCGCAATCGCCGCAAGGTCTATCTGTTTAGCGGGCTCTGCAACGCCGCCGGCCTCCAGTTCGCTAATCTTTATAATATCGTTAATGAGGCTTGTCATGCGCGACGCTTCGTCGGTAATACGGCCTAGATAGTCCGCCGCGATGTGCCCATCCTCCACCAACCCCGAGGCAAGCAGCTCGGCAAAGCCTTTGATTGAGGTGATGGGGGTTTTTAGCTCGTGCGAGGCGTTGGCTACAAACTCGCTGCGAATCTTCTCGTTTTCGCGGGTATGGGTTACATCGGTAAGCAACAAAATGGCGCCATGCTCCTCGGTATCCTCTCCTGTGAGCGCAGTGCTGCCGCGCGCGGGCGTGATACGCGCGCAAAGCACCCTGCCGCCCTCATGACTTGGCACATCAAATATAGTGGATTGCCCCCACCGCACCGCCGCCTCGATGGCCGAGAGCACGCGGTTGTCACGGGTTAGGTATATGATGTTGCGCCCCCGTGTTTGTGTGGCACCCATATATCGCTCACATGCATTATTAACGCTCGCAATTCGCAGGCGGTTATCAATAACTGCCAGCCCTTCCTCCATGTTATCCAGAAGCGTTTTGGTTCGTTCGCGTTCGTTGCGCAGTTGCCCCAGCGTATCGCTGACGCGCATGGACAGCGTGTTTACGCTGTCCATGATGGGGATAAGCTCCTCATACTCGGGTGAGGGCAGCATTGCAATATCGCCGCCCGCAGCAATCTTCTCAATATGGTCGCGTGCGCGAAACAGTGGCTGCACAATCTTCTTCGTAACATTTTCCGCTACCACGGGGGTAATAAATGCAGCAAGAATAAGCCCTATGATCACCGAAGGCAGCAGGCTTTTGAATATAGTATTGAGCACATCGTTCTCCATCGCAATACGGATGTAAAGATTGTCATCCACCCGCATTGCCATATAGGTAACCATGGTGCCAAGCGTCCGTGAAAACCGCACGGACGAACCGGTTTCCAGCGCCTTCGCTTCGATTAACTCAGGGCGATCGGAATGGTTTTCAAGCTGCCGGGCAGGGACGGAGGAATCGGCAATTACGGTGCCGTCTGCATCAATGATGCTCAGGCGATAATCGGTATACTTTTGCACTTCATCGTCGGGTGAAAAGATACCGTGTTCAATGTCATATTCTATTTGGCTTTTGACAGAGAAAAGCACAAGCTTCATGTTTGCCTCAATCTCTTGTGTGCGCATGGTGTATAGGATGAGAGAGGATATGGCAGCGCCAATTACAAGCGCTATCATTGCAACGAGTACACAGTACCTGAATATCGCACGCCTCATCCGCTACACCTCCTGCAACGGCTCTACGAAACGATACCCGACCCCGCGCACAGTCTTGATGTACGTGGGGTGCCCCGCGTCATCCAAAAGTTTTGCGCGCAGGCTTTTTATGTGCATATCAAGCGTGCGGGTTTCTCCCGCAAAGTCGTAACCCCATATCGTATTGAGCAGCTCATCGCGAGAGAGAACGCGGTCTGTATTTTGCATGAGCAGGACGAGCAGATCAAACTCCTTAAGCGTCAGGTCAACCTCCGCCCCGGCCAGGGTAACCTCACGCTTATCAAGATTAGCTTGGATGCCGTTTGCTTCAATAATGTGAGACTGCCGCTCTTGGGGGTAAGCGCGGCGCAGCACGGCACGCAGACGGGCGGAAAGCTCAAGTACCCCAAAGGGCTTTGCAATATAATCATCTGCGCCGTTATCAAGGCCGATAACCTTATCAATTTCTGCAGTTTTTGCGGTTAACATAATCACAGGCAGCTTTTGTGTCGCCGGAGTATTCTTAATGCGTTTCAGCGTCTCAATTCCGTCCATTCCCGGCAGCATAATGTCAAGGATATACACCGACGGGGCAACGGGGCTTGCAAACATCTCCTCGGCAGTTTTGAACTGGTACACCCGGTAAGAGAACGCTTCGAGCGTGCAGCGTACCACCTCGCGTATGTTGTCATCATCCTCAACAATAAACACTGTAAATTTTTGCACCCAACCACCGCCTTCTACCTATTTGCCCTAAGGCTATTATCAAGGTTAGATAATCTTCGTTTTTTTGTGTTCACCCGTTTCATAAAACTCTACCCATTCACAGATGTTCACAGCATGGTCGGCAATACGCTCAAGATACTTTGCGATCATCATAACATCAATTGCCTCATCACTTTTTCCCGGGGCTGAGGCAATGCGTTCCACCAGCTCATCGCGCACCTTGATGAACAGATCATCCACCACATCATCGGTAGCAATAACCTTTTTCGCCGCCGCAAGGTCGGTGTTGGTAAACGCGGTAACAGCATCGTATACCATACCCGATGCTACATGCGCCATTTCGGGGATGTGCCGTGCGATGCTTGCGGGTTCATCCGTGCCGCCAATCAGGCTTAAAATCTCAGCAATATCGGCCGCCTGGTCGCCGATGCGTTCGATGTCGGTAATCATCTTAAGCGCGGTGCTGATCTGCCGCAGGTCACGTGCCACCGGCTGCTGACGCAGCAGCAGTTTAAGGCAGCGCGCCTCAATCGTCTTTTCCATCGCGTCGATCTCACTGTCGTTTGAAACAACTTGCTGCGCAAGGTTTTTGTCGCGTGTTTCAAGTGCTGTCACCGAGTTCTTGATCGCCTGTTCGGCAAGACCCGCCATCTTTATTAAATCGATATTGAGCATTTCAAGCTCGCTGTCAAAACTAGGGCGTGCTCCCATATCTATTCTCCTTTTTATTTTATTATATATGATTTTCAGGCGTCTTACAATGTCGTTATCCAAACCGTCCGGTGATGTAATCCTCGGTACGCTTATCGCCCGGCAAGCTGAAAATCTGCTCAGTTTCGCCAAACTCCACCATCTCGCCTACCAAAAAGAATGCGGTGTCATCGGAGATTCGCGCCGCCTGCTGCATATTATGAGTAACAATAACAATGGTGTATTTTTCGCGAAGCTCAAGCATAAGCTCTTCAATCTTCATGGTGGAGATGGGGTCAAGCGCACTGGTCGGCTCATCCATAAGTATCACCTGCGGTTCCACCGCAATCGCCCGCGCAATGCACAGGCGCTGCTGCTGCCCGCCCGAAAGGGAGAGTGCGCTCTTGTTCAGGCGGTCCTTAACCTCCTCGTACAGCACCGCGTCCTGAAGGCTTCTTTTTACAATCGCATCCAGTTGCTTTTTGTTTTTAATGCCATGAACGCGCGGCCCATAGGCTATGTTGTCATAGATGCTCATCGGAAATGGGTTGGGTTTTTGGAATACCATACCAATCTTTTTGCGCAGCAGCGTTACATCCACCGCTTTGTCGTAGATATCCTCACCGTCGATAACTACCTCGCCGGAGATTTTTACGCCATCCACCAGATCGTTCATGCGGTTGAGTACCTTTAAAAAGGTAGATTTTCCGCAGCCGCTCGGTCCGATGAGCGCGGTAATCCCTTTACTCTTGATATCAATAGTAATATCTTTTAATGCATGATTGTCGCCGTAATATAAGTTCAGACCCTTGACTGAAATTGCTCTCATAAATTTTAGCCTCCCTTTGACTTCGCACTGCGTTTTGCAATTATTTTAGTGAGTGAGTTGATGATAAACACGATAAGAATAAGCACCAGCGCAATGCCAAAGCCCTCGTTGCTGTATTTGCCGTTGGATACCGCAAAATACATCTGCACGGTGAGCGTGGCACCCGATGATGTTGCGTGGGTTATCCAGTTTGTGGGGAGATTTGTCACCGAGCCTGCGGTATAAAGCAATGCTGCCGATTCCCCCACAATGCGGCCGATACTTAGAATAATGGATGTAATAATGCCGCTCATCGAGCTTGGAAGGATGATAGTGCGTATCATATGCCATTTACCAGCACCCATGCCAAGCGCCCCCTCGCGGTAGCTTTGCGGTACGGTTTTAAGCGCCTCCTGCGTAGTGCGGATGATAATGGGCAATACCATAATGGTAAGTGTAAGCGCACCGGTTAAAATGGAATATCCAAGCTTAAGGTATGTTCCGAAAAAGATAGCACCAAATAAGCCATATATGATGGATGGAATGCCCGCCAGCGTTTCAATTGTAAATTCAATGAGCCGGATAAGCCTGCCGCGCTTTGCGTACTCGTTGAGATACACCGCCGCTCCCACGCCGATGGGTGTGGAGATGATGAGTGTGATGACAACGATATACAGTGTATTGATGATAGAAGGCAGAATACCGTACCGCTGCTTAAGGGCACTTGGCGCGGTAGAGAGAAACTGCCATGTAATTTGGGGGGCGCCGCGCACCACGACATATATAATAATTGCAGCTAAAATGAGTACAGTAATGCCGGCACTGATATAGATAAGCGCATGTAAAACAAGATCACCCGGGCGAAAGCGTTTGCCGGTAATAGATAGTCCCGTTTCAGCAGGGGAGAGAGCGGTGAGATTATTATGCATCATTTCTCATCCCTGCCTTTCAGTACCATATTCAGAATAACGTTAATCACCATAATAAACACAAACAGCACAAGCCCGATGCCAAAGAGCGACTGCCGGTGCAGACCCTCGGCGGCATAGCTCATATCGGTGACGATGGCAGTGGTAAGAAACCGTACACTGTTAAAAGGCAGCGGCAGGTTTACCACGTTGCCCGCAACCATAATGATTGCCATCGCTTCGCCGATCGCGCGCCCGATGCCAAGCACAATGCTTGTGACAATACCGGAACGAGCCGCGCCAAGCATTACATTGAAGATGGTCTGAATATGCGATGCGCCCATGGCAAGCGAAGCTTCCTTATATTCGCGCGGCACCGCCTTGAGCGCCGTTTCGCTGACATTAATGATGGTAGGCAGTATCATAACCGCAAGCACGAAGACGGCGGATAAAAGGTTTGCGCCACCGGTGAACACATGGTTTGGGTCATCCTTAAACAACACTTTTTCCCACTCGCGCATGATGGGAACGAGCAGCATCGCACCTACGATACCGTAGATAACTGACGGAATACCGGCAAGCAGCTCCACCGCCGGACGCACAATCTTATAAAGCTCAGCCGGTGCAAGCTCTGCTAAGAAGATGGCGGTAAATAACGCAATAGGTACGCCGATAACAATTGCCATCAGCGTACCTGTAATGGAGGTCAATATCATATAGAGAATACCGAACTTAGGCTCTGCGGCAAGCGGAGTCCATAGCGAGCCAAACAGAAATTTCGCGAGTCCAATCTCGGCAATGGACGGTGCTCCCGCAATCACCATATATATGGTGATGCCCGCGACGGCTACCACTGCAGTGATGCCGCACACAAAGAATATCGCATTCATAACGTGCTCTACTATATCTTTTGCTTGTGTCTCGCGAGTTTTTTTCACACCCGTGCTAACATGATTGCTTGATACAGACAAAACAGGTTGCCCCTTTCACGGTCTTTATATAAAAAATCGCCCTTATAACAAGTTTGGCGGCGGTTATTTTTTCGGGTCAATGAAGGCTATGCAAAACTATGTTTATGTGCGACAAGCGGGCGGAGTCACACTCCACCCTTGCTTGCCGAATATAGAGAATTTTTTCGTAAGCTTTGGTTAGCCTACTACAAGGCCAAGGTCGCTTGCGATTGCTTTGCCGTCCTCGCCCAGTGCGAAATCAAGGAATGCCTGTGCCTGTTCACTGAGTGTCGCTGATTTATTGGTTGCCATAATGAAGGGGCGGGAGAGCTTATAGGTACCTGCGAGGATGTTTTCACCGGTTGCCGCAACACCATCCATGCTAAGTGCCTTGACGCTCTCGTCCACTGCTTCGAGTGAAACATAGCCGATTGCATCGGGGGTGGAAGCTACCAGAGTTTTTACCGCGCCGGTAGAAGGAATTTCCTGTGAGTATTTCGGCTCGTCAATGCCGAGTACCGACTGGAAGGCGTCTCTTGTGCCCGAGGCCTCATCGCGGCCGATGACAACGATGGGTGCGTCTGCGCCGCCAACCTCGCTCCAGTTTTTAATCTCGCCGGTAAAAATCTTAACAATCTGATCGGCGGTAAGGTCACCGACTGTGTTTGCGGTATTTACAATAGCCGCTACGCCGTCAGTGGCGACAACATGAGCATTCAGCTTCTCGGCTTCTTCGGCTTTCAGTTCACGCGATGCATTGCCGATATCCACTGTGCCGTCTGCTGCGGCAGTCATTCCCTGGCCGGAACCGGGGTACTGGGCTTCTACTGTTACACCGGGGTGCACCTCTTTAAACGCCTCGATAAGTGCTTCCATCAGCTCCTGCATGGAGGAAGAACCGGTAAGCGCTACATTGCCGGAAAGTGCGGCAGGAGCCTCAGACTGCGGCGCAGCGTCGCTGCTCGGTACGGGGGCAGGGGTCGAAGACGTTCCGGAGGTTTGCGCGCAACCGGCAAATATAACTGCCGTAAGCATAAGTACCATTAACACAGAAAATGCTTTTTTCATCAATTAAACTTCTCCTTTTCGGCCAAATCTTACATGACCTCATATCGATTTATTATTACCATCTCGGCTGCTTCTACTATAACAAAAGCAGGTTTTCCCCATAAGCTTATGACAGTAAAGCCTATGTATGATTTGTGTAAGGTCGTGTAAAGGTTGTGTAAAGCCGCAAGACTACTGTTTCTCCTTTATCATGCGCCTTTCAGCGCCCGTATGATAATGTAACAAAACCCCTTTCCTTTCGCTCAGGTATTGGGTATAATATAAATTAAGATGCTGCGCTTGATATTATGTGCGGCGAAAATAACTACCGGGTATGGGAGGTAAACAATATGCCGGCATTCGGAAATCCCTTTTCGGGAAATGTTGAACGCAAGTTGACTACCAAGGAGCTGATTCAAGCCGTCCGTCTTGATATTGCAGGAGAGCTTGAGGCAATCTACATCTACGATGCGCATATTCAGGCGACCGATAACGTGGTGGCAAAGAAGATTCTTGCGGATATCCGCGATGAGGAGAAAGCTCACGTCGGTGAATTGATGACCCTTTTGCGTGTGCTTGACCCCAGAGAGGCAGAGCTGTTTTTTGAAGGTGAACAGGAAGTGCGCGAAATGCTCGAAGACCTTGGCATAGAAGAAGCGCCTGTTCCCACGGCGGACGAGGCAGCTTCCCCAAAATCGGTCGGCAGTATGCTGGGAGACTAAACAGCGATTAAGAAGGAGGCTACGATATGAACTATCTTTCGAGAGAAGGTGCCCCTGTTTCGGCACTTTTGTGGCAGCAGATCGATGATACTGTTATAAATTCCGCGCGCCGTGTGCTTACCGCAAGGCGCTTTATCCATCTGTTTGGGCCGCTTGGCATTGAAACGCAGAGCATCAACATTGATAAGGCCGGCGCGGTGGATGAAGAAGCGGGTGGCGGAATGATTTTAACCCGCGGCAGACGTTACGTTCAAATTCCCACGCTGTATCAGGACTTTACCCTGCTTGCCAAGGATTTGGAGACGGCCGAAAAACGCGGCTATGCGCCCGACCTTTCCGCCGCTGTGGTTGCCGCACAGGCTGCCGCCTTTGCGGAAGACAAACTGATCTTCCACGGTGATAAAGCCGCGGGCTACGAGGGTTTATTGACTGCGGCGGGTGTAAAGAAGATAAAGCTCAGCGATTGGAAGACCGGTGAGAACGCATTTAGCGACGTTGCCGCTGCTGCCCAAGCGCTGGTATCAAACGGGGTGTACGGTTCGTATGCGCTTGCACTCAGCCCCGACCTGCACACCGCGCTGCAACGCCTGCAGCCGGGTACCGGACTGCTTGAGCTTGACCGCGTTGCAAAGCTGGTTGATGGACGTTTGTACAAAACCCCCGCACTGGGCGAGAATAAGGCGGTGCTTGTGGGTGCCGAGCCCGGCAACGTCGACCTTGTGGTCGGCCAGGATATGGCGGCGGCGTATCTGGAGCAGAAGGACCTCAACCACTGCTTCCGCATCCTTGAAACGGTGCTGCTTCGCATCAAGCGCAGCGAGGCAATTGTGGTGTTTGAATAAGCATAAAACGCAACCGGTAAAACAACATGGGGCATTGCCAAGCGATTGGCAATGCCCCTCTTTGATAGCCGTATTTCATACATTCTATCGGTATTCGGTTATTGTGTGCCGGGTGCCGTATCCGCGCATTTTTCTGTACGCTGATACAGGTGTAATCTTCCCCGCTTGCCGATTTTGCAAAGCACACCCACCGTGCTTAGAACATTCAGTGCCGTTTGCGCGCTGTGAAGCGAAAGACGCGTTGCCGCCGCGTAGTCCTTGGAGGTAAAGGGGCAAACGAGCGAATCGGGGATGAGCTGTGCATACTGCGCGGGGGCTTTTATGCACACCTCGTCTGCAAGCGCAAGCGGAATGCGTTCCCCACGGGTGGAGCCCCGCTTTTTGTCGTAGCTCCAGCCGTTGAGCAGGCGGTAATCCTCCACATCGATAAGCAGTACATGCAGGCGCAGGTTGGGGTGGCAGAGCAGGGGCTTTATCTTGTACAGCTCATACAATACCTCATACGCCGTCCCCGTTTTGGGGGATTTTCGCTTTTTCGTTACCTCGCCCGTCTCTTGGTCAATCCAAGATATCCATTTAGTGTGCGCTACGGGATACACAATGGTGACAACGCCAAGAGTGAGGAAATAGGCGAGCTTATCGCGCAGGCGGTTAAAACCGCGCGTCTGTATCTCAATTATGCCGTCTGCGCATAGAATATCCGCGACAAACCGTCCGGCGGGCACCTCGTGGGTCTCGGGGTCGGGGCTAAAGTAATGCTTAAGCACCGCATGCAGGGTCTTTTCGCTCAGCGTTCCAATCCCCGCCGTCTCTCGCCGCTGCTTGATTATAGTTTCGCAGGCCGTCAAAAAACGCTCCTGATCCATCGCCGGTTCCCCCCCTGTGATGTCAACGATTATTTGCTGTGCCAACATAAATATACAAAGGCTGCTACCAAAACGGCTGAGCGTGTTTGGAATGATTTTATGGTAACACGCGAAGGAAAGTATGTCAAAAAAATCACACGGCTCTCTGTACTTTAAAAAACCGTTATGGTATGCTTGTTTACAATGAAAACCAAAGCCGCGCACATCTTTGCGGTAAGATAGGAGAGGTAGCATTGGCCGACTTTAAAAACGGTGCGCTCATGTTTGCGCTGGGCAGCTTTGCGGCTGTTTTCGTCATTGCACAATCGGTATTTTTCTTGGTGAAGGCGGTAAAACAAGGGCATGCACTTGGCATGGATGGCAAGGTTATGAAGAAGGCGGCATTTTCTTCGGCGATCTTTACCATTACGCCGTCGATCTCTATATTACTCGGGCTTGTAACGCTTTCAAAGGCGCTTGGTGTTGCGCTGCCGTGGATTCGTCTGAGCGTAATCGGTGCGGTTACATACGAGCTGCCTGCCGCAGAAGCCGCTGCAAACGCGTTCGGCCTGTCAATCTCGGGCAGTGTCACCGACCCGAAGATTTTTTCGGCTATCATCTGGGTTATGACAACCGGATGCATTACCCCACTGATTATTATTCCGCTGTTCTTAAAAAAGCTGCGCGGCGGGCTGAATAAGATGAAAAGCCGCGACGAGAAGTGGGGCGATATCTTTATGACCGCGCTGTTTCTCGGCATGATTTCAGCATTCCTTGGCATGGGCATTTCGGGCGGGCTTTTATCGGTGCTTACCCTGCTCAGCTCCGCCATCATCATGATAGGCTGCGGCGCAATCATTAAAAAATGCGGTGCCGAATGGCTTAGAAACTATGCGCTGCCGTTTAGTATGATCGGCGCGATGGCGCTTGCCATCCTGTTCGATGCAGCTTTGTAAGGGAGATACCAACATGAATAGAAATTATGAAGATTCGGTTCATTTTTCGGGAAGAGTGTGGATGGCTGCCGCCCTTGTGATGATGTACAGCGTACCGGTAATCTTCTCGTTTGCATACAACGCTTGGCCCGATGCCGGCAAGGTGATGCAGGGATTGCTCGGGGTTGCGCCGATTTTTTGGACAGTGTGCGCCATTGAGGTATTTACCTATGCGCCGATGCTCGGCAACGCGGGTACCTATCTTGGGTTTGTTACCGGCAACCTGACCAACCTCAAGGTGCCTTGTGCGCTTTCGGCTATGGAGGCTGCGGAGGTGGCGCCCGGCAGCGACGAGGGCGAGGTTATCTCCACCATCGCAATTGCGGTATCATCCATTACTACCACGTTGATTATTGTTGCGGGTGTACTGCTGCTTATTCCGCTGACTCCGCTGCTGGAATCCCCAGCGCTTAAGCCCGCGTTTGATAACATCCTGCCTGCGCTGTTTGGGGGGCTTGGCATTGTGTATGTTTCAAAGAGCTGGAAGATTGCGGTTACCCCCATGGCAGCGATGATTCTGCTGTTTATTCTGGTGCCCTCGCTTGCAAGCTCGGTGGGTGTTCTCGTATCCGTCGCCGCGCTGCTTAGCATTGGTGCTGCACGGCTGCTTTATAAAAAGAACCTGTTGTAAGAAAGGGTGGATATTGTATGCCATACAGCAGAGCGGTAGAATCGCTTGCAAAGATGATTACCTACAAAACGATCTCGGTTCGCGATAATCCCGATGCAAACTGCGAGCAGTTTGAGGGCTTTCGCGCCTACATAAAAGAACGTTACCCCCATGTGTTTCGCCATTGCACCTATGAGGAGATTGGGCCAAGCGGTATTCTGCTGCACCTTGCGGGGAAAAGTGCCGCAAACCCCAGTGTGCTGATGGCGCACTACGATGTGGTAGAGGTCAGTGACGGTTGGCAGGAACCTGCGTTTGAAGGCGTAATCAAGGAGGGTATGCTGTGGGGCCGCGGCACCATCGATACCAAGGTGACGCTGTGCGCGGCCCTTGAAGCCGCGGAGGGACTGCTTGCGGAAGAATTTGTTCCGCACAACGATCTATACTTTGCGTTTTCGGGTGACGAGGAGATTATGGGGCCCTCCGCCCCTGCAATTGTAGATGTACTGGAGCAGCGCGGTATCCGCCCCGGGTTTGTGCTCGATGAAGGAGGCGCCATTGTCTCGGGTATCTTCCCGGGCGTTACGCAGGACTGTGCTGTCATCGGCATTGCCGAAAAGGGCATGGCGGATTTGATGCTTACCGCCGATTCGAAGGCGGGGCATGCATCCTCGCCGCCAAACGTTACGGCGCTTGGCAAGGTGGCAAAGGCCATCTGCCGCATCGAGGCAAAGCCCTTTCGTCAGCGGCTGGTACTGCCGGTGAAAAGCATGCTCAAAAACCTCGGAAAGCATTCCGGCAAGGGGATTATCCGCTTTATCTTTACAAACCTGTGGCTGACCGACCCCCTTGTTAAGCTGATCTTTGGCAAAGGCGGCGGCGAGCTTGCGGCGATGACCCGTACCACCTGCGCTTTTACCATGGCAAAGGGCAGCACGCAGGCAAACGTTTTACCAAAATCGGCATGCGCCACCGCAAACTTCCGCATTTTGCAGGGGGATACGGTGCAGGGAACAATCAAGCGCATCAAACGCCTTGCGGGTGATGACATTACGGTAACCAAACTATATGCCGCCGAACCGAGCAAGATTTCAAAAATGGATGAAAAGTACGCCCTGCTTGCCGAAACCATCACCGAAAGCTGGAATGACGTGCTGGTTATGCCGTATTTGATGATGGCGTGCACCGATTCCAGACACTTCTGCCGCATCTCGGACAACGTTTACCGCTTTACACCACTTAAGCTTTCGAGTGAGGACCGCGCGCGCATCCACGCAAACGACGAGCGCATTGAACTTTCGGGGATAGATGCCTGTGCCAAGTTTTATGTAAACTTAATTAATAAGCTGTAAGCCGGCAACCCGCTTGTGCTTATTGAAAGGACGGCCATAATAATGAAGGAGACGATTCGCAGCCTTGTGCTATCCAAGGGCGCCGACGATTGTGGCTTTGCGCATATCGACGCCTTTTCGGGTGCACCCGAAGGCTTTCACCCCGCCGACATATATAAAGACTGCCGAAGCGTAGTGGTGTTCGTCAAACGCCTTGCCGCTGGGCTGAAAAAGGTTAGCCCGCGTATCGTGTACCATCACGCCAATATGCAGGAGACCAATGAGCTTGACCGCATTGCGCGAGAGGCAAGTATTTGCATCGAAGACCTGGGCGGTGTTGCTGTTCCCATGCCCTGTGACGCCCCGTACGAATACTGGGATGCCGAGCACAAAGAGGGACGCGGCCTGCTGTCTATGCGCCATGCGGCGCAGCTGGCGGGATTGGGCAGCCTTGGAAAGAATACACTCCTCATCCACAAAAGGTTTGGCAACATGGTGAATATCGGGATGCTTCTGACTAGTTTTGATCTTGCATCGGATCCTCCCACCCAACCACTCTGCATCGAGGGCTGTACTTTATGCATCAAAGCCTGCCCCTCACAGGCGCTGGGCGGAGCTTCGGTAACACAAAAGCGCTGCCGCGAATATGCTTATAGCACCAACGATAAGGGATTTTCGGTGTGCACCTGCAACACCTGCCGTGTAATCTGCCCTGCGGTGGGATAATCGGCAATCAGGCAGGCGTTTCGCACGCGATATACCATCGTATGATATTGCGAGATAACGATACTAAGGCAAGGGAGTGCAGCTTTATAAGCTGCGCTCCCTTATTCTTATGCGCCCTACGATATACAAGGCAGCAAAAGCTTCCACTTACTCTGTTTTTACGCATATTTACAGGAGAAATTGGGCAGAAGGATGCAGGACGAAAAAAGAAGAAGCACCGATTACGCAAGCTTTGCAAGAATGTATAATTTATTGCAAGTTTGTCCATTCAATCACCGATGCCGCCGCTATATAATGAAGATGGACTATATCTTGGAGGAGCGGCTGACGATGAACTACGGCTATTTTGATAACCAAAACAGAGAATACGTCATTGAAAAGGTGAACACTCCCGTTTCCTGGACCAATTATATCGGGGTAGGCGATATGTGCGCCGTCCTCAACCAGACCGCAAGCGGGTATGTGTTCTACAAAACACCGCAATACCATCGCATCACCCGTTTTCGCCCGAACGCGCCGATCGAAGGTCCGGGGCATTATGTCTACCTGCGCGACGACGACACCGGTGAGTACTGGAGCATCTCGTGGCAGCCGGTGGGAAAGGATCTTTCAAAGGCAACGTATGAATGCCGGCACGGGCTTTCATACTCCCGCTACAGCTGCGACTACAACGGTATTCAGGCGAGTCAGTCTGTGTTTATCCCCATCGGCGATCCGGTGGAGCTGTGGGATGTTGTAATCACCAATGAATCTGACCGCCCAAGGCGCTTGAGCGTTTTCTCCTATGTGGAATTCTCCTTCCATCACATTGATATGGATAACCAGAATTTTCAGATGAGCTTGTACGCCGCAGGCAGCGACTATGCCGACGGCATCATTGAATACGACCTGTACTATGAAGAGTTCGGTTACCAATGGTTTGGCGCAAGCTTTGAGCCGGATGGTTTTGATTGTGTGCGTGATAAATTTTTAGGCTCCTACCGCAACGAGTCAAATCCGGCCGCAGTCGAACGCGGCAGTTGCACCGGCAGTGCCGAGAAAACGGGAAACCACTGCGGTGCATTACAGAAGAAGATACTGCTTGCCGCGGGTGAAACTACACGCATTGCCTTTATGTTGGGAGAAGGCCGCCGCGCCGACGGCGCTGTCATGCGTGAAAAATACTCCGATCCCGCAGAGCGGGATAACGCGTTTGCGGCGATTGAGCGGTTTTGGGACGATAAGCTATCACGTCTGCAGGTCAACACCCCCAACGCAAACATGAATACGGCCTTGAACATATGGAACCTCTATCAGTCGGAAATTAACCTAATGTTCTCACGCTTTGCCTCGTTCATTGAGGTAGGCGGACGAACCGGCCTTGGCTACCGCGATACCGCACAGGATTCGATGACTATCCCGCATTCCAACCCGCAAAAATGCCGCAGCCGCATCATTGAGCTTTTGCGTGGTTTGACCTCGCACGGATACGGCCTGCATCTGTTCCAACCCGAGTGGTTTGATCCCGCGCTTGCGGGAAAGCAGCAGGCATTTCAATCCCCAACCGTGGTTCCGACCCCTTCAAAAAGCGACATAATACACGGTATTGAGGATGCCTGCTCGGACGATGCCCTGTGGCTGATTGCCTCAATCTGCGAGTATATCAAGGAAACGGGCGAGCTTTCTTTGTTGGAGGAGCAGGTAACCTATGCCGATGGCGGTGAGGATACGGTATACGAACACATGATGCGTATTCTTGACTTCTCGGCACGTGAGGTTGGCGCTACCGGCATTTGCAAGGGTCTGCGCGCGGACTGGAACGACTGCTTAAACCTTGGCGGTGGTGAAAGTGCAATGGTGAGCTTTCTTCACTATTGGGCGCTTGAGCATTTTCTTTCGCTCTCGCGCTTTGCGCAAAAAACAAAACACATTGAAAAATACGAAACGATGGCGCAGACGGTCAAAAAGGCCTGTGAGGAGCACCTGTGGGATGGCGGCTGGTATATCCGCGGCATCACCGCAAGCGGACGAAAGATTGGTACGCGGGATGATGCGGAGGGTCGCGTTCATCTCGAATCCAACACATGGGCGGTATTCTCCGGCCTTGCGGATACAGAGCGTGCCACGCTTGCGATGGATGCGGTAAACAACTACCTTGCTACCCCGTATGGGCTGATGCTTAACGCACCCTCCTATACCAAAAGTGATGACGAGATCGGCTTTGTCACCCGCGTATATCCCGGCGTAAAGGAAAACGGCGCGGTGTTCAGCCACCCCAACCCGTGGGCATGGTGCGCAGAAGCCGTGCTGGGGCGCGGAGACCGGGCGATGGAATTTTATAACGCGCTGTTGCCGCAAAACCAGAACGACATCATTGAGATTCGTGAGGCGGAGCCATACTCCTATTGTCAGTTTATTATGGGCAAGGACCACACAGCGCACGGGCGGGCGCGTCACCCGTTTATGACAGGTTCGGGCGGCTGGGCTTACTTTGCCGCAACGCGGTACCTGCTGGGGGTACGTCCCGATTTTGACGGACTGATTATTGACCCCTGCATCCCCTCGTACTGGAAAAGCTTTGAGGTAACACGTATCTGGCGCGATGCGGTATATGAGATTTCCGTGGAAAACCCTTCCGGTGTATGCAAGGGGGTTAAAACGTTGCTGCTGGGCGGACGTGAGGTACAGGGAAAAATTCCGAGGCAGCCTAAGGGTTCGCACAATCAGATCCGTGTAATCATGGGGTAGCAAAACACAGCCTGTGCGCCGCTATCAGGGCAACAACCAAGCCCGCGGTGCGGGCGCCGCACGGAAACCCGTGTGACTGAAAATGTTTTATTTTAAGTTTGTTAAGTATAAGTCTGAAAGGCATGGTAGCAATCATGATACAATTTGGCACAGGCGGTTGGCGCGCGATAATAGGGGATGGGTTTGACAAGCGAAACGTACAGCTGCTTACAACCGCCATCGCACACAAAATGAAGCTGGATAATGTGGCGCAATATGGGTTCGTAATTGGCTATGACCGCCGTTTTCTATCAAAAGAGGCGGCGCAATGGGCGGCGGAGGTTATGGCGGCACAGGGGATTCACTGCCTTTTCATCAACCGGCAGGCACCCACCCCGCTTGTAATGTTTACCGTCCGGCATATGGCGCTTCCATACGGCATAGCCATCACCGCAAGCCACAACCCCGCCATCTACAACGGTATCAAGGTATTTATGAAGGGCGGGCGCGATGCCGACGAGGTGCTGACCGAGGAGCTTGAACGGTACGCCGCAGCTCTTGCGCCTGCCGATATTACTGCAATCCCCTTTGACGAAGCGGTTGAAAGCGGCGCGGTTAAACTGATCGACCCGATGAACGAGTATGTCGACAGTATTATCAGTACGCTGGATATGGAGTCTATCCGCGAAAGACAGCTGAAGATTGTTCTCGACCCCATGTACGGTGTAAGCAAGACCGCACTGCAGACCATTCTGCTGACCGCGCGCTGCGATGTCGATGTAATCCATGAGCGGCACGATACGCTGTTCGGCGGACGCTTGCCCGCCCCCAACCATAAAACGCTGGCAGGACTTATTACCTATGTGGAAGAAAAACACTGCGATATCGGAATTGCAACAGATGGTGATGCAGACCGGCTTGGCATCATCGATGATCTCGCACAATTTCTGCACCCCAACACCATTTTGGTGCTGCTGTATTACTATCTGCTGCGCTATAAGGGATGGCGCGGCTGCGCGGTGCGCAACATTGCCACTACCCATCTTCTTGACCGCATTGCGGAGGATTACGGAGAGGTTTGCTACGAGGTTCCGGTCGGGTTTAAATACATCTCCTCTAAAATGGTGGAGACCAATGCCGTCATCGGCGGCGAGTCTTCGGGAGGGCTTACCGTGCGCGGCCATATTCAGGGCAAGGACGGCATTTACGCCGCTGCCCTGCTGGTGGAGATGATGGCGAAGACCGGCAAACGCCTATCCGCCCTCTGCGATGAGGTAAAGGAACGATACGGCAACTACGAGATGTCGGAATGCGACTACCGCTTCTCGGAAGCAGAAAAACAGCGTATCTCGGATATTCTGTACAAAGACAAGCTGCTGCCCGCGTTCCCCTATGAGATTGAGCGGGTTTCGTATCTGGATGGCTGTAAGGTCTATTTCAAAAACGGCGGCTGGATTATCACGCGGTTTTCCGGCACAGAGCCGTTGCTGCGCATTTTCTGCGAGATGCAAAGCCTAGAAGAAGCTGCATGCGTCAGCGATATTCTCGCTGAGTTTCTTTCACTAAAATAACAATAACGATGCTAAGCAAAAGGGGAGGTTGTTACGGACACCTCCCTTCCTTTATTTTGCTTGCACCTTAACGCAACGGCCTCCGCAACACATTAAAACACCGTCGGTTTTCCAAATATGATTTATGGTTTTATGATATGATAAATCCACAATGGCTGTAGAGCAGCCATTGCTCGCGCTTTGCGCGGTCTGTGCCGCATGACGGCACAGAGGATTTATTTCATCGAAAAACCACTCATGTGTCGGTATCCGGCAAATTCGCAGTAAAGCTGCGTACAAAACGGCATGCCGTTTTGTGCTGTGGTTTTATGATATTATATCTGCAAAACGGATATTATACGATTTATGCAGGGCGGCTCACCGCTTACGCGGTAACCGCCTTTTGATGGGCGATTATATCATAAACGCTCCGCTTTTTATGATATAATATATACAATATTCTGATTTAACTTTGTGTTTTTAGGTTAGGTAGACAAGGGGACGGCGTTGTACGGCAACAAAAACCGTGTCGTGCAGCCGGCGCATTCACGCTGCTTGGGTTTTGAAAACATCAAGATTGGAGTGCTGATTTGATTGAGTAAGCAAGCGACTAAATCAGGAAAAAAGCTTTCGCTGAGACTATGGCTGGTGTTGGTTATCTCGTTGTGCTGGGTATTTCCCATCGGCATTGTGGGCGGGGTTATGAGCTACTACATCACCCACAACATCACAAACCAGATTACACAATCGGTCAACGCCTCGGTCGAGAACGCGGTAAAGCTTTCCGCCTCGCAGCTCGATTCGGCGGTCATGGCATCGCGGTACGCGTCATACAATACCACCATTAAGGACGCCTACAACGCATATCTTTCGACCGCAGACAGGATGCATCTGTATGAGCAGATATCTGCATTCCTGACACAGCAGTATAAATACGACGATAAGTTTTTAATCAGTGCTTTCTTTTTGCGCGGAGACCCCGACACCATCTACTATACCTATAATGAAACCAACAACTCCGGTTACAACAGTGTTCGCAATTATCGTGAGAACGCGCATGAAATGGTATGCGCAGCCGCAAATCAGCTTGGCACTGAGGTCGCCTTTTTTAATATCAACAATGATATTTATTTGGTGCGAAACTTAACGGATGCAAACTTTACACCGTTTGGCGTATTGGTTTTGCAGCTGGACATCCAGGATATGTTTGGAAACCTTGGAAATGTTGCGTGGCAAAGCGCATCAACGGTATGGCTCAACGATACCCCCATCGCGCTGAGCGGCGAACAGCTAAGCCCCGCAGGACTTTCCATTACGCTCCCTCAAAACCGTCAGGCACACCGCAACGCGGCAGGACTTTATTATGTATATGGGATGAAAAGGGCCGCGACGGCAGACATCTCGTACATTGTTGAGATTGACAGCACCGTTTTGATGCAGGAGATGAAGCGGATACAATCTTTGCTTATTATTTTGCTCGCAGCGATGCTTCCCTTTCTGTGGGTGATTATCAACTTCTTTACCCAAAACGTGACTAAGCCCATCAAGCGCCTGATTACGACTGCCCGCAGCATAGAGGATGAAAACTACGGCGTAACGGTGGATAAGCAGCCCCGCAACAAGGAATTTACATACCTTACCGACGCTTTTAACCAAATGTCCTGCAAGCTGCAGTATCAGTTTAACCGAATCTACAAGGAGGAGCTTGCGCTGCGCGATGCGCGTATTATGGCGCTGCAGTTGCAGATTAATCCCCACTTTTTGAACAACACGCTGGAGATCATCAACTGGGAGGCGCGTCTTTCCAGAAACGGTAAGATCACACGCATGATCGAAGCGCTTTCCTCCATGCTCACCGCCGCCTCCGACCGGGAAGGCAAGCCGATCATCCGCCTGTCGGAGGAGATGATTTATGTAGACTCGTACCTATACATCATCTCGGAGCGGTTTGGCAAGCGCATTAAGATCAGCAAGGAGATAAACCCCGCAGTATTGGAATGCTACATCCCCCGCCTGATTACCCAGCCGATTATTGAAAACGCGGTGGAGCATGGCATCCGGCCGCAGCAGCAGGGCGAAATCATTATCCGCGCGTTTATGGAGGAGGACACCCTAATCATTGAGGTGGAGAATAATGCAACGCTGACCGCCGAAAATCAAATGCGAATCGAGCAGCTGCTCTATGATGAGGAGGCTGCATCTACCAGTCTGGGCATACGAAACGTACACCAGAGATTACGCATCCTTTACGGCGATAGCAGCGGACTTTTTGTAAAAATAAATAAAGAAGGGCATACAGTTTTCCGAATTACTATAGCAATTGAACCAATAAAGCAATAATATGCAACAAACTACAAGTCTGTCCATTATGTTTTTTCGTCTCTGCATGTATCATAAATACGTAAAGTAAAAATAACGACTTTACTTTCACTGAAAATGCTAGGAGGTCAGATTAATGAAAAAAGCAATCGCATTACTTCTCTCGGCAATTCTTTGCTTGGCGGTATTCGCATCGTGTCAGGCGGCACCCTCAGCTCCTCCCGCTCAGCCTGCAGACCCCTCTCAGGGGCAAGAGCCTGCTGCAGGTCCGGTGGAGATTACAGTTGTAACCTCTTACGGCGGCGATGACGGCAACCGTGCAAATTATGAAGCGGCTTTTAAGGCCTATGAGGCAGCTACTGGCAACACCGTTAAAGATGGTTCCGGTACCTCGAATGAGGAATGGAAAGCCAAGATTATGGCTGACTTTGAAACAGGCGCCGAGCCTGATGTTCTCTTCTACTTTGCGGGTGTTGACGCAAACAAGATCATTGAAAACGGAAAGGTTGTAAGCATTGACGAGATTCGCTCGGTGTATCCCGATTATGCTTCCAACATGAAGGATGATCTTCTTCCAATTTCTCCTGCTGACGGCAAAAAATACTCGGTTCCCGTAAACGGTTACTGGGAAGGCCTGTTCGTAAACAAGAAGGTTCTTGCCGATTGCGGCGTAGCGGTTCCCGGCGCGGACTACACATGGGAACAGTTTTTTGCCGACTGTGAGGTTATTAAAAGCAAGGGTTATGCTCCTGTCGCTGCTTCCTTGCAGGAAGTACCGCATTACTGGTTTGAGTTTACCGTATTCAACCATGGCTCCGTAGCTACACACAATAACCTGCCCGGCGCTTCCTCCGATGATACCGGTAAGGCTTGGACCGCAGGTCTTAATGACATCAAGACCATGTTTGAAAAAGGATATTTCCCCGCAAACACCCTGACTGCAACTGATGCAGAAATCTTCCAGATGATGGCCGACAACAAAGCTGCGTTTGCCATTGACGGCTCGTGGAAGATCGGCTGGTTCCAGGAGAACGCACAGAACATCGATGATTTTACCGTTACATACGTTCCCGGCCAGAACAGCAGAAAAGCCACAGACGTAATCGGCGGTCTTTCGATGGGCTATTACATCACCAAAAAAGCTTGGGATGATCCCGCAAAGCAGCAAGCTGTTGTTGATTTTGTAACGGCAATGACCAAGGATGATGTTGTTTCTCAGTTTGGCGCAACCGCAGTTACAGCGCTGAAAAACGGCACCGTGCCTCCTGCCGATGCGGATTCTCTGATGCTTGCAGCAATTGAGATGACCAAGGGCTCTACCGGAATTGCTGCCGCAACGCAGGACAACCTCAACCAGACAGGCCGTGCTGCTCTGTTTGCTAACGTTAAAAATATTGTAACAGGCGGCATCACTGCCGAGGCTGCAATTGACGAGGCGCTCGCAATCAAAGAATAATCAGCTATCAACCCTGAGGTTTGTATTTCCATAAGCAAATGCAAAAGCCGGAGAGCGGCAACAGACGCTCTCCGGCCTTTTTAAAAAGGGCGATGAATTATGAGATCAGTCATGTATAAGAGTAAAACCCCGTTAATCCTTTTTTTAACCCCCGCACTGTTGTTTTTGTGTATGTATCTATATTACCCCTTTGTCGTGAACATCGTCAGCAGCTTCTCAAGCATTTCGGGACTGGGTACCTCCGCAACAGGAGTAAATAATCCGTGGTACAGCAACTACATAAAGCTGTTTTCCGATTCCATCATGCGCACGGCACTCTCAAACACAATGTTAATGACGGTGTTCACCATTGTTTTTCAGGTTGGTATTGCTCTCATACTGGCGCTTTTGGTGGACAATATATCAAAAGGTGTGCAGTTTTTCCGTACCGTATATTTCTTTCCCATTGTTATCTCGGCAACCGCGCTTGGTTTGCTGTTTAACCTTATCTTCCTGTATGATGGCGGCATGTTAAACCAGCTTTTGATGAAGTTTGGGATGAAAGAGCTCATCGATTGGAAGGACCAAAGCCATTACCTCTTTACGATGTCATTCCCAGTTATGTGGCAGTATGTCGGCTTTTATTTTGTGATTATTGTTACAGGGCTTAACAACATCTCCGCCGACATCTACGAGGCCAGTGAAATTGACGGCGCAAACATGGTGCAGCGTATTCGCTATATCTCTCTGCCGCTATTGCACAACGTGCTTGGAACCTGCTTGGTTCTCAGCATTACTGGTTCGCTTAGGGTGTTCGATCTGCCATGGGTGATGATGGGCGCCGGCATGCCGATGGATAAATCGTGGCTGCTTGGCACCTATATGTATAACCAGACCTTTATCATGGGTGATGTTGACTACGGCTCCACCATCTCTATTATTATTGTTGTGCTCGGTGTAGTCATCTCGCAGACCGTAAACAAGCTCTACAAAGAAAAAGAATATTAAAGGAGGGAAAGGAATGCCTAAACAACGTATCAGCGTAAATAGAGTCAAAAAACAAAGACGTTCGCGCCTTAGTCTGCCGAAGGTTCTTATCTATCTGTTCCTTTCTTTATGGGCGATAACCACCATCTATCCTTTTTTGTGGGTTATCCTCAACTCTTTCCGACATAAAGGTGAAATCCGCTCCGATTCGTTCTCTATCCCTGTTGGGGATAGCTTTACCTTGGATAACTATATCACCGCATTTGAGCGGGTAGACATTTTCGGCGCATACAAAAACAGCCTTATCATCTCGCTGGCAGTTACTGTTGTTGTGCTGCTGCTGGCAGGGTTTGCCGCCTATGCCTTAGCACGCTACCAGTTCCGTCTGCGTACGCTGGTTCACTCTTTGATTATTGCAAGCATGATGTTTCCGGTGTTCTCTACTATTATCCCGGTGTTTCGCATGCAGTTTTCGTGGGGTATTGTTAACACCTCAAGTCTTGCGATGTCACAGCTAAGCGTTATTCTGCCGCAGATTGCCGGAAACCTATCCTTCTCAATTATTGTACTGATGGGATATATCCAAAGCCTTTCGATTGAGATGGAGGAAGCGGCGTATCTTGAAGGGTATAGCCTGTTTCAGATATATTTTCGCATCGTTGTACCCATCATCAAACCAAGCTTTGCCACGGTAGCTATCTTTACGTTCTTATGGTCGTATAACGATCTGTTCACACAGATGTTCTTCCTTCGTTACCGGGATACATACACTGTAACAAGGCTGCTCAATGAGATTGTTTCAATTGCCGGAATTAACTATGGGCTGATGGCTGCCGCTGTAGTTTTAGTGGTAGTGCCGGTGCTGGTGGTGTATATATTCCTACAGAAGAATATTATCAAAGGAATGACTGCAGGCGCAATTAAGGAATAACTCTTTCCGGTGTAATTCTTCCTAAGTAGTTTTACTTCGCGGCATTTTGTACTATAATAGAAGTATAGCATTACACCCATTTGTTGACGTATTGGAAGGAAGCACACCTTTGGAGGGATTATGTTATGTACAATGTCATCATCGTCGATGATGAGGAACGAATTGTGGAAGGGCTGCAAACAGTTTTGGATTGGCAAAGCTACGGCTGCGAGGTTGTCGATACCGCATACGATGCTAAAAGCGGTGCGCAAAGCATCCGCTGCCATAATCCCGACATCTTGTTCATGGATATCCAGATGCCCGGCATTGACGGACTTGCGATGCTTGCCGGATTGAAGGGTGAGTTCCCGGATATGCAGATTACGGTGCTGACCGGCCACCGCGATTTTGAATACGCGAAACGAGCGCTGCATCTTGGGGTTACACGATTTCTGTTAAAGCCCTCCAAAATGAACGAATTGGAGGAAGCCCTGCAAACAATGGTTGCAAATCTTCAGAATAAGCAGGAGCCGGTTGAACCAATCTCCGAGGAAGACGAGTCGGATGACAGTGTTGTTGCAAACAACTTTATTGTCCGCAGTGCGGTAGCATACATTGAGCAGCACTATACCGAAAAACTGACACTGAGCAGTGTGGCGGAAAACATCTACGTCAGCCAATGGTATTTAAGCAAGCTGCTCAACGGTTACTTGGGCATTAGCTTTTCTGAGCTGTTGAATCAAACAAGAATTAACAAAGCTAAGCAACTGCTTGCTGATCCGGCGCTAAAAATCCATGAAATCTCCGAGCTTTTGGGGTTTAACGATATCACGCATTTTTCTAAAATCTTTAAAAAGCTGGAGCAGGTTTCCCCAAATGAATACCGAAATAAACCACGTAAGCAATAAGTACAGCGAGGTGCATAAAGCCTTGCTGTTCTTGTGCATGATAACTGTTCTTGAAAGGGATTAGTATGAATATCATAAGAGCTAGCGACTATGACGATCTCAGCCGCAAGGCGGCAAATATTATATCTGCCCAGGTTGTTCTTTCCCCGCGTTGTGTGCTGGGACTTGCGACCGGTTCTACGCCGCTTGGCATCTATCGTCAGCTTGCAGACCGGTATCAGCAAGGTGATGTGGATTTTTCGAGCGTTTGCAGCGTTAATCTTGATGAATACTGCGACCTTTCACCCGACAATGACCAGAGCTACCATTACTATATGCGGGAATACCTTTTTAAACATATCAATATCAAACCATCCAACACACACCTTCCCAATGGTTTAGCCGAAGATTTTGACGCCGAATGCAGCCGTTACGACGCGCTGATTGATGAGCTTGGCGGCACCGATCTGCAATTGCTTGGACTTGGACACACCGGCCACATTGGTTTTAACGAGCCGGATGACAGCTTTAGCACAAAGACGCATCGGGTTCGACTTGCCGATTTAACGGTTGAGGCAAACGCGCGCTTTTTTAAAAATAAGGATGAGGTGCCTCGCTATGCCGTAACAATGGGCATAAAAGGGATTATGCAAGCCCGAAAGATAATTCTTGCGGTGAGCGGACAAAATAAGGCGGAGATTTTGGAGCGTTCGCTGTTTGGCCCAGTTACACCAAAGGTTCCGGCATCCATTTTGCAGTTACACCCAAGCCTTGTGGTTGTTGCCGACAGCCAGGCGCTGACCGTATGCATCGAGCGCCATCCCGCATTTTTTGCGCGTTAATCGGCCTATGGCGCATCATAAAAATATCTGTGCAGTTTCCGTTATTTCATATTGACTTCTATGTATTACGTGTGGTATCATAGAACACGCGATAATGCATTTGCGGATATGGCGGAATTGGCAGACGCGCTAGATTCAGGTTCTAGTGGTAGCAATACTGTGCAGGTTCAAGTCCTGTTATCCGCACCAAAATGTATTCCTAAAAAGAAGATGTCCTGCGGAGAAGACCGCAGGACATCTTCTTTTTAGGAAATTTTGCTTGTCAAAAACAATACTGGTTTTGAGGATGCCTCTTCGGCATTTTAGACAATCCTCGTATTTGAACTTGTTCATCGGGGGGGCCGTGATCGACACGGCAATGTGCCACTTAAATCATTCAAAAGGGCTCTATATATCTCAAGCTCTTCCCGAAGTGCGGAGATTAACGATATAATAGACAATTATCAGTCAATATATGGGGGCGTATCTCACCTGGTAGAGCGCTTGAATGGCATTCAAGCGCCCTACGGTTCGCTCTTGTTTATCTCCGCCAAAAACGAAAACCCACAAGGTCAAAATGCCTTGTGGGTTTTCCGTATCTTACTGCAAACGAGAGAATCGGACATATGATACTATATAGAAACATTTAGAAGGCTTACGCGGAAAGGCGGTGGATTTTTGCCCAACGTAAAACTGGTGGACTGGATAGAGAGTATTTCCCTGTAAAATTTACGATCAAAGCCCTTGGCGATATAGCACTTTGCTTCCGTTTGTGCAGGAGTAAAGGCGCTGTAACGACTGTCGAATATTAAATCATCTGTTTCAAGGTTGCCTTATTTAAAATGCTAAAAAGAATCATACTCTCTAAGTTCAAACTTCGCAATGAGCTGTTGCAAAAGGCTCGCTTGACTGGATAGCTCTTCGCTTGCTGCTGCGCTTTCCTCCGCGGTAGCAGCGTTCGTTTGAACAACCGATGAAATTTGCTCAATACCCTGATTGACTTGAACGATTGCTGTGGCTTGTTCTTGTGAGGAGAGTGCAATTTCATCAATTAAGGTAACGGTCTCGGTTGTTGCTTGCGCACTCGTGTGCAGCGAATCCGCTGTTTTGCCGGCAATTTGCGAGCCGTTTTCAACAGCGTTGAGTGTTTCTTCGATTAAAACTGTTGTGTTTTTAGCTGCCTCAGCTGACTTTCCCGCAAGATTTCTGACTTCATCTGCAACGACTGCAAAGCCTTTTCCGGCAGAACCGGCACGAGCAGCCTCAACGGCGGCATTTAGTGCAAGAATATTTGTCTGGAATGCAATATCGTCAATAATTTTAATAATGCTTGATATTTCAGAAGACTTCATGGTAATTTGGTCCATTGCAGCTATCATGTTTTTCATTTGGTCAGTACTTGTATGCATCCCTTGCTCAGCAAAATCAGCTTTATCCCTTGCGGCTTTTGCATTTTCTGCATTCTTTTTAATTTTATCGGTTACTTCAATTATAGTTGCCGATAATTCTTCTATAGAACTTGCCTGTTCGGCCGCCCCCTGCGCAAGGGCTTGAGCACCGTTGGATACTTGCTCAGAACCACTGTTTACCTGTTCAGACGCTTGATGAATCTGCATCAGCGTGGCACTTAAATCATCAAGTAAGATCTCCAAATTATCTTTCAGCTTTTTAAATTGGCCTGCATATTCCCGCTGGAGGGATACCGTTAGGTCTCCTTGCGCAATATGAGACAAGGCTTGAGAAATCTCGTCGATATAGCCTTGATAATCTGTCAAGCGAACCAAAGTTAAGTTAAACGCTTTGGCAAGACGCCCAACTTCATCCTTTGATTCTACCGACAGTGTAACATCGAATTTCCCCCGTGCTATTTCCTGTGCGGCATCAGTTACTTTTTGAATGGGCTTTGCTATGCTGCTGCTCACAAAATATGTAATTAAGGCACCTATTATCACTGCTAATATGGCAATAAAGACTAGGGTATTTCGAAGAAGCTTTGCGCTAGTTAAAATATCGTCTTTTTCAACACCAAAGATAATAATCCATGGAGTATTTTCAACCGGTACATACCCGGCGGTTTTTGTAACCCCATTATAGGTATACTCGCCGCTGCCGGGGGTACGGGAAACCATTTTCTGAGTAAGCTCGCCCAACCCACGCAGTGCTTCGTCGGTTTTCATATTTTCAATATCGTTATCCTGTGCGAAAACCAGGTCTGTATTTTTATGCCCGACTGTTACACCTTGATTATTAATAATATAAGCGTAGCCTGTCTGTTTATAGTTTACTTCGCTCACAATTTCACTGAGCGTATTGCCGTCTCTTGTGCCATAGAAGACCCCTATAAGCTCACCCTGACTGTAAACCGGTGCGGCAAAAATCATAACAAGTTCATTGTTAGCGCTGCTTACTATAACATCTGAAACGGTTGCTTCGCCCTTCAGGGCAGTCTGGAAATAATCACGGGAAGCGACATTGGTGGCTCCTGCGTTCAAATTAAAAACAATTGAATCGCCTTTTTTGTCGGCAAAAGCGAAGGCCAGATAACCTGTTCTTTGGGCTTCGGTCTCAAAAAAGGCCGTTTTTTGTGCGAATGTCAGCTCATCATCCAGTAATATGGGGTTCTGCGCAAGTGCGCATATATATGTTAGCCTCCCATCCACCCTTGCCTGAACATGCTTTGCCTCTTGATGTGCCATATCCAATAAGTGTTCATGAGCATCTTCAACAAGCTGATTGGTGACAGCTGTTACTGTAAACATTCCTATACCGGTGTTTATGAAAAGAATAATTGCACTGAATATTAGTAGTAGCTTCAATTTAAGTGATTTCAAGATACATCCTCCGATTATTATTTAATTTATTGTGACTGATGGCTTCCTAAAGCAATTTCTAGATCATTGAAAGACATCTTTTTTTGTGGAAATTACAGCTCTGAATATCATCACAGTTCTGTTCTTTGGGAATACAATTTACTCTTCAACTTCAACCCCTTCAGTTCTAAAATTTTCTGACATATGTACAATCCTTTTTATAACCACCTGATTCTTTTATAAATTTAAGTGACGCGTTCTTTAAGAAATCAATATCAGCTTTGATGAAGTCTATACGAAAATACAGTTGATTCTCATCAAACGCCCTATATTTATTCGTCAATTTTGTTTTTTTTAATAATATCGGTTTTTATTTACGGTTAATAAATGACGTATTCATTTTCGCTGTGCTTTTGTTATGTTTAGATACGATCCCCGCTAAACGGAGAAACAGTATCCGCTTTTCAAATATCAATGATTTATCGCGTCTGTAATAATACATTGGTATTTTCAGCTGTCTGTATTAGCGATGAATTCATCGATTGACACAACACGCGGAAGTGCCCAAGGTGTATACTGTACCAAATTAAAAGCGCGCACTACAGTAGATACCAAGAGGGCCATTTTATTAGCTGCGGATTATATCCTGCAACATTCAGTACAGAGCCTAAGATATGATGAGATATTCTCCGAGGATGAAATTCAAGCGTGTATGCCAGCAGCCGATAATAGAAAATCTGAGTTCATTAATAGGTGAGGATGAATCCTTGTTTTTAATGGGATTGATTGCAGTTTTAATCGTAAAAGAATATACAGCTAAAACGAAGGAAAAGGTGTTGACAAGGGTAGGTGTGTGTGGTATTATAAATAAGCCGCTTGAGCAGGCGGGGCCGAAAAAAGGGCCTAGGAAAGCCAAAAACGAGCGAAATGAACCTTGAAAACTGAACAACATGAAAGAAAACAAACCCTTGAAAATTCCATTTTTAGTGATTGCGAAATCACTGAGAAATGAGAAATCAAAAATAGCGGCAGAACGGGAAACCGTTTTGCGAAACGCAAGTATTCGATTAGAGCTTGAAAGAACAGCTTGATTGAGTTTGATTTAAGGCGGGAGACCGTTTTAGATACAATTTAATTAAGAGTTTGATCCTGGCTCAGGACGAACGCTGGCGGCGCGCCTAACACATGCAAGTCGAGCGGAGAACAAAGAGCTTGCTCTTTGTTCTTAGCGGCGGACGGGTGAGTA
>JAEZTV010000015.1 GCA_023421245.1 Bacillota bacterium | reverse complement strand
TAGTCCTTGCAAATGCTGATTTCATCAGCATTTGCAGTTTATGGTGTAACATGGCCACATTCGTATTTTGCTATGCAAAATACTCATACTCGGCTTTGCCGAGTTCATTCAAAGCAAAGCTTTGAATACGCTTGTGGACATATTATACCACACCTCCGCAGTTGAAAAAAGAGGCAATCAGGCATACAAGCCATCACGTTTTAGAAGCAAGGCTGTATATCTCACTTTTGCGGTGGCCCGTTTTTGCAGCCGCCTGCTTGGCCGCTTCGCTCAGCGACAACCCGCCAGCCGCAAGCTGCTGCGCAAGCGCTACGGCCTCCTCTATGGGTACGCGATCTTCCTGGCGCTTTGCAGCACCCTCCACCACCAGTACAAACTCACCGCGCGGAGCATTTTCCTTATAGTACCGTACAGCCTCCGAAAGTGTGGTGCGGCGCACCTCCTCGTGCAGCTTGGTCAGCTCACGCGCAAGCGAGATGCGCCGGTCACCCAGCACACGCAGCATATCTTCAAGCGTTGCGGCGAGTTTATGGGGCGCCTCGTAAAAGATTAGGGTGCGCGGGTTCTCCTTTATTTCATCAAGATGCTCGGTACGCGTTTTTTTTGCTGTGCTTAGAAAGCCTTCAAAAGAAAACCGCGCGGTGCAAATCCCCGATACCGCAAGGGCGGCAATGGCAGCACTCGGGCCGGGTACTACCTCGACGGGCACGTCGTGGTCGCGGCACAGGCAGACCAAATCCTCCCCCGGGTCGCTGATACAGGGCATACCCGCATCGGTTACAATCGCGCACTGCTCCCCCGCAAGGATGCGGGAAAGAATCCTCTCGCCGCGCTCACGCTGGTTATGCTCAAAGTAGCTTATCATCGGCTTTTTTATCTGAAAGTGATTGAGCAGCT
Source organism: Bacillota bacterium (assembly GCA_023421245.1). Lineage (GTDB taxonomy): Bacteria > Bacillota > Clostridia > Oscillospirales > Ruminococcaceae > Acetanaerobacterium. The sequence continues at coordinate 94,710 of JAEZTV010000015.1, read as the reverse complement.
TTACAGTGACACGGGTATCCTCGGCGGCAATAAAGTCTACCGCCGACAGCACCTCAATCGCTCTGGGCGAAAGGTCGCCTAGGTTGCCGATCGGTGTACCCACGACATACAGTTTCATATTCATTGACCTTCCTTTCACACCGCACAGCGGTAAGATGCGGCTTGCGGCTATTCCCCATTAATATAGTCAATCAACCTAAGAACAAGTTCTTATTTTCGGGGGCAGCGGGGCGACCGGCCATTAACGCCAGTAACCCTGCCCGCAAGGCGGGCGCCGCACGGAAATGCGTGCGGCTGAAACTGTTTTCATTTTGAAGGTTCTGTAGTATATCTCATTCGGCTTTTGGGGGGAGGTTATCCTCTTTGCCGTACCAGTCAAGCAGCTCGCGGGAAAATCCTCCCGATCCTTCAATGAGAAACGGCTTTTCCACCTGTAAAAACGACCTCGCACCCTTTTTGCCTTCCACCAAAAACAGCCAAGGCGCGGTATCCGCGCGCTGCTGTACAAAGCGCAGGCGCTTGGGCTCAATGCCATTTTGCCGCATGGCCTCAAGCACATCGCACAGGCGTTCGGGGCGTTGGCAGATACACAGCTTGCCGCCAAATCGCAACAGGCGTGCCGCTGCCGCTGCGACATCATTCGCGGTGCACATCGTCTCGTGGCGTGCGACGCGGTCGCTTTCAGTTGCGCTGAGAATACCGGAGGATGCAGCCTTATACGGAGGGTTGCAGCTTACCACGTCAAACGCCGCGGCATCCACAATGCCGTTAAGAGCTCGAAGATCGGCGGATATGGGGGTAATGATCGTCTCAAGACCGTTTAGCGCTACCGATTGCTCCATAAGCTGTACACCTTCGCTCTGCAGCTCCACCGCCACAATGCGCGCAGGCCGGTACGCATCGTACCAAATAAACGGAACAATGCCGCAGCCCGAGCCAAGATCGCAGCAGACATCCTTGCGGCGGGGCGAGGCGAAATTCGCAAGCAAAAACGCATCGGTGCCAAAGCGATGCGTCCTGCTGATATACAAACGTGTGCCGCCCGAAAGCTGTTCTATCGCAAATTGGTCCAAAGCCCTACCTATCCCCCGGTATCTAATATCTTTTCAATTTCATGTACCATTTATTTTATCATATTCTATATAAAGAATAAAGCAGATGCCAAAACCATTTTAGCATCCGCTTTACAGCGCATATTTCACAATATGTAGGAAATAGCGTTTCGGGCTCTTTATACCAAATACGCGGGTTTTTATTCCTTAGGCTGAGGAGCCTCTACCGGGCAAACCGCTGCGCAAGCGCCGCAATCGATGCAAGCATCTTCGTCAATTACGTAAATGTCTCCTGCCGTAATTGCAGTAACAGGGCACTCGGGCTCACATGCACCGCAGCTGATGCAATCTTCCGAAATAAAATAAGCCATTCAACATACACCTCCTTTAAGGTTGGTTTTATTGTATCATAATCGCGTAAAAATGCAAGGTGTTATTCCTGAAAAACAGCGTGAAAAAGACAGGAAACTACGGCCGTTTTACAGGTGTTTGTGTCTTTTCTTTCAGCACGTTTTTTTGTAATGCCTTTTCTACTTTTAAAAGACTGACAAGAGCTGCTTTTTTACCTGTCGTTTTGTTATAGATGAGAAGTGTTACTGAACTAAAAGCACACCTATAAATTTTAGCGCCGGACAGCATAATACCATATTGACAAATGCCCATCGTTGCAGTATGATTCAATTACAGCATACATATGAATACATGTTCATATGTTAATATGACTAACGGGAGGCTTGTCATGATACAACAACCTGAGCAGCATAACCTGCATTGCAGCTGCAAGCAAAGCCCTGCGCCCGAGCAAGCAATAGACTGTAAGGGGCAGGATGGCTGCGGTACGCATATGATAAATATACTGTCAGATCAGCTCAGCCCCGCGGACTTTGAACAGTATCTTCCAAGACCTGATGAGCTCGGGCGGCTAACCGATGCCTTTAAGGTGTTCGGCGATTCCACCCGTCTTAAAATCATCTTTTTGCTCAACAGCCGTGAGCTTTGCGTGTGCGATATTGCGTATATACTTGGGATGGGGCAGTCGGCAGTATCGCACCAGCTGCGCATTCTGCGCGCGGCGGATCTTGTAAAAACGCGCCGCGAGGGAAAATCGATCTTCTATTCCCTTGACGACGAGCATGTCAGCCGCATTCTTCTCACCGGTCTTGAGCATGTAAGGGAGGAACATAACCATGATGACGATTAAGCTGCAGATGCAGGGGCTTCATTGCGCAAGCTGTGCGGATAAGATTGAACAGCGTGTCAGTAATTTGCCCCATGTTACAGATACTTCATTAAGCTTTGCAACCAACGAGCTGCGCTTTACGATGCACAATGCCGCCGCTTTTGATACCCCCGCACAGGCCGAACAGATTATCCGCGCCGCCGAAAAGGGAGTACGCGTTATTGGGGTAACGGTTGTGGACGAAACAGAGGAAGAAAAGAGGTTTAGCTCCACCAAAGCGGCGGTGGCAATGCTATCCGGTGCGGCAGCCGAGGATAAAGCTTCTTCAAGCAATAACGCGCATACGCACCATCCGCCGCACAGTTCAAACGCCAAAGGCCTTGTGCTGCTTATAGCGGCTGCGTCACTCTTTGCGCTTTCCCTGCTTCCCGGCCTGCCGGCCATCCTGTCTGTGCTGCTGCCGGTTGCTGCCATTGTACTGTCAGGCTACCCTATCTTTATAGAGGGAAGCAAAAAGCTGCTGCGTGCCGAGATTGAGGAAGATCTTTTGATGATGATTGCCGTCATCGCAGCGTGTGCGCTGGGTGAGTTTTTTGAGGGTGCGATGGTAACGCTGCTGTTTCGCACCGGCACATACCTGGAAGACATCGCGGTGGCACGTTCGAAGAAGAGCATCACGCGCCTGACCTCCATCCGCCCCGATACGGCAAATATCATTGACGGAGCGGGAGAGACCAAAACCATATCCGCAGACAGTGTTCCGATTGGCTCCACCATCTTAATCAAGCCCGGTGAGCGCGTTCCGCTCGATGCCACAGTACTTACGGGAAGCTCCGATATGGACCACTCGGTTATTACCGGTGAAAGTGTTCCGGTACCGGTCTCGCAGGGCGATGCCGTGTTGTCGGGCACTGTAAACGGTGCCGGTCTGCTCACCTGTAAAACTACGGGTGATTTTAAAACCTCCACAGCCAGTCGCATCATCGAGCTGGTAGAAAGCTCCCTTGCCAAAAAGGGTAAAACCGAGCGTTTAATTACCCGTTTTGCACGCTATTATACCCCTGTGGTTATCGTGTTTGCCATACTGATTGCGACACTGCCCCCGTTGTTTGAGCTTGGCTCTTTTTCAACCTGGCTGTACCGCTCGTTGATTTTTCTGGTTGCCTCCTGCCCCTGTGCACTCGTAATTTCGGTGCCACTCGGCTTTTTTGCCGGCATCGGTTCGGTATCTCGCCTTGGTGTGCTGGTAAAGGGCGGGCGCTATCTTGAGGCGCTTGCACGCTGTGATGCCGTCGTGTTTGACAAGACCGGTACGCTGACCAGCGGTAAGCTACGTGTCTCAAACGTTGTGAGCGTTTCAGATGCAAGCGAGGGTGAGATTGTGCGTCTCGCCGCCATCTGCGAGAGCTTTTCCAACCATCCTGTCGCAAAGGCAGTGGTAGAACATTACGGTGTACCCGTTTCGAAGGCAAGCGTATTCTCATTTGAGGAAAAGGCCGGCATGGGCATTCGTGCCACCCACCTTTCCAGCGAGCTGCTGTGCGGGTCTGCGCGCCTGATGCAGCAGTACAATGTTCCTCTTGACGGTATACCTCCCGCCGCGGTATATGTAGCCGAAAATGGCATTCTGCTCGGCTATCTCGAGATTGCGGATACCCTTCGCACCGATGCCGCACATACCGTTTCGGCACTGCGCGAGGCGGGGGTTTCGCATGTTTCCATCCTCACCGGCGACAGCGAGCGTGCGGCGCAGCTGATTGCCAGTGCAAGCGGCACCGACGGCTACCACGCCTCGCTCCTGCCCGAAGGCAAGGTTGACGCGTTGATGGATGCAAAGAAGTCCTACAAAACGGTGGCGTTTGTCGGCGACGGCATCAACGACGCCCCTGTGCTTGCGGCCGCCGATGTCGGCATCGCAATGGGTCTTGGCTCGGATGCGGCCATCGACGCGGCAGACGCGGTGCTTGTCTCAGAAAACCTTCGCAGCCTGCCTGCGGCCATACGGCTGTCGCGCCGCGTGATGCGGGTGATTGTGTTCAATATTGCGTTCGCGCTTGCCGTCAAGGCCGCGGTGCTCATCCTCGGCGTAACAGGATTCGGCGCTATGTGGCACGCGGTGTTTGCCGACGTTGGCGTCACGCTGATTGCCGTGCTCAATACCACGCGCATCCTGCGTATGTACCGCAAAGAGCAGCATGGTGATATCCCTATTGTGCAAACGACAGCCGCCGCATAAACACCGCGTTTAGACAGTTGTTGGAGCACCGATCTTTTTCGGTGCTCCTTTTGTGCTTGCTGCAAAGCGCAGAGTTCTAGCCTTCCCCTTCTTCCCCGCTCCCCGTACCGGTACTGGGTGCGGCTGTGTCGACGAGTACCGCACCGGTATAGTAGTGTGCGAGAATCTCTTCAAAGGTGGCACCCTGTCTTGCCATATAGTCGGCCCCGTACTGACTCAATCCCACTCCGTGTCCATACCCCAGTGTGGTAAAGGTGAATTTGTTGTTTGCATATTCCACTGTAAAGTTTGCCGAACGCAGGCTGAACATCTCCCGCGCCTCCTGCCCTGACATGGTTACATCGCCAACCGCAAGCTCCATAATGGTGCCCGATTCGCTGCGCGCCTTGATGTTAAACCATTTTTTCTTGTCGCTTGGCAACTCAATTTCAGCATATTTTGCAACGAGTAATCCCTTAACCTCATCGGCAAGCACGTCGGTTTCCACCTCAAAGTTGCGTGCAAGCATATCCCCCGCACTCTCGACAGGCACCAGATAAGGCACCCCCGTCTGCCATACCGTTTCGGCACTTTCGGTAAGCCCTGCCGACATGGAATGGTATGCCGCCACAATCGGCTCGTTTTCGTACACCAACACCTTGCCAAGCACCGCGTCACAAGCCTGTGTAATACGCCCCCAGTACACATCAAAGTTGTCCCCAAACCAGGTGCGCGCAAGCTCCTCGGTCATATAACCTTTATAGTTTGGCGGATCTGCCTCAAAATCGGCTTCTTTGAGTTTGGGGTCGGTTTGCTTTGCCGCGTCCAGCTTTCTGCGCAGTGCATAGGTGTGTGCCGCCACCGCCTGCGCCTTGAGCGCCTCCTCGCTAAACGACGCGGGCATCTCGCACGCGACCGCACCGATTACATAATCGCGCACCGAAACGGTCGCCACCTCACCGGTCGTCAAGGTGCGGATGCGAAAATTGTTGCCTGCGCCGATGGGGTTGCTGGCGCCGTTTGCTTGTGTATACTGTGCGAGCAGCTCATCAAGCGCTTCCTGCGCGTCGGCATTGGGATTGATATCGGCATCCGGCTGCGCGGATATTTTCTCCTGCCCGCTTGAGGCTGAGCGGTTTGCCGCAGTATCAAAGGGGTTGGGCAGCGTCCCTCGCTCACCGCCGATTGCAAGCAGCGGAATGAGTACAAGCGCAAGCAGCAGTAGTAGTGCAAGCGCTATGCTTTCCTTCATCTTGTCCCTCTCCTTTCTTTGGTTTCTGACAACTTGCGACGCAATGACAGTGTGTCAGAAATAAATTTCATTTTTCTGCTTTTACTATATTGACAAGGATTCGCCCTTCATGTAAAATGACAATACTGGGTAATTGTACGCCAATCTCGTATTCATCAGTCATTTTATCGTTTACTACAATAATTTAACAAAGAAGATATCCTTTTACCGTTGCCGAAAGCGCTGCTTCAACACGGTAGCGCGATAAGTTTCTGCAACTTTGTTCTTTTTTACTTGCAGTGCGGCACACCCAAAACTACACCGATCTTATGGGAGGAACGGAAGGCATGCACAATAACACAATCAATCTTCAGAACACTGTGGAAGAACAAGCAAAAGCCATTAGAATTTTATGCGAGGAGTACGTTAAGTATAACAAGATTGACCCCGCTCTTTACGACAAATTTAATGTCAAACGTGGCTTGCGCAATCAGGATGGCACCGGCGTGGTTGCCGGCATCACCCATATATGTAACGTGCATGGCTATGTGTTAAGCGAAGGGGAACGTGTGCCGATTGACGGTGAACTAATCTATCGCGGCATCGATATTCGCGATATCATCAACGGTTGCCACGCAGAAGACCGCTTCGGCTACGAAGAGACCGTCTGGCTGCTTTTATTCGGCAGCCTGCCCACGAAGGAGCAGCTGGATTATTTTAAGCAGACACTCTGCCTCTTTCGCGAGCTTCCGCCGCGCTTTACCAACGAAGTAATCATCAACGTGCCTTCTAACGATATTATGAATATGCTCTCGCGCGCCGTTCTTGCACTGTACTCCTATGATGAGCACGCAGACGACACCTCTCTTGAAAATGTGATGCGCCAGTGCATTGAGCTCATTGCAATTCTTCCTTCGATTATGGTCAACGCTTATCAGGCAAAGCGCCGCGCCTTTGACAGCGACAGCATGGTGCTGCACCCCTGCATCACCGAGCACAGCTGTGCGGAAAACATCCTTTCCACTATCCGTGCCGACCGCTCCTTTACGGAAGATGAAGCTCGGCTGCTTGACCTGATGCTTATTCTGCACGCCGAGCACGGCGGCGGTAATAATTCTACGTTTGTGTGCCGTACCCTAACCTCGTCGGGCACCGATACATACTCCGCAATCTCCGGAGCAATTGGGTCTCTGAAAGGCCCCAAGCATGGCGGTGCAAACGCAAAGGTCATGAATATGCTCGAATGCATTAAAACAGGAGTAAGCAACTGGGAAAACGAGGGGGAGGTTGCCGATTTCCTTCGTAAGATTATCAATAAGCAGGCATGTGACGGCTCTGGGCTTATCTACGGTATCGGCCACGCAATCTACACCAAAAGCGACCCGCGCGCTGTCATCCTAAAAGAAAAAGCGTTTGAGCTTGCACACGGCGGAGAATATGAAGCGGAGTTTAAGCTGCTTGAACTCGTTGAAAAGCTTGCCCCCGAAGTGTTTTACGAATTCAAGGGAGGCTCTAAGGTGTTGGGCGCAAATGTTGATTTCTATTCAGGACTAGTTTATAAGATGCTTGGTATTCCGCCGGAGCTCTTTACCCCCATGTTTGCTGTGGCACGCATGGGCGGCTGGTGTGCGCACCGCATTGAGGAGCTGACCACCTGTGCCCGTATTATTCGCCCCGCTTATAAAACAATCGAAAGCGGCCACAAGTATCTTCCGTTATCCGAACGATAAACTGTTACACTATATCCGATATTGCAGCAAGAACCGCCCTTTGTCTGGGCGGTTCTTTTGTTTGAATTTACCACAATGGTGTGCTATAATATGTCCGCGAGCACATTCAAAGCCGAGTATAAGTGTTTTGCATAGCAAGATACGAACGCGGCTATGCTACACCATAAACTGCAAAAGCTGATGAAATCAGCATCTGCAAGGACTGTGTCCTGAGCAAAACGATATTATTCGTTTTGCAGTCTGTTTATGGTATAATAAATTCTATCCTATCACGACCGCTCTTTTCTTGTATCGTCAATCACCTTGCAAATGAGGACTTGTTTTCATTCTGAAGTTTGTTAAGTATCACCCAATACTTTTTATGGAGTTGTTTTTATTGAGGCGTAAAACAATCTGCTCTTTGGCCGTTGTTGCTGCAGCTGTATTTACAGCAATACGAGTTTGGCAGTACCTTTGGATCATTAACATCTCAACCGGATTTTTCACCACCACCGACAGCACCGTGTACCTTTTGTACGGCGGGCTTGCATTGTTCTTTGTGCTGGCCGCATTAACAAGCTTTACCGACAAAACCATTGCACAAGCACGAACCTCTTTTCTGCATAGCAGATTAACCGGTGCGGCACTGCTGCTCGCCGGCGGGGTCAACCTGTTTGCCAGCACCTATACACTGGCGGAAATGATCGGCGGCTTTCCAATAAAGCTGATGCAGGTCTCTGAGACTATGCTGGGCTTTGCCGCATCGCTGGTGCTTTTATATTTTGGCGTGCTTACCATTGCCCGCCGCGGCATCAGCCACAAATTCCTGCCTCTTGTTCCGTTGGCATGGGTCGTTGTCCGCCTGCTTAATACGTTCCGGCGCACAAGCACCGTGCTTACCATCAGTGAAAACCTGCTTACCCTGTTGTCGCTGGTTGCACTGAGCATTTATTTCTTGTATTTTGCGTTTGCGGTTGCCGGTTTGTTTGCGAAAACAGGTGCACGCTGGATGTTCCTCAGCGCTGTTGTAGGGGCTGTCATTCTTATTCCCGCCACACTCGGCATGCTGATTGCGGCGTCGGCGCACGCATTCTATACCCTTGATCCGCTGTGGTATATTGAGCGCATTGCAACGCTTTCCCTCGCACCACTGATGCTGTGTACCGCATACTTTACGGCGTTTGAAAAGCCCGATACCGGCGAACATGCCGATACGCTGCCGCCAGCCGCCCCAAACGGTGATATCGCAGCCCAGTAACACAAACTAAAGTAAGAACCGTTTACAGCCGGCGGGCCGTAAACGGTTCTTTTGATTACTCTCCCCTGTTACTCAGATTTATTCAAGGTTTAAGCGCTTTTTAAGAATGTGCTGACTAACAAAATAGCACCCCGCGCCAAACAATGCATTTAATATGACTATGCCAATGATTAGCGTCTTGAAAAACGCATCGCTCGGAACCGCAGCGACAGAGTTAAACATCTCGGGATCCACCGCGTATAACACTGCAAGCAGCCCGCTTTCAATAAACTGCGAAACCGTATTGATTGCCAAAAACGCGCCGAAAGATGCAATCAGCTTATGGCGGCTAAACAACTGTCCGATTGCAATTGAGGCATACACCATCACAATACTCGAAAATAATGCTATAATCACACCGAGCACAATCCAAACGATGTACGAACCCCAGTTAAGTGTCGAAATCAGCTCCTGTACCGGTGCAAAAGCCGCTTTAACTTCGCTCCAAAAGCCTTTGCGCGCTACCATAAGGAGGATGGAACCAAAAACAACAACAACGCTGACAATTATCCATACCGCCGAAATGATCATTTTAGCAAAAATATTCTGCCATGTTTTTACCGGCAGCGTAAACATCAGGTAGCCTTCGTCACCCAGCAAGTTCTTGTAAAACCGCTGGATCATGATAATTACGGTAAGTGCAAAGGTCGCAAGGATGGCGAGTACATACCCTGCCGCCGAAAGCCCCGCAGGAAGCACCAGCCAACCCTCGGTAACGTTTAAGCTGATAAATACACGATTAATTAGTGCAAATAGCATCACCGCTATATAAAATGGCACAAACACGCGGGCAGTGGCCTTCCACTCGTATTTCATGAGTTTTCCTAACATTTGAACACCTCCCGAAACAGTGCGTCCACCGATTTTCCATGGCGGTCGCGAATCTCATCTACACTGCCCGTCAGGGCAACCGTACCGTTTGACAAAAACACCACATCATCTAGCACCTGTTCAATATCCGAGATAAGGTGCGTGGAGATAATTACCGCCGCATTCTCACTGTAGTTGGTAAGAATGGTATGAAGGATATAATCACGCGCTGCCGGGTCGACCCCGCCAATCGGCTCATCGAGCAGATAAAGATCCGCGTTACGGCTCATAACAAGGATAAGCTGCACCTTCTCGCGTGTGCCTTTTGACATCGTCTTGAGCCTATCCTGGGCGGCAATACCCAGACTTTTAAGCATATCGTATGCTTTTGCACTATCAAAGTTATCGTAAAAATCCGCAAAGAACGCGATGATGTCACAAACGCGCATCCAGTCGGCGAGATAGGTGCGCTCAGGCAGGTAAGATACCATGCGCTTACTCTCGATGCCCGGTGCTGCCCCTGCAATAACCACCTCACCCGCCGCAGGCGTCAGCAATCCGTTTGCAAGCTTGATGAGCGTGGTTTTCCCGCTGCCATTTGGGCCCAGCAGGCCAACAATCCGTCCGCGCTCCACCGTGATATTCACACCCGAAAGCGCCGCTTTGCCGCTGAACGACTTGCTGAGGTTTCTGCATTCAAAAATCGGTGTGCTCATTGTTCGCTCCCCTCCCTAATCTCTGTCATGAGCCGTATAATTTCCTCGCGGCCGAGGCCTAACTGCGCCATCCGATCCAGGAATTCTGTAATCTGCTGTCTGGCAAGTTCGTCTTTGAGTTTAGATATCATGTCCGCATCCTCCGTAATGTAGCGTCCGCTTGTGCGCTGTGCAAACACAAGCCCGCTCTGCTCAAGCTCTGCAAGTGCCTTTTGCATGGTGTTGGGGTTTACCGCAGCTTCCGCCGCCAGATCGCGCACAGATGGCAGCCGTTCACCCGGCTGGTAACCGCCCGATATAATCTTAAGCTGAATATGCTCCACCAACTGCCGGTAGATTGGCCGGTCGGATTTTAGTTCCCACGTCACTCTCTCATCTCCTTTTTGTATTACTGTACTAGGTCGTTAATACAATAATACAATAGTACAGTTATTCTGTCAACCCCTTTTATAGAATATTTTAACTAATTTTTATCCGCACCGTTTTATGCCGGAAAACCTATAAATGAAAAGCTGTTTTAGGTCACGTGCTTGATTATATAAAGTCTGATAAATCATAAAAACGGCATGAACGCGACTCTGCGTTCATGCCGTTTTTGGCTGTGTTAATCGGTAAAGGCAAGCCTAGCCTTTTGGCTTGGTCCCCCCATCCTGCTTACGATGCTGTTGGTTATACGCTATGCGCGCAAGAAGCGGTTCAGACAACAATCGTCCAAACACATAGGCAGCCTTCATCTGTGTACCCGGTACAATAATTAGCTTGCGGCGCAGCATCTGCTTGATGGCGTACCCCGCAACATACTCACTGGAAAGTGATTTCAGGCTGAATTCTACGCCTGCAGTACGGTCAAACTCAGTATGCACCGGTCCCGGACAGAGCACGCTGACCGAAACCTTGCTCCCCCTGCGCCGCAATTCCTCATGTACCGCGGTGGTCAGGCGCATCACATACGCCTTGGAAGCATAATACCCCGATAACAGCGGCCCCGGCAAAAACGCGGCCGAGGACGATACATTGAGGATATAGCCACGGTTGGCCTTAATAAAATCACGTAAAAACAGCTTGGTAAGGATATGCAGCGCGCAGATGTTGACGTTTATCATCCCAAGCTCACGTGCAAGGTCAGTTTCGTCAAACGCGCCAAACACCCCAAAGCCCGCGTTGTTGATGAGGATGTCGATGTTCTCGCCCTTCACCTGTTCATACAGCGCATAGCAGTCCTGTGTGTTTGCAAGGTCAAACGGCAGTATGGTCACGTTGCTCCCAAGCTCATTCTTAAGCTCCTGCAATCGGTCGGTTCTGCGCGCGGTCAGAATAAGATCATGCCCCATGCCGGCAAGCACGCGCGCCATATCGCGCCCAATGCCCGAGCTCGCACCTGTAATCAAAGCCTTCATACTATGTGGTTCCTCTCATTTGTATCGTGGTGTCCTTTTATTTTTTAATCATCTGCACAATCCATTCCGGCTCGGGTAATGGAATCATCGGATTAACCGCCGCGTACTCCGCAATTCCCTGTATCGCACCCCAGTAGGCGATGGCAATCGCATAGGGGTCTCCCGCACGGATTTCACCTAATGCCTGCCCCTGCCGGACTAATGAAATCATCGGCGTTACCATGTCAAAATCGTTTAGCAGCTCTTTAACCGATGCCGGCAAACTTTCGGAATTGGTAGCCTGCATCATCAGCAAAAACATCTTTGCCGTAAACGAGCTTTCGCGGAGCGCGCCGAATATCTCTTTTGCAATTACACGAAATACCTGGATGGGCGAGGGCTCCTTCATGCATTGCTCAACAAGCACCCGGGGCGTTTGCACGCCAATCTGAATCAGCTCAAAATATGCCTTTTCCTTACTCTCGAAATAGTTAAAAAACAGGCCGGTGCTGATGTTCAAACGCGCGGCAATGTCGCGGATACCGGTTGCCTCGTACCCTTTGGTGATGAACAGGTCGGCGGCGCACAGCAATATTTCTTCTCTGCGGCGCTGTCTTTGCTGCTCGCGTTTGTTCATGCCCATCCCCATTTCCTTCTTTCAGCGCAGGTATTTCAGTGTCTGTAGGGCCGCGCTGCGTCCTGACCCCACCGCCGTACACAGTCCGCCGCCTACTGTAACCCACTGGCCGGCAAGATACAACCCCTTTACGCCGTCAATCGTAGGTTTTAGCTGTTTTCCAACCGTTTTAGCTGTCGGCGCAAAGCCCTCCCACGAGCCTTTGTAAAGGTTTGCATAGCGCACATAGGTGGCAGGGGTTGCTACATCGGTCACCACAATGGCTTGTGCGAAGCCCGGCAGACGCTTTTCAATTGCCTGTATGGCCTGTGCGGCAAGCTCATCCTTGCGTCTGCGGTAAGCGTCCATGTCGCTGTTACGCAGGTTCTTCCAGTAATCCAGCGGCGCGCTAAACATAGCCACCGCACTGGTATGTCCCTCGGGTGCTGCGGATGGGTCAAACTCAAATGCCTTTATGCTAAGTGTGTCCACATCCATATAATCCGGCGTTCCCGGCTCGCCCGCACACGCAATCTCGCCCTTGCATTCATATGTTACGGCATAGGGCAGACCAAGCTTTTTAGAAAGGCCAAACGATACGACACACAGCGGCGGAAACAGCGGCGCCTCGCGCAGCATCTGCTCAAGCTTAGTGTGGCGGTATTTTCCATCCAGCATGCGGTAGATGGTATCGTACATATCACAGGCCGCAATGACCGAATCCGCCTCGTAGCGTACCCCTTTTGCCTCGACTGCGGTCGCTTTGCCGTCTGTTACCTCAATTTTATCAACCTTAGTGGAGAGGTGCAGTGTGCCGCCCAATGAGAGATAGTGTTCGGTCATACCCCGCGCTACGTCTCGCGCGCCGCCCATGGGGTAGCCTGCATTGCCGCCCATGCGTGTGCCGAGCATCAAAACAAGCGCCAACACAGAAAACTCGGCCGGCATCAGATTGTAAAGTATGGCACGTATTTCATCGCTCGCAAAGCGCTTTGCATAGTCGGCCACCGTTATGCCCGAGCCGCTTATCGCCAGGCTAAAAAAACCGCTGCTGGATATAAGCATGTCAACCATTTCGCCAAAGCTACCCACAATACCCGTAGGCATCGGCGTTTCGGCCATCTTTTTTATTTTTTTGCAGAGGCCTTTAATCGGTTTTTCATCCTGCGGCGATAGTGCTGTCAGAAAGGACTCAAACCTACCCAAATCCATCGGAATGTCATACATTCTGCCGCCAATCTCGGCTAAGACGCTGGGTGCGTTATAGATCTCGGTATCGGGTGTGAGCGCGCCTGTTTCCAGGTAAAGCTTGTGAAATCCATCACCCTGTTTGGTGCCTACCATCCAGTCAATGCAGCCGTCAAACCAATAGCCATCGCGCTGCCACGCGGTACACATACCGCCCGTTTGGCCGGAAATCTCAAAAATTTCGGTTTGCACGCCGTTTTTCTGCAGGTAAATGCCCGCGCTAAGACCGGCAAGCCCCGCGCCGATGATCGCCGTACGTTTTGTCATAACCATGCCTCCACTCTTTATTGAACAATTGTTCAATAAAGAGTATAACGCATCTGGAAGCTTTCGTCAATTAAGAATATTGCAGAAAGATTAACTTTTTTTGGCTAGAAATTGATATTATCAGGGTCGGAGCCGATTCTGCCTGTGGTGCCCAGACCGTCGATCTTTGCAACATCCTCATCAGATAGAGCAAAACCGAATATATCGCCATTTTGCAGAACATGATCGCGGCTGGATGCCTTTGGCAGCGGAATAATTCCCTTTTGTACATACCAGCGCAGCGCAACCTGTGACACCGATTTGCCGTATTTTTCGCTAAGCTCACGCAGCAGCGGCAGCTTGAAGATACGCCCCTGCATCAGCGGGCTCCATGCCTCGACAACGATATTGTTGTTTTTGCAAAACAGCGCAAGCTCCTCCTGCGTGTATTCGGGATGAAGCTCAATCTGGTTTACCATTGGCTTAATCTCGCAGGTTTCAAACAAGTCCTTGAGATGATGCACCAAAAAGTTGCTTACCCCAATTGCCTTGATGCGTCCCGCATGGTAAAGCTCCTCAAACGCCCTCCATGAATCGCGGTTGAGTTCTTTATAATCGTGCTTATGGCCGACGGGAACCGGCCAGTGAATCAGATACAGGTCAAGATACTCAAGCCCCAGACGCCGCATGCTCGCCTCAAAGGCACGCATGGTGTTGTCGTACCCGTGGTCGCTGTTCCACAGCTTGGTGGTCACAAACAATTCGCTGCGGTCTACCCCGCATTCACGCACAGCGCGCCCCACACTCTCCTCATTCTCGTAGGCAGCCGCGGTATCGATGTGGCGGTAGCCGCACTCGATTGCCTGTGTTACCGCGGTATAGGCAGCATCTCCGTCGGGAATCTGCCAAGTGCCAAAGCCAACGCAGGGGATTTTCACTCCGTTGTGCAGTGTGTAGGTGTCTTGTAAACTGTTCATACTATCCCTCGCCTTTCCGCTTCCGTACGGGGAAGCCCGCTTATTGTTTACAGTTGTTCGGTCGACAAATTCGGTAAAAACCCTGCCGTAAACCGGCAACCGCATATTAGGTTTAGTATACCACAAAACTAGTATATTATATAGTAATCCACCTGAAAACAAGTGCGCAAGGCAAACCCTGCCACACGCCCGGAGGTGTATTGACCTACTGTAAACGCCGGCAAAAACCCAGCTTTGCGCGCGTGCACGGAAATTCATGCACTTTTTAATGTGTAAAGTATAAAAGCCTGCCAATGAGCAAAACAATAAAAGGCCGCACGAGGAATTTCCCCATGCGGCCTTTTGCTGTATGCCAAACAATTTATCTGCCCATCAGCTTGACGAGTACAGCCTTCTGCGCGTGCAGGCGGTTTTCGGCCTCCTCAAAGATTTCGGCGGCGTGGGCTTCAAACACGTCGGCGGCAATCTCTTCGCCCTTATGCGCGGGCAGACAGTGCTGTACGATAGCGTCCGGCCTTGCGTGCTGCATCAAAAGTGTATCCACCATAAAGCCCTTGAATTCCTGACGGCGGCGCACCGCGTCCTGCTCCTGCCCCATCGACGCCCACACATCGGTGATGACGACATCCGCATCCTTCGCAGCCTCTTTGGGGTCGTTTGTCAGGGCAAACGCGCCGGTGGTGTCTGCATAGTCAAGCACCGTCACGGCGGGCTCGTAGCCCTTTGGGGTGGCCGCTGAAACGGTCATGCCGCATTTAAGCGCACCCACAATCAGCGAGTTTGCCATGTTGTTGCCGTCGCCGACATAACACAGCTTCAGGCCTTTAAGCACGCCCTTATACTCGCGGATGGTCATAAGGTCGGCAAGCACCTGACAGGGGTGAGCATAATCGGTCAGCCCGTTGATAACGGGAATGCTGCCATACTCCGCAAGCGCTTCGGCCTCCTGCTGCTTGTAGGTTCGAATCATTATGCCGTCAAGGTAGCGCGAAAGCACGCGTGCGGTGTCCTCCACCGGCTCTCCGCGCCCTATCTGCATGTCGTTTGCGTTTAAGAATAACGCCTGCCCGCCAAGCTGGTACATGCCCACCTCAAACGATACACGCGTACGGGTGGACGCCTTTTGAAAGATCATGCCAAGCGTCTTGCCCGCAAGATGGTGGTGGGTAATGCCGTGCTTTTGCTCATATTTTAGCTGGTCGGCAAGGTTTAGCAGCTCGGTAATCTCCTCGCCGGTAAGGTCGGCCATCTTTAATAAATGCTTCATTGGGTTATCACTGCCCTTCCGGGGTTTCTGCACATTGGCAAAAACCTCTTTTAAGATAGTACTGATGTTGTATATGCCCGTTACATCGCGCTTTGCAGAACCTGTTTAAGGATTGCAAGCCCTGCGTCAATCTCCTCGTACGAGATTGTAAGCGGCGGCAGCATACGAAGCTTTGCCTTTGCAGTAAGGATGAGCAGCCCGCTATCCGCGCACGCCCCCGCAAGCTGTGCGGCGGATGCTTTGCACGAAAGCGAGATGCCAATCATCAGGCCAAGTCCTGAAAGTTCAGTCACATGCGGCATAGCAATCAGGTGCTCTTTGATGTAATCCGACTTTTTTATGACCTCCGACAGGAATGCCGGGTCGGATACACGGTCAAGCACCGTCAAAGCGCCCGCACACGCAATGGGGTTGCCTCCGAAGGTCGTGGCATGCGTGCCGGGTGTCAGCACAGCGGCGTACTGCTCGTTTACCATAAATCCGCCGAGGGGCAAGCCGCCGCCGATGCCCTTGGCAAACGATACCGCATCGGGCGATATGCCGTACTGCTCGTAGGCAAAGAATGTACCGGTGCGTCCAATGCCGGTCTGTACCTCGTCAATAAGCAGGGCGGCATCCCTCTCGCGGCACAGGGCTTCGATTGCCTTTACAAAGGCAGGATCAAGCGGTATAATGCCGCCTTCCCCCTGCACAACCTCAAGCAGCACACCGCAAACATCGTCGCCCCACTGCGCCTTAACGCTTTCCAGATCGTTTGCGTCAGCATAGGAAAAACCCTCGGTAAACGGAGAAAAATAGTTGCGAAACACATCCTGCCCCGTGGCGGACAGAGTGGAGATCGTTCTGCCGTGGAAAGAGTTCTTTAGCGTAATAATACGGCTTCTGCCTTCGCCGTATTTGTCAAAGCTTTTTTTGCGCGCAAGCTTAATGAGCCCCTCGTTTGCCTCGGCTCCTGAGTTTGCAAAGAAGGTCTTGCTCAGGCCCGTAAGCTCGGCAAGGCGTTTTGCAAGCCTTATACACGGCTCGGAGTAAAACAGGTTAGAGGTATGGTTTAGCGTCGCCGCCTGCTTTGCTACCGCCTGCGCCCACTCGGCATCGCAAAAGCCCAGTGCGTTTACGCCGATACCGCTGGTAAAGTCTATGTACCCTTCGCCGTCCGCTCCGGTGCATCGGGCATGTTCACCCTTAACCAACGCTACGGGGCAGCGGTTGTAGGTATTTAAAACATAATCATTACAATCGCCGATGATTGCCTGTGTTTTACTCGTGGCAGTTTGCATACTGATGCACTCCTTACTTTATCTAAATAAACATGGTGCCGATGCCTTCGTTTGAAAACATTTCTATGAGGATGGAATGCGGGATTCTCCCGTCGATGATAAACGTCTTGCGCACACCGCGCCGCACCGCCTCCACACAGCATTCCACCTTCGGAATCATACCGCCCGAGATGATGCCCTGACGCACCAAATGCGGTACCTCGCTTACGTTGACAACGGGTATCAGCGAGCTTTCATCGTCCTTGTCGCGCAGAAGACCGCGGATATCGGTCATCAAAATAAGGTTCTCGGCACCCAGCGCCGCCGCAATGCGCGCTGCCGCCGTATCGGCGTTGATGTTGTAAACCTGGCCGTAGCTGTCACACGCTACGGTAGCAATAACGGGTATGTAGCCGTTTGCAAGGGTGTCGAGAATGGGCTTAACATCCACATGTTCAATCTCGCCCACAAAGCCGAGATCCTCCTCTGCAACCAGCTTTTTAGCCGTAATCATGTTTCCGTCAATACCGCACAGTCCCATCGCCTTGCCCTTGTGGCTTGTTAGAAGGCTGACAAGGTCCTTGTTGATGCGCCCTGCCAGCACCATCTGCACGATGTCCGCAGTTTCCTCGTCGGTATAGCGCAGCCCGCCCACAAAGCGGGACTCTTTGCCGATTTTGCCCAGCATCTCGGTAATCTCGGGCCCGCCGCCGTGCACCAGCACAATCTTTACTCCCACAAGCGAAAGCAATACAATATCGCTCATGACCGCTTGTTTGAGCTCATCGCTTTGCATGGCGTTGCCGCCGTATTTAATGACAATCACCTTATTGTAATACTTTTGCAGGTAGGGCAAGGCTTCAATCAGTACGTGCGCTTTATCGTTGTTTGTTATCTTCATGTTTTTTCTCCTTCCCTTTCTGCCGTCAGGTACGGTAATCGCCATTAATCTTCACATAATCATAGGTCAAATCGCAGCCCCAAGCGGTGGAGGACGCCCCGCCGTCATGCAGATTGATAAGGATTTTTATCTCGTTCTCGCCAAGCACCGCAAGCGCCTCCTCCTCGGAGAATGCTACCCCCGCGCCCTGCCTGCACACCGTAACGCTGCCCGCAGCGCTTTCGATGGTAATCTCGGTTTTGTCGATGGCAAATGCCGCGTCCGCATAGCCAAGCGCGCATAAAATGCGCCCCCAGTTTGCATCGCCGCCAAACATTGCAGCCTTAAAAAGACTTGAACCGATTACGCTTTTTGCCGCCTTCTTTGCGGCATCTGCATCGGGTGCGCCGCTGACCGTGCATTCAATAAGCTTTGTTGCACCCTCACCATCCCTCGCAAGCATCTTGGCAAGTGCGGTGGTCACACTTAGTAGCGCGGCATAGAAGGTGTCGTAAGAAGAGCCTTTTTTAGAAATCCGCTCGTTGCCCGCTGCGCCGTTTGCAAGGATACACGCCATATCGTTGGTGGAGGTGTCGCCGTCTACACTCACCATATTAAAGGTATCTGCCGTACAGTCGGCAAGCGCCTCTTGCAGCAGTTCGGGGGTGATGTCACAATCGGTGGTGAGAAAGCCCAGCATCGTCGCCATGTTGGGGTGAATCATGCCCGAGCCCTTGGCCATTGCCCCGATGGTACAGGTAACGCCGTCAAGCTCAAACGATATCGCCGCCTGTTTTGAGAAGGTATCGGTGGTCATAATCGCTTCCGCGGCAAGGCTGCCCCCCTCGGCAGAAAGCCCTGCGCACAGGTGGCCGACACCCGCCGCAATTACCTCCACCGGCAGCGGAACGCCGATGACGCCGGTAGAGGCGACAATCACCTCATCCGACCGGATGGAAAGTGCATGCGCAAGCAGCGAGCACATCTCGTTTGCAACCGCCATACCGTCAGCGTTGCATGCGTTTGCGTTGCCGCTGTTGACAATTACCGCACGCGCGCTGCCCTGCGCAAGGTGCTGCTTTGTAACCAGTATCGGCGCCGCCTTTACCTTGTTGGTGGTGTAGACTGCAGCCGCGGCACAAGGCCGCGTGCTGAATATTGCAGCGACATCACGTTTCATCGGTTTATCCTGCTCTTGCGACGGTTCATTCGCCGCAACAGCCGCATGGGTAACAACCTCCGCCGATTTCATTGCCTGCTTGATGCCGCAGCTGATTCCGTTTGCATAAAATTCCTTCGCGGCGGTAACCCCGCCGTCCACCGGTATAAAGTTCCTGCTCTCCATCCCTGCTCTGTCCTTTCCAAGCGGAAAATTCCCCGCGTTTTGCATTGCCCCATTCCCTTATTTTGCAGGGCAAACGCCTATGTATGGTTCACTGAGCAACGGCTTTTTCAAAGCCCTCTGTCCGTAATCCCTATGTAAGCCCTGTTGTCTCACACAGGCCGAGTGCGATGTTCATACACTGTACCGCAGCACCCGACGCTCCTTTGCCGAGATTATCAAACCGAGACACAACGGTAAGGTTCTCGTCGTTGCCGCAAACAATAATCTCCAGCCGATTGGTGCCCGAAAGGGTATTAGTATAGATTGCCCCGTCCGCCAGCGTATCATGCGCAAACACGCTTACAAACGGCTGTCCCTCGTAATAAGCGGCATACTGCGCCGCAAGGCCGGCAGGGGTAAGGCGGGCATGCAGCATAGCGGCATAAAGCGGCACGCTTACCGTCATCCCGCTGTAGTAGTCACATACAATGGGACTAAACAGCGGCGCATGCCCAAGCCCCGAATATCGGTGCATCTCGGGTACATGCTTATGCGTAAGCGAAAGCGCATAGTGCCGCGGGCTGTCGCACTGCCTGTCACGGTTTGCATCCTCATACGCGGCAATCATCTTGTTACCGCCGCCGCTGTAGCCCGATATACCGTATGCGCTGACAGGATAGTCCTTTGGCAGAATGCCAAGCTGCACAAGCGGGTAGACAATTGACACAAAGCCCGTAGCGTAGCAGCCGGGTACCGCAATGCGCTTGCCTGCTTTTATGGCACCGCGAAACGCACTGTCAAGCTCCGGCAAGCCGTATGCCCACTCTGCCTGCGTACGGTGTGCGGTAGAGGCATCGATAATAATGGTGCTGTCATTTTCCACCAGCAACACTGATTCTCTTGCCGCATCGTCGGGCAGACACAGAAATACCACATCTGCTTCGTTAATAAGGCGCTTGCGCTCCGAAACATCCTTGCGTTTTGCATTGTCGATAGCAAGCAGTTCAAGCTCCGGCCGGTGCTCCAGCCGCTGTACAATCTGCAAGCCGGTCGTTCCCTCCCGCCCGTCGATAAAAACCTTTTTCTTCATGATTTATGCCGCCTAATCGTTGTTTATTGTTGCTGCAAATATCCCTCGCAAGCATGCCTCAACCGCTTCGTGAAAGCCGTACGGGTTGTCAAAATCGGTCATATGCCCCGCGTTCTTTACCCAATGCAGTTCCTTAAACGGGGCGTTGATGCCCTCAAAATACTCTGCCGCAAGTACGCTTGGTACCTGCCAGTCGTTTTCGCCCAGCACAAAGCAGACGGGCGTTTGATAATCCGAAATCGACAGAATGCTGTAGTGCAGCAGTGATTCAATTAGCTTTAAGTTTGGCTTAAACGAGGACGCAAGGGTAACGAGATCCGCAGGGCGAAAAATCGGGCTTTTGATTGCCGCCTTCAGCACACGCGGAACATGAACCGCAAGGCCGTACCTGCTTTGTAACGAGCGAACACGCCCAAGCTGCTTGATAAACTCATTCGTCGAATCGCCGCAGGGGTAGTTTGCAAGACGGGCAAGAGCCTTAAGGTCATGTTTGCTTCCTTTGCGCTCTATTATCTCTTTGAGCTTTTCAACACCAATCTGCTCGCCCCTTAATAAATCTACCACCTGCCCCACACCGATGAAGCCCTTTACATCGCCCGGGTAGTGCAGGATGTAACTTGTTCCGAGCACCGAGCCCCACGAATGACCCAGCAGCACCACATTCTCGGTAGCATACCGTTCCTTTACATGCTGAATAGTGAGCCGTAAATCCTCAATAAGGTGCTCAAGCGTTATGTCTGCAGTCGGTGTTTTGCTTAGCTGCTGCGTTTTACCAGCGCCGCGCTGATCGTAATAAACATACGTGGCGTAGTCACGCTGCGCCCTCGTGCAAAAAGCATAGTGCGCCTGCGACTGCCCCGGCCCGCCATGCAGGTGGAGGATAACCGCCTTTTGCTGCGACGGTACATGCAGCAGGTACTGCCGGATTCCGTTGAGTTCGATGATCTCCTCAAAATAGCCCTTATTCTTCTGTCTGCTCATCGTCTGTCCCCTTCTCTATGAACGGTACGTATTCAATGTCTCGTTTGCACGTGCAATCTCCGCGCTCACCTGTTCCGGCGCAGGGCCACCGATGATGTTTCTGCCCCGCACACAGGTAAGAAGGTCTACGGCACCATAGATATCCTCATCAAACAGTGCGCATATCGCCTTATATTCGTCCAGCGAAAGGCTCTCCAGTGTATGGCCTTTTTGGATGCAATATGCCACAAGGCTGCCTACCGCCTTATACGCGTCGCGAAACGGCATCCCTTTTTTGGTCAGATAGTCCGCACAGTCTGTGGCATTAATAAAGCCCTTCGCCGCGGCCGCACGCATATTCTCGGGCAGCACGCGCATCGTTGCAATCATGGGGGCAAAGGTTTCAAGGCAGAGCTTTGCGGTATCCACCGCGTCAAAGATCGCTTCCTTATCCTCCTGCATATCCTTGTTATAGGCAAGGGGCAGCGATTTCATCATCGAAAGCAGGGTAACCAAATCGCCGTATACCCGCCCCGTTTTCCCGCGCACAAGCTCGGCAATATCGGGGTTCTTTTTCTGCGGCATGATGCTTGAGCCGGTGGCGTAAGCATCATCAAGCTCGATATACTTAAACTCCCACGAGCACCACAGAATAATCTCCTCACTAAACCGCGACAGGTGCATCATCAAAATTGACAGCGCGCCCGCAAGCTCTATGACAAAATCGCGGTCGGATACGCCGTCGAGCGAGTTGCGGGACACCTGCGAAAACCCAAGTTTTTGTGCGGTAAGCAGACGGTCGATGGGATAGGTGGTTCCCGCCAGTGCACCACTGCCAAGCGGCATAACATCACACTGCGCATAGGCGTGGCCAAGACGGTCAAGGTCGCGCAGCAGCATCTGCACATACGCCATCAAATGGTGCGCAAAGGTAATAGGCTGCGCGCGCTGCAGATGGGTATACCCGCACAGTACCGTTTGGGTGTGCTGCACGGCCTGCGCAAGCACCGCATCAACCAGCCCCACTACAAGCGCCTTAAGTCCCGCAATCTCGTCCTTGAGATACATCCGTAAATCAAGTGCCACCTGATCGTTTCGGCTGCGTGCGGTGTGCAGACGCTTGCCCGCATCCCCAAGCCGCGCGGTCAACTCCCCTTCGATAAAGGTGTGGATATCCTCCGAGGCAGGATCAATTATAAGCGTGCCGCGCTCAAGATCGTCCAGCAGCTGCGCTAAACCGTCACAAAGCTGCTCCACCTCGTTTTTATCAATAACACCGGTTTCGCCAAGCATGGCAGCATGGGCGATGCTGCCCATAATATCCTGCCGCACCATGCGCGCATCGAACGAAATGGAGGAGTTAAAGTCATTGACCGCGGAATCGACCTCCTTGGAAAAACGTCCCTGCCACAGCTTCATCGTTAAGTTCTCCTTATTCTGTGTTTGCTTGGTTTGAATTATTTCAGCCCGTAAGGGGTGGGCTATCAGCCTTTTGCCCGTGAAACACTGCGGGCGACCAATGGTCGCCCCGTGCATTGTGCATTGTGCATTTTGTTCTGTTAAGGAATATGTGAGAAAAACAAGCCCTACTGTTTACCTTCCGCCAACGCCTTTACCTTAATGGGCAGGCCAAACAGGTTAATGAAGCCTGCGGAGTCGTTCTGGTTATAAACCTCATCCTCACCAAAGGTGGCGATATCCTCGCTGTACAGCGTATAGGGGCTTGTTACGCCCGCGTTAATAATATTGCCCTTGTAAAGCTTTACCTTTACTTCACCCGTAACGGTAGCCTGTGTGGTGTCTACAAACGCGCTCAGCGCCTCGCGCAGCGGTGTGTACCACTGGCCGTTATATACAAGTTCGGCAAACTTAATCGCAACCTGCTGCTTATAGTGCTGGGTATCGCGGTCAAGGCAGATGCTCTCGAGCACCTCGTGCGCGTGATAAAGAATGGTGCCGCCGGGGGTTTCGTACACGCCGCGGCTCTTCATGCCAACCAGACGGTTTTCCACCATATCCACAATACCGATACCGTTTGCACCGCCCAGCTTGTTGAGCTTTTTGATGATGTCGGTTCCCGGCAGCTTCTCGCCGTCCACGCTGACCGGCACGCCTTTTTCAAACCCGATGCTGACATAGGTTGGCTTGTCGGGTGCCTTTTCCGGCGAAACGCCAAGCTCCAAAATCTTATCATAATCCGGCTCGTTTGCGGGGTCTTCCAAATCAAGCCCCTCATGCGAAAGATGCCAGATGTTCATATCCTTGGAGTAGTTGGTCTCTCTGGTAATGGTAATGGGCACATTGCGTTCCTCGGCATACGCAATCTCATCCTCGCGGCTTTTAAGCTCCCAGGTTCTCCAGGGTGCAACAATCGGCATATTCGGGGCAAACGCCTTGATGGCAAGCTCAAACCGCACCTGATCGTTGCCCTTACCGGTGCAGCCGTGCGCGATTGCATCCGCGCCTTCCGCAAGGGCGATCTCAACAATGCGCTTTGCGATGATGGGGCGCGCAAACGAGGTTCCGAGCAGATATTTGTTTTCGTATACGGCACCTGCTTTGAGCGTCTCAAAGATATAGTCATTGACAAACTCGTCGGTTAAATCCTCGATATACAGCTTGGATGCGCCGGTGTTAATCGCCCTTTCGTTAAGGCCCGTCAGTTCCTTGCCCTGCCCGACATCCGCCGCAACGGCGATTACCTCGCAGCCGTAGTTTTCCTTGAGCCACGGAATAATAATCGACGTATCCAGCCCGCCGGAGTACGCGAGCACTACCTTGTTAAACTTCTGCATACATAAAAACCTCACTTCAATAATGTAAAGTTGCAGACCGGTTCATCTGCGTCCTGCGTAGTTGTATTAAAATGTGTAAACAATCTATGATGTTAATAATTATACATTAAAAACTGCAATTTACAAGAGTTATGTGCATAAAAATACATGACTGCTGCAACATTGTAGCTTAGCACAACTTCTCGCCCGCTTTTTTACGGCGACTGTGTAGATTGTATAATTCACTGGGGCGGCATCAATCTCCCGGCCTTAGGGGTGAGGCTTGCCCGCGCGGTACTCGTCCATTACTTGGGTAAAGATTTCACCGCTTGTGGGCGGAGTCCAGGTAATGGCATTTGCGCCTGCCGCGATGGTGCGTTTAATGCTCTCGACTGTGGGGCCGCCGGTTGCAATTATAGGCACAAGAGGGAACTCCTCTCGTATCTTTGCCACAATGCCGGGTGTTTTAGAGGCGGCCGATACGTTTAGGATATCCGCCCCCGCTTCCAGACGTGCGCCGATATCGTCCTGCTCGTTTACAACGGTAATCACGATGGGGATGTCAATACGCTCTTTTACCCGTTTGAGTGAACGGTTGGAGGTGGGCGCATTAAGCACCACGCCAATGGCGCCCTGAAACTCTGCGTGCAGAGCAAGGTTAATCACACGTGTACCCTGTGTAAGGCCGCCGCCTACGCCGCAGAACACGGGGATATCCGCCGCCAGCATTACCGCCTGCGTAATAACGGGCTGCGGGGTAAACGGGTATACCGCAATGACCGCATCGGCATTGATGTTGCGGATGATGCAGATATCGGTGGTAAAGACGATGGAGCGGATTCGTTTGCCAAAGATGCGAATACCGCTTGCTTCTCGTATCTCTTCAGGAACATTTAGCATAAACTTGCGCAGGGTTCCCTGTATCTCCGGAATAAATTTCGACATAGTTTCAACCCTTTCATTTTATCGTATTGCTTTGTCGTTTCTTATATACCGATGACGATATCGGCCAGCTGACGTTTCGGCACATGGCGCACGCCTTGCTCGTTTCGGTAACACCCGGTATCATAGCCCGATTCCTCTAGCGTAATATCCTCATACGGCTTGCCCAGCGCGATGATAAGCAATGGTTCATACGCGCCGATTGTTACCATCAGCGCTTGCTTGAGGCGGGTTCGGTCAAAGCCAGTAACAATACATCCGCCCAGACCTTTTTCGCACGCACCAAGCAGAATGGTCTGTGCCGCAATGCCGGCATCTACATAGGCGGAGGATTGTACCGGTACAAGGTTCATATCCACAAACATACAGATGTATGCCGCGGGCTTTCCGTGCTCGCAGCCATCCTTGCCGCGATTGCCGTCCATCCACCTGAGCAGCGGGTAGATCAGCTCGTTTGTCTGCTGCTCGCTGCTTAAAAAATACTTGAGCGGCTGAATGTTGCCTGCCGAGGGGGAAAGGCGCGCAAGCGACACAAGCCAAAACAGGTCATCCCGTCCGACCGGATGATCCTCGGCAAAACTGCGGTAGCTTCGGTTATGCAGCACCAATTCGTTAAACACAGCATGTCCTCCCTCGCTATTTTTAAATTTGTTCATATTATAACAAAAAACCAGAACAAAAAAAACAATCTATTTGTAAATCCACCATATCTGCAAGGTTTTTGCTCTATATCAGCGGGAACACGCAAGAAGCAAAGGAATGGTAATATTTTATTTTGAGCTTTTATGTAAACTGTGCTAAAATGTAAACTAACTTGTTGCGGCAGCATCCCCTACCCCCGCTTGCACCGATACTCTGCTTACAGATACGGTGTTACGTGTACAATGAGCCGCAACATTCTGTTTTGGCTAAACTATTCTTATTATTAGCCGAAACATACTATAATCACTGGGAAAGGATGATATCAATGCGAAGAACCACAAAACGCCTTGTTGTCGTTCCCTGCCTGCTGATGGCTCTTTCTCTCTTGCTGTTTTCCTGTGCCGATGATGGCACGGTTGTTGATTCATCATTGTCTGACCCCTCATCCGAAAACATCGTTATGGAAGAACCGGCAGTGGGCGGTACGACATCGGGCATCCCTTCCTCTATCC
Source organism: Bacillota bacterium (assembly GCA_023421245.1). Taxonomy (GTDB): domain Bacteria; phylum Bacillota; class Clostridia; order Oscillospirales; family Ruminococcaceae; genus Acetanaerobacterium. Next base: position 68,387 of record JAEZTV010000015.1, on the reverse strand, counting down.
TGGAGGATGATGCATCCAAAGCGCAGCAGAGCACAGCGTCTGACAAAACCTCATCCATCAAGGAGGCAAAGCCGGAAAGCCCGTCGTCTAAGGCGGCAAGCTCTTCGAAGGCTATCAGTTCCTCCAAGGCTGCAAGCTCCTCTAAGGCTGCGAGTTCTAAGGCAGCAGCGCCAAGCACCTCTTCCAAAGCCAGCAGCTCTAAGGCAGCAAGCTCTGCCGCAGCTTCGTCCAAGCCTGCCTCCGGCACCGAGGTGGATTACGGCCCGCGCCTGAGCGATGACACTTCCAAGTCTTCTAACACCAGTTTTTATTCCAGCGTCGAGGATGAAATCTTTAATCAGCTCAACGAGCTGCGGGTATCGCAGGGACTCAGTGAACTGAAAAAGAGCTCCTCGCTTTCGGCGGGTGCGCGCATCCGCGCAAAAGAGATGTACGATTACAACTACTTTGCGCACTCCCGACCCGACGGCGGCGCATGGGACAGCGTGTTTAAGGTAGAGGTTCCGCTCAGCGGATACTCGTATCTGGGCGAAAACCTTGCCAAGACCACCGGCATGGCACCCAGCTCCACATACTTTATGGATTTGTGGACCAACAGCCCCGGCCATTACGAGAACATGGTGCGGGAGGTCTATACCCATGTAGGTATTGGCGTATACTACGGCTATGTGCAGGGCAAAGGTCAGGTCGCCTACGCCGTACAGGAATTCGGTACATTTAAGTAACGCCTATGCCAAAGCACACAATTGATAAAAACGGTTGGGACAAGCCCTTTTTATCAATACAGGAATTCCTTGATGTCTATGAATCTGGATTTTTTTTTAAAAACCTTGCACTTCCTTAATTCAAAAATACTTTTCACGCCGCACAGCGGCTGCAGTTCTGAATTATTCAGCAGACATTAAGTAACATCTTCAAGCAACAAGCTTTATTACCTCATAAACAGCAAAGTCCGTACCGATGGTTACCGGTACGGACTTTTTTATTGCGTGAGAGACAAGGGTTTGGGCCTCCGCAGGCCGGGTCTTTATTTTACACAGATTCGCTGTTACAGGACAAAACTTAACACTGCGCCGCCCAGACCAACGAAGACAAATACCGCGCCGGTGATGCGCGTTACCTTGATGAACAGGTCGGATGGGTCGGCAGCGCTATAGGACTTCCATCCTTGGGTTATCTCATACCATACCTGCGGTGCGAGCAGTTGAAACAGCCCTGCACACAACACAAACAGCGAAAGCAAAAGCATCATAGTTCATCCTCTCTATCGCGATGCGCCAAACGCAAAACCAGCAGTGCAACTACAAGGTTTGCCGTACTGATGATGTAGCGTTCAAGCCACATCGTACTCACGAAACCAAGCAGCACATGAAAGCAAAAGAACACAAAAAACGCAAGCAAAAATACCCGCAGCGCGTTGCGGTACCCATTTAAGCGGATAATCCCGCCTGCCGCCAGAGCAAGCAGCGTGACAAACAACAGTACCATGATGGTAATCACCGACATGGTTGCCGCTGCCTCGTAGCTCATTAAACGCCCGCCGCCCATCAGATTATAGGGCAGCACCCGTACAATAACAAGCAACCTGATGACGATGATAAATGCATTGATTGCCGCAACACCCACAGCGGCACGAGGTTTTGTCAGCCATTTCATCCCGCACACCATCAGGTATCGGTATGCCCGCCGAGGTCTACGCCGAACAGGCGGCAGGTATTCTCGGTGGCGATATCGATAAGCTCCTGCGTAGGGATACCCTTGATTTCGGCGATTCTTTCCGCGGTATGCTTAATCATACGGCTGTCACTGCGTGTACCCCTATGGGGGACGGGCGCCATGTATGGACAGTCGGTTTCAAGCAAAAGGCGGTCAAGCGGTGTTGCAGCCACCGCTTCCAGTACACGTTTCGCGTTTGAAAAGGTAACGATCCCGGTGTAGCCAAGATACAACCCCATGGCAAGCAGCTCTTTGGCGATTTCGGCGCTGCCCGAAAAACAGTGCATTACACCGCAAGGCCGAAACTTCTTCAGGTGCAGTATCATATCGGCAGTCGCGTCGCGGTTATGGATGATAACGGGCTTTGAAAGCTGCCTTGCAAGCGAAAGCTGCGCGGCAAACGCTGCCTTTTGCGTGTCGCGGTCGGGCTGCTCATAGTAGTAGTCCAGACCGATCTCTCCAATGGCAACCACCTTAGGCTCGTTACACAGCTCTTCGAGTATGCTAAGGTTTTGCGGAGTATATTCCTCTGCCGCCTGCGGATGGATTCCCACTGCACAATAGATATTTTCGTACTGTCCCGCGTACTGCAAAGCAATTTGGCTTGTGCGCATATCCACCCCCGCATTGATGACAGCGCGCACGCCGCCAGCCTTCAGCGCCCGGGCGAGCAGCTCATCTCTATCCTCATCAAAGCGTTCATCATCATAATGCGCGTGCGAATCAAAGATATTGTTCATTCATGTTCCTTTCTTAGATAATGTTCACTGCACCCATCAAAAAAGATGTTTTTGATTTTGCCGTGAAACATGTTGCGAGCCAAAGCTTGGTATGCTAAGGCGAAGTTTTTCGCTGCACAGCAAGCCTTGACTCTTTGCATCTTTTCGTATCAAATGTCATGGTAATCCACTTCGCTGCTACCGAACCGTCGAGCCGTTTGGCACCGATGCATCCACAAACACAACGGCGGCGCGTCCCGCAACGTCGGCGGCAAGAATCATACCGTTAGACTCCACACCGCGCAGTTTGGCGGGCTTTAGGTTCGCAACCACAATTACCTTCTTGCCAATCAGGTCGTCCGGTTTGTACCATTGTGCAATGCCTGAAACCACCTGACGCATCGCTGTGCCGTCATCCAGCGTCAGCTTTAAGAGCTTATCGCTCTTTTCCACCGGCTCGCACGCCTTAATTTGCGCGGTGCACAAAGCAACCTTTGCAAAATCATCGATGGTGATTACCCCTGGGATTTCTTCTGCCGCTTTTTTCTGCTCCGGTTGCTTGTCGGATTGCCCGGCAGGAGCCCCTGCGGCAAGTTCCGCATCAAGCTCAGCAAGCTTCTTTGGCTCATCAATGCGGGCAAACAGCGGCACTGCCGCGCCTACCGTATACAAATCCATCGCGCCAAACGACGCAAGCGATGCATAGTCACCCGCAGGGCCGCCAAGCTGCGCAAGGATTGCCGCACCCGTTTCGGGCAGCAGCGGGGCTATCATTACCGCGATAAAGCGAATGCTCTCCGCAAGGTTATATAAAACAGCGGCCAACCGCTGCCGCTTATCCTCGTCCTTGGCAAGCGCCCACGGCATGGTTTCGTCAATATACTTGTTGCTGCGGTGCGCAACATCCATCACGGCATCCAGCGCATCGGCAGTTTTGTAAGCGTTCATCCGCTCGACAAAACGCTGTACCGCTTGCCGCGCAGAGTCCGCAAGCTCGGCATCCAGCGGCTCGGGCTGCAAGGCAGGCTTTGCAACGGTGCCGTCAAAGTATTTGTGAAGCATCGCGACGGTACGGTTCACCAGATTGCCAAGCGTGTTTGCAAGGTCCGAGTTATACCGCGCAATAATGTTTTGGTAGGTGATGGTTCCGTCGTTTGCATAGGGCATTTCACTAAGCAGATAGTAGCGCACGCCGTCCACGCCAAAATGACGCACAAGGTCATCGGCATACATGACGTTGCCCTTCGACTTGCTCATCTTATCAACCCCCGAAAGCAGCCACGGATGCCCGAACACCTGCTTTGGCAACGGCTCGCCGAGCGCCATAAGAAGGATAGGCCAATAGATTGTATGAAAGCGCAGAATATCCTTGCCAATGACATGAACATCCGCGGGCCAATACTTTTCGTAAAGCTCGCCGGGGCCGTCGGCATCATAATCAAGCGCTGTGATATAGTTTGAGAGCGCATCAATCCATACATACACAACATGGCGCTCGTCAAACGTTACCGGCACACCCCACTGAAACGAGGTGCGCGATACGCACAGATCCTGCAAGCCCGGCTTTAGAAAGTTATTAACCATCTCGCGCTTGCGAGACTCGGGACAGATGAAGTCGGGGTTTTCTTCGATATGCTTCATCAGCCTGTCCTGATATTTGCTTATCTGAAAGAAGTAGGCCTCCTCTTTGGTCAGCTTTACCGGGCCGCCGCAGTCGGGGCACACACCCTCCGCAAGCTGTGTATCAGTAAAAAACGACTCGCACGCCACACAGTAGTTGCCCTCGTAGGAGCTTTTATAGATATCGCCCTGATCATATAGCTTTTTGAATATCTTCTGTACGCCCTTGATATGCTTCTCGTCGGTGGTTCGGATAAACTGGTCGTAAGAAGAGTTCATCAAATCCCAGATATCCTTAACCTCACCTGCGATCTTGTCCACATATTGTTTGGGCGACATATTGTTTTGTATGGCGTTTTCCTCAATCTTTTGCCCATGCTCATCGGTACCGGTAAGAAAATAGGTATCGTACCCCAGCATTCGCTTAAAGCGCACAATCGCATCCGAGAGTACAATCTCGTAAGTGTTGCCGATATGTGGCTTGCGCGAGGTGTAGGTAATTGCTGTGGTAAGATAAAATTTCTTTGCCATCAATAACATCCTTTCGCCCAGATAAAACTATTGGGGTGCTAGCATGGCGGCCCATCCAAGGACGGCCGCCTTTTAATAAGCTTACATTTTTATACGCCCGTGCGTTCTTTGCTGCCAAAGGCGATTCATACGGGTAATGACTGTAAAACAGTCATTATGGGTTTAATATACCATCCCTGCTTTGGCAAGTTGATTCAAAGCAAAGCTTAAAATGTGCTTGTGGAGATATTATACCACGGTTTCGGTAAAAAAAGCAAAAGCTTTCCCGCAGGATAAGGGCGGCACTGCAATCTCCATCGGTTCGCCGTTATCAGACCATATTCGCAGCGAAAGCTTATTCGCAGCGGTATACTATAGCCTCGTATGGGCGCAGTTCCTTTGTCGGTGTACCATAGTTTGCAAGCATTAGGGTATACAAGGCGGTGTTCACCGGCCGCCTTTGGACGCGTTCGGTAAGGTTAAGTTCGATGTAATATCGCTTGCTGTCGAGCACACGATAATAGCAAAACAAGCTCTTTGCCGTCTTAACGGGAACAAACTCGCCATAGATTAGCGATGCACATTCTCTGCGCAGGGCGATTGCCTTTTTGTAAAAGCTAAGCACCGAATCTTCGTCTTGCTGCTGTGCCGCTGCGTTGATAACCCGGTAGTTTTCGTTTACCTTCAGCCAAGGGGTTGCGATCGTAAAGCCAGCATGCTCGGAATCATCCCATTGCATGGGGGTGCGGGCATGGTCACGCGTACCGGCACGGATGACCGCCATGGCTTCCTCCTGTGTTTTGCCTTGTTCAATCAGCTCTGCATAGAGGTTACGGCTTTCGACATCCCGTATTTCATCTATCGAAGCAAACCGGGCGTTTGTCATGCCGAGTTCCTGCCCCTGATAGAGAAACGGCGTGCCGCGCAAGGTAAATTGAAGGACGGCAAGGCATTTTGCCACCGCCTCGCGATACTGCTCGTCGGGGTTTACCTTGCTTACCATGCGGGGGTTGTCGTGGTTATCGTAAAACAGCGTCTGCCAGCAGGCGTTGCCAAGACTTCGCTGCCACTCGCTCCAGTGCTGTTTGAGAAAGGTAAGATCGTAGCGGTAATCATCAAACCGGCGTTTGCCGGGTGTTTCGAGATGTTCAAAATTGAACACCGCATCAAGCTCGGCACGCCGCTCATCGGTAAGCAAGCGCGCCATCTCCATGCCCATGATCGGGGTCTCACCCACCGTCATTGCATCAAAATTCGCAAAGGTATTCCAGCGCAGCTCTTTGAGATAATCGTGCAGGTGCGGGCCATGGAAGTAGTGCTCTACCCCGCAAAAGCCGGAAAGCTCGCCCAATACGGGGCTGCCATCGGGTAGGGATGGGGTTTTGGAGATAAAATTGATGACATCCAGCCGGAATCCGTCAATGCCCTTCTGAAGCCACCAGTTTATCATGTCGTACAGCTCTTCGCGCAGCGCGGGGTTATCCCAGTTTAAATCCATCTGCTTTTTAGAGAAAAGGTGTAACGCCCAGGCGCCTGCCTTGGGATAGTAGTTCCATGCGCTGCCGCGAAATAACGATGTCCAGTTGTTGGGCGGGGTATGCTCATCGGGTGTAGTGCGCCAAATATAATAATCGCGGTAGGGCGACTTAGGGTTTTGGCACGCATCGGCAAACCAAGTATGTTCATCCGAGGTGTGGTTGATTACCAGGTCCATAATCAGACGCATGCCGCGGTTATGCACTTCGGTAAGCAGGCGGTCAAAGTCCTGCATCGTACCAAACTCTTGCATAATCTTTTTATAGTCGCGGATATCGTAGCCGTTGTCGTCGTTGGGCGAATCGTAGATGGGCGATAACCAGATGACGTCCACCCCAAGCTCCTTGAGGTAATCGAGCCTTGCAAGGATGCCCGCAAGATCACCGATGCCGTCGCCGCTTGAGTCCTGAAAGCTGCGCGGGTAGATTTGATATACCACCGCTTCCTTCCACCATGCGCGCGCGGGCGGGTCAGAGTAGGGCGGCTCAGGCGGCGGCGCAGTGTTTAACAGATTAACTAGCGTGCTTACAAACGCGTCGTCCACCGCACCACGCGACAACACGGGAAGCGATTTGATGCGCATCGAGCCCACCAGCGGGTTTTGCACAAGGCGCATGCTTTTGCCCATTTGGGTAAGCGCAAGCTTTATTACATCATGCCCCACAGGGTTTTGCAGCACCTCGGCAACCGTGCTGTTTGGCGTAATCTTACTCATAGAGTCAGCACCTCCTTTACCTCTTCGCCGCGGTTGATACGCATAATCTTCTGTACATCTTCCTCACGAAGCTTATAGAAGAACAGCATAATGATAATCATAACAGCAAAGCCCGCGACGGGCACAAGGGTAAGTATCTTCCAAATTCCGTCGAGCGCGGCTCTGGTCTGCGTAGCACTCTGCTGGGCATACCCAAACAAAATAAGAAGCTGCAGGCAGATGGTGTTGCACACCGTACCGCCCAGCTTTGTGATAAGCGTCTGCACCGAAAATGCGATTGCTTCGGTACGTTCACCCGTGATGTATGCACCGTATTCAATGCAATCGGCGGTGAACATGCCATAAATGAGCAGCGGGAACTGCATGCATAATACACGCAGCGCCGTAAATGCCAAAAAGAGCGGAAAGTTTGCGTACCCCATAAAATACTGGATTACGCTTAGCACAATCGCCGCAAGCGAGGTATAGATGGTAAGCCTTTTTTTGCCGAAGCGGCTGATAAAAAATGGCAGCATTGGCGCTGCAATAAGGATTGGCAGTACGCTTAGGCCCAGCACGATGGTGAGCATCTCCTCGTCGCCAAGGTTTGAGTTGCAGAAATATGGTGCAATGGGCTGCAGCGTGTTTACCGCACTAATGGCAAAAAAGCCGACATAGTAGATAAGCAGATATTTGTTCTGAAACAGGCATTTAAATATTTTAAGGATTGAAATATCCTCACTGCGTTTATGCTGCACCCGCTCCTTTGCGGTAAACTGCAGCGGGAACATCACAAGGAACGAAAACGCCATGTAGATGGCGATGGCTCCCGTCCATCCGGCCCCTGCCTTGAGTGTCATAAATACCGCCGTCAGGATAGCGGCAAGCGCCGCCGCAAAACGCCCGTAGGAGATCAGGCGGTCGCGCTCGTGCATCTGCGAGGTCATAACGGTGGCTAGCGAGAAAATAGGAGAATCGGAAAACGTATACAGCACGCTCCATACGATATATGTAACATAGGCAAACGCAAGCTTTGCGGTACCGGTTGCCGCAACAATGCTGCCGATGTTCACAAACACAAACACCAGTGAAAGCGGAACGGTATAGGTGACAAGCCGCAGCCACGGCAGGTATTTTCCGCTCTTGAGGTTAACCCTGTCCACAATCGCGCCAACCAGCGGATCGTCAAAGATATCCCAAAGGCGCGAAATCAGCAGCATTGCCGCGGTAGAGGAAAGCGTAAGCCCCACGCTTTCGGTATAAAAGTAGGTAAGAAACTGGAACTGCAGTGCATAGATGATGTTCTGCCCGAGAAAGAATCCGCCGTAGGAGAGGCGCTCAAAGCGTGTGGTTTCAAAGACCTGCTTTGCCATTTTTGCATTCCTCCAGACAATCGTTACGGTAATGCCACGCATCGCACAGGTAAGCCTTTGTGCCTGTTATATGGTAATTATTATTGTACCATGCCTTAAAAAAACATACAATCACAACCGCCTGTATTTGCCAAAAATTAAAGGCGGCATCAAAGTCCAAACATGGATCTTGATGCCGCCTTTATGTGTAATCTGTTTACCGTCTTTATATTTTAGTCCTGCATCGTTCTAGCAAGCTCAAATTCCTGCTCGATTTCGGCAGAGGGCCGCTTTGTAGCAAGCGAAACCACCACAATTGCGATGCAGGAGAACAGGAATGCGGGCAGAAGCTCGTAAATTCCAAACACCCCGCCTATGGGACGGATGACAAGCTTCCACAAAAACACCATGCCGGCGCCCGTAACCATACCGGCAATTGCACCTGCACGGTTGGTGCGCTTCCAAAACAGCGAAAAGAGCATCAGCGGGCCGAACGTCGCGCCAAACCCTGCCCATGCAAACGACACCACCTGGAAGATGATGCTGGTTTCGTCAAGCGCGATGAGGATGCCGATTACCGTAATAATAACCAGCGTAATGCGCGAAAGCGTCATCACCTGTTTGTCGGTTGCATCCTTCTTAAAAATGCCTTGGTAGACGTTCTTACTTACGGCACTGGATGCGATAAGCAGGTACGAATCGGACGAGCTCATGGTAGCGGCAAGAATACCCGCCATCATAACACCCGCAACCAGTGGCGGCATCAAACGAGTACTCATCAGAACAAACACACTTTCAGCACCGGATGCGGTCAAAAGATCCGAAGGATAAAGCGAACGGCCGATTAAACCGATGCAAACCGCGGCAATCAGCGAAATAACGCACCATACCGTCGCAATAATCCTTGACTTTCTTACCTCGGACGGCTTGCGGATTGCCATAAAACGCAGGAGTACCTGCGGCATACCGAAGTAGCCAAGTCCCCACGACATCGTCGAAAGAATCGTTAAAAAGCCGTACGGTGCCGCAGAGCCAAACAGCGGTGCACCTGTGGCCGAAAGGTTCTGCACGCCATCGGTAACCTCGGGCGTTGCAATACCAAAAAAATTAAGAAAACCCGGAATTTCGTTAATATTGGCGAGTACGCCCGCAGGGCCGCCTGCCGCGAGTGTTCCTGCCGTAAGCACTGCAACCAGAGCGATAATCATAATAATGCCCTGCACAAAGTCGCACACGCTCTCAGCAAGAAAGCCGCCGAGGAAGGTATATAGAATTACGAAAATCGCGCCCAAAATCATCATCAGGGTGTAATTAAGGTTAAACAGTGTCGAGAACAGCTTGCCGAAGGTAACAAAGCAGCTTGCAGCATATACGGTGAAGAACACCAGAATAAACAGCGCGGCAATGAGCATAATAACCTTCTTTTTCTCTTTAAAGCGGTTGCTGAAAAAGTCGGGCAGGGTAATGGAGTCGTTGGCAACCACGGAATAGTGGCGAAGGCGCTTTGCGGTAATCAGCCAGTTTATGTAGGTGCCGATTCCAAGGCCGATCGCGGTCCAGACCGCATCACTCAACCCGCACCAGTATGCGACGCCGGGCAGACCCATCAAGAGCCAGCCGCTCATGTCGGAGGCTTCGGCGCTCATCGCCGTTACCCATGGACCAAGGCTTCTTCCCCCCAAGAAGAAGTTCTCGGTGCTCTGGTTGGATTTTTTAGAGACTACAAGCCCTACTGTGATAATCAGCACAAGATACATTCCCATTGAAAATAGGATCTGTGCGGAGTTTGCATTCATTATGGTTCCTCCTCATTTAAACGAACTTATCTTTAAATTATATAAACCCCTTTCCCTTTTGGCAAGCCGTTACAGGGTATTTTAAAAATTTTGTGGTATTTACATAAACTATTTGTTACAAACATGGCATAATAATGCACGGCATAGCAGTCTTTATCGTCGGTATGCGATGGTGCTGTATCATCCGCTGCTATTTTTGTCCCCGATTTTTTAGTCCTTTCTGGTATCTTGCCCGAAGTTTTGATATAATGATACCAGACACCGTACAGCCTGGGCTTAGCTCTTTGCTGCAACATATTTTTGACGTATGTAATTTATGCGCATACTGCAACGCAGCGGTTCGATGCGTTTTTTAAGGGAGGGAAGCTTTGCATGGCAAATACCAAGTCCCGCACGCTCACACTGATAAATTCTATTCTGCTGCTTATGTTGATGCAGGCTATTCGATGGTTTTTGGTGCGGCGGATTGGCGCCGATGTGCATGGCAATGCGCAGTTGGGGCTTACCGCTTCAATTATGGTGCTGCTTACCCTCTCCGCATTCATCTTAGCGCTTTCGCGCTTTTGGCGGCTACGGCTGTATCTTCTTCCCGCGTTTACGAGCACGAAGGACCGTATGCTCTATATCGCCGCCACCTGCGTAACCGTATTTGTGTTGGTGACGGCACCCATTCGGGCGGGCGGCTTCTCGCTTTCGGTGACGACATCACTGCTCTACTCGGCTGTCATCCTGCCGGCATTTGAGGAGCTTGTGTTTCGAGGGTATCTATGGGCGCGTTTGCGCAAAAGCTTTTCACCCGAGATTACGGTATGCATGGTAACCTCGCTGCTGTTTGCGGCGTGGAAGGTAGGCTATGGAGATCTCTGGACGTTTGGGGGCGGGTTTTCCGCTGTGGATTTTTTTACGGCGCTTCTCACCGTCACGGTATCGGGGCTTGTGCTCGGCCTTGTAACCGGAACCGCTCGGCTGCTGTCAAAAAACTGTGTTCCCGGGCTGCTCGTACATATGGTGCTTGCGGCGGCGGTCTATTGATAGCTTCCGTTTTTGTACTATATAGTCAACTTAAAGCACATCCTTGTTTTTAGGGCGAAAGGCGACCCCTGCCGCACGGCCGGCGGTGTGGTGACCAGCTATAAACGGCAACAACCAAAGGCTCACACCGCGGGCGCTGCACGGAAATACGTGCGACTGAGAATGTTTTCGTTTTAGAATATAGCTATTAAGTATAACAATAGAATAAGTTAACAAAAGAAGGGGTAACGACAATGACAATGCCGCAATACTTGACCTCACACGAGGAGGCCTTGGATATTTTGTCAAAGGGGGAATACGGTGTACTATGCATCGCTTCCGCCGACGGGCAGCCCTATGGCGTGCCCTTAAACTACTGCTATGACAGCGAGAAAGGCTGTATCTACTTCCACTGCGCCAAGGACGGTGAAAAGCTGAACCTGCTTGCGCAAAACGAAAAGGCAGCGTTTGTGGCGGTAGCAAGCCAAGAGCTTGTGCCAAAAAAGCTTGATACCAGCTACGAGAGCGTATTTATCACCGGCCGTGCGGCGGTAGTGCAGGACGATGACGAAATACTGCACGCGCTTATTCTTTTGTGCAAACAGCTCTCACCCCAGATGGCAGATAAGGTTGAAAGCATGAACTGCATGGCGCGGGTATGTATCGTGCGCATGAGCATAGACGAGATCAGCGGCAAACGCAAAAAGGTACAATAACAGGCATAAAAGCGGGCTCCAATCAAAATGGAGCTCGCTTGTTTTAATTCTACCGGCGGTTTACTTGGGCACTCTCCTGCGCGTTGGTTGTACCCCAAAACAAAAAGTGGTACAATTGGGGCGGAAAGGCGGGATTTATCATGAACAATGACAAAATTGCAGCGTTTATTACAGAGCTAAGAAAATCCAAAAACATGACGCAAAAAGAGCTTGCCGCCCAGCTCAACATCACCGATAAGGCGGTGTCGAAATGGGAGCGTGGGCAGAGCCTGCCCGATATTACGCTGCTGCCGCATCTGTGCGAGCTGCTGGGCGTTAGCATCAATGAGCTGCTGGATGGTAAGCGTCTTACGTCTGACGTACAAACCGATTGTGCAGCTTCACCGTCCGAGCCCGTCTACGCGGAGACTGACAACGTGCAACTTCCTGATATGCGCCATAACAAGAACGTAAAAACTCTTACCCTGTTACTGGTAACCGCTGCACTGCTGGTTGGCGTGCTTGTCTGCTTAATCTGCGACGTTGCCACTACACGCAGCATAAGCTGGTCGCTCTACCCGCTGGGGTCGGCTGTTTTAGCGTGGTGTGTCACCGCGCCATTTCTTTTATCAAAAAAGCGAGCTGGGGTTTATGCCTTGTCTGCTTTGACAATACTCATCGTACCGTTTCTGCTGCTCATACAATACCAATCGGCCGCAAGCTGGCTCTATCCCGTGGGTGTTTTCTGTGCACTAAGCGGCCTTGCCTACCTATGGATTGTTCTTATCCTTTGGTCGTTTACGCGCATTAACCGGTGGTATGTTGCGGCTATCACGCTACTTTTAGCCCCCGTACTCGATTACTCCATTACCGCAATCATCGACGGCGGGGTAAGCGCTTCGCTTGGTGACCCTTTCAATCTTGTTACGCTGATTAGCTGCGCTGCCGCAGGCATTGTGCTGTACACAATAGGCTATACACGGCGCAAGCGCACGGCCGTAAAAACAGCATAGCGCCCATAGCCATTATATCCCCGCGGGTCGGCACCATACAATCAGGCGTTTGGTAGGATTGAGCACCGGCGTGCAGGTAACGAGGGTCAGCATCTGCTCCTCTCCCTCCTGCGGCGCAAGAACGTCCGTGTCCTGCGGCTCTACGACAAACGAGTCGTACACAACGTAGCGGTACTCTGTGTTGTTATAGCTTACAATAACCTTATCACCCGTCTCCAGCTTATCCAGATGACGAAACGGGTGCATGATGTAGTAGTTACGGTGCCCTGCCAGCACACAGTTGCCCGCATCGCCCGGCAGCGCCGAGCCCGGGATATGCCCAACCCCGTAAAACAGCTCGTCCCCGCCGCCCTCTACAAGGTTTTCCGATATCCCGATGGCGGGCAGTTTAATACTGCCTATGGCAGTGATATCCAGTGCCGGACGCGCGGCAAAAAAACTGCCGAGTGCGGACGGCTCGGGTACGCCCTGCTGCACGGTAAAGCTGCTTTCTATGCTCTGCACCGAAACAGGGATGGGTGCAGGGTCGCTAAGCTCCTGTGCGTCCGAAAGCCCCAGAGAGGATAACAACGCACCCCACGGATAGTAGTACGCCTGATAGGCGATAGAGAGCGCAAGCATTACGATACCAATGACCGTCAAAAAACCGGATACAATCCCTCGTTTGCGTTTCGTTGTCATGGTGCGTGTCCTTTCGTTATCAATACAGGGGCTGCCAAGCGCTTTGCTTGACAGCCCCTGTTCTTGTAAAATCTATGCTACCGTTTTTTTCTGCCAAGCACCAGACCGCCAACCAGTAGCACCGCACCTATCGGCAGCAGGGCTTCTACCGGAAATCCGCCCGTTTCGGGCATGCGTACCGTCTGGATGACGGAGATGTCCGGCTCGCTATCGTCGTCGGGGCGCGAGGAGGTTGATGTTACCTCTTTGCAATAAAAGATCCATTTCACCTTGCCCTGCGCATCCTGAAACTCGTTGCCGAGCGTTGCGGGTATGGTAAGTGTCGCCGTAATGGTACCCTTTGCACCCTTTGAGTAGGTGCCAAGCGAAATCTCCTTACCTGCCTCGGGCCCCGAGGCTTTGCCCTCATACAGCACGGACTCCTGCCCGCCCGGGGCCTTCAGCACCAGCTTAAGGGTCATCGCATCCAGCAGACGTTCGGAGATCTCCCGTTTTTCCTGCGACAAAAAGTTTGCCGCCTCGGTTTTGAGGTACAGCCTTACCCTTTTGTTGTACTCGTTGTGAAGGAGAATCTCCTGCGTGCCCACGTCGCCGGGCATCATATCCTTAAGTTCGGTAAACAGGTCATTACCCGGTATGCTTACCAGATCGCCGGTGCCTTCAAGCACCACCTTGCTTTCCAGCGCCGACACGTTTGCCGCAAACCCAAAGGCAAGCAGAGTAACTGCCGTAAGGCAGACCAGCGTTTTTAATAGAGGATGTTTCATCTTGCATATCCTTTCCGCCTGCAGCGGCTGCAAAGCTGGATGGTATTAGCGTACTGGGTGTTAAAACGTCACATTTTTCCAGCCGACAATTTTCTTGTTTCTATCCTTGATTAAATCATTTTCTTCTTCAATGTTATCGGACTGCACGGCTTGTGCGATAATTTTAATGTCTATCGTCTTGTCGGCGTAATCGTTGCCCCAGGTTTTTGGAATTGTTACTTTGTTAAACAGCACCACTGTATCGCCGTTATTGTTTTTACCTGCTTTGAGAATGCTTTGATAATAGTAGTAGCCATCTTTCAGTACCCATTTTTGTGTGTCAATATCAAATTCAATCTCTTTGGGTTTAGGATCGGGCTTATGGTTCAATTCCGCGTCTTCGCCGAGAAGTGTGTCAACTAACTCTTGTGCCAGCAATGCCTCTTCCGCAAGCTCTGCCTCACTTTTTGATTCCTTGCAGGAGCCGGAAAAATCGACTTCAATCTTGGCACGAACATAGCAGTCGTTTTTGCCAATGTTGGTGATGGTTGGGTCCTTAACGATCTTAGCGCCGGGCACAATCGGACCAATTTCCCCAGCAAAATTCGGTTCTGTCAGGCTAATCTTGACATTGCCCATCGTCACCACATTGGTGACCTCTGCTTTTGCGGTAAAGTACGCAAGGGTTCCGCCCACTGCCAGCAGCGCCGCCATCAGCAGCGATACCGCAACAATGATTGTTTTTTTGCCTGCCATAAAATTTTCCTCCAGTTTCATTTATATAATTTGAATGAACCTCAAAGTATAGGGGGCACTAGCTTATTTTTCGAAATGCTTCTTTCGCCGATTCAATAAAGTTAAAGTTATGGTCCGGCTCAAGGCCGCCCTCGCACTGTACCGCCTCGGCTGTAATCACCATCTCAAGGTCGGCCGCTTTGCCCTCAGTGGCGTTTTGGTCAAGGCTTACCGAGGTAAACAGCGGCTCGGTTTTATCAATAACGGCGCCTGACTTTCCCGCAAGGGTGCGGTTGTAATAGAAGTAGCCGTGGCTATAAGTCCATTTATTCTGGCTGTTGCCAAGGTTTGCACCGTGAATGGTATAGGAATCGTTTGTTGCACTGATCTTATTGTTTTTATAGGTAACACCCGTTACCTTTAGACGAACGTAGCAAGGGCTTACGCCGATATTCTTTACCACCGGGTCTTTGTTGGCGGTTTGCCCGGGCACCATATTTTGGGCGACCTCTTTGCCCGGCTTGACGCTGCCTTTACCGCTGTTCCACTTTTCCTCCACAAGCTCAATGGTAACACCACCTACCGTAAACTTGTTGGTGACAGGCTGTGTCTTGCTTGTGAAATACGCGGCGGTGCCGCCAATAGAAAGTGCCGCAGCGAGCAGCAGCGCCAGAGAAGAAAGCAGGATTGTTCTTTTTTTCAACTCATTACCTCCAGTATTTTATTGCTGCGTGCCTTCGCTGCTCGGTTATTCCTTTTATGGAAAGCCACGCAAGCAATTGCTTTTTAATTTCTCAATCGGCTTTGGGGGTCCTACCGCCTTCCGCTTGCATCGCCATTGCAATGGCCTTTGGGGCAAGCAGAAGAATCAGCATAACAAACGCGACGCAGATAAGCCCTGAGGGTGTTTGCATAAACAGCGCCACATAGCCTAGCAACGGCAGGCACACACCCGCCTTGCCGGTTACCTGCTCAAACGGTACCGGCACCGGATCTTCGCTGGGGTTTGCGTCCCCCTTGGTCACAAAAGTTCGCAGCACGCTATCGGCTGAAACCACCCGATGGGTAACCGGCATGCCGTTTGGCAGCTCAAACATCACTACGTCGCTTGCGCGAATGCTCTCAGGCAGCTCGTCGCGCACATACACAATGCTGCCCACGGGGTAAGCCGGCTCCATACTGCCCGACAGAACGGTAAAGGGGGTGTATCCCAGCAATCGGGGTACCGTGAGTACCGCCGCAATCAGCACGGCAAACAGCATTAAGGCGTTTGGAATCAGGCGCACAATTCGTATCAGCATCGTTTTCATCACTTCTTTTTAGCCGAGAAGGAGTTCTTCGCTGCATCGGTGTGTGAAAAATAATCGTTGTTTTTCTTGCTGCTTTGATACGTCACTGTTGCCGTAGAACTCCTTTTTGTGACTTCAAACTCTACGCTTGCGCCACTCGCCTTGCCGTTTTTTACCTCGGTAACCTTTGGAGAACTGTACCGCAGGGTGTCAAGCTCGGTAATACGATAGGTTCCTGCGGCAAGCCCATTAAAGTTAATGCTCTTTTGTCGGGTATCGCCGCCCGTGAACCGAATATAGTCGCTTGCAATCTCGCGGAATTGATTTCCTTGCTTTTTTTCAAGCGTGTATACAAAGATGGGGTCTCCGTGCGCCGCCCAGTTTGCGTCTATTTTTTTTGTAATGGTAATCTTACCATTTGCAGTCGGCACGCCGGCGGTTGCCGCTGAAAAGCCCGCACCGACCTCAAGCCCAACCGCCGCAAACGCATCGAGTGCAAGCGTCCGGCTGCTTTCGGTTAACAGTAGGATGGTGGTTTGCACCTCGGTTTGCTCGGTATCATCCGATGGCTCCTGCTCAGACGGCTGAGATTCGCTCGGCGCAGATTCGGACGGCTGCGAGTTGTCAGGCTGTTCGCTTGCGCTGCTGTCATCGGGCTGCGAGCTGTTTTCGTCCTCCTGCGAGGCGGGTTCTCGAGAGGATGCCCCTTCCGATGATGTGCCCTGTGAAGACTCCTCCTCCGGCAGTGCGGTTTGCTGCTGGCTCGCGGGCTCATCCTGTGCAAAAGCCGCTATTCGGCCTTGGTTTTCTTCCCCGCCCGCAGCAATTGTCGCGGCCTCTTCTGCCGGAGGCTCCTCGTTTGGTGCCTCGCTTTGCTGCGAAGAAGTATCGCTATCCGGCTCGCTGCTCTGCGGCGAGCTGCTTGCTGCGCTGCTTGCGCTGTTATCTTGTTTGTGCGTCAAGCTGATCTCCAGCACCTCTACCAGTGCGCCATCGGGCAGGTCTGCATCCGCAAGCGTGCCGTCCAGCACGCGCTTATCCGCCGTCATGCCTTTTTGCTCTGCGCCATCTACGGACATCGGCATGCCGGCTTCGTCTATAATACTCAGTGTAAAGGTATGGCGCTTGCTTTCATCCGAATTAACGGCAAATATGCTGACTTCGCTTGTAGCAGGGTTAACCGTCACAATAACCTGACAGTGTTCACAACCTGTGTCTGACGCAGCATAAAAGCGCACCAGACGCTTGTCTGTAAGCGATTGCGCAAGCTGTGCTTTCATGAGCTTGCTGTTAAACGGCAAATTAACCGATTCAAGAACCTCTGCAAGCGCACGGTCAAGTTTATAGCTGCGGGCAGTATACGCGGTATCTTCCTGCTTTGATGTCTCACTGCTTGTGTGCTCGGACGAATCCGCAGGCTGTTCATCGCTTGATACTTGCGTGCCACTCTCCTCCCGCAAGGATGCATCCTGTCCGCCACTGTGCTGCGACGATGTATCCTGCGTGGGTTGCGCGGAGGTGTCTTCATAGACCTCGGGCGCGGGCTGCTGCGTTGTTTGTGAGGATGTGTCTTCCGGCTGTGTCTTCTCCCTCTCTTCCGGGGCAGTCACACGCGGAATATCTACGGTGTAGAGCACCGTTTCTTCCTCGGATAGCGCGCCGCGCGCAATGGTTTCTAATACCTCAACCGCACGGATAGACAGTTGGTGCGGGGGCTCCCCTTGCTGCTGTGGGTCGTCTGCGGTATAGCCCGAAAAACCTGCGCAAACAACCATTACCGCCGCTAAGGAGAAGGAACACAACTTTTTGGTGATGGAATGCTTTAGAATGTGAACCATCACAAGGCACCTCTCTTTTTTGCATTACCGGCCTTCACAAAATAAGCCGCTTTAATTACCTAGCTACATACCCGTTTTCAGATATTCTGAATAATGTTGGTTTAGTACAATGTGGTTAGGTAACAGCTAAATATATGAAGCAAGTCCGCCTTTTATACGCTTATTATTGAATATTTTTCCTGAGTATAATCAACCTTTTCTATTATTTAATAATTCTTTTCAGGTGCGTTCTTGGGTTTCTTTGCGTGTATTTTACATATGTAAAGAGCAAAAGCTATTGATACGCAGGTGCGCAGCCTGCCAAAATGGCATCTGCTTTGAAAGGAGATAAAAACCATGGCACTCGACCAATTGCTAAAGCAGGATAAGGCACTTGAGCGTTTCTTTTATTCTTTGCCTGAGTATGTGCAGGAGACTATTCGCGAGCGCGGTAATAACATGATGTCCGCCGACGATGTTTACGCCTATGCCGAAAACTATACGCGCGGCGACAAGTAATGTCTGCTGAATAAATCGATTTTTGGTTTGCTCGTGCGGCGACACCCCGAAGTACCCGTTCCGGCAAAAAAACAGGGAGCGTCTGCTCCCTGTTTTCTTGTGTAATGGAATAGTATTGTTTGCGCAAATGCAAGGTAATTGATATAATATTGATGGATATTTTTTATGCAGTGCGGCTCCATAGTCTTATTCCAAGCGGAAAGGGTGCGGATTTTGCGTTTATTTACTGCAATTAACTTTGATGACACAGCAAAGGACCAACTTTGCGAGGTAATTGATCTGCTCAAAGGCTCGGCTGTGAAAGGCCGTTATACCCGGCGTGAAAACCTTCACCTTACTCTTGTGTTTCTGGGAGAGGTTGAGTCCGAACGCGCTCACAACATCAAGCACGCGATCGACCGCGTGGAAGAAAAACCGTTTACGCTGCAGCTGACGGGTGTAGGCCGCTTTTTACGTGAAAGCGGCGAGATATTCTGGGTTGGCGCACATAAATGTCAGCCGCTGCTTTCTATCCACGACCAGCTGAACAATCGTTTGATTCAGGCAGGCTGCTGGGTAGAAACCCGTGAGTATAAGCCGCACCTTACCCTTGCCAGAGAGCTGCAGCTTCCCACAGGCTTTGACCGTGGCGAGCTTGCAAAACAGGCAGGCGCTATCCGTATTCCTGTGCAAAGTATCGACTTAATGAAAAGCGAGCGCATTGACGGGGTATTGACCTATACGCGTATCCATACAAAACTGCTGCATTCATAAAAACCAAAAAACCGTACGGAAGAAAATTTCTGCGTACGGTTTATTTTTTTGTTGACAAGCATGTGTATAGCGGTTATATTGTATATATAATATATACACAATATCTTCTAAGGGGTGACCGTGTGGATATCATCATCAGCAACAGCGGTGATACACCCATCTACGAGCAGATTGTCCAGCAGGTGAAAGGCATGATAATGAGCGCAGTGCTGAATGAGGGTGATATGCTCCCTTCTATGCGGCTTCTTGCCAAGGAACTGCGCATCAGCGTAATTACCACCAAGCGCGCGTATGAGGAGCTGGAACGCGAGGGATTTATTACTTCTATGACCGGCAAGGGCAGCTTTGTCGCATGCCGTAACACCGAGCTTTACCGCGAGGAGCAGCTTAAGGCAATTGAAGAATATCTAACCGGTGCAATTGGGGCGGCAAAAGTTGCCGGAATAAACGGGCAGGAGCTATGCGAGATGCTCCTTTGCCTTTACGGGGAGGATTAGTACAGGATGGAATACGACAACATTTTGGAAATTAAGGGGCTGTGCAAAAGCTATGCAGACTTTATGCTGGAGGATGTATCGCTAACCGTTTTGCCCGGGTCTATTATGGGGCTGATCGGTGAAAACGGTGCGGGCAAAACGACCATTATCAAGCTGATCCTTAACCTGATTCGACGGGATGCTGGTAATATTCTCGTCTTTGGTCAGGATAACCTGAAAAATGAGAAAGACATTAAGTCGCAGCTTGGCGTGGTGCTGGACGAAAGCTGCTTTCACGAAACGCTAAGCGCCCGCGAAATTGCGGCCATTCTCCGGCGAATTTACAAAGGCCGCTGGGACGATACACTATTTGGGCGCTATCTTGACCGGTTCCGTCTGCCAGTGGCAAAGACCGTCAAAGAGTATTCACGTGGTATGAAGATGAAGCTTTCCATCGCCGCGGCACTTTCTCATCAACCGCGGCTGCTGATTCTCGACGAGGCGACCAGCGGCCTTGACCCCGTGGTACGCAGCGAGATACTTGATGTATTCTTTGATTTTATACAGGATGAATCACGTTCTATATTGATGTCATCACATATCACAACCGATCTTGAAAAGGTTGCAGACTATATTACGTTTATTCATGATGGCAAAATAGCCTTAACCGATACCAAGGATGCCATTATGGAAAACTACGCTGTCATTAAATGCGGTATACGGGATTATGAACGCTTTGACAAATCCGGTATTGTGGGAACTTGTAAAAACAGCTTTGGCTGTCACCTGCTCACAAAGAACCACAGGGAGTTTAAGCGACGATACCCTGAAATAACCGTAGATGCTGCATCGCTTGATGATATCATGCTTTTTTATGCAAAGGGGGAACGGTAATGCTTGGGCTTGTTCTAAAGGACATTTTAGTATGCAAGAAAAACCTTCGCCAGATATTAATTCTCGTCGCGGTTTTTGCGGTGCTGGGTATGCTAACGCGTGATCCCTCTTTTATCCTGCCGATTATAACAATCTACTTTTCGATGATGGTGCTGACGGGGTTTGCTTATGATGCGCAGGCAAAATGGGATGCCTACGGTATGACCATGCCGGTCACCCGCTCCGAAACGGTGCTGGCAAAATATCTGCTCGGGTTTGTTCTTGCGGCATCAGGCTCTGTTCTCTCTTTTCTGCTTTCCTTCGCGTACTCGCTGTACCAGGGAGAGCGGCTGAACAGTGAATATGTTGTGACACACCTTGCAATGCTGGGCGCTGCGCTGCTTATCATCAGCATTTTTATTCCACTTATCTATCGCTTTGGGGTGGAAAAGGCAAGGCTTATGATCTTTCTTCTCGTTATTATTCCATCGGTGGGCGTACTTGTTTTATCAAGGATCAATATCCCCGCTCCCAGTGATGCAGCGCTGCGCACGCTCGCTACGCTCTCACCCTTTATCCTTGTGGTATGGATGGTGATATCGTACCGTATCTCGGTTGGCATTTTTTCCAAAAAAGAGCTGTAGCAACACAGCGATACAATACCCCGCCGTTTTTAAAAACCGAAACACGACGGGGTATTGTTAAGCCGATGCCGCCTGTACCATTGGCGTCGGGTATGTGAGCGTATTGTCGTTTGCCTGTGCAGAGGTGCTCTCCCCGTTTACGGTTTGCTCCTCAAGTCGAAATGGATCGTACCATTTCACATGCTTTATTCGGGTATACAGATGATATGCTGTCATTGCTATGCTTCCTTTCGTCATGTATTATGCTGCATAAAGTTCACGAATTTCATTTAATGCTTCGGCCTGAGTGTCGGCGGAAAACAAAAAGTTTCCGTCCCCGTCGTATACCTCAACGTGACCACTTACCTGTTTGATTTTGTAATCCATCCCATACACCGCTTTCTTGTTGGTTGTTATCCTTATTATATTCCATCACGCGTCCCAAAAAACGGACAGTTAAACTGTTCCAAACACATAGAAGGGTGATTTCCTTTTGCAAAAAATGCTCATCATAATAGTTGACAAGCCTGCTCGGCCATGATATTATAGTAAGGCTGATTACAGCATAAAGTTGCGCTCGTAGCTCAGCTGGATAGAGTGACTGGCTACGAACCAGTAGGTCAGGGGTTCGAGTCCCTTCGGGCGCGCCAAACGCACATAAGCCGAACCTCTCGCCAAACAGGATGTTCCTGTCAGCGAGAGGTTCGGCTTATGTGTTATATCTGTAATCGCTCATGGCACAAGTGGTATTCTACCCCGTTGAAGATACTAATATCCCATTGGTTACTAGCGCTGCAGAGAATTTACAGGGGGCTTTTATGGAGATTTTAATTGTAAATGAAAACAAAAAGCAATTTATCGATCTGCTTTTACTTGCCGATGAGTCAGAAGCTATGATAGACCGATATCTTGAACGCGGAGAACTGTTTGCCTTGTATGATAATGGGTTGAAAAGCATATGTGTTGTTACAAGAGAAAGCCCCGATACATGTGAGCTTAAAAACATAGCGACATATGAAAAATGGCACGGTGCGGGATATGGCAGTAAGCTCATTGAATATATTGGGGAGTTTTACAAAGACAGCTATAAAACCATGATTGTCGGAACGGGCGATGTTCCTTCAAGCAAGCGCTTTTATGAAAAAAACGGCTTTTCACTTTACCACAGAATTCATAACTTTTTTACGGATAACTACGACCACCCCATGTTTGAAGACGGCGTGCAGCTTGTAGACATGATTTACTTAAAAAAAGAGCTGTAACTATATTGATTCTTGCTACAGCAGAGGAGTAAAATGTTTGAAGTACGATACGCAACTGAAGCTGACAAAGCGTTTTGGTTTGCACTTGATACCCATATAAGCGAAAACGAGTTTTTACGAAAGATTCGGGATAGGCGCGCCTATATCATAAGCGACAGAGGTTCGCTCATCGGTGTAATTGCGAAAAATAAAAGAAATCTATACATCTTCTTTTCCAAAAGAGGATCATATGCCTTTTTGGTTGATGCTTCTAATGGCAAAGCCAGCAAACACCGATTTCTTATCTTTTCATGATAAGGATACCCTGTATGGCTTTGTTTATATGGCTACAATTGAAAACCTGACATTGATTATGTTTTTGGCAGTTGACGAAAACAATCGGTCAAAAGGATATGGAAGTCATATTCTAGCCAAAGTTCAATTATTATATCCCAACAATAAAATTATCCTTTCTATTGAAAGATGTGATGTGGATGCAAAAGACACTGAACAAAGGCTAAGACGCAAAAAGTTCTATATTGACAACGGTTATAACGAGACCGGATACTTAGTTGAGCTGGCAAATAAAAAACAGGAGATTTTAATAAAGAACGGAGAGTTTGACGAAGATGAATTTGTCTTATTCTTTAAGAAGTATAGTAATGGCAGCATGAGACCAAAACTATGGAATACAGGTTTTATAGGTGAAACAGCGCAATAACCTTTATTTTATGTTCATTCCCGAACCTAACGAATTCTGTGAAGCAGTGTGGCACTGACGAGTTATGTCAACCGTCCTAGTCTACCATGCGCGTAGTTTATTTATAATTTCTTCGTAATATATCAATAGAAGCTTTACGAAATATTTTAAATCTCGTCCGCAGACTGTGCTATGATAAATATATCAAAGATACAAAGGCACTTGTCTCGCGGATGTGTTTTTTTGTCTTTGCGGCATCGAGAAAGGAACGGTACTAATATGAACAGATTGTCGATTTGCTGCGGCAATGTGTACTATCCAACCTCTTCCACCGATGACCTCGCAGGCAGCCTAGGTAAATACGGGCTTGCGGTATGCAGACATCTGCAGCAGCATCGTCCTGATTTATATCGACAGTGGCAGTCCAGCGGATATCTTAACAAGTTTTTACTCTGTCTGGATGCAAGATACGAAACATGGAAGATTAAGATGGTACAGCACCTAAAAGAGCATGAATATACTCAAAACAGCATACCAATGGGCAGGATGCAGAGCGCCTTTACGATAGAGGCTCAGGCCGACTCCCTGATGCTTGCCCTGCTTGAACAAGAACTAAAAACCCTATAGTGTGTGTTTCAGTGCCTGGTTTGTCCGGCAATCCGGCGCAAAGGCTTCCCCCTCTAATAACACCATACACCCCGACGGCACCCCAACCAAAGAGGATTCGGAAAACCGAATCCTCTTTGGTTTTGTAATGCCAAAACGAGCGCTCCATGAAGCCTCATGGAGCGCTCGTTGAAATGGCAAAGATACTCTTAATGGTATGTTAATACACCTTTGCAAAGAAAGACATTAAGAAAACCAACGGGGAGTTCCAATAGATTGTAATCTCATTCGTTGAAAAGCTTTGACTGTTGTCCGCATAACACTGTGCGGGCGGTAGATCCTTAAGTACCGCACGCGCATAAGGATCCTCAAGGTTTCGGTTCGGCCCCCCCACCAGCATGCCGGGCAGTGTTTTGCCCACCGCCATCGATGGCCTGTGATGGGTGTTGTCGGGTGACTGTGATCCGAATCCGGTTACATAGCTATACGACAGACAGTTACTACCAAACAGATAGTTCAGGTGATTGGCAGCCGTCTTTTTATATGCCGTATTTGGCGCAATTTTATCTGCAAGCAACAACAGCATAGCGTTGTTGGCTACTGTCATGTTGCTGCCCCACCCGTAGCTTGTTCCAAGCGAGATTAGATACCCATCAGCTTCCGAGGCTTTCAGCAACTTATCTGCATCGGCAAGCAGGGCTTCCTTTATCTTTGCAGCCGTCGCACCATCTATCTTATCCTGTGATGTGGTTAGGTAAGCATAAGAGCCATAGCTACCGACATCTGCCCAGCCAAGCCCTGCGAGAATCCTGCCTTCATATAGCTTTACGACCGCATCGTTATACTCCTTCTTTCCGGTAGCCTTCAGCAGCTCGCTTGCTGCCCAGAAGCGTTCATCCTCAGTGAAGTTATCGCCGTATTCCCCCGTAACAATATCAACAGGATTTTTAAAAGTCTTGTACGAGTTTTCTAATGTAAAGCTCCAGGCCTTTTCAGCCGCAGCCAGACATTTTTGAGCGAAGGCAGCGTCAAACGGCTTGTAAACTTCTGAAGCCATTGCCATCACTGCGGCAAACGTAGCGGTAGCGGTTGTGGAGATCGGCGCGAGGAACAGCTCGTCTGTCACCTCATCCGGCATGACCTCGCCTTCAAAGTTCATGGTAGTGACCTTATGGTATACCCCGCCCGAACCGCTGTCCTGCATCTTGAGCAGCCATTCCAGCTCGTAGCGTACTTCCTCAATGATAGAGGGCACTGACGATGAAAGCGGATTGGCAAACGCTTGCGGATTGAACTGATATGCAAGCATCAGGTCGGCCGCTGCCTTTGCGGCCGGAACGACATAGCGTCCATAGTCACCCGCATCGTGCCAGCCGCCCGATACCTCAAGCTTGGTCCCGCTTCCGTAGACTGTAGCGTGCCCGGTATGACAAGCCTTATGTGCCCATGTATCCGCGGTATCCGCCGGCAGTTCCATACCGCACCGCTGAAGATAAAACAGGTTGATGACATCCGCAAACGCACTGTCGTACACGCTGTCCGAGATGGTAAACGGAAACGATTCTCCCAATTTTTCAGTTTTTATCTTGTATTCACCGGTGTTTGTAAGGGCTGAGAAATCGCCATAACGAACCGTTTGGCCGGATGCGGCATCCTGCACGCTTCCGGTAATGATACCCGAAAAAACAACACTGCCCGTCTGTGCATCCACGACATCAAACTGTGTATCTTGGCCGCTGAATACGGCTACTTTGGAATCGTTCGGACGATAACCAAGTTGGTTGATGTTAATGGGCAAGGTGACAGTACCGCTATCCTCTGCAACGATTTTTTCCGAATCATCATACATAATCATGCTGACGTTGTCGAGATATAGCTGATGCAACCCTATCTCGCCGTCCTCTTCATATTTACCGATATTAAAGGCAACACGAGGCGCCGGGTCGGTTGCAAGCTCCATTTGAAATTCAAGCTCATAATGCGTCTTTTCGGTGGTTATTTGAACAAACTCCTCAAGATATCCATAATAGTCTCCGCCGTTTTTCTGTACCCGAACACAGACAGTACGCGGTACCGTTGCGTACATGTCAAAGCTTACGCGGTAACGGCATCCCTCTTCCACGTTCAAAATATCCTGATAGATTTGAACACTGTGCCCTTTAAGCCCTATTTTCTCATAATCTACCTTTAACATACCGTCCTCTACGGTATTGTTGCTGGCGCCGCCCTCGTAATAAGCGAACCAGTCACTCATGTCGTTGTCAAATCCACCGTTTACAATCTTCTCGCCATCTGTACCTTGCTGTACCGGGGCCGATACCTCCAGCACGGGTTCAGAAGACTGCGGAGCAGGCTCGTGTACATCGGCAACCGGCTCTGACGGTGCACAACAGCACAAAAGCAGGCTAACAGCGATAAGCAATGCGAGAATTCGTGTCATATATAAGCATCCTCCTTGCCGTAAAATCGCGCGTGGTGTATTATAATGCCTGTGCCGAAGCACACGATTGATAAAAACGGCTTGTTCAAGCCATTTTATCAATTCAGGCATTCCTTGATGTCTATGAATAATTCAAAAATACTTTTACAGCCGCACAGCGACTGCATTTTTTAATTATTCAGTTAACATTATTATACGGTTCTGCATTAAAGGCATAGACCTGCTTTTAATCGACAAGCAATACCTGTCGCTTGCGGCTGTCGTCGCAGGCAGAGATTCCTTTGTGTAAATTCTTCGGCGGCTTTGCCGCCGCCTGCTACAAAACAGCAGTATTAAAATATATACCTTCTAGTGATTAAGATAACATAAATATACCGTAAAAGGGCATTTGTGGATACCTGCTTTTTACAAGAATAAATGCCGTTTCTACTACTGCTTAATTCATAGAAAAGGCACTCATTCTAAAGAGAAATATGAATGAATTAGTAAAACAAGTTGTTTAAAGAATACAGATCGCCAGTAGTGCGGCGATTTGCTTTTGCATAACAACAGGGTATCCCGCCTGTGATTTATTCCTTGATACCGCCCAGTGCAACACCCGCGATAATGTACTTCGACAATAGGAAGTAGATAACAAACAGCGGCAGTACTGTGAGCGATAACCCTAAATAGATTGAACCAAACTCGGTTTTGTAGATATCACCCTTGAGCAAGCTTACCATAATCGGCATCGTAAATTTCGATTTGTCCGTCAGCAATACCATAGGCATGAATAGGTTGTTCCAGCTGGTAACAAACGAAAAGATTGCTTGTGTAGCGATGGCGGGTTTCATAATTGGCAGAATGATTCTGTTAAATGTAAAAAACTCACCAGCGCCGTCTATACGCGACGAATTTACAATATCAAGCGACAGGGTGGCAATCAGATACTGTCTCATAAAGAACACTGTAGCGGGTGCCGCGATGGCAGGCAGTATCAGCGGCAGTAAATTGTTCGTCCAGCCCACACTGTACATAAACTGGTAAAAACCAATACTCGACATCTGCGCGGGTATCATCAGCACGCACATAATGAAGGTAAAGAATGGCTGGCGCAGTCTCCAGTCATAAGCTGTCAGCGCATATGCGGTAAGCGACGAGAAGTACACCGTGCACACTGTTGCACTGACGGAGATAATTATCGAGTTCATAAGACCGACAAGCGGATTAAAGCTCTTACTGATAAGCACCTTAAAGTTGCTCAATAAGAACTTTGACGGAAGAAGAGAAATGGCGGTCTGCTGAATCTCAAAGGTTGAGCGCGTCGCATTCATAAGCATAATCCAAAACGGGAATATACTTAAAATCGACAGAAAAATGCAGACAGCATAGATTACGGTCTTCTTAGCGCCCTGGGACATGCTTGATTTATGGTTCATAGCTGTCCCCTCCTCATCATGCTCTTCTCAGATTTTCTAAGGGCCTTTAATTCTTTCTCATGCTTAATCGCATCCTTATCACGCATGACAAAGAAAAGAATTGCTGAAAGTATCATAATAATAATAAATAAGATTAAACTCGCGGCTGATGCGCGGTTGTACAAACGGCTTGGGCCAAATGCCTGATTATAGATAAACACACTGGCCGTAAGCGTTGCATTATCAGGGCCGCCGTTGCCGCCTATAATAAACAGTTTTGGGATATCAAACATCTGCAAGCCGCCGATCATACTGGTAACCAGCGTAAAAAGAAGAATCGTCCTTAAATTCGGAAGCGTAATGCGGAAGAAGCGTTGTGTGCTTGACGCACCGTCAATCTCCGCCGCTTCATAAAGGGTAGGGTTGATTCCCAGTATACCCGCAATCAACACGATCATAGTATTTCCATACCACATCCAAAACTGAAGGAAGGATACGATATTCCTAGCCGTCCAGCGCTGGATTAAAAAGTGCACCGGCTCTTCAAGGAAGCCAAACATCATTAACAGGTCGTTTACCGGGCCTTTGGGGTATGCAAACAGTGAGTTAAACAGGATAGCAATTGTAGCAGCCGTAATAATATTAGGCAGATAAATAAGAACCTTGAATAATCCCTGACCTTTTATCTTCAGGCGATTATTAGTAAACCAGGCAGCAAGCAAAAGCGCAAGCAGAATTTGCGGAACGAAGTTAACAATCCACATCAACACTGTGTTTGACAAGGATACCTGAAAGGATGGCGCCGAGAGAACCGCCTGAAAGTTTTCAAACGGGTTGCTTAAAAAGTTGATTTCCGTTTTGCCCAACCCTTTAAGATCCGTAAACCCGATTACAACTGTATAGATGATGGGATACAACGTAAATACAAGGAACGCAAGCACGAACGGCGCAGAAAATATGTAACCGTATTTTGCGTAACTAACGCTCTTGCGGCGCATAAGCGTTCACCTCCGGTAAAGTGCGTAATGCTTTTATTCGATAGTTAAAAAAATGGGGCGGACGGAAAGGCGTCCGCCCCATAAACGGGTTTGGATTATTCTACAGGGAGTGCAAGGCTGTCAGCAACCTGCGATTTGAAGTCCGCAATAGCCTGCTCTTTGGATTTTGCGCCGGCAGAATACTGACGAACCTGGTCACGCCAGATGATGTTGATTGACTCATCGTACTGGGTGAGATTCTTTCCGGAAGCAAACTCGCCAGCGGGAACGAATGCATCGAACATGTTCTGTCCGTTAAGGAAATCGATCGAGCCGTCAGACTTGCTCATAACGGTACCGGAAGCGACGGTGTCCTTGGTGCCGCCTTCGCCGAAGAGCGTGCCATTAGCCCAGAAGTACTGGAGACCAGTTTCGGAGCTGTCGAGGGTGATCCACTCAATTACCTTGCCAACAGAAGCGGGAATCTTGGTGTCCTTGTTTGCAAGAACCCATGTGCCGCCCCAGAAGAAGCCAACAGGAGGCTCGCATACTGCCCAGTCACCATAGGTGCCTTCGCCGATCTTCTCGCCGCCGGAGTTGCCGGCCATTACGTAGTTAATCAGCCATGCGGGACCAAAGAAGCCAAGTACCTTCTTGGGGTTGGCATCCTTCATGTCAGCAAACCATGCATCCTGCCAGTCCTGCGTGTCGTTATGGTAGCCGCTTTCTTTGAGAAGCTTGGACTGATCCAAGAATGCTTCGCGCAGCGGGTCAATGTAAAGCTTTCCATCAACAACCCAGCCCTTTTCAGAGCTGTTCTCAACAGCGTGCCAAAGGTCGCCGTCGCCGGAGATGATACCGTAGCCCTTTGCCTTGAGCTCTTCAGCAGCTGTGAAGAACTTCTCCCAGCCGGGGCCAACCTTGCCTGTGATGGTTGCGGGATCATCGGTACCCCAAACGTCTTTTGCGATGGAGCGGCGATAGATGAACGCACCACCGGTAGCCTGATAGCCAAGGCCTACAAGCGCACCGTCGGAAGGTCTTGTGCCGATATCCACTGTGTACTGAGCAATAGCAGCTTCTTTAAGCTTCGCATCAACATCGATGCCAAGATCCTTGTAGGCAGCTGCATACTGGGAAGCATCGCCCTGTGCGTACTTGAGGATGAATGCCGCCTCAGCCGCATAGATGTCAGGAGCCTCTGCGCCGCCGGCTGCAAGAGCAGCGTCCAGAGCGGGCTGATACGCGCCGTCTGTAGTAGCAACGATGGTTTCCTTGATTTCAAGTGAGAAATCAGGGTTCAGCTCTTGGAACTTGGGCATCATTTTGGGAATCTCATCGGTGAAACTCCACAGATTGAGCTGTTTTACGCTGGCGTCATCAGTTACGCCTTCCGCTACGGGAGTCTCCTCGCCGGGAGCGGGTGCGGGTGCGGGCTCGCTCGGAGCAGCAGGCGCGTTTGTGCAGCCTACAAGGCCCAGAGCCATTACCATAGCAAGAGCTAACAGTAATGATACGATACGGGTTACATTTTTCATTGGTGTTTTTCCTCCTTCGATAATCGGGTTCTGATTCCGAACGATAGAACCTTCCCAAAAGCGCCAAGATTTACTCTGTGAGCAAACTCTTTACCGAGGCGCCTTCAAGAAATTTGCCATATATAACAACCCTCTCGGTAAGGGTAGTTACCGGATGCTCAATAAGCTGTACCAGCTGCACGGCAGCCTCTTTGCCCAAGCGCTTGGTGTCCTGCTTAAAGGTGGTAAGGACAGGCTTTAGCACCTGTGACAGATACAACCCGTCGTACCCCATCACGGAGATATCGTCCGGTACCCGCAGCCCCGCTTCTTCAATGACATTCAGTCCGCCAATGGCGGCAAAATCGTCGGGAAACAGGATGCAGGTCGGCCGGTCGGGCAAGGCCAAGATACGTTTGGTTGCCTCCGCCGTGATTTCGGGTTCATGGTATGCGCCCTCCTGCAGGTACTCAAACGGTACCCTCAGGTTTAGGTCCGCCATAGTTTTGTAAAAGCTGCCAAGGCGGCTTTCGGTCACCGAGCTTTTCTTGCCGTGAACATATGCAATTTTACGGTGGCCTTTTTCATAAGCATATTCAATCAGTTCGCGCATTCCGTTTCGGTTTGCCGAAACAATTGAAGTTCGGTTGTTAAACACATGGTCAATGGTAACGAGCGGAATATCGCTGTTGATAAGCTCGATTACCGCAGGGTGCGAAAAATCTACACAGGCGGCTACCACACCATCTACCTTTCGATAAAGGCAGTGCTCTAAAAACGTCATGTTTTTATTACCGATGTTGTGGCTGATAAACGTGATATCATAGCCGCGGCTTTCCGCCTCTACCTTAAAGCTGTCGAGCACCTGCGCAAAGTAATCGTGGGTCAGACCGCTTTGGGCATCATCAACGAAAAGAACGCCCAGATTATATGTACGGTTCGTTTTTAGGGCACGCGCCTGCGAGTTGGGAAAGTAACCCATCTGCTCCGCTGTTTTGCACACAAGCTCTTTGGTTGCCTTGCTTACATCGCTGTAGCCGTTGAGCGCTTTGCTCACCGTAGCAACTGAAACACCGCATGCAGCGGAAATATCTCTGATTGTAACCATTCTCGTGTGTGCCCCTATACAGTTTACTGGAAAACATAAAAGCTAAGAGTAAAACAAAACTTAAAACGTTTTCGTAAGCACATTATATATCAATACATGAACAAAAGCAAGTCTATTTTTTAAAAAACTATAAATATTACACATATATTTTCGCGAAATCGATTACACTGTTGAAATTATGCCATTCGTCAGAAATTGAAACTCTCTTATCTTTTGTAATTTCGAATGCGGTTTCGTAAATATGTGATTAAAAGGATTTCAAAGAACACCCTTTTTTGCTTCGATTATGTCCCGCCCTTCCTCACGTCCGGGTTAACTTTTTAGTTATTTTATATATAATTAAACGCAGTAATTGCGCATAATGGTTACATAATTGTTACAAAACAAAGATCATCAGGTAAGTTTCATCCTGTTCCTTATTATAGCATATCGCCTCTCTTTCATCCAATAATTGGCGCCGATATTCGAAAACGATTTCGAATATCGGCGCCAATCTACCGGCTCTTCCGTCAAATGACACAACATTTGGTGATTTGTTTTTAGTTATATCACTTATATTGACTGTCCCCAAAAGCGCATGTATGATGAAAGCAGCAAATAACACAAAGGGGCTATATCATGAAAGCACCGAATCAAACCGTGCCTTCTGCCTATCGGGTTGTGTATCGGCGTGTAAAAAACATCAATCTTCATGTTGCGAACAACGGCGAGGTTTGGGTATCTGCGCCGCATACCGCTTCGCACGCGATGATTGATAAGTTTGTGCATAGCAAAAGCGACTGGATTATGCGTACACAAAACCATATGGCGCAACAGGCAAACCACACCTTTTTTGACGGCAGCACCGTACTGCTGCTGGGGGAACGGGTGCCGGTGACTATACAGCGGGCAAACAAGAGCAGGGCGGCATACCAAGACGGGTTGGTTACGCTGGCGCTGCCCGTCCCCGATGACCACACAGCCTGCATACAGATGCTGGACGGCTGGCTGTCCTCGTACAGCGGCCAGATCTTCGCCCGCATGCAGGATGCCGCATTTGCACCGTTTGCGCAAATGGGTGTTGCAAAGCCTGTCCTGCGGCCCCGGCGGATGAAGGCGCGCTGGGGTAGCTGTCATGTGCAAAAGGGGCTAATATTATTAAGTCACCGGCTGGTATGTACACCGCCTCCCTGTATTCACTACGTTTTGGCGCACGAATTTGCCCACCTTGTTCACCCAAACCACTCCACTGCCTTCTACAGCCTGCTTGATACCGTGCTGCCCGACCACAAGGCTGTACGCCTGCAGCTAAAAGAATATGCAGGCGTTATGAGATGAAACCAATCCAGCTCGAAAACAAACCCTTGTTTTCAGAGCGCAGTCAAGGCCTTGCCGTGGTGCGGGTATCAAATCGAAATCCGTGCGATCCAGAATTGTTTTCATTTTGAAGTTTACAGAGCATAGAACAAACCCGCAGACATTGGTGCCATATCCATGTGGCACCAATGTCTGCGGGTGGCTTTATAATATTCTCTCTTTGTGTTGTACGCACCGTTACTCCACGGATTTGAGCGACTCCACCATGCTGACCTTCTTTAAACGGAAATGCAGCGTTATATTAACCAGCAAGGCAAACACCATGGTGAGCACCGCACTCATAAGGTAGGCAAACCAGCCGATCTCGCGTCCGAACATCACAACATCCACCTCGGCCGCCTGCATCACAAAACGGTGTAAAAAGATGCCGGCAAACAGGCCAAACACAATACCCATGAGGGTATGGAAGATATTTTCGCGGTAGATATAGGCGGATACCTCCCGATTATAAAACCCGAGCACCTTTATCGTGGCAATCTCGCGAATGCGCTCGGTAACGTTGATGTTGGTAAGATTGTACAGAACCACAAAGGCAAGCAGGCCTGCCGAGATAATAAGCACCAGCACGACATAATCCAGGCTTTCCAGCGCATCTTGAAAGCCTTTTTCCGCCGCGGAGTTGTAGCTGACCGACACCACATAGTCATTTGAAATCAGCGTTTTGGAGAGTGTATCCTGCGCGTTATCCGAAGCGTCGGCAAGCCGCATAAACAGAGTGTTAGGTTCAAACGCCTTGTCAAACACCTGCTCGTATTGTGTGCGGGACAGGTAGATGTAATGGTATACATAGTTCTCGGTGATGGCGGCAACCATTACTTCGTGCGGCCTATTATCGGAATCTCTCAATATAAGAGTGTCCCCTATTTTAATCTCCAACAGCTTTGCAAGCTTTTCAGTCACAACCGCTCCATCCCCGTCAAGGGTAATCCCCTCATGACCGTCGCGGGTACGAAGCACGGCATAATCGCCGATATTTTGGTTGTTCTCCGGTACAAACAACGCCGCTTCTACCTCTACGTTGCCATCGGCATCGAGCGCGGTAATCGAATCCTGTCGCGCTTGCAGCGAACCGGTAATATTATCCTGCTGCAAAACGGTGGCTGAAAGTTGTGCTTTATCCTCTGCCGCAGCCTCCTGGTCAAGCAGAAGCATGCCATGGTAAAGGAATATCGCGCCGTACTGCTTTGTGGTAATGGAAGAGATTGAATTTCGCAAGCCAAAGCCCGCAAGCATCAACGCGGTACAGCCGGCAATACCAATCACCGTCATCAGCATACGCCGCTTGTAGCGCAAAAGGTTGCGTACCGTGACCTTTTGAATAAACCCGAGCCGCTTCCACAAAAACGGAATTCGCTCCAGCAAGACACGTTTGCCGGGCTTTGGCGCTTTAGGGCGCATAAGTGCCGCGGGCTGTTCGGCAAGCTCCTTGTAGCAAGCAAGAAACGCCGACATCATCGTAACCAGTACCGCAATCAGTGTAATAGGAACCGCATAGCTCAGATGAAACGGGGTCTGTACGGCGGGGGTTTGGTACAGCATTCCATACGCCGCAGCAATGACGGATGGAAACACCTTAAACCCAATTGCTAAACCGGCCGCACTGCCAAGCAGGCTTGCAATGCCCGCATAGCACAAAAATTTGAATACCGCCGCACCTTTGCCGTAACCTAATGCCTTGATGGTACCAAGCTCGGTGCGTTTTTCCTCCACCATGCGGGTCATCGTTGTTAAACACACCAGCGCCGCAACAAGAAAGAAGAACACCGGAAATACCTTCGCCACAGCATCCACGCGCTTTGAGTCCTCGTAATAGCCGGAGTTTCCGGGGATGCTTTCTCGCGTGAGGATATACCATTCCGGCGGCGTGAGATCGTCAATCTCTGCCTGCGCATCATCAATCTTAACCTGTGCGTCAGCAAGCTCGCGCAGGGCATCCGCCTTGGCGTTTGCGTATTCTTCTTTACCCTCGGCAAGCTTTTTCCATCCGTCGTCAATTTCGCGCCGGGCATCGGCAAGCTCCCGCTCGCCTTCCGCCTTTGCTTCTTCAAACTCCGCTTGATTTTCATCCAGCGTTTTTTGCGCTTCCTCCAGCTGCTGTCTGGCGCTTTCAAGCTGGATGCTTGCCCGCGCAAGCGCCGCATAGCCTGCCGAAACCTGTCTCTGTCCTGCGTCAAGCTCTGCCTTTGCTTCATCCAGCATAAGCTTGGTGCCGGCAAGCGTTTGGCCGAAGCCATCGAGGCTCATCTGCATCATATAAGTATTTTCGGGGTTTTCCGGCTCGGCGGCAAACAGTGTAAGAACCTGGGCAAGCTGGGCTGTCTCCTCATTCCCGCTAAACTCCGCGGCAATAGCTGCGATGGTGCCGAGTGCCATCATCTGCTGTTCGGGCGTTGCATCAGGACTTTGCATAATGCCAAACGCGTCGGTCAGCGCGGTATGCGCCGCTGCGCCATTTTGGTAGGTGGCAAGCCCTTGCTCGTACTGTGCAAGCCCCGCAGCAATCTGCGCCTTTGCGGCATCAAGCTCTTCGTAAGCAGCTTTGCTTTTACTATTATATTGCGCAAGACCGTCGCGGTACGCCTGCCGGCCCTCGCGAAGCTCCTTATATCCGTCGTCCAGCTGCCGCTGTGCGTCGGCGATTTCGGTATCGAAGGTGTTTTTCGCATCACGGTACTCCCGTTCGCCGTCCTCAAGCTCCCCGCGTGCATCGTCAATCTCTTTTTGTGCATCATCAAGTTCGCGCAGAGCTTCCTCTTCTGCGTTGGCAAGCTCCCGCCTTGCCTCATCCAACTCTTCCGTCGCTTCGGCAATAATTTTATCGTAACGGTCCCGCTCACGGTTATCGGCAACCGGTTCGAGCAGCTCCACCTGCATATCCACCATATCGGTATAGCCCTGCGCATAGCTTTGCTGCTGCAGCGCGCCGTCCAGCGTAACAAACACATCGGTATACACCGAATAGGTGAAGTCCTGCTCGGGTACGTATAGGAACCGGTCGACTGTGCCGGTGCCGACGGAACTGGTTCCCCTGTCAAACGAGATATAATACGGAGACCTCACGGTACCCACTACCGTAAACTGTGTGACGGCAAGCATATCCTCAATAGGGTCACCGCCGCCCGCTTCTACCGTAATAACATCCCCTACCCGATGCCCTGATGTCATGTTGCCTGATGCTTCCGCAAGACATTCGCCGGAGCGAAGCGGCATTCTTCCCTCCAGAAGAACGGGGCGGTTGAGCAGATTCTCATCCTCGGCGGCACCAAGCGGCATGGAATGCAGGCGCAGTAAAAGCTGTTTATCGTCCTGATGCGCAAACACATCGGCGGTGTAAGAGGGCATAACGCCGTTTACCCCTTGCGCATCCCGAATTGCCGCAACATCATCGTCATCAAACCCCATTGTGGATACCAGACGCAGATCAGCCAGACGCGTTTGGTCAAAATAGCTGTCGATGGAAAGAATCATATCGGGGGCGGTTGCCTTTATGCCCGCAAGAAATCCGGTGCCGAGCGCAACAATAGCAAAGATGGACAAAAAACGGCTGAGGGTGTGACGAATCTCGCGGAACGTGGAGGTGATAAGTGCACGTTTCATGGCTACCATTCAATCTTCTCCACGTCAACCGGATTGCTGTTGCACACCATCTCCTGCACGCGGCTGTTCTTCATCTTAATAATGCGGTCGGCCATGGGGGTAATTGCCTGATTGTGCGTGATAACAATCACCGTAATGCCGAGGTTTTTGCAGGTGTCCTGCAGCAGCTTCAGGATGGTCTTACCGGTATTGTAATCAAGCGCACCGGTGGGCTCGTCACACAACAGCAGCTTAGGGCGCTTTGCAAGTGCGCGCGCAATCGCAACACGCTGCTGTTCACCGCCCGATAGCTGTGCGGGGAAGTTGTTCAGACGCTCCGAAAGCCCCACCTCCCGCAGCACCTCTGCTGCCGGTATTGGATTGGTGCAGATCTGCGCGGCAAGCTCAACGTTTTCAAGCGCTGTGAGATTCTGCACAAGATTGTAAAACTGAAACACAAAGCCGATATCATAGCGGCGATAGGCAATGAGTCGTTTGGGGCTGTAGGCGGCAATGTCCTCGCCTTCCACAAGAATCCTGCCCGAGTCGCAGGTGTCCATGCCGCCAAGCATATTAAGCACGGTGGTTTTGCCCGCACCGCTTGGCCCTACAATTACCGCAAATTCACCGCGCTCAATCGTGAGGTTGATGCCGTCCGCGGCATGGATCGTCACCTCACCCATGCGGTAGCTTTTGCGCACCTCTTCAAAGACTACAATGTTTGTCAACCGGTTCCCATCCTTATTACTATTTTAATGTTCACTGAACAAATCGAAGACATAAAGTTTTCAAGTCGCGTAAACAAACCGAAAATCGGTTTGTTTAGCAAACATTATTATAGCAATTGCCCGCGGGGTAATATAGGCACATATTATTAATAAATGTGTTGCGCCGTCAATCAATGTGTCTTTCTCGCAAGAGAAATGGGCAAGCTTTTTATATGCGTTTGTGCTATAATCTATACTAAAAAGATGCTGGCCAAGCACCGGCAAAGTGAGGTTTATTATGGAGTTTCTATCTGGCATCTGCCGCCCTGAGGACATGATGTTTTTTGGGGTGGGGGAATATGCGGTCGCCTTTCTTGGTGATGGGTATGAGATGATCCACAGCGAAGAGGACATTGATGGCTGTGAGCAATCGGCCTGTGTCTGCCTTGTTGCAGACGGCGAAAGCCTGCCGGATATCGCACTGCTTGACCGCGTGCTCGACCGTTGCAAGGCGCAGGAGGTGTTCGTAATTATCGCAAACCCAGCGCCGCCGGAGCTGATAAAAGCACTCAAGCACAAATGCAGCTGTATCCTTACCATCGACAAGGAGGATGCCGCCGAAGCGACAGTCCCCCTGATGAATCTGATAGCGCGCATATGCACCTGCCCCCACCTGCTCGACCTGGATACCGCCGAGCTGCGTGCACTGTTTGATCCTGCCCGTACAGTGGCACACCACACCCTATGGTATGAGGATATCGATCCGCAGGCGTTTGCCCGTGATGTAAATACTTTGGAGCTTGACCGGCACAAGTGGCCTACACTCGTCTGCGTATTTCTTACGGCACAGGATGACTGGATGGAACTCGGCGACCTGCTTGCACCGTTGCTTGCCTTCATGCCCGAAGAAGGGCACCACCCGCTCGTTTGGAATGTCTACCATGCCGATCAAATGGAGGCCACGGGAATGCGCATTGATATTGTACGCTCACGTCCGGCGCCCGGTACCATGCAGATGCTGCGTGAAATAAACAAGCAGATTCACTAGACGGCACAAAATACTCAGACAAGAAAGGATGCACCCGTATGGATTTTCAACCAAAGCTCGATATCGACAAGGTAAAGGATAGCATCAAAAAACAAGGTAAGATTGCCGGCGAGTTTAAAGAGTTTATCGCACGCGGCAACGTAGTGGATATGGCGGTTGGTATTATTGTCGGCAGCGCATTTACCAAGATTGTCAACTCACTTGTGCAGGATGTCGTAACGCCAATCATTGGTTACTTAATCAAGGGCATTGATTTTACAGAGATTCTGTACACCTTCCCGGACACAGCGGGAACCGAGGCAGAGGTCAGTATTCGATATGGTGCATTCGCACAGACTATCATCGATTTTCTGCTCATTTCTCTGGTGGTGTTCCTGATGATAAAGCTCATCAACCGCCTGCGCCGCAAAAAGGAGGAACAGCCCGCACCCCCGCCCGCGCCAACGGTTTCGGACGAAGCAGCACTGCTAACAGAGATTCGTGATCTGCTTAAAAACAAATAGCGTGGGGGTTCCTTCCGCTCTTGTCTACAAAGAATGGTTCAAGGTCGTCCCAAACATAGATGAAGCGGGCAGCGGCTGCGGCGCAGTACGACATCGCGTACCGCTTTATCATTTAAAAAATCAACCGGTTGCTTTGCCAAATGAAAGCAGCCGGTTGCCTTTTATGAAATGGCGGCGGACAATGCGTTGTCCACTGCCTTTTTAATTACCGTGCTTGAATTGGTCGCCCCTGCCACCGCGTCTACATCAATCCTTTGCAGAGCTACAATCTCTTGCCCAATCCCCTCGGCGGCTTTGCCCCGCTCATTTTGGTGCTCCAGCAGATCAATCTTCGTTATCACTCCGTCTTTTACCGTTATGTTTACCTTTGCATAGATGAACGTTACATCGCATTCGCCGGTGTAGGTTCCATCCGGTATACCCGAGGCGTCGACGTGATGATAGCTTATATCCCCAACCGCGGCCTGATAGCGTTTGACGGATAAAAGATAACCCGCCAGCAATATAACCGCGGCAACGAAGAAGAGAATAAGGGTGATGGCAAGAATCCATTTTATCCGCTTCATACAGCAAGCCTCCTGATTTTTGATTTGAGTTTCTCCGTCAAAGGTTTTCCGCCGCCGGCCCCCGCATATACAACCTTCCCGCAATAGGACATCCCCGCCATACCAAAGAACGTCTTCATCGCCCGTATTGCTCCGCTGCTTTGTCCCGCAACCCAGTCCAGCGGCGCGGGTGTGGTACAGGCGGTAAGAAGGGCATATTTATGCTGTCTGCCAAGCCTTGGTTTTATGCCGTCGAGCACCGCTCCGGATAAACGGTCAAACATCGTCTTGACAGGCCCCGGTACATTGGCAAAGTATGTCGGGGCCGCGAGCATAACCATGCCGCTTGCAAGCATACTTTCCCTTAACAGGTCCGCATCATCGCGTATGGTGCAAACCCCTGTTTTGCGGCACATCATGCATCCCCTGCACGGTTCTATCCTCATATCATACAGATATACCGAGCGGCACTCCCATCCCTTTTGGATCAGACACTCCTTGAAATACGCTGACATCAGCGCGGTAACGCCTTGCCGGTTGGGACTTCCGATAATTAGTAACGCCTTATTATCCATCATAGCTTACCCCTTCTTTTAAAACCATCTTCAGCAGCATGGAAAAACAGAACTCGTAAAAGGTGTTTTTATCCATCCCCATATTTTGGCCTATGTATTCGGCCTTGCAATCCGCAAGCTGTATTATGCCGGAAAGTGCGCCCCAATACAAAAATCCGGTAGGCAGGCATTGTACATCCTCTTGAAAAAAACCCTGACGGATACCGTTGCGTATTACATCTTCTATTACCTTATTTATTTGTTCCCCAGCCTGATAAATATCGCCGAGAACCGTAAACTTGGTACGGCTCTCACTGTCCGTTTGAATGGTCTGCATCAGGCTTTGATAATAAAAAGGGTGCCGCTCATTAAATGAGGATAGCTGTGTGCAGATCGCCTTGTACTGGGCAACGGCATTATCACTGCTGTTTTTTGCCGATTCAATCTTTTCAAGCAGCATGCGCATTGCCTGATAGACAAGACAGTTAAAGATTTCATCCTTACTTTTAAAATAAACGTAAATCGTTGCCTTGCTGTAATCTGCCGCGAGCGCAATCTCATCCATTGTGGTTTCACGAAACCCACGTTCTTCAAACAACCGTTCCGCGGCGCATAGAATATTTTCCTTGTGAAACTCTTTTAGCGCTTCCTTTTTGCCCATTGCTATACCCCCGTTCTATTTACTGGACTATCAGTTTAGTTTTATTATATCCTTTAGCCCATGTTCTGTCAAACATATAAAAAAACGCCCATACATTTGGGGCGTTCTGGTAGCGCATTAACACTTCTTTATGGTATAATATCCGCAAGACGGATATTATAC
The DNA here is from genome assembly GCA_023421245.1 of Bacillota bacterium. Classification (GTDB taxonomy): domain Bacteria; phylum Bacillota; class Clostridia; order Oscillospirales; family Ruminococcaceae; genus Acetanaerobacterium. Next base: position 28,115 of record JAEZTV010000015.1, on the reverse strand, counting down.
GTCTATTTCTATGCCCCGCCTGTGGCAAAGGGATATTATACTCTTTATGCGCAGCGGCTCACCGCTTACGGCGGTTATCAATCGTACGATATTCGGGTGCCGTTCTGTTCGTTGGGAATAAACCGGCAGCCGCGCTTGAGCGGGAGAATGATATGCGCCCGGCACGCACCATAAAATTCGCCATCAACCACACAAAGGAGATTACGATATGTCTTACAAGCAGAAATTCATCGAACATTATACGGCCAACATTCACCGCGAGGGTGCGCAGGATCTTTTAAAATGGATGGAGACTACCGATTTTTTCACCGCACCGGCCAGCACCAAGTACCACTGTGCCTGTGAAGGCGGACTGGTGCAGCATAGCGTTAAGGTATATGAGCTGTTGATGGAAAAACACTTCGAGAGCGCGACCGATTCCCCCGAAAGCTTTGCCATCTGCGGACTTTTGCATGATCTGTGCAAGGCGCAGTTTTATAAAACCTCCACCCGCAATGTAAAAAACGAGCTGGGGCAGTGGGAGCAGGTTCCCTACTACTCCATCGAGGATGCCTTTCCGTTCGGGCATGGCGAAAAATCAGTGTTTTTGGTTGAGCGGTTTTTACGCCTAAAACCCGTGGAGGCCATCGCCATTCGCTGGCATATGGGCGGCTTTGATGAATCGGTACGCGGCGGCGGCTTTGGGGTAAGTAACGCGTACGAGAAGTACCCACTCGCCGTCAAGCTGCATCTTGCCGACCTTGAGTCCACCTATCTGCGCGAACAAGGCACCTCGGCGGTGCGCGCAAAATAAATGCCATCCCGAGGCAAAGGGGGAAAACCGTTTGAGTATAAATACGGCGCACGATGATATCCTCACGATAGAAGAGCTTTGCTCGGTGCTGATGATCTCGCAGGCAACGGCGCGCAACTGGGTAAAAAACGGCAAGCTCAAGCCCGTAAAAACAGGGCAGCGCAAGCTTTGCTTTGCAAAAAATGATGTGCAGGCACTCGTGCGCAGCATTCAAAGCGGCGAAAGCGACCGCTTAACCAGACGGCGCAACAAAACCAAGCATACCGGAAACGTCGTACCGGCGGGCTATGTTGCCAACAAGGAGTATACCGATGCCGCAAAACGCATCATCGCGTGTTTTGACACCCTTGGCGGCGGTGACGAGCTGATGCGGCTTATCCTTGCCGAATACTCGATGAAACTGCTTGCAAGCCGCGGGCTTATCCCCAGTACGGGCAGTGTAATACTGCTTGACTACCTGCAAAACGGGGCACTTGTCGCTACCTACCGTAAGCTGATTGACGATATGCTGGGCAGACCGATTACCGAACAGGATATTACACGCGCACACGCCGCGCTATGCGAGGAGATTCGATACATAGACAACGAGGATTTCTTGGGTCTTTTGTACATGTCGATCAGCAGTATTGCAAAACGCAAGACCGAAGGGGTATATTACACCCCCAAACGCATTGCAGAGGACTGTGCCGTTTACCTGGATGACAACGGCAGCCTTGCAGGCAGGCGTATTCTCGACCCTTGCTGCGGCACGGGCAACTTTTTAATGAATATCTTTCATATCCTTGCTTCGCGTAACCGCGGAATTGATGCGCAGGCGCTGATTGCAGAGAACCTGTTCGCGGCAGATATCGACCCTGTAAGCATCTGCCTTGCGCGTGTTAACCTTACCCTCGCCGCACGGCTTTCCGATACCGCTGTGCTCTACCGCAACCTAAAGGTAACCGACAGCCTGTTTGATTTTGAGGACGAAACATTTGACCTTATTATCTCAAACCCGCCTTGGGGCAGCGCGTACGACGACACATATAAAGAGCAGCTGCGCAACCGGTTTGCACGCACCGAATCGGTACACGTTGAGTCGTTCGCAGTATTTCTGCTCAAGGCAATTCACACTTGTAAGCCGGGTGGCACGGTATGCTATGTGCTGCCGCAATCGTTTTTAAACGTGATGGCGCACGACCACCTGCGCGGCTTTGTAACACACCACTGTGATATTCTGCGCGTTAAGTACTGGCGCAATATCTTTGATAAGGTATATGCCCCCACCATTACAATAACCCTGCGCAAACGGCAGGCATCCGGTCGCTGCCACCGCCCGCCGATTGAGGTGGAAAACGGCGGAGATATCTATTCCATCTCCCCCGCAAGGCTGAGCGGGTCAAACGTGTTCAATTTTACTGTGAGTGATGAGAAAAACAATCTTGTAATCAAACTCGATACCCTGAAAAATGCGACCACGCTTGCCGGCAATGCCGATTTTGCGCTGGGTATTGTCACGGGTGACAACAAAACCTATGTCAAAAACCGCCGCTACCGCGAAATGGAACCGGTGCTGCGCGGCACCGACCTGCTTACCTATACCTACCGCGCACCCGAAACATTTTTAAGGTTCGCGCCTGAACGATTTCAACAGGTAGCGCCCGAACGGTTTTACCGCGCGCCCGAAAAGTTGCTGTACAAGTTTGTTTCCTCCTCACTCTGCTTTGCCTATGACGATAAGCAGACCCTATCGCTTAACAGCTGCAATATCCTCATCCCCCGTTTTGCGGATATCCCCATTAAATATATTCTCGCCGTGCTCAACAGCTCGGTAGCGCATTTCTATTTTACAAATAAGTTCCAATCGGTCAAGGTTCTGCGCAGCCACATCGAGATGGTTCCAATTCCGCTGCCCGATCCGCAGTCCGGCGCCCATGTATGCGCGTTGGTGGATGAGGTACTCGGTGCGAAATGCCAGGCACTGCGCAGCACACTGACCAAGCACATTGACGATGTGATTATGGATTTGTTTGAGCTTTCACCCGCCGAACGCAATCTGGTGCAGAGCACCTGTGAATAATTATTCAATCGAAAGAAGGTACCTTATGGCTACTGCAACAACCAAGCCCCCGCGCGCAAAAAAGCGCAAGCTGCTTATGCGTATCCTTATCATATTATCTGCCGTGATTTTAGCTGTTGCAATCGGTTTTCTCTGCGTGATTCCCGTGCTGGTAATGGGCGACCTGACCGGACGTCCTGCCTCCATGAGCTTCTACGAGGCCGCGGAGTTTGGCGTTGATGCCACACGCATTACCCTGCAAACCGAAGATGGGCTTAGCATTGCCGCGTGGGAGGTTATGCCCGAATCGCCCAAAGCGACGGTCATTCTGCTTTCGGGCATCCAAAACCCCTCGGTTACGGGCTTCTTCGGCTACGCAAAGATGCTGCGCGACAACGGCTACGGCGCATTGCTCATTGAGATGCGCGCACACGGTGAAAGTGAAGGAGATACCATCGCTTTTGGCATGAACGAGTATCTCGACGTTAAGGCGGGCGTCGCCTACTTGGATGGTAAGTATGATGAATTACCGGTAGTTGTGTGGGGCACCTCAATGGGCGGCACCACCGCCATCAATGCGATTGGCCGGATCCCCGAGCTGGACGGCTTAATCAGCTGTTCTGCATTTTCCACGCTGCCCGATATGTTCTGTGATATGATGAGCCTTATGGGTCTGCCCTCTGCATATATTGCCGTGCAAAAACCGTTTGTATGGCTTAACTGCCTGTTCACCTACGGCAGTGATATGATACAGATTCATCCGCTAAACGAGATACAAAAGCTAGATGGCCGCCCCGCACTGCTGATGCATTCGACTGAAGACTCTCAGGTGCCGTATGTCAACTTCGAGCGCATTATGGCCAAGGCCGGTGACGACGTGCAGACCTTTGTACGCGAGGGGGATTATCACTTTATCATCGAACAGGAATCCTTTGAAAATCCTACGCAGGACGCCGAATTTTCCGGTACGGTGCTTCGCTTTTTAGACGAGCATTTCAGCTAAGGATACAGTTCAAATATCGGAAAGCAAAAAGGGAGCGAAAGCTGTCCTCACATAGGGATTTTATATCCCTGAAAAATTCGGCATAGTCGTGAATAGCGGCTATGCCGTTTTTTCGTCTATTTTCTGAAAATCTATTGCTCCGATGCAATTATAAATGATTCGAATTCGCTGGGTTCGAACACCGTCTACCTTTTCAGCCTTATACACGATTATCTTCTCGATGAAGTCCCGAATAATTTCAGCACTTAACTCTGTAATTTCCGTGTACTTGCGTACGATTTTGAGAAAACGGTCAATGTTCAGATTCTGCTCTTTTGTGGCATCGAGCGTCTGTTTTAACGCTGTGGCCCTCTCCACGAGGCTTCTCTGTTCGGCTTCATAGTCCGATGACATTTTGTGGTAACGTTCCTCCGAAATTCTCTCCATTACACGGTCTTCATACAGTTTCCTCAGGATTTTATCCAGTGTGGAAATTCTCACCTGTCCCTGCTCATATTCCTTCTGTGCCATGCGCAGGTCTTCAGTAATCCGCCTTTCTGAACTTTTCGTGGCGGCTGTGATGAAATCTCGCTCGTGTTCCTTCACAAAGGTTATGACCTGCTGCAAATCATCAAGTACCAGTTCCTCAATTATCACATTGCGTATTTGGTGCGAACTGCACAGACCCTTCTTTTTACGATATGTAGCACAGACGAAGTATTCCTTGTCATGCGTCCAGCCATTGGCTCTGACCTGATACAGCTTCGCGCCGCAGTCCGCACAGAACATCATGCCGGAGAATACACCCATTTCACCCATGCGAGATGGTCTGCGTTTACCATCTCGTATTTTCTGGACGATTTCCCAGACATGTTCGTCGATGATGGCTTCATGTGTGTTTTCAAACACCATCCAGTCTTCGGGATTGTTCCAAATCTTCTCCTTGCTCTTGTAAGATTTTTTGCGAGTCTTGAAATTCACCGTGTGTCCCAGATACTCGACTTTTGCGAGAATGTCTGCTACCGTACGCGCTGACCATGCATAAGGCGTTTCCGTCTGCTTGGCGGGAGTCTTAATGCCCATACTGTTCAGGTGAACCGTCGGTGTTTCAATTTGATTCTTCTCAAGGCTTTTCGATATCTGCGTGGGTCCGAAGCCCTCCATACACATTTTGAAAATCGCCCTGACCACTTCAGCAGCTTTTTCGTCCACTATCCAGCGCATTTTGTCCTCCGGGTCTTTTATGTATCCGTAGGGCGGATTGGTGCAGAGTGGTTTACCAGACTCTCCCTTAGCTTTAAACACAGCGCGTATTTTCTTGCTCGTATCCTTAGCATACCATTCGTTTATGATGTTCAAAAAAGGAGTAAAATCACTTTCCTGCTGGTTTGCGCTGTCCACGCCGTTGTTAACGGCAATGAAGCGTACATCGGCATTGGGAAATGCGACTTCGGTGTAATAGCCGACTTTCAGATAATCTCTGCCCAGTCTCGACATGTCTTTTACAATAATCGTGCCGATTCTGCCTTCATTCACCTCAGCTAACATACGCTGGAAATCCGGCCTTTCAAAGTTCGTTCCGCTGTATCCATCGTCTACATAGAATTCTGTGTTGAGAAAACCGTTGTCATCCGCATACTTCTTTAAAATAGCCTTCTGGTTCACAATCGAATTACTGTCTCCCGCAAGCTCGTCGTCACGGGATAATCTGCAGTAAAGAGCCGTGACTTTTGTTGCATCTATAGCTTTGGTTTGTGAGTGCTTGCCACTTGTAAACTGTCTATACATTTAATCATCCTCCGTTTCCGACAGTCTTCAAGCGTAGGCAGCATGTATATTACCGTACTATTTTGAAGAAGTCGAGTCGATTTGCGGACATAATGCTGAACTATCGGATAACTTTATTCGGCAGCTTGCGTCCGATGTAACGAGCCTCATAACCTTGTCATACACCGTTTCTTTTGCCGTATCGCTTACCAATGATTCCACAACATAGACGGTGCCGCCTATGGTTTTGCGTGTAATACGGCTATTCGGTTTTCTGTCCATAAGCGTCACCTCCCGTCTATGCTATGGATGGAAGAACTGAGCCTGAGTACCAGACCCAGCGCCGCGCCCTGCTGTTATTCTGTCATTTGGAGAACCTTGATTGCCTCAGAGCGAATCAGGCAGCCATCCAGCGTTTCCATACCGAAGTATCCGATCTTATCGGCAAAGGAATATTTCTCGTGCAGTGCCCGGATGGATAGCGGCTGACGCTGGACAACCCAGTAATACTTGAAATCACCGAATACGACAGGTTTTACACCGCTCTCTGCAGAGGGCATATGGTTTGAGATAACCACAGGTTTGCCGAGCAGTGTGTCTGCCGCACCGCGCCAGAGATAGTTGTTTGTGCTGTCCTTGAGTTCACGTAAGGCCAGCGCCGTCTCGTCATTCATGACCCATATTGCATTGGAACGGTATTCCGGTTTCAGCGAAAAGTATAGCTTGTGAATTTCATCAAAGGCGATATCCGTTGCAGAAGCCGCTGTAACGCCCACATCCGCACCCTCTGTGGCGTGCAGGACGCCCTTGGGTTTGCCAATTCCATCACCGTTGAGGAATGCATCCTCCTCCGCTTTGCCGAAGATACGAGCAAAGTCGCGAGTCAGATAGTCCGAGATGTTGAATCCCGTGTCGTGAACGAAATTGCTGTCCAAAACCGAGATGCAAGCGAGTTTATGTTCGCCCAGCGCGATTCTTTTTGCTGTCAGTTCTGCCTCGGGCACCGCCCCACCTTCGCCAACCCAGTCCGCATCGACAGGCGTGTCCGATGTAATGATTTTACCGCCACTCGTTGTCGCTCTCACGAATGTAGCCATTCTACGGAACAGGTTTTCTTTCGCCAATGCTGCCGCATATTTTTCTGCCGATGCTTCGGGCAAAAAGTATGATCCATTAGCAAGATTGGCACCTTCTTTGAGAAAGCTACCATCTGTATTTTTGCTTCTCATGCTGTTCCAGAATGCTCTGGAATACGTTTCAGTTGTTAACATAGTTGTTATCCTCCTAAATTTTGTTTGAATTCGGGGCATATACCCCGTTTGAAACCGCGATTTCTTACGCGTTGCCCCACGCCGCTGTCCGCTTTAAAAAGCTGTAGAGATTCTGTTACCCCCACCCCATGGTTTTATGTGGGTCATAGTGACGCATTCGTCGGAATGCCATGTCCACACAAGCATAGGCACCACCTCCTTAACATCTTGGGGACACTTGTGGCAGGTTTTTATGGTTGTTTTTTAAAGTTGTTTTTCTATAGGAAATAACCATAATTTCTTGCCACAGAGTGCCACGTTATAAATACGTCTTTTTCAGCCTGTAACCGATGAGAAGTGTTGTCTTGTCTCCACCACCGGCAGGGCGCTTGCGAAGCACGGTGCCGAAGGAGCGCAGCGCTTGATTGAAGTTACGATTGCTCTCCGGGTAGCAACCATTGACAGCACACCACTCTCGGTAGGCAGTGTACAACTCGGCGGTCTTTACATCGGCATCACCCCGCTCTTCAAGGCACTCATCCGCGAAAAGTTGGATCTTATTGCTGTCGTGGGAATACTCGTTTGTCGCGTCGATGACCGACTGTGGCAAGGTGAAGCCCTCCTCGCGTAGCATAATGTAACCTTGAAGCAACCAGTTGAGGATGGCGCTCTGCGTCTCCGGCTTGCCGAACTCTGCTTTCAACGTCTTATCCTGCTCCCATTCCTCAAAATGCCTGTCAAAAGGAACTATCAGTACACGCCCGCTGGTGAACAGCGTCATGTCGTTGATGACAGGCAGATAGTTGGTGTTGACATACAGCTTGAATTGTGGAGCGAAGTCGAAAGAATTCTCATGCAGAAAACGCGCATTTAAGGTGTCGTTGCCCGTCATGCTTTTTACCTGCGCGGCATTGAGCAATAAGCCGCGGCTGGGCTCAGAGATGTTGGCAAAGCGCACGCCTGCCAGCCTTGCGACATCCTCGCTGGGATTTGAGCTGTTGCTGTACTGCTTGAGCGCGATGGTCTCCGGGCGCACCGCCTTTCCATAATCTCCGAACACACGCAGGATGCTCTCCATCAAGGTGCCTTTGCCGTTTCTGGTTGTCTCGCCGTAGAGGAAGAACATACACTCGAAGCGGGTATCCCCACTTACCGCGTAGCCGAGGGCTTTTTGCAGGAATTTCGCCTTTTCCTTATCACCGCTCATAATTTCATCAATGAAGATTGTAAAGCGTTGACACACGGCGTTTGGGTCATATTTTACAGGTGCAATTTTAGTGAGCCTGTCCTCCGGACTGTGGTCGCGGAACTGCATGGTGCGTAAATCCAGTGTGCCGTTATTACAGTTGAATAGGTATCGGTCAGTATCGAATTCCTCCATCGAAATGGGGTACACGCTCTGTGCATCACTCAAAACCGTAATCCTTGTGCTTCGAAGCTGCCACTTAGCGCAATATTTAATGTAGTCTTTTCGCTTATGTTCATCATGAATGCTGAGCGCGTATGTCATCAAAGCGTCCGAGAGATCTTTGCACAGTTCCATCACCTTGAGAGCCGCCATGTCGGTGACCCAGCGGGTGCCGTCATAGACGTACCAGACCTTCCGTTCCGGTACATATCTTGCGCATGACTTGTAGACATCCGCGAAGAGCCTGCCTGCGCCATTGTCCGACCAGCCGTAGCGCCGGTTGCTGTCCGGCTTCAGTTCTGCAAGTCTCGACGCGAGAATACCGAATTCCTCATTTGCATCGGTGTGCATGACTGGCTGATATGTGGAAGAACAGAGAGATACTGCTTTTTCAAGGGTAATTTGTCCATAAGTCGAGCCGCTCTGTGGTCTGTCCCACTTATCACGGTAAAGCTCTGAGCGGCGGAATAGCCTGTCCATTTGTGCTATGTCCCTACCACACCAGAACGCAAGGTGGGAGCAGAAAGCAAGGTCGGCTTCACTCTGCGACGGGTATCCGCTGATATCGCCCTCCCAGAGCTTTGCAAATGCTACACCGTTTTTTGCCGCTTTCGCCTTCTCAATGACACTGTCATCCGAAAGGTAGGAGGCTGTCACGGCGGGCTGTTCATCCCTTGGTTTTATATTACGAAGCATAAAGGTATCAAGGAGCGTTTGTAGCTGTGCCTCAGCTTCAATGACATCACCCTGCTGATAAACATTCCCGGTGACAGTAACAAATTTATTTGTCGCACCGTACACATACACCTCAACGCCGAGTTTACTGTTGTTGATGTAATATTTCGTGCTATCGTACTGAAAGCCGCTTGCCTTAAAGATGACACGCAGACCAGTTCCGGAGGGGCTAATCTCGATGTAGCAGCCTGTAAATATGTTCGCGATGGATTGCCCGATAACGGTCAGCGTACCATCTGTATTTACACAGTGATCAACGTCCACTGCACTGAAATCACGGAAAATACCAAGCCCCAGACCGTCGTAATGGCTTACTACTGCGACTGCGTCGGAGTAATTTGAAAAGGTGTGTTCATTGTTTGATTGCGCTCGCTTGCCACTGATTTGATATGGCACCTTACCCGGTTTTGTCTTTACTTTACGCGGTTCATATTTCCACACACAGAATCTTCCGTTGTCGCGCAGTTCCTTTGGCAGATTGTCGTATTGCATTCTTTCACTTCCTTCTGGGGTTTGTATTTTTGTTGCCTCTCACTGTACGTGTAAAAACAGGCTGTTTGATCGGATGTTTTGCAAATTCCTTATTTGTCCCTCTGCTATAAGCCGAAAATATTAATCCCTATGTGCTATGGTGATTTTCTGCTTCTCGCTATACGGAGATTTAGAAGCCGTTTTATACACCCCATATTTGAAAATCTTTTTTCTCCAGCGGGAAAGGATGGTTTCTGTGCACCATTCTCCAGATAATAAGGGGAAAAGCGCCTGCCGTTGTCCCCAAATCCGAAAAAAGACAAAAAAATATGGCACCCGTTGTTTAACGGATGCCATGAAGATTGATAACGAAATAATTCAAACACAGTTTGTAAATTGTTTACAAACATTCATGTAAAATATTGATAATTGTAAGACTTTTTGCTATAATATAGTCTGATATAATATGCCATCTTGTGGAAATACCGGTTATAAGCTATAAAAAGCTGTGGAAGTTATTTACAGACTGCGATATGAATAAGCAGGAACTGTAGGCGCAGGCAAAAATCAGCCCGCCCTCTGTGGCGAAACTGTCTAAGCACCAAAACGTCAGCATGGATGTACTTCTTAAAATATGCTCAGCACTACGGGTCAATGTAGAAGATATAATGGAATTCGTACCAGCTGCCGTATCCGAAGATGGGAGACAACCTCAATGACAAATAAGCAATTAAAAGAATTAAAAGATACCCTGTGGGCCACCGCTGATCAGCTGCGCGCAAATTCTGGCTTAAAATCTACGGAATATGCCGAGCCTATTCTCGGACTCATCTTTCTGCGCTTTGCAGAAGTTAAATACTCCAAGTTTGAAGCTGCTATCAATGCAGAATATGAAAAAAATAAAGGCACTCGTATGGAGCGCCCTAAACATGAAATTGCGATTGAAAAATGTGGTTTTTATCTTCCTGATGAAGCTAAATATGATTACTTGCTAAATTTGCCGGAAAGCGAAGACCTTGCCGGCAAGGTTAAGGCCGCCATGGAGATGTTGGAGCAGTATACGGCTGAGCTTGCAGATACTCTTCCCAAGGATGTGTATTACAGTGTAAACAGTGAAGATGACCCGTTAGTTCTTTCAAAATTGCTCAGAAATTTTAAGGACATCCCCGCCGATGTACAGCTTGACATTTTCGGCGAAATATATGAATACTTCCTCAGTAAATTTGCGCTTGCCGAAGGCCAAGGAGGTGGAGAATTCTTCACTCCGTCAACCGTTGTACGCTATATGGTTGAAGTGCTTGCGCCTACCGAAGGTAAAATTCTCGATCCGGCTTGCGGCAGCGGCGGTATGTTTGTTCAGACAGCCCACTACATAGAACATCATAAGAAAAAAGGTAAGCAAATAAATCTCCGCGCATACGGTGTGGAGAAAACAGGCGCTACCGTAAAACTGGCAAAGATGAATCTGGTACTCAATAATGTACGTGGTACCATTACATGGGCAAATTCTTATTATCGTGACCCGTATGACAGTTTCGGCAATTTCGATTATGTCATGGCAAATCCGCCATTTAACGTAGATGATGTTGATCTCGACCAAGTGAAAAACCAGCCGCGTTTTAACACTTACGGCGTTCCGCAAAACAAGACTAAAAACAGAAAGAAGGATGCAAAAGAAACGGTACCTAACGCAAACTATTTGTGGATAAATATGTTCGCTACTGCTTTGAATGAGAACGGCAGAGCTGCTCTTGTTATGGCAAATTCTGCGTCCGATGCCGGACACAGTGAAAAGGATATACGCATAAAACTGATAAAAAGCGGCATCATCAGCCAGATGGTGACATTACCTTCTAATATGTTTACCAGCGTTACACTTCCTGCAACGCTATGGTTTTTTGATAAAGCAAAGAAAAATAAAGATGAAATTCTCTTCATAGATGCTCGCAATATCTTCACACAGATAAGCCGTGCCCAACGTAAATTTTCCGATGAGCAAATAAAAAATCTCGGTATTATTACAAGGCTTTATGAAGGCAAAACCGAGGAATATGAAGCATTGCTACAGGAATACCGCGACAGGCTGGCAGCGGCACCTGACATTTCAGATGATGAGGATAACCCTCCAAAAAGCTACTGGCAAGAACAGATTGATTGGCTTACTGAGCGTTTCCCTGACGGAAAATATGTAGATGTGGTCGGCCTTTGTAAAGTGGCCAAACTTGACGGCGAGGATGGCATTATAGATCAGGATTATTCACTCAATCCCGGCAGATATGTCGGCGTGGTAATAGAGGATGATGGCATGACTGAAGAGGAGTTCAAAGCAGAAATGCTGCAGTTGAACGCAGAATTAAATGCGCTGAACACTGAGGCACATGATCTGGAATCAAAGATTGCAGCAAACCTGCAGAAGTTGGTGGGCAAATGAGTAATAACAACTCATTTGAAAACTTGCATTTGCCGGATTTCTCTGCCTTTGGCAACGCTCTCTCAGAATCGACGCGAAAATATCAAGAGATGATGCAACCAATAACACAAGCCTTGCAAAAATACACTGAAATGATGCGTCCTATAAAAGAGGCGGTTAAATCCTTTAATGTCCAGTTTGGTGATATCGCAGCTAAGGCTGCGGAAGCGACACGTCCATTTTTAGCGATTGATAAGTTCAAAGACGCCCAATATGTTTATTGGGATTTCATGTCGAGAGATTTTATGGAAGAAGTGATTGCTTCCGAGAACATCAATAAAACTCTTCAGGTATATGAAAGTCAAAATAAATATCGGAAATCAGAGGCCGTGATTGCTAAATGTCTACAGCATCCCTACATATTGCCGCAGAAGCGTGTGTTTGAACAAGCGATTAGCGCTTATCACAATGGCCAGTATGATTTAGCAACTATTGGTTTTATAACTGTAATTGATAGTGCACTATCTGAAGCAAGCAAAAATCTGACTCATAGACCACTTGAGCGTTGCAATGCTATATTTGACAAAATTGCACATAAGAACGCACTTGATAGTGATGAGTATGCAATTATGTCGCTTGGGCTAACATATCAAGCCGTGGTTGATACACTCTATAAAACCGTTCCTTTTTCAGAAAAAGAACCTAAGTATTTGAACCGAAACTGGATTATGCATGGACGGTCAAAAAAGAAGAAAACCCGGCTCGATTGCATAAAGCTGATAAACTTCCTGTATGGGATTATTCTTATTGATGAACTAGCACAAAAGGAGGTAGAAGTGAAAAATGATGAATAAGAAATATAAATTGCTTTCTGCTGCCTGCGAATATAGTAAAGTCCGAATATCTGCTGACAAAGTCTCTCTTTCAAATTATATTTCTACCGAAAACATGGTTCCCAATCGTGGTGGGGTGGCGTTGGCAGAATCAGTGCCAGATGCAAAAACATTTCTCGCTTACATCCCCGGAAACATTCTACTATCAAATATAAGGCCGTATTTTAAGAAAATATGGTTTGCTGATAGAAAGGGTGGATGCTCAAATGATGTTTTGGTTCTTAACGTAAAAAAAAATACCAATGCTCGCTTTTTGTATTATGTTCTTTCGGATAACAATTTCTTTAATTATTCAACTGTGACTTCTAAGGGAACCAAAATGCCTCGTGGTAGCAAACATGCTATCATGAAGTACCTTGTACCAGATATGGACCTACCCACCCAGCAGCGCATCGCCGATATCCTCTCTGCTTACGATGATCTGATTGAGAACAACAACAAGCGTATTGCATTGCTGGAAAAGGCTGCACAGGAGCTTTACAAAGAATGGTTTGTGCGTTTCCGCTTCCCCGGTCACGAGACCACAAGGTTTGTAAACGGTTTGCCTGAGGGGTGGGAAGTAAAACGTATGAATGATTTCTGTTATGTTACGGACGGTACACACGACACCCCAAAGCCGGTAGATAATGGCGTACCGCTCATAACAGGACGTTGTATAAAAAACGGTTACGTTGATTTTAATGCAGCTTACTCTATCAGTTTTGAAGACCATGAAAAAATTAAAAAACGTAGCGGCCTAAAAACAGGAGATATTCTGCTTAGCAATATTGGAACGGTTGGAAACACTTGTCGTGTAATTTATGATCGTGAATTTAGTGTCAAGAATGTTATTATTTTTAAACCGGACTCTGATCTTATATCACACTATCTTTACTATTTGTTAATATCGCAATCAGCACAGGACATCTTTGCAGCGCAAACAAATGGGGCTTCACAGCAATTTGTCGGTCTTACATTTATGAGACGTTTTAAAATTCTTGTTCCTTCAGATGACGTATTGACTGCATTTTCTAAAAAAGTCGAGAGCCTATTGAAGCATAAGGATAATTTGTTTGCGCAGAATCAAAATCTCGCCAAGCAACGCGATTTATTATTACCCAGACTGATGAGCGGTAAATTGGAGGTGTAACAATGTCGGATTTTAAAGAATACTATGCTTTTACTGATGAGATTTCCTCCGAGCATATTTATACAGGATTGCTCGGACAAGGACTGTTTAGCGAAAAATTACCTCCAATATTTACCTCAAAAGAGTTTTGCGACTTTTGCTTAAACAATCATCCGAATTTCCCTAAAAAAGAAATGGGATATGTTTTTTATGAAAACATGAGGAATATAAATATACCTCGTCCTCTTGGAATACCTAATCCGGTAGCATATCATCATTTATGCCAAGCCATTTCAGACAACTGGGATAAGCTGCAAGCATACTTTAAGACTCAAACAGAAAATCAAAGCTATAAAATCAGTAGAATACATATTCGAAAGCGTTTAGGATCAAGTAAGCTTTTTGAGATGAACTACAGCAACTGGAAAATAGACGGCAGTCCAGAACCCGATTTACTAATTGGAATGCGGTATATGGTTAATGCAGATATCTCAAACTGTTTTCCAAGTATATATTCTCACTCATTATCATGGGCATTAGTAGGAAAGGATGTTGCAAAACAAAACCGGAATAATCATAACGAGTGGTACAATAAACTTGATTTCTATACAAGAAATATAAAGCGCGGTGAGACACATGGGCTTCTTATTGGACCTCACGCATCGAACTTGCTTTCTGAAATAATTCTAACTAAAGTGGACAAAGCTTTGTACGACAAAGGTTTCCGATTCATCCGTAATATTGATGACTACACTTGCTATACACAGTCGTATGAGAAAGCACAAGATTTTCTGCTCAAGTTGTCCGCTTATTTGCGCTATTTTGATTTGACATTAAATCACAAGAAAACAAAGATTTCAGAGTTGCCAATAGCTTCTACTGAACAATGGGTCAGAAAAATTAATACATTCAGCTCTTTTGACATGAAAGACAAAATGGACTATAAGGATGTTCAAGCATATATAGATTTGGCATTAGAGTTGATGACTCAAAACTCAGAAAATGCTGCAATTTTAAAATACGCCATTAAAGTATTAGCGAATAAAAAACTCACAGATAATGCTAAGCAGTATCTCGTAAAAACAGTACTCCATTTATGTATTATTTACCCTTATATTATACCGATGTTAGAGGAGTTTATCTTTATTCCATTTGGTGTAAACAGCGATAAAATAAAACATATATCTCAGTTAATTTACAATGAGGGTTTGTTCGCTCAAAACTATGAAGCAGTTTCTTTTTCTATCTATTTTGCTATAAAGTACAACTTTCTATTAGAAAAAATAAGCTTTGATGAAATGAAAAATAGCAACAATGCGGTTTGTCTCTTAATGGCTTATTTATACACTAAAAAAAACGGAAAAACGTCAGATATTAAACCATACAAAGAGTATGCAAAGGAGTTGGCTAATAATGAAGATAACTTTAACTCTTTTTGGGTTTTTATCTATGAATGCTTGCCCAAAAGTTACTTAAAGGATTATTGGAAAAATCTTAAAAATAATGGCGTTACCTTTGTAAATATTTAGGAGGTGTAACAGATGGCGAGAATCATAACCGAAGATATGATAGAACAGGCTGCAATAAAGGCTCTGGAAGAATCACAGGGCTATGATGTTTTGCGCTGTTATACCGAAGATCCTGAGACGCTGCCGGACAACACAGGGAGAGCGAATAAAAAGCAGGTTGTTCTACCAGCCATATTGTTTGAAAGCCTCTGTAATATTAACCCGGATATTCCACAGGAAACAATAAGGGCTGAGTGTGAAAAGCTTTGCCATACGCCTGTTTCCGGTGATTTGATGTTGACAAATTACTATAACTACCAAAAAATACGCAATGGCATCACCGTTGAATATCAGCAGGACGAGAGAAAAACCTCCAACATCCTCAAGCTGATTAATTTTGATGAGCCTGAAAAGAACAGTTTTCATGTTGCATCCCAAATGTGGATTAAAGGAGAAACACACTGGCGCAGACCGGATTTGATACTCTTTGTAAATGGTCTACCTCTTGTGTTCATTGAGCTAAAAAATTCTAACATACCGGTGAAAAATGCCTATGACATCAATTTGCAAAACTATCTGAAGGATATACCGTACCTGTTCGACTATAATCAGATTTGCGTTCTCTCCAATGGCATGGAAACTCGTCTCGGCAGCTTTGGTGCTGATTATATATATTTCTTTGAGTGGCTAAAGATAGAGAGCGAAAAAGAAAACCCAAATCGCAAGCAGATTCGTGAGAATTGTATCAGCCTTGAGTATTTTATTAACGGTTTATGCAAAAAGAACATTCTGCTTGACTACATTGAAAACTTTATCCTTTACGACCGCCGCCGTACAAAGATTATCGCAAAAAACCACCAATTCTTTGGCGTCAACAACGCCTATAATGCTTTTCTTAATCGCGAACAGCTTCAAGGCAAGCTGGGCGTGTTTTGGCATACGCAAGGCAGCGGAAAGAGCTACTCTATGGTAATGCTCGCCCGCAAAATCAAGCACAAATGTACCGGTAATTTTACTTTTCTTGTAGTGACCGACCGGGATGATCTGGATACACAGATTTATAAGAACTTCCTGCGAACAGAGTTTATAACAGATAAGGACAAGGTGCAGCCTGCCAACAGCAAGAAATTGCGTGAGGAGTTAAAGACCAATAAGCCTATTCTATTCACTCTGATACATAAATTCCGCTATGACAAAGGCAAGAAGTACCCGGTATTATCCACGCGTGATGATATTGTTGTAATTGTAGATGAAGCGCATCGCACACAGTATAAGGATTTAGCGGAAAATATGCGCAATGGTCTTCCTAATGCGCAGTATTTAGCTTTTACCGGTACACCGCTTCTGGGCAATAAGAGACTGACCAATTCGTGGTTTGGCGATTATGTCAGTGAATATAACTTTGCCGAATCCATCAAAGACAATGCCACCGTACCGCTTTACTATGTGAAACGCGTGCCTGAAGTGGAGTTGCAGAACGATTTTCTCGATTCTGATTTTGCGGATATTCTGGAAGAAGAAAATCTGACTGAAGCCGAGCAGCGTCGCCTTGAAAACCACTATGCAAAGGAACTTGAGGTCATCAAGCGCGATGACCGTCTGGACGCTATTGCGCAACATATCGTGTATCATTTCCCGCGCAGAGGTTTTCGAGGTAAGGGCATGGTTATTTCGGTAGATAAGTTCACAACTGTTAAGATGTACGATAAGGTGAGCTTTTACTGGAAGGAAGAAATCAAAAAGCTTAACAAGCAGATTTCGCAGACTTCTAATGAGGATGAAAAGCTACGCTTGAAAGATATCGTCGACTATATGCGTAAAGTGGAGATGGCCGTTGTTATTAGTGAAGATGCTGATGAGGAAAAGAAATTTGCAGCTGAGGGTCTTTCCATAAAGCCGCACCGGGAACGAATGAACCGAGTAGATGAAAACGGCTTTGATATTGAGGATAACTTCAAAGATCCGGATAACCCACTTCAGCTGGTATTTGTCTGTGCCATGTGGTTGACCGGCTTTGATGCGCCGTCAGTGTCTACTCTATATCTTGACAAGCCAATGAAGGGTCACACACTTATGCAAACCATCGCCCGTGCCAACCGTGTATACGGCAATAAGCAATGCGGTCTTATAATTGATTATCTGGATGTTTTCAAGTATCTGAAACGCGCTCTTGCCGATTACGCAGCTAGCGACAGTAACGATGTACCGGTTAAAGATATTGCCAAGCTCCTCTCTCAACTTAATGAGAGTATAGAAATGACCTGCAAATTCTGCTTCGCTCACGGTGTGGACCTAAAAGCAGTTGTGGATGAAAACGATGTTTTTCGCAATCTGTCCCTTTTTGAGGACTACGCCAACACAATTGTTGGTAACGATGATGTGAAAAATGAGTTTAGCGTTCTTGCCAATACGGTGGACAACCTATATGAATCCTTGCGTCCTGATATCTTCAAAATGGACTTTAACCCGATTTTTAAAGAAGCCATTTTATATTTAAAAGGAATTATCGACGGTAAAATCCGTCCGGAAAAGATAGAGTCAGCACAAGCAAAAATAAACGAGTTGCTTGATCAAAGCGTTATAACTTCTGCGGACGCTCGTAAATACACTATCAATGAATCCGGCAAAGAGTTAGATCTATCAAAAATCGATGTTGATGAACTCCGCGAACAATTCAAGAAGCTGCGAAATAAAAATCTTGCCATATCTGACTTGCGAGAGTTGATTGAAGAAAAACTGAAAAAAATGCTACGCCGGAACGTTACCCGCACACAGTTTGCTGAGCGTTTCCGTAACATTGTCGATGAATATAACGCTGGAGGTTCTCGGAATGATGATTTCTATGAAAAGCTTCTTGAATTAATGGAACAGCTATTCAAGGAAGAACAACGCCATATTAAAGAAGAGCTTACTGAAGAAGAGCTCGAAATCTTTGATCTGCTTTGCAAAGAGCATCTTACACAGGAGGAAGAGAAAAAAGTAAAACTGGCAGCGAAGGAGTTATATAACACGCTGATCTCTAAGAAAAAGGATTTGTTTGTTGTCGGCTGGCAAAATGACCCGCAGCCAAAAGAGCGTGTCAAGAGCGAGATTGTCACTGTGCTTAACACTTTCCTACCGGAAAGTTACGACCGAGAGGTGTTCCTACATAAGAGCAGTATCGTGTTTAACCATATCGTTGACCAAGCCATGACAGGATATAACTGGGTGGCATAAATAAAAGTAGACCACACTTAAGACAGTTATACCTTAAGTGTGGTCTTTTTTACCCCGCTTGAAGCTGTCACACAATCTTTTCATAAATCCCTGTGTGAACGCCCCAAAATTCGCTCCCTTTTTTCACTGGTTTTGCTGCTCAATTAACGTTTGTATTGCCCCTATTGCAATTTGAATAGCCTTTTGCGTGTCGTGGTCCTCGGCATTCGGCAGGTTCGCTGCCTTCCGCTCCTGGTTCCAGACGCAGTGCAGCACCGCCCCCGCGCGTGCGCCCAGCGATGCCGCAACCGCGAAAAGTGCGGCACACTCCATCTCGGAGGCAAGGCAACCGGCGGCCTTCCATGCACCCCATTTATCAAGCAGCTCGTAACCAACCGGCATGCGCTGCGGGGAATGCTGGCCATAAAAGGAATCCTTGCTCTGCGCAACCCCTGTATGCACACGAATGCCCAGCCTGTTTGCCGCGCCAACCAAGGCGCTTGTTACCGCAAAGTCGGCGACCGCGGGATACTCAGACGGCAGATACTCTCTGCTCGTTCCCTCCATCCGAACGGCGGCGGTGACCGCAACGGCATCCCCCGCCCGCACATCGGGCTGCATACCGCCGCAGGTACCCACACGAATAAATGTGCGCACCCCTATCATGTGCAGCTCTTCGACAGCAATTGCGGCACTCGGGCCTCCAATGCCGGTGGAGGTAACGAGCACGCGCTCCCCCGCTATCGTTCCGGCATAGGTGGTATATTCGCGGTTACGTGCAACAAAAACCGGCTCCGCAAGCAGCGCGGCAATCTTCTCTACCCTGCCCGGGTCACCCGGCAGAATGGCATACTGCGCGCCATCCTGCAGCCCAAGCGCGATATGATACATCTTATTTTTATTCATTTGTTCGGTCACACCCTTCTATGCAATCTATTGTGCCCCAAAACATTGGGTGGTTAGCGGCTAATACAAGACCCCGCCAAAGCACCGATATGGATGCGGCGGGGTCACTTAATCAAAATAGATCCTTCTTTTTCAGTATAAAGGCAGTTGCAATCATGGCAAGCACAGAAAGGCCGATGGGAAACCAGAAGTTTGGAAACGGCAAACCGCTTACATTCATACCATAAAAGCTTGAGATAATGGTGGGGATTGCCATAACAATGGTGATAGAGGTAAGCACTTTCATCACAATGTTAAGGTTGTTGGAGATCAGCGAGGCATAGGCATCCATCATACCGGTTAATACGTCCGAGTAGATGCCGGCCATCTCAATGGCCTGCTTAATCTCAATCAGCACATCCTCCAGCAGCTCTTTATCCTCCTCGTACAGCTTTATGAACCGGCCGCGCAGTATCTTTTCGAGCGTCAGGTCATCCGCCTTCAGCGAGGTGGAGAAGTAAACAAGCGATTTCTCCAGCCCAAGCAGCTGGATTAGTTCCTTGTTTTTCAGCGACTTGTGCAGCTGCTGCTCCATGATGTTGGAAATCTTATCAATCTGCTTGAGGTATTGCAGATACCGCATTGCGATACGCAGCATCAGGGTTAAAAAGAAACGGGTGCGCAGGTGCGTCTGCACATTCCGGACCATATTACCGGCAATCTCGGTAATGACTGCACTTTCCTTGAGCGAGATAGTAAAAATTACCCTGTCGGTAATGACGACGCCAATCGGCATGGTGGAATACACAATGGTATTCTCACTGTGCTTTTCCGCAATCGGCACGTCCACAATTACAAGGGTCTGTTCACCCTCAGCCTCAATGCGCGAGGTTTCCTCCTCGTCAAGCGCACTGCGCACAAAGCCCATGTCAAGCCCGAGTGTTTCGACAAGATACGCAATTTCCTGCTCGGTGGGGCTAACTACATTTACCCAGCAGCCGTCTTGCAGTGTATCAAGCGCAACAAGGCGGTTGTTTTCGGTTTTGAGGTATGTAATCAATAGCATCACTCCCTAAAGCGGTGCTGCCGGCCGCTACTATGCCGGAGCACACCGTGATAACGGCGGTAAGCAAGCAATGGACACCGTACCGCCGGCCATGTATTGGGTTGTTACAACTTCGAGGGTTTCCAGGGTCGGGATTCACAGTGTCACCTCCATGCTTTGCAGTTGTCCCGTTATCACATGCGCCGCAATGGCGCAGGCCGTGGGCAGTGATGGATAAAATAGATGCACCGCCTGTTTTAGTAAACGGCACACTTCTTAGTTATTATAGCATATCACTGCATAATTTCAAGGGCAAAACAACAAAGCGGAGAAATACCGCGTAATATTACGCGATATCACGTTGCAGTCGGTTGTAAACCGGTTATTTGGGTCTTTTATTGGGCCAAATGGCTCTTTTCCGTCATTTTTATGTGTATCGCGCCTCCTGATTTGAGTTGATTAAAATTGAGCAAACGTCCGGAAAATAGAAAAACACGACCAAATTTTGTTCAAGTATATAAATTTCCTGAAAACACCCCAAAATGCAAGGAAAATATGCTAAAATATGTTCATACGGGAATAGATATAGCATACCCCCAAAAAGCACCTATAAACCAACGAAAGGTAACTACGCGGATGCACAAACAGCAACAATTTCCCGATTACAGCAATTGCGCGTCTGTTTGGGAGCGGTACCTCAAAACAGATGGCACATTGCCCAATCGGCGTTTTACTGATCAATATTTCAATGAATACTCTTCACTTCTTGACACATTGATAGAAGGCCTGTTCGAATGGGACTGTGAAACTGATATTGTCGTAATCTCCCCAAGACTGCGCACTATTCTTTCGATCGGCAGCAGTCGCTTTACCATGGGGGACTTTTTTTCGCGCCATGTACTGCCTGAATATCAAGCCCCGTGCCGGCAGATTGCAGGCAGCCTGAAAAATAATCCCAAAGAGATCGACTTTGCGTTGCGCCTGTGTGTTGTTACACCGCTTGGCGTTGTTAAAACTCTGCGGACGCAGGGCAGGGCTCTGCGCGGCGAGGACGGTACGCTGCTGCGGGTAATCGGCAGTGTTTTGGATCTTGAGGCAAATGAACACACCTACGAGAACACACCTGTCGTGTATGATGAGCTGACGGGAATGGCCACCAAGCACGCACTTTCACGCCGCATTCAAAATGATATCCATACAGGGAATATCAAGAGTGCTGCCGTTATTGTGCTTGACCTTGACAACCTCAAGGCCATCAACGACACCCTTGACCACTATGTGGGGGATAAGGTAATTGCGCAGGTGGGGTGCATTCTTCTGCAGCGTGTGCAAAACTGCGGGCTTGCGGTGCGCCTGAGCAACGACGAGTTTGCTATCTACCTGCCCGGAGTGGATACTGAGGAGGCGGTAGAATATTCTCGCCGGCTTAAAGAGGCCATTAAGGCGCCGATGCAGATTGGCAAGCTGACGCTGTGCATTAGCGCAAGCCTTGGCATATCGATGTACCCCCAGCACGCACAGAACGATAAAACGCTGCTGCGCTACGCCGATATTGCAATGCAGCACGCTAAAACCAAAGGTAAGGATACCACAACGGTTTTTCACTACTCGATGTTTGAGCGCATTCTGCGCCACGAAACGGTGGAACGCGCCATCCGCCACGGGTTGGAAAACAATGAGTTTTCGGTCTTCTACCAGCCGCAGTACAACCCCAATACCGGTGAGATTGTGGGCTTCGAGGCGCTGCTGCGGTTAAATTCAAGCCTTGTGGGCAGCATTGCGCCCAACGAGTTTATCCCCGCGGCGGAGGAATCCGGCCATATCCACGATCTTGGAAAATGGGTGTTTGCCGAAGCATGTAAAACCGCAGCGGAATTCCGCGAAAAAGGGTACCATTTTGGTAAGATGGCAATCAATCTTTCGCTCGTTCAACTGCACCGCCCGTCATTTGCGGATGAGATTGCCGAGGTGCTTCGCAGCCTTAACCTTATGACCGATTGTATTGAGCTTGAGGTAACCGAATCGCAGCTGGTAGAATATGTGGGCGGTAGTATGGATGTCATAAAAAACATGGAGGCCCTGGGGCTTGATCTTGCGTTGGATGACTTCGGGTCGGGGTATTCCTCGTTAAACCAACTGCGCCAGTTATGGATTAGCACCCTGAAGATTGATAAGAAGTTTATTGATCATATTGCCACCGATCCCAAGGACTACGAAATTGTTAAGCTGGTGGTAAACCTTGCGCACTGTTTAAACCTTTGTGTTGTGGCGGAAGGCGTGGAAACAGCGGCTCAGCTTGAACTGGTAAGGCTGATTGGATGCGACAAGGTACAGGGCTATTATTACAGCCGTGCCGTACCCAAGGACGAGGCTGAAAGCCTGCTACGCCGGCAAAAAACAGGATAACCGATAACAGAAAGCACAATTGAAACGCCCATAAAATGGGCATTTCGGCTGTGCTCTCTTGTTTGTTGACAAGCGTGTCAAACCTGTGTAAAATTTAGTTGGGCGGATATAGTTTGTACGGCGGTTTTTCTCCGTTTTGTCCGCTTGCAAGAGACATACAATAAAATATGAAAAGCGTCTGGGAGGTTTACGGTCAATGGACTATATCGACAGTCACGAGTGTAAGGTAGTTGAGATTCCGGTTGGAACCCTTGGCATCGTTGGAATGAGGGGCTGTGAGGAGATTACCGATAGGGTGGATAACTATCTCACGAAATGGAGACTCGAGCGCCATAACAAGCAAAACCCCGAAATTGAGGTTCCGGGATACCTGCTTGACAGTTATAAAATCAAGGCAAGCTGCCCGAGATTTGGCACCGGCGAGGCAAAGGGGCTTATTCGGCAATCCATTCGCGGACATGACCTGTTTATTCTGTGCGACATGTTTAACTACGGCGTACAATACACGATGTACGGCCAGAGCGTACCGATGAGTCCGGACGACCATTTTCAGGATGTTAAGCGCATTATTGCCGCGGCGGGCGGCAAGGCAAGGCGCATTACCGTTATTATGCCGATGCTTTACGAAGGCAGGCAGCACCGCCGCAACTCCCGTGAGTCGCTTGACTGCGCACTGATGCTGCAGGAGCTTGCCGGTATGGGTGTAGAAAACATCCTCACCTTTGACGCGCACGATGCGCGTGTTCACAACGCAATTCCTCTCAAGGGCTTTGATAATATTCAGCCTACCTACCAATTCTTAAAGGCGATGGTCCGGCAGTTTCCCGATATTCGTTTTGATAAAGAAAAACTTATGGTTATCTCCCCTGATGAAGGCTCTATGACGCGCTGTATCTATTACTCCTCGATGCTTGGCGTTGACCTTGGCATGTTCTATAAGCGCCGTGACTATGCTACCATCGTTCAGGGGCGCAACCCTATTGTTGCACACGAATTTTTGGGCACTAACGTGGAGGGTAAGGATCTTATCATTGTTGACGATATGATCTCTTCCGGCGATTCGGTGCTGGAGATTGCTTGTCAGCTTAAGAAGAAAAAGGCCGGCAGAATTTTTGTATGTGTTTCGTTTGGGTTGTTCTGCGAAGGCCTTGCAAACTTCGATAAGGCGTATGCGGACGGCCTGATTGATAAGGTGTTTACCACAAACCTGATCTACCGCACCGAGGAACTCAAAAGCCGTCCTTGGTATGGCGAGGTAGATATGGCCAAATATCTTGCACTGCTCATCGACCAGCTCAACTACGATGAGTCGATCAGTGAACTGCTTAATCCCTCCAATCGCATCCGCGCTCTGCTCGAAAGGGTCAGACAGCGGGGCAGCTAATCTTCAAAATCTTATCACTGCATGTTTAGGGTTCCCGGCAGCTTTCTTGTCGGGCACCTTGCTATAAAGCATCAATTCGCAACATAATTGTGACAACATGAAAGGAATGAATGATTATGCCGACATGGAACGAAAGCTTTAAGATTGGCGTTACCCTCATTGACGAGCAGCACAAGGCGCTGTTTGATGCGATGGATGCATTGTACGCAGCCTGCTCGGTGGGTAAGGGACGGCAGGAGGTTGTAAAAACTGCCGAGTTTCTTGAAAATTACGTGGTAAAGCACTTCTCTGACGAGGAAGCGCTGCAGCGAAAATCCACCTACCCCAAGGTTGCCGAGCATAAGAAGATTCACGATGACTTTATTGCACAGGTAAGAGCTCTCAAGAACGATATCTCCGAGCATGGGCCTACCATTGTTTCGGTGGCTAAGATGAACACCATGCTGTCCGGTTGGCTGCTCAACCACATCAAAAACGTAGATACCGAGCTTGCCCAATACATAAAGTAAGCCATCCCATCCACATAACCCTTCCGCCGCATAAGTGTCTTATGCGGCGGAAGTTGTTTTTCGCAGAGAATATAAAAATATAGCCTCAACTGCTACATCTGCCCGCAAAAAGATGCCGCCCGCAGTAAAAAGTTTATGCAAGGGGGCAAAACAGTATATTGTGCTGCATAAAATCCTATATAGGGCGGCCTGCCGGCAGCATTTGATGCCGATAGCTGCAAGGGGGTTAAACCAAAACTCTCAAATTCCATGCAGCCAAGCAACTTAGAAAGGCACGAAAAGTGCAAAACGGCGCGAATTAATAAGTTGCAGCGGAAGCTCTATATAGTATAAATGACTTGGAGGAAATGCAGTGAATAAGCGTCCTCATTCCAACCTTTCCAAAGAGGAATACCTGTCGCGTTTGATGCAAAAGCCGCCGCCCGATATACTCCTGCCCGAGCTTTCGGCCTTTATGGGTTGTGCTGCGTTTACCATCGCGGGGATTGCGCACTGTTTGCAGACTCAGATGCAGATGGATGTAAGAAAAGGTATGGCGGTACGGTTTGAACTTTTCTCCTCAACGTGTGATGCCCTCTCATTAAAAGAGCAGTGCGAGATTATTCTGGCGGCACCGCACGATTGTATTGCGCTATTACTGTATACGGTGTGCGTATCGCCGCAGTTTGGAACGCGCGCCGCGCTCGATGCCGTTTTGGACGGCGTTCCTGCGGCGGGCGGAAGTGCTTTTGCACAAAGCTCGTACCAAATCGGCAGCGAAATGACGCTCACAGCGCATACAGCCGTACGCTTGTTTCAAACCCGTCCGCAGGTTTTGCAGCTTGTTAACCGCGACAGCACCGCAGATATCAACCATGCATCGCTGTTGCTTGTACTGCTAAACGGTACGCCCCCCTTTGGGTTTAACGCATAGCAGCCAGGCATCTTGCAGCCCGCAAACGCCCTTTGTAACGGCAACACAAAAAGAGGCGTAACGGTTTACGTTACGCCTCTTGCAATTGCGTTTTGAGGGTGATTAGCTCAGGATGCACTCCTCAGTCTCTTTGTCAAACAGGTGAATCTTCTTAACATCCATAGCAACCTTAATTACATCGCCTGTTCTGGCGGTGCAGCGAGGCGATACCCGTGCAATCAGGTTGTTGCCAACACAGTTGAGGTACAGGTAAGTCTCGGCGCCCATCAACTCGGTAACCTCAACACTGCACTCAATTACGCCAGAGGTCGCAGCGGAAAGGAACATCTCCTCGTCATGGATGTTTTCGGGGCGGATGCCCAAAACAACTTCTTTGCCGGCATACTCCGCAAAGTTCTCGGGCTTGGTCTTTGAATCCGGAACCTCAACAGTGTATTTCTGCTCGTCGTTGCCAAACTCTACTACAAACTTGCCATCCTTTTGCTGAAGAACCGCATCGATAAAGTTCATCTGGGGCGAACCCATAAAGCCCGCAACAAACATGTTAACAGGTCTGTCATAGAGGTTTTGCGGGGTATCAACCTGCTGAATGAAGCCATCCTTCATAACAACAATGCGGTCACCCATCGTCATAGCCTCAGTCTGGTCATGCGTTACATAGATAAAGGTTGTACCCAGACGGATGTGGAGCTTGGAAAGCTCGGTTCTCATCTGTGCACGAAGCTTTGCGTCAAGGTTGGAGAGCGGCTCGTCAAGCAGGAAGACCTTGGGCTCACGAACGATTGCACGGCCAAGTGCAACACGCTGGCGCTGGCCGCCGGAAAGAGCCTTGGGTTTTCTGTCGAGCAGATGCTCAATATCAAGGATACGAGCGGCCTCGTCAACACGGCGCTTAATCTCCTCTTTCGGGGTTTTTCTAAGCTTCAGGCCAAATGCCATGTTCTCATAAACCGTCATGTGCGGATAAAGAGCATAGTTCTGAAACACCATCGCGATATCGCGGTCCTTCGGGGCAACGTCGTTTACCAGTCTGTCGCCAATGCTCAGCTCGCCGTCCGAGATCTCCTCAAGACCTGCGATCATACGAAGGGTTGTGGATTTACCGCAGCCGGAAGGACCAACCAGGATAACAAACTCCTTGTCCTGAATCTCAAGATTGAAGTCAGAAACCGCAGTAACGCCGCCTGGATATCTTTTGTAAATGTTCTTTAGGGTAACACTAGCCATAATGGACCTCCTGTTTTCTATTAAAAGTATACTGAATATACCCTGTGCTTACAATACTTACTATAACAAAAAAGGCGGGGAATGAACAGCTACTTAATGTCCAAACTTAATTTTCACGGTTTATGGAAATTAACTAATTTCTTATTTTTTCGCATGATTTCATCACTTTTCTAAAAAGCAGGTGTCAAAAGTTTTTCAACATCTTTGTGGAATATTTCTTTACACTGCCCTTCCGGCAACGTTTCATCCAGAGGCAGCGCGCCGATGGCAACGCGTTTGAGATGCAGCACCTGCCTGTCCGATGCTGCAAACATTCGCTTGATTTGATGGTACATCCCCTCGGTGATAATAATCTCAACCGTGTTAGGTTGCTCCGCTTCTACCACCCGCAGACGCGCAGGGCGGCAAAGCGTACCATCCCCAAGGTCGATGCCCCGCATAAGCCGGTTCATCCCTTGCTCGTCCGGCAGACTGTCCAATGCCGCGAGATATGTTTTGGGAACATGGCTTTTGGGCGAAAGCATACGGTGGGCAAGCGCGCCGTCATCGGTAATCAGCACAAATCCTACGGTATCCTTGTCCAATCTTCCCGCGGGGAACAGCCCCTTGCGCGCAAGGGGCGCGGGAACGAGGTCGAGTACGGTTTTCTGCTTTGTGTCCCGCGTAGCGCTGACCACCCCTACAGGCTTGTTGAGCATAATATAGATGTTTGGTTTGTATGCAAGCAAAGCGCCGTTAACCGTAATACACGCGTGTGCAGGGTCAACCTTCTGCTCCGGTACGCGTGCAACTGCGCCGTCTGCCGTCACCTTGCCGCCTGTAATCAGCCTTTTGGCATCGGCACGAGACATATTCAGCTGCCCCGCAATCACCTTGTCGATTCGCTGCAATGGCATTGTCGTACCCCCAAAAATCACTTCGACGAATTCGGTATGGATTGATAATTGCCTCTATATTCGGATTGTATGGGACGCTGTCCGCGACGTCCCGCATAATCCTAATTATAGTATAGCACATTTCGGGGCAAAACAAAGCGTGTCTACGCAGGCCCGGGTGTTATTCTTGTAGAGCTACAATAGATATTGGACATTTTAAAAAAAGAAGTGAAAGATGAGGCCAAATCGGTTAAAGTTGAGTTACAACACCTAACAACACCGACAAGGAGGCCACATCTTTCATGAAGAGTGT
>JAEZTV010000005.1 GCA_023421245.1 Bacillota bacterium | reverse complement strand
GGCTACGCCCCTTGAAAACCCCAACCGCAGCACGGGCGAACTACACCTCGCAGTTTCTATTCACAAAGAATTATCGGCGTTTGTGCAAAATGGCATGGGGAACAGTTTTGCACAAACGTCAAACGCTATGCGTTTGATTCCCTCCACGCTCGATTGTACTTGTTCCGTTTCGCCCGTGCCCCAACCCTTGCCGTTCTTTTAACCTCGGCATAATAATTGATTTGCTCACGCTTAATCCCCGCCCAAGCCTTCTCCTATTAGGAGAAGGTGGCGCGAAGCGCCGGATGAGGTCATTAACCCTTCTCTCAAAGGAGAATCTATCCGCAGAAAACCGAAGGTTTTTAGAATGCCAACCGAAGGTTGGCTATATGCCCCGTTAATACCACACGCGTGACGGATAACCACACCTATGTGTGTATTGTGAAGGAATGTTTCACCTGCGGGCGACCTACTTTTGTAGTTCAACAAAAGTAGGCAAAAATGAATCAAGTGGCTTCGCCCCTTGAAACCCCAACCGCAGCACGGGCGAACTACACCTCGCAATTTCTATTCACAAAGAATTATCGGCGTTTGTGCAAAATGGCATGGGGAACAGTTTTGCACAAACGTCAAACGCTGCGCGTTTGATTCCCTCCACACCCGATTGTACTTCTTCCGTTTCGCCCGTGCCCCAACCCTTTCCGTTCTTTTAACCTCGGCATAATAATTGATTTGCTCACGCTTAATCCCCGCCCAAGCCTTCTCCTATTAGGAGAAGGTGGCGCGGAAAACCGCAGGTTTTTAGAATGCGAAACTTGTTTCGCTATGTGCCGAGATGAGGTCAAATGCTAACCTTGCACAACAC
The DNA here is from genome assembly GCA_023421245.1 of Bacillota bacterium. Lineage (GTDB taxonomy): Bacteria > Bacillota > Clostridia > Oscillospirales > Ruminococcaceae > Acetanaerobacterium. Next base: position 72,844 of record JAEZTV010000005.1, on the reverse strand, counting down.
GGAAAACCGCAGGTTTTAGAATGCGAAACTTGTTTCGCTATATGCGAAATCGAAGTTTCGCTATATGCCAGCCGTAGGCTGGCTATGTGCCGAGATGAGGTAGTTTCCGCAGAGTTTCTATAGGTTTCACCCTCGGGCGGCTTCCTTTTGCGCAATGCGTAGGGGTGCGCACTGCGCGTCCGGATTTGACCTCATCGCCCATCGCCGCAGACAGGGCATGATGAAACAGGCGGAAAACCGAAGGTTTTCCAAATGCCAACCGAAGGTTGGCTATGTCCTCGACGCCTCGCATCCCCGCCACATGCCCGCCGTCTTAGGTCATACCATCTCACGGAAAACCGAAGTTTGGCTATGCCACCTCATCAGTCAGCCTACGGCTGCCAGTCTTCCCAACGTCAAGCAAAGCTTGCCGCTTCGGGGAAGCCTTGAAAGCCTTCTCCTGTTAGGAGAAGGTGGCGCGGAAAACCGGAGTTTTTCCCAATGCGAAACTTGTTTCGCTATATGCCAACCGAAGGCCAGCCATGTGTCGTCATACGGCACAGACCGCGCAAAGCGCGGGCAATGGCTGCAGCAGCCATTGCGGATTTATTATATCATAAAAAGTAAAGCGTTTATGATATAATTGCCCATCGCCGTAGGCGGGGTATAAGAATAAACGTATAATATCAGCAACGTTGATATTATATCATGTTTCGGTTTATATTTTCACCCTGATATGGTATAATTTTTATGAATTTATGCGAGATTATTGACGTTGGGAGCGAAAAGTTGATGGATAACTCCAGTGCAAACATCCTGCCGGATAAGCGGGTGGGGCTGATTGATGAGATACGCGGGCTTTCAATTGTGCTTATGGTGGTGTACCATCTCTTTTTTGACCTTGTATTTTTATTTCATGTTAACATCCCTGCGTTTCACAGCCCGGTGCTTTCGTTTTTGCAGCCGTTGTTTGCAGGGGTGTTTATCTTTATTTCAGGTGTGGCGTGCCGTTATTCCAGAAACAACCTAAAGCGCGGTGCGCTATGCTTTGCGCTTGGGCTTGTGCTGACGCTTGGAACGCTGCTGTTTGTTCGGCAGGCGATGATTTTGTTTGGCATCCTGCACTTTTTGGGGCTTGCCATGATGCTGTTTGCGCTGCTGAACACCACGCTCGACCGCCTGCCCCCATGGATTGGCACCGGTGTGATGGCACTGCTGTTTGCGCTTACCTACACGGTGCAAAAGGGAAGCATCGGCATCGGTTTTTTGTCCGTAAAGCTGCCGGATGTGCTGTACTCGACGGGCTTTTTGTTCCCGCTCGGACTGCCGCGGGCCGGATTTTATTCCGCGGATTACTTTCCGCTTATGCCGTGGCTGTTTTTGTTTTTTGCGGGTGCGTACATCGGGATATATTTTAAGGCGGGCCGCATGCCCGCATGGTGCTACAAAACATATCTTCCCCCGCTTGCGTTTGTGGGGCGCAATACCATATGGGTGTATCTATTACATCAGCCTGTAGTATACGGGGTGCTGTGGCTCGTTTTCTATTTTATAGGCAGATAGTGTTCTGTAAATTAGAAGGGAAAAGGGGATTACAGTATGAACATCTTGTGGGAAAGACGCAAACGCTTTATTATTTTCTTGATTGCGGCTGCAATTGTGTGCGCCGGTTCGCTGCTTGCCGCTCGTTTGGTTTATGACCATACGGCAAGGACGATTGAGGCAAACGATGAGCATATTTTGCAGACGAGTATGCTTGCCCCTAAGATACCGCAGGTTCGGGCGTTGATTGTTCAGGAGATGAAACGGGCGAATATCCCGGGTCTTTCCATTGCGGTTGTACACAAGGGCGAAACGGTTTACCGTTCCGGCTTTGGATATGCGGATATCGCAGACAAAACGAAGGCAGCGTGCGATACGTTGTATGAGCTTGCCTCTAACAGCAAGGCATTTACCGGCTTGGGGGTGCTTTTGCTGGAGCAAGAGGGCAGGATTGAGATGGACAAGCAGATTACAAGCTATATTCCGTGGCTTGATCTGCGCTATCAAAACAGGCCCGCAGCCCCTACGGTGGAGCAGTTTTTACACCATACAAGCGGGGTGCCGTCTTATACCATTTCGGAGATCAAGAAGGACGATAAGCCGGGTGCGATTGAACGTACGGTACGGTCACTGGTGGGCAGTGAGCTTTCTCGAAAGCCCGGCAGTGCGTATGAGTACGCTACAATTAACTATGATGTTTTGGGGCTTTTGATAGAAGAGGTAACAGGAAAAACCTACGAGCAGTTTATCAGCGAGGAGCTGCTTACCTCCATGGGGCTTTCTCAAACGTATGCATTTGCGGATTTTGAAACAAAACAGCTGGCGCAAGGCTATAAAACCGGATTTGGAATACCGCTTGCCTACCGGGCGCCGGTATATGACGGCAATAAGCCGGCGGGGTATCTGGTTTCGAACGTCACGGATATGGCAACATGGCTTACGATACAGCTTGGTACATCGGAGCGCAGCCCGTTTGACCGGTCGCTCATCGATTCCTCGCATACCCCAAACCTTACGGTAGAGGCGTTTGGGGAAGGGATGTATTATGCGGCGGGATGGATTACCGATGCCGGCCGAACCATGGTAGTACATACAGGATCAAACCCCAATTACTCCTCGATTGTTCAGTTTTTGCCGCAGGAGCAGCTTGGTGTTGTGATGCTGTGCAACACAAACTCCAGTATCGCGCAGGCGAGTGCGGTAAAGGTATTGGACATGCTGTCGGAGGATGGCGGCCTTTCGCAGGATGGGATGGATATCCACGGAGCGATTGATGTGATTGCCTGTGTGCTGCTTGCAGCCGCTTTGCTATGCTGCTGTGTAATCGGGTATCAGCAGCTTGGGTTTTGGCGTGAGGTGACCGGCAGGCTGCGTGCGCCTTTTGTTAGTGCGGCCTGCATAGTACGAGTTACCGTTATCGGCATCTTGGCGGCCGCGTTATGTGTGCTTATTATCCTGCTGCCAAGGCTGCTGCTTGGCGGGGTGGATTGGGCGTTTGTATTTGTATGGTATGCGGTAACGGTAAGGCTTGCCGTCTATTCTATGCTTGCGGCAGTTATTCTTGGGGCTTGTCATCTCGTGATGTTGTCCCTGTTTCCACGGGTTGGGGGCAGGTTATAATGATGGAGCTTGGTGTTCGCAGTGCGCTACAACAAAGGAGGAGCAAACATGGGTAAAACAATCACAGGCAGGCTTTCGGGTAAGAAATGGCTTGCGCTGCTTATGTTCGGGTTGTTTGGACAGCTTGCCTGGACAATTGAGAATATGTACTTCAACGTGTTTTTATACAACACCGTCACGGGCGATACCAGATATATTGCGGCGATGGTTGCCGCAAGCGCTGTGACCGCGACCGTAACCACGCTGCTGATGGGTGCGCTGTCCGACCGCATTGGTAAGCGCAAGGGTTTGATTGTGGGCGGGTATGTGCTGTGGGGGATTAGTACCCTAAGCTTTGCGTTTTTGTCGGTGGAGCGCATCGCGGCGTTTGTGCCTGCGGCGATGGCGGTGCAGGTAACGGCGACTCTTGTGGTTGTGATGGACTGCGTCATGACCTTTTTTGGCTCAACGGCCAACGATGCGGCGTTTAACGCATGGGTGACCGATGTGACCGATACCCAAAACCGCGGACGGGTGGAGTCGGTGTTGGCTGTTATGCCGCTTATTGCGATGCTCATCATCTTTGGCGGGATGGACTGGCTGACCGCCGCGGGACGGTGGAGCGATTTCTTTATGCTCATCGGTGTGCTGACCATCGCGGGGGGATTGCTGGGCGCGCTGTTTTTAAAGGAGCCGCCTCAAATAAAGAAGAGTGAAGAAAGCTACTTTAAAAATATCGTTTACGGTCTGCGGCCGTCGGTGGTCAAAGCAAATGGGCCGCTGTACCTTTCGCTTGCGGGGCTGTGTGTATATGCGGCGTCGCTGCAGGTGTTTATGCCGTATCTTATCATCTATATCCAAAAGTATCTTAAGATTGACAACTACGCGCTGATTTTGGGCGCGGTGCTCATTGCAAGCGCTGCGGTGAGCGTGGCGTTCGGGCCGGTGATTGACAAGGTGGGCAAGATACCGTTTGCGGTGGGCGCAGTAGTGGTTGAGGCGATTGGGCTTGTGCTGATGGTACTGGCGCGCTCGTCTATTGCGGTGATTGGCGCGGGCATTGTGATGCTGGGCGGCGGAATGCTGGTTTCTGCCTGTCTGAACGCGCTGGTGCGTGACCATACCCCGGAAGGCAAGGCGGGCCAGTTTCAGGGGATTCGCATGATATTCGGCGTGCTGATTCCCATGGTGACGGGGCCGTACATTGGTTCTGCCGTAATACGCGGATCGGGTGCGGTGTACGAGGAGCTGGGGCAGATAAAGCAGGTGCCGACACCGGCTGTGTTTGCGGCATCGGCGGCGGTGCTGCTGTTTGTGTTTGTGCCCGTTCTTTTACTCCGGCGCGCCGACACCAAACGGCAGGACGGCCTGCGCACGCTGTTTACCCCATGGGGCGAACAGATAAACCCCGATGCGCCCCTGCCCGAGTACCCCCGCCCGCAGATGGAGCGGGACAGCTATGTAAACCTTAACGGCAGATGGCAGTATGCGATTACTGGAACAGACGCGCCGCAGCCTGAGCGGTTTGAGGGCGAAATTATTGTGCCGTTTAGCCCCGAGAGCCCGCTTTCGGGCGTAAACAGGCAGCTTGGGGATAATGAAACGCTATGGTACCGCCGCAGCTTTGCGCTGCCGGACGGTTTTGTGCGCGGACGCGTGCTGCTGCAGTTTGGTGCGGTGGATCAGGCGTGCACGGTTTGGGTAAACGGCACAATGGTTATCGCCCATGCGGGCGGATACCTGCCGTTTACCGCCGATATCACCGATGCGCTGCGCGAGGGGGAAAACGACCTTGTGGCGGCGGTAACCGACAAGACGGCGGACAGCATTTACAGCTACGGCAAGCAAAAGATACGGCGCGGCGGAATTTGGTACACCGCGCAGAGCGGCATCTGGCAGACGGTGTGGCTGGAAAGTGTGCCGGAACGGTACATACACGGCATTGCCGTTACCCCGTTGTATGACGAGGCGAGCGTGTCGGTTCGCGTGACGATGAACGAGGGGACGGCAGAGGGTGCGGCGGTACAGGTGCGCAAAGACGGCGCTGCGGTTGCAAGCGGGGTATGCAACGGGCAGGGTGACTGCCGTATTTTGCTTGGGGAGGACTTTGTAAGCTGGAGCCCGGAGCAGCCGTTTTTATACGATTTGGTGATTACCGCGGGCAGCGACCGCGTTAAGAGCTATTTTGGCATGAGGAAGTTTTCGGTTGTAAAGGATGAGAGCGGTTATATGCGCCTTGCGCTTAACAACAAGCCGTACTTTCACAACGGACTGCTTGACCAAGGGTATTGGAGCGACGGCTTTTATACCCCGCCGGATGACCGCGCGATGGAATATGACATCCGCACCATGAAGGAGCTTGGCTTTAACATGCTGCGCAAGCACATTAAAATAGAGCCTTTACGCTGGTACTACCACTGCGACCGCCTTGGAATGCTGGTATGGCAGGATATGGTGAGCGGCGGCGCACCGTATCATCCGGCGGTGACACAGGTTCTGCCCTTTTTGGGCGTCCATCTGAAGGATAACCGCTACAAGCTGTTTGGGCGGCAATGCCGGCAGGGCAAAGAGCAGTACCTTGACGAGATGGAAAAGACGGCGGAGTTGCTGTATAACGCCGTAAGCCTTGCGGTGTGGGTGCCGTTTAACGAGGGCTGGGGACAGTTTGATTCGCTCGAGGTGACACAGCGCCTGTGGGAGCTTGACCCCACCAGACAGGTGGACCATGCAAGCGGGTGGCACGACCAGGGCGGCGGCGACTTTAAGAGCCGTCATGTGTACTATAAGCGCATCCGGCTGGAGGCGGATGGCAGGGTGCTTGCGCTGACCGAGTTTGGCGGATACAGCCTGCCGGTTCCAAACCATACCGCCAGCGAAACAGAATTTGGGTACCGCGTTTACCGTTCGCCCGAGGCCTTATGGCAGGCGTACCGCGCACTGTATGAAAATGAGGTCATTCCCTGCATTAAAAACGGGCTGTGTGCGGCGGTATATACGCAGGTAAGCGATGTGGAGGACGAGATTAATGGTCTGTTGACCTATGACCGCAGGGTGGTTAAGCTGGATACAGAGGAAATGCAGGCACTTAACGCCCGATTAACGTTATAGCCCTGCCGTATGTCCGGCGGCATGCCGACCGGCTAATATCCACTGGACAAATCAAAAGCCCGGGTAAATTTAAGAAAACGCAAGCCTTGTTGCGCTTTACGGTGTTTTATTTCTTTTTCCGGAAGCCCCGGTTGGGTAATACATTAGCGGTAAACGGGAGCAAACCCGCCCGTGGTACGGGTGACGCACGGAAAACCCGGAGCTTCAAACTGTTATTATTTTAAGGCAGGTTCAGCAGAAAAGCAGAAAGGGAGCAACAAAGATGAAAGTGCTCATCGACGCGGACGCATGCCCTGTAACCGACAGTGCGATAGCACTTGCAAGGGTGCATAAGCTGGAAGTCGTTTTGTTTTGCGATACCTCGCACTTTATGCAGCGTGAGGGCGCGCGCACGGTGATGGTTTCCAAAGGGGTGGACGCCGCCGACTTTAAACTGATTGGCGCGCTTGCCGCGGGCGATGCCGTCATTACGCAGGATTATGGTTTAGCGGCGATGGCACTTGCACGGGGCGCTTTGGTGATGTCACCCTCGGGGATGCAGTACACGGGCGAGAACATTGACGCGCTGCTGCAAAGCCGGCATATGGTGAAAAAGATGCTGCGTGCGGGAAAGCGCGTCAAGGGGCCGGCAAAGCGCACCCAAGAACAGGATGAAGCCTTTAAGCAAGCGTTTGCGCGTCTGCTTGCCGAGGCACTGCATAACGGATAAAACGACGACCGAAAGAGGATGTGGACGTAATGGCAAAGCCTGCAAGCAGTAAGCTGAAGCTGCTGTACCTGATGGATATTCTGCTGGAATATACCGATGAGGAAAACCCCATAACGTTGGCACGAATCATTGAGATGCTCGAGCGCAGGGGGGTTAGCGCGGAGCGCAAATCGCTGTACGCGGATATTGACCTGCTGCGCGAGTACGGTTTGGATATCCTGACAAAAAAGCAAAAACAGTTTAGCTACTACATCGGCTCGCGCGAGTTTGAGCTTGCCGAGCTGCGCCTGCTGGTGGACGCGGTGCAATCGGCCCGGTTTATCACGCGCAAAAAGAGCGAACAGCTGATTAAAAAGCTTGAGAGCCTTGCAAGCCATTCGCAGGCAAGGACGCTGCACCGCGAGGTATTTGTACTGGACCGTGTAAAAGCACCCAACGAGCGGATATACTATAATGTGGATATCCTGCACCTTGCCATCTCGGATGGTATGAAGGTATCGTTTCGCTACTTTGAGTACGCGCCCGATAAAACAAAACGTTACCGCAGTGACGGCGCTATGTATACGGTAAGCCCTTATGCGCTGATGTGGGCCAACGACTTTTACTACCTTGTGGCGTACTATGACAAGTACGAAGGAGATTTTACCCATTTCCGCGTTGACCGCATGGAAGATGTAGGGGCGCTTGACGAAAGGCGTGTTCCCGCAGTAGAGGCGACCGGTGCGGAGCTTGATGTGGCGCGTTACGGCAACCGGATGTTTTCGATGTACGGCGGCGAGAGCACCAAGATACGGCTGCGGTGCAGGAAGCATCTGGTTAACGTGGTGATCGATCGCTTTGGGCTTGATGTGCCGATGATGCCGGACGGAGAATGGTTTATTGCGACGGTAGAGGTAGCGGTAAGCCCGATGTTTTTGGGGTGGCTGTGCTCGTTTGGCGGCGATATGCGGGTGTTAAGCCCAAAGAGCGTAGGGGAACTGCTCAAACAGCAGGCGCAGAGTGTTGCGCAGTTGTATTAGCGGTGCGGTACCGGTCCGCTGCCATGTGCCCGCAGCATAAGCTTCTGTTTAGGCGGGTGACCGCGCATGGGGTGCCTTTGAAATAAGTTGCGGGGATTCGTATAAAAATAGGTTGAAAAAATGATACGAGTTCTCTATAATTAAATTTGATTGTCCACAACCGTGTTATTATATATGGGGCACGAAGCATGTCATACAAAAAAGAGCAGCAAACATCGTAGCATGGATGGACCAGACACCAAAAACAAAGGAGTCGTGAAACAATTGGGTATTCTTCAGGATTTCAGCTTTCTGACGGAGGGCATCACCTATTTTTTTACCCAGTCGGATGGCTGGAAAATGATTTTAATGTGGGTTGTCGGAGCGGTGCTCATTTACCTTGCCGTGAAAAAGGATTATGAGCCTTCATTGCTTTTGCCAATGGGCTTTGGCGCTATTCTTATCAACATTCCGTTTTCGGGGCTTGCCAATCAGATGATGTCGGGTATTGGCGAGGTAAACGGTATTCTCGATTGGCTGTTTGAGATCGGTATTGAGGCAAGCGAGGCGATGCCGCTGTTGTTGTTCGTCGGTATCGGCGCGATGATCGATTTCGGACCGCTGCTGTCAAACCCAAAGATGTTCCTGTTTGGCGCGGCCGCGCAGTTCGGTATCTTTATTACCATTGTGCTTGCGGTGCTGTTTGGCTTTGATTTAAAGGACGCTGCCGCCATCGGCATCATCGGTGCGGCGGACGGCCCGACCTCTATTCTTGTTTCGCAGGTGCTAAAGAGCGCCTACATTGGACCCATTGCGGTGGCCGCGTATTCGTATATGGCACTGGTGCCCATTATTCAGCCTATCGCTATTAAGGCGGTTACCACCAAAAAAGAGCGTCAGATTCGCATGCCGTATAACCCTAAGAGCGTTTCTAAGCTTACCCGCATCCTGTTCCCGATTCTCGTTTCGATTGTTGCGGGCCTTGTGGCGCCGGCTTCACTATCGCTGGTTGGTATGCTGATGTTCGGTAACCTGATTCGCGAATGCGGTGTGCTTGAGCGTTTATCTGAGACTGCGCAAAAGGAGCTTGCAAACCTTGTAACCCTGTTCCTTGGTATTACGATCGCTTCTACCATGAAGGCGGAGACGTTTGTGTCGGTACAGACCATGATTATTATGGGACTTGGCCTTGCGGCGTTTATCTTCGACACCATCGGCGGCGTGCTGTTCGCGAAGTTTCTCAACCTGTTCCTCAAAAACAAGATTAACCCCATGGTGGGCGGCGCGGGTATTTCGGCGTTCCCGATGTCGGCGCGCGTGATTCAGAAGCTTGCGCTCAAAGAGGATAACCAGAACCATCTGCTGATGCACGCGGTGGGCGCGAACGTGTCGGGACAGATTGCGTCGGTGGTAGCCGGCGGTATTATCCTGAACATTCTGCCCGCGATGATTGCAAGGATGGGCTGACGGTACGGATGACCTCACACGAAACTCAATTACACTTCGCTCCTTTTGGAGCGGGAAGGATGGTATAAACAATGGGATTTTTCTCAATGTTCAGTTCGGCTCTTGCTGTAAACGCAGAGCACCTTGCCGCATCCGGCAAGATTATGCTGCTTGGTATGGGCGGTATATTTGTTGTTATTCTTTTAATTTATGTTATCGTGCTTGGACTGACAAAGTTCTTCCCCGAAAAAAAGAACTAGCTGTGCGGCACATTTTACCCGTCTGCGCATAGAATTAGTTGCGCGGCAATAATTTTGGCAGTATAAGGAGTGGTGCGTGATGGATGCACAGAAGAAGATGGTGGAAGCCATCACACCGATGGACGAGGACTTTGCGAAATGGTACACTGATATTGTTAAGAAGGCCGACCTGATTGACTATTCGAGTGTGCGCGGCTGCATGGTGATCCGGCCATACGGTTACGCAATCTGGGAGAACATCCAGCGCATCTTTGACGGGCGCTTTAAGGATACAGGGCATGAAAATGTGTATATGCCGTTGTTTATACCCGAAAGCCTTTTGCAGAAGGAAAAGGACCATGTTGAGGGCTTTGCGCCTGAGGTTGCGTGGATTACCCACGGCGGCGGAGAGAAGCTGACCGAACGCCTTTGTGTGCGCCCGACCTCGGAGGTTTTATTTTGTGAGCATTACGCGCACATTATAAACTCTTACCGTGACCTGCCTAAGCTCTACAACCAGTGGTGCTCGGTGGTGCGGTGGGAAAAGACCACCCGCCCGTTTTTGCGGTCGCTTGAATTTTTATGGCAGGAAGGCCACACGATGCATGAAACCGCCGATGAAGCATGGCACGAGACCGAGCAGATGCTTGGCATCTATGCCGATGTGTGTGAGCAGGCGCTTGCCATACCCGTCATCAAGGGGCGCAAGACCGATAAGGAGAAGTTTGCAGGCGCTGTTGCAACCTATACGATAGAGGCGATGATGCACGACGGCAAGGCGCTGCAAAGCGGAACCTCGCACTATTTCGGCGATGGGTTTTCGCGCGCGTTTAACATTCAGTTTACGGGCAGAAACAATACGCTGGAATACCCGCACCAGACCTCGTGGGGTGTTTCGACAAGGCTGATTGGCGCCATTATCATGGCGCACGGCGATGACAACGGACTGGTGCTTCCCCCCGCCGTTGCGCCCATTCAGGTGATTATTGTGCCGGTTGCACAGCACAAAGAGGGTGTGCTTGAAAAGGCGCGTGAGCTGCTTAACCGCTTAAAGCCGGTATGCAGGGTAAAGCTGGACGACAGCGACAACTCCCCCGGCTGGAAGTACGCGGAGTATGAGATGAAGGGTGTGCCGCTGCGCCTTGAAATTGGCCCGAAGGATATTGAGAAGGGGCAGTGCGTGCTGGTGCGCCGCGATACGCGCGAGAAGTACTTTGTGCCGCTTGACGAGCTGGAGCAGAAGATCCCCGAGCTGCTGAGGGCGCTGCACGAGGGCATCTACCAAAAGGCGCTGAATAACCGTGAGAACCGCACCTTTACGGCGACCGATATGGGTAAGCTCAAGCAGATTGCCGAAACCGAGAGCGGCTTTACCAAGACCATGTGGTGCGGCGACCTTGCCTGCGAGGAAGCGATTAAGGCGGAAGCGGGGCTAAGCTCGCGATGTATGCCGTTTGAGCAGGAGAAGCTTTCCGATACCTGCGTGTGCTGCGGTAAGCCCGCCGATAAGATGATTTACTGGGGCAAGGCGTATTAGGCCGTACCCATTATGAAAGAGAACCGGCACGGTATAAAACCGTGCCGGTTTTTGCGTTTTAGCAGACGACGCCTTGCGGGTGGCTGGTTGTGCCGAGTGCAACGGTAAGCAGTATGCCGTGATTTAACCGGATTTTTTTCAGGTCGCACCCATCGGCGGCACGAAGCTGCCCGCTTTGTATCATCTGTTCGTATTGACGATGGGATAGACCGAGCCTTACGCGCAGCAGGTTCGATACCCTGACCGCGCAGGGGTGCCTGCTTGTGATGTGCAGGTGCACCGGTGTATCGGGCAGATTTTCTCCGACGATGCGGTAATCCGGCCGGCCGAACGCAGCGCTGTTTTTGCGCAGAAGGCCGAGATCACACGCGCATTGCCGGGCAAGCGCGCTGTCGTTTGCATAAAATCGCCCGAGCGTATCGGCCCCCAGTGCTTGGGGGGAAATTCGGGAGTGGACGGTCATGTTCCAGGTGCTTTGGCAGTGCCCGCATTTGTAGATGAGCCAGATATCAAGGGACTTTTTCTGGGCGTTGACGCGAAACAGCCCCGCGCTACGATAACAAACTGTTTTACCGCATTGTTTGCAGTGGCGTATCACCGGGGGAGGCGAAACAAGTAAAACCTCCCATTGTATTGTTTGCATGCCGTTTGTTCCTTTCTGTGAATATAAGAATACAAAAAGGCGGTAAACGGCGGAAGGTATTCGGCGCATAGTCTCATAAAAAAGGTTCCTCCTGATAATGTGTCAATTATTATATTGTAAGTATAACGCGGCACCGCGGCGCGGGGATACCTCAATCACGTTTATAAAAGAAGGCGGGGCGGTACAGAATAAACCGTACCGCCCCGCCGTTATCGTTTTTCTTTTTTTTGCCGCAGCACAATGCGCTGCACACTTTTAACCGATAGATAGTATTTTTCGCAAAGCTTCTTATAACAAAGCCCGCTTTGGTAGTCCTTATAGATTTCGCTGTTGCGCACCTCCATTTCGCTGCGAAACGAGGTGCCCTCGCCCCATGCACGTTTGCACTCGGGCTTGCGTGGGATATACAGGCAGGTGCCGTCCACATACCTCCAGATTTCCTGCAACAGTTCCTCGGGCAGGATGCAGCTGGCCTTGACATAGCTCATATTGCTCTCCCCAATTATTAAAATAATCTTGGAACAGCAATGGCTATTATAACCACTGTGATAGAAATAGCAATTAACAATAGTTGCAATAGCCCCTGCTATGCAACACGCGCGATGGGATTAAGCATAGGTAACGCTCCTCCTTTGTGCCGTTTATTCCGGTAAATAATAACATCCCCACTGTATGATGTCAACAATCCGATAGAAAGTCCATCCTTAGTTATTCCTTAAACTTGATATACTGCCAGAATAATGTATACTATACTTATGAAAAAAGGAGGGGCTGATATGATAAAGACCTATCGCTTTTTAAGCGCATTTGTACTGTACATTGCCGCGGGGAATCTGTTAACGGGTCAGATACTGATGCTGATTGGCGGAGAGGGCCCGTTTACGGCGGTGACGCTGAATATGATTGCCGTTTATCTGGGTGTGCTGTGGGTGGTGCTCAAGCTGTTGCAGGCGCATTTTCCCGACAAAATGCTCAAGATTGAATACGGTGATGCCGCAAAGAAACGGATGAAGATCGGGCTGATTGCATCGCTTATTGTGTGCGCGGTGCTGCTCGGGCTTGACATCCCCGGTTTTTTTCGTGCGGACTATAACCCCGGGGCAACCTATTCGGCACTGCTGTTGTGGTATACCGATGTACGGATTCCAAGTGTGTTATCGCCGCTTCGCTCGCTGCCGGAGGTGGTGATTATTCTGCTTGTCAATGGATATATCAGACTGTTCTATCGCCTTGCAGACCGCATGGCGGAGCATAAGGCCGAAACGCCGGAACAAACCGCAGCTTCGCTACCGAATGCGCAGAGGGGAGACCAAAGCGAATGAAAGCAGCAGGGTTTTTTATGGGGAACCGAAACGCGGTACGGCGTGGATGTATTTTGACGGTGTTTATGCTGTTTGCAGTGTTGCTGCTTGCGGGCTGCAACGTGCAGGAGCCGTTATCATCATTGATACCGGCGCAGGAGAGTGTGGGGGGTGCGGACGGCGTTTTGCAGGATGACCCGGGCGCGGCGCGGGAGGGTGTGCTGCCCTACAAGGCCGTACCGGACGGTGAGACACTCCGGCTGGACGGCGCAAAGCGGTATATTGGAGAGGTTGATCCCGCATCGGTTGACCTTGCCGACCTTGAGATGATGACCAATGTTTTTGTAACGCCGCTGCTGCGCTCGGACAATGCCGTGCTGCAGACGTGGGAACAGCCGGAACAGCTGGAGGCAGACTATTTCGTGCGGTTTTGCGGGATTAACAACCTGCTTGCACGGCCGCTCGTGGAAACAGGGGACGGTCTGGAATATGCCGACGCGGTGTGCACGGCGCAGGAGCTGGAACAGGCGGTGCAGGGGTACTTTGATGTGACAAGCGATTTTCTGCGCACCTCCCGGGGCTATGACGCGGCGGCGGACAGCTATACCATGCCAAGCTACGCGGGCGGCGGGCGGGAGATATTTGCCATGGAAGCGGTGCCGGACGGGCAGCGGCTGATGATTACCGTGGGCATCTCGATGCCAGGCCAAACGGACAGCCCAGACGCTGCGGGACTGCTGACGGTTGAGCTTGGGCAAGCGTCTTTTCGGTATCTTTCGTATACCGTCGACGAGGGATGACACGGAGTAAAGACAGCCGATTATGCAACCTCGCAAAAGCTGACATTCAGGCAGCTGCGCGGCATGGAGCGCGTCCCAAAAACCGGAATGGTTTAAAAGCCTGCTGATTATAAAAAACAGCGCGCCCTGCGACAAGCGGGGCGCGTTGTAGTGTTATGGGATGGTGCGAATTATTCGGTTACGAGTGAGCGCTATTTTATATCGCCGTTGGTATCCTCTTTTTGGGGCGGCGTAAAGCCTGCGGGGGGAACGGGAGGATGGAGCGCGGTTTTCTTGGCCTTCTGCGTTTTCACAAGGCGGCGGATTGCAAGTACAATACCCGCGATGATAACCGCCCAGATGAGCAGGTAGGGCAGGTTTACCACAAACCATACGGCAAAATTACCCGCGCCGTCGCGGATATCGAGCAGGGTTTCTTTAAAGCCGGTGGCGATGCGGCTGGCGACCGTTTCGGGCTCCTTCTGGGTAGGGGTAAAGCGGCGAACCTCCTGCACATGGATATGTACGGTGCTAAAGTCTACCAGACTGTCGTAGCGGCGCAGTGCGCTGCCAAGGCTGTCAAGCTCGTAGCGGACCTCGGAAAGACGCGCTTCAAGCGCTACAACGGCTTCTAAGCTTTCGGCTTTCTCAAGCAACGCCATCAGCCGCTCGTATTCCACGCTCAGCGCCTCTTTGCGCGCCTCGGTGTCGGCGTAGGTCAGGGTTATGTCCTGACTGCCCTCGTTCTTCTGCGTCACGTTGCCGAGTGTCCCAATGAGGGTGGTAAACTCGTCAAGCTTTGCGGTGGGGATGCGTACGGTCACATTAGCATCGCGGGCGGGGGTGTAGCGCTCGTCGGCACTTTGGTTTATGCCAAGCCCGCTGACCGAAGAGGTTTCGACATAGCCGCCAAACTCACCGGTTTTTGCGATGAGGCCGTCAATGAGCGTGTCGAACTCGAGCGTTTCCATATACATGTCGACGGTTTTGATAATCTTACGGTTGAGTGTGGCGGTGTCGGCGCTGTTTTGCGTCTGCTCCAGCGTCGCGGATTGTTTTCCTGCGGTAAAGCCGCTGTCGGCAGTTTCCGCAGGAGATTCTATGGAGGCGCTGTCGTATCCGGCCTCCTCATAAGAAGTGTCGCCCTGGATGGCGCTGTTTTGCGCCATGTCGGGAGCTATGGCGGACGGAGCCGAAGAGGAGTAGCCTGCGCCGCAGCCTGCCGCGCTAAGGGCCAGGGCAATTGCAAGGGCAATCGCCGCAACACGTGGGAATAGCGTTGTGGTTTTCATCATAATCCATATCCTTTCTTTCAATTCGGGATGGTACACACGGTTTGAAGCTGTGCAAAAGAAAAGGAATGCCCACCTTAATTGCAGCGTTTGCGTTGTGGGCGGGGGAGTTCTTGGTTTTGCCTGCATACTGTTAGTGGCGCGTTTGGCATGAATTACTGCATGGAGTGGAGTTCCATCGGCGGGACTGTGTGCTGGGATAAATGCGGGGAAGGCGCAAAGGCTATGGTATAAATATTGAGAAAAGGATGCAATTGTACTGTTTTTATGATAGAGTATAGCATACGAGAGCAAAAAAGAAAACCCGATGATTGTGCAATAACAACAAAACCAAACGGGAATATCTGTTATCGGCTATAAAAAAGGTAGAAAAATTAAAAGGCGGGATATCAGAGCTTGTTTTGTATAAAAAGTGCTTGCAATCGACCCGGCGGTGTAGTATTATAATTAGGCGTGACTGCACAGATATGCGATGAAGCGAGAGGTTGCCGCGGTTTGCGGGTAATTTTCGCGGAGTATGTCCGATTTCAAACCGGGCGACATGAATACGGAACTCCACCCCGAAAAAGGGGCGGCTGCGTAATGCGCTGTTAGGGCGAATACGCGGTTGACGGCGTTTTTGTGACCTTTTACTGGTCGTGTCCGGACAACTTGCACGTCAAGTTATCCGGATTTTTAAGCGCTAAACCGCGATACACACGGCTGGGTGTTCTGTTTTTTACAGCGTCGCTCCCAGACTAGGAAAACAAAAGATCAAGGAGGCGATGGTTAGTGGCAGTCAAGGAAAAAATCAGGGTTAGAATCAAGGGGTATGATCATCAGTTGGTGGATCAGGCCGCGGAGAAGATTGTGGAGACCGCTAAGCGCACCGGCGCACAGGTTTCGGGTCCCATTCCGCTGCCGACCGAGCGTGAGATCATCACCGTTCTGCGCGCGGTTCATAAGTATAAGGACAGCCGCGAGCAGTTTGAACAAAGAACCCACAAAAGGCTCATCGACATCCTGCGTCCGTCCAACCAGACGGTAAAGGTGCTGATGGATCTTGAACTCCCTGCCGGCGTAGACATCGAGCTTAAGCTGTAACGATTGTTTTAATCGTGATTGGCATTAAGACGAAACAAGTCTTTCGTTGCAGGTCATGTTGGGGGCAAAATGCGCTCAACCAATAACCGTAGGAGGAAGGTTTAAGAACATGGTAAAGGCAATCATCGGCAAAAAACTGGGTATGACGCAGGTTTTTGATGAAAAAGGCAACGTCATCCCCGTGACCGTTGTACAGGCCGGACCCTGCATTGTGGTGCAGAAGAAGACCGAACAAAACGACGGCTACACTGCGGTTCAGATCGGATTTGGCGACGTATCCGCAAAGCATGTCAACAAGCCCATGAAGGGGCATTTTGACAAGGCGGACGTTGCGCCCAAGAAGCATCTGAAAGAATTCAAATTCGACGACCCCGACGCACTGAGCGTGGGCGACCTGATCAAGGCGGATTTTTTTGAGACAGGCGACCATGTGGATGTATCGGGAACCAGCAAGGGTAAGGGCTATCAAGGTAACGTAAAGCGCCATGGCACCTCCAGAATTAAGGAGACCCACGGCAGCGGCCCTGTGCATCGTCATCCGGGCTCGATTGGCGCGAACAGCTCGCCATCCCGTGTTATGAAGGGCAAAAAGCTTCCCGGACAGATGGGCAACGAGACCATTACGGTTCAGAACCTTGTCGTCGCGAAGATTGATGCAGAAAACAACCTCATTGCGCTCAAGGGTGCGGTACCGGGCCCGAAAAACGGCATCGTGTACATCACAAGCAGCGTGAAAAAGGCGTAATGGAAGGAGGAAGTACAATGCCAAAGGTTGCAGTATATGATATGGCCGGCAAGAAGAAGGGCGAGATCGAGCTTTCTGATGCCGTGTTTGGACTAAAGCCGAATAAAAGCGTAATGCATGCGGCTGTTGTAAACTATCTTGCCAACCAGCGTCAGGGAACACAGTCTACCCTTACGCGCACCGAGGTGCGTGGCGGCGGACGCAAGCCGTGGAGACAAAAGGGCACCGGTCATGCAAGACAGGGCTCGATTCGTGCGCCGCAGTGGCGTCACGGCGGTGTGGCACTGGGCCCCAAGCCTCGTGATTACAGCTATTCGCTGAATAAAAAGGTAAAGAGACTTGCGATTAAGTCTGCGTTTTCGAGCAAGGCGCTGGAGCAGAACATCATTGTGGTGGACGGCATCAGCCTTTCCGAGATTAAAACCAAGAGCATGGTGAATATGCTCGCGGCTCTGGGCGTTACCCAAAAGGCACTGATTGTAATGCCCCAGACCGATATAAATGTGGTGAAAAGCGCACGCAACATCCCCGGGGTGAAAACCGCGCTTGTGAACACACTCAACGTTTACGATATTCTGCATCATGATAAGTTTATCGTGGCAAAGGATGCCGTTGCAAAGATCGAGGAGGTGTACGCATAATGGAAAAGACCGCACATGATATCGTGCTCCGACCCATTGTTACGGAGGCAACTATGGCGGGTGTAGCCGAAAAGAAATACACCTTTGAAGTTGCCCGCAGCGCCAACAAGATTGAGATTGCCGAAGCGGTGGAAAAGCTGTTCGGCGTTCAGGTTGCAAAGGTAAACACGTTAAACGTACGAGGCCGCTTTAAGAGGATGGGGATACACACCGGCTACACACCCAAGTGGAAGAAGGCCATTGTAACCCTGACCGAAAAGAGCAAGGGTATCGAGTTCTTTGAGAGCATGGTCTAACATCAGACCTTTCGCCGCTTTCCTAAACGCCGCTTGGCATCTGCTCAAGCGACAGTGCGCCGGATTGGGCGCTGCATTGTAAATAGGGAATGCAGGCATCGTATGGGACGCATACAGCGTCTCGCAAAGCCAAACACAAGGAGAGTGAAACCGAAAATGGCTATTAAGTTATACAAACCTACGACACCCGGTCGCCGCAAGATGACCGTGACCGATTACTCGGGCTTGTCGAAGGTTGAGCCGGAAAAGAGTCTGCTCACTACGCTCAAAAAGAGCGCCGGCAGAAACAGCTACGGCCGCATTACAGTTCGCCACCGCGGCGGCGGAATGCGCAGAAAATACCGCATTATCGATTTCAAGAGGGATAAGTTTGATATCCCCGCAAAGGTGCTTACCCTGGAGTACGACCCCAACCGTTCGGCACACATCGCGCTGCTTGAGTATGAGGATGGCGAGAAACGTTACATCATCGCACCGAACGGCCTGAAGGTTGGCGACACCGTTATGTCGGGCCCCTCGGCGGACATCATTCCCGGCAACGCACTGCCGCTCGTTAATATCCCCGTAGGTACCTTCATCCACAACGTGGAGCTGTACCCGGGTAAAGGCGGTCAGCTTGCAAGGTCGGCCGGAAACATGGCACAGCTCATGGCAAAAGAGGGCAGCTACGCGCTCCTTCGCCTGCCGTCCAGCGAGCTGCGCAGGGTACCGGTAAACTGCATGGCGACTGTCGGCCAGGTTGGCAACGTAGACCATGAAAATGTTAACATCGGCAAGGCCGGTCGTAAGCGTAACATGGGCTGGAGGCCGACCGTCCGCGGCTCAGTTATGAACCCTGTTGATCACCCGCACGGCGGTGGTGAGGGACGTTCCCCCATCGGACGGCCTTCGCCGGTTACCCCCTGGGGTAAGCCTGCGCTCGGCTACAAGACAAGAACCAAGAACAAAAAGTCTGACAAATACATTGTCAAGCGCAGAAATGAGAAATAAGGTGCTGCGAAAGGAGGCAGATGAACAATGGGCAGAAGCGTTAAAAAGGGACCGTTTGTACAACCGGTACTTCTAAAGCGCGTTATTACCATGAACGAAGCCGGAGAAAAGAAAGTTCTCAAAACCTGGAGCCGCGCCTCCACCATCTTCCCGGAATTCGTTGGGCATACCATTGCGGTACATGACGGCAGAAAGCATGTGCCTGTATATATTACCGAGGACATGGTGGGCCATAAGCTCGGAGAATTCGCCCCTACCAGAACGTACAGGGGCCATGCCGGCTCCAAAACTACGAGGAAGTAACGCAAGGGCGGAAGGAGGATTTACAAATGGAAGCAAAAGCTTATCTGAAGCATGTCCGAATTTCACCTCGCAAGTTTGTACCGGTGCTGGACCTTATCAGGAACAAACCGGCTGATTTGGCGATGGCCATACTGAGGAACACGCCCAAGGCGGCAAGCGAGCCGCTGATAAAGCTGCTGAAATCGGCAATGGCTAACGCAGAGAACAACTTCGGCATGGATAAAAACAACCTTTATGTATCGGAGTGCTTCGTTTGCCCCGGTCCTACACTCAAGAGGATCAGACCCCGGGCACAGGGCAGAGCGTTTCGCGTTTTAAAGAGAACCTCGCACGTAACACTCGCGGTAAAGGAAAAGGAATAAGCTGAAAGAGGAGGTAAACTATGGGCCAGAAGGTTCATCCACACGGACTTAGAGTCGGTGTAATTAAGGATTGGGATTCCCGCTGGTTTGCTAAGGACAACGCTTTCGGCGATATCCTCGTTGAGGATTACAAGCTGCGCAAGTTCCTTAAAAAGAATTTGTATCTGGCGGGTGTTCCGCGCATTGAGATTGAGCGCAATGCGGGCAGAGTTAGAATCAACATCCACTGCGCAAAGCCGGGCATGGTTATCGGCAAGGGTGGCGCAGGTATCGATAAGCTCCGCGCCCAGTGCGAGGAGATGCTCAACAAGGGCAAGGCCGATCAGGTTAAGGTTGCGATTAATATCGTAGAGGTGAAACAGCCCGACCTTAACGCACAGCTTGTTGCGGAGAATATTGCTTCTCAGCTTGAGCGTCGCGTATCGTTCCGCCGTGCACTCAAGCTTGCCATCGGCAATGCGATGAAGCGCGGTGCAAAGGGCATTAAGACCGGCGTCTCGGGTCGTTTGGGCGGCGCAGAAATTGCGCGTACCGAGCACTATCACGAGGGAACCATCCCGCTGCAGACGCTGCGCGCCGACATCGACTACGGTTTTGCCGAGGCGCACACTACCTATGGACGCATTGGCGTCAAGGTATGGATTTACAGGGGCGAGGTTTTGACCGACGTAAAAAGGCCCCGGAGGGAAGGAGGCGCTAGGTAATGCTTCTGCCAAAGCGTGTGAAATATCGCCGCGTACAGCGAGGACGCATGAAGGGTAAGGCCCTGCGCGGCAACACCATAACCTACGGCGATTTTGGATTGCAGACGCTTGAACCCGCATGGATCACCTCAAACCAGATTGAGGCTGCTCGTATTGCAATGACCCGTTACATTAAGCGTGGCGGTCAGGTATGGATAAAGATTTTCCCGCACAAACCGGTTACACAGAAGCCGGCCGAGACTCGAATGGGTTCCGGTAAGGGCAGCCCGGAGTACTGGGTTGCGGTAGTAAAGCCCGGACGCGTTATGTTTGAGATTGGCGGCGTTCCCGAGGATGTTGCGAAAGAGGCTATGCGCCTTGCGGCACACAAGCTTCCGGTAAAGTGCAAGTTTATAACAAGAGAAGGATGGGGTGGTGAGCAATAATGAAGGCTGTAGAGATCCGCAAACTATCCGCAAATGAGCTGGGCGCAAAGCTTACCGACCTCAAAGCCGAGCTCTTCAACCTTCGCTTCCAGCACGCCATTAACCAGCTTGACAACCCCCAGCGCATTAAAGCGGTAAAACGCGATATTGCCCGCATTAAGACCGTCATCAAGCAGAATGAAATCAATGGTGTGCAGTAGAATGGAAGGGAGGAATTAAGCAGTGAGCGAAAGAAACCAGAGAAAAACTCGGGTTGGCAAGGTTGTCAGCGATAAGATGGATAAGACGATTGTCGTCGCCATTCAGGATAACGTTAAGCACCCGCTGTATAAGAAGATTATCAAGCGCACTGTCAAGCTGAAGGCCCATGACGAGCAGAATGCTTGCACCATCGGCGACAGGGTGGAGATAATGGAAACAAGACCTCTCTCCAAGGATAAAAGATGGAGGCTTGTCGAGATTATCGAGAAGGCCAAATAATACTGCTCGGTTTGAGTTTTAAACCGGAAGGAGGAACGCACTGTGATACAGATGCAGACCTATCTCAAGGTAGCCGACAACACCGGTGCCAAAGAGCTTATGTGCATTCGTGTGTTGGGTGGCTCCCGCAGGAGATACGCCAACATCGGCGACGTGGTGGTGGCTTCAGTGAAAAAGGCCGCACCCGGAGGCGTTGTAAAAAAAGGCGAGATTGTAAAAGCGGTTATTGTTCGTTCGGCAAAGGGCTTAAGACGCCTTGACGGCAGCTATATCCGTTTTGACGAAAACGCCGCTGTAATAATAAAAGAAGATAAAACCCCGAGGGGCACCCGTATCTTTGGGCCGGTGGCACGCGAACTGCGTGAGCGCGAGTACCTGAAGATTCTGAGCCTTGCCCCCGAAGTGCTGTAATGGGAGGTGCCTGTAAATGAAGCTACACGTCAAAAAAGGCGACACAGTTGTTGTCATATCGGGCAAGGACCGCGGCCAAAAGGGGAAGGTGCTCGAGGTCAGCCCAAAAGAGGGTAAGATTATTGTTGAGGGACGCAACATTGCTACCAAGCATTTAAAGCCGCGCCAGATGGGTCAGGCGGGCGGTATTGTTAAGGTAGAGGCTCCGCTTTATGCGAGTAAGGTAATGCTTGTATGCCCTAAGTGCGATAAGCCCACACGGCTTGCGCATAAGATTTTTGAGGATGGCTCAAAATCGCGCCTGTGCAAGAACAAGGGCTGCGGTGAAACTTTTTAAGTGAGGAGGTATAATCATGGCAAGGCTTAAAGATTACTACAATAATGAAGTAGTCCCTGCTTTAATGAAGAAGTTTGGCTACAAAAGCGTCATGCAGGTTCCGAAGCTTGAAAAGGTTGTCATCAATGTTGGCTGCGGCGAGGCCCGCGACAACACAAAGATGATGGACGCGGTGATTGCCGACCTTGGAAAGATCACCGGCCAGAAGGCGATTGTATGCAGGGCGAGAAAGTCGGTTGCAAACTTTAAACTGCGTGAGGGAATGCCCATTGGCGCAAAGGTTACCCTGCGCTCGGAGCGTATGTATGAGTTTGTTGACAGGCTGTTTAACGTAGCGCTGCCCCGCGTAAGAGACTTTCGCGGTATTAACGCAAACTCGTTTGACGGGCGCGGCAACTATTCGGTCGGTTTGAGGGAGCAGCTGATTTTTCCTGAGATTGACTATGATAAAATTGACAAGGTTAGAGGTATGGACATCAGTTTTGTCACTACCGCAAAGACCGACGAGGAGTCCCGCGAGCTCTTAACGCTGATGGGTGCTCCGTTTGCGAAGTAAGGAGGGTACAGCTTCATGGCAAAAACGTCAATGAAAATAAAGCAGCAGAGAACGCCTAAATTCTCTACCAGAGCATACAACAGGTGCAAAATCTGTGGCAGGCCGCACTCTTACCTTCGCAAGTTCGGTGTTTGCCGTATATGCTTTAGAGAGCTTGCACACAAGGGCGAGATTCCCGGCGTGAGAAAGGCCAGCTGGTAAGTACCAGGTAAAGGAGGTTGAAGGCATGCAGATCACCGATCCAATCGCCGATATGCTTACGCGCATCCGCAACGCATGTACGGCCAAACATGACACGGTGGATATTCCCGCTTCCAACATGAAGAAGTCGATCGCTCAGATCCTTCTTGAAGAGGGTTATATCAAGAACTATCAGGTTATCAATGATGGCAAGCAGGGCGTTATCCGCATTGTCCTCAAATACGGGGAGAACAAATCCCAGATTATAACAGGACTCAGAAGGGTTTCTAAGCCCGGCCTGCGCATATACACCAGCTGCGAGGATGTACCGAGAGTGCTAAAAGGCCTCGGTATCGCGATTATGTCTACATCAAAGGGCGTTATGACCGATAAAAAGGCACGCACTGAAAATGTAGGCGGCGAAGTCCTTGCATATATTTGGTAAGGAGGTGTAAGGCGAATGTCTCGTATAGGCAGAAAAGAGATCGATATCCCACAGGGTATTGATGTAAAGGTAAACGGCAATACCGTTACCGTAAAGGGACCCAAGGGCACGCTTGAGAACTCCTTTCATCCCGCGATGAAGATTGCACTTGACGACGGCAAACTGACCGTTGCGCGCGCAAGCGAGAGCAAGGAGCACAGGTCTCTGCACGGCCTGACCAGAACGCTGATTGCGAATATGGTTAAGGGCACGCATGAGGGCTTTACAAAGGAGCTTGAGGTAAGCGGCGTAGGATACCGTGCTGCAAAGCAGGGTAAAAACCTCGTAATGAACCTCGGGTTTTCGCATCAGGTGATTATGCCGGAGATTGACGGTATTACAGTAGAGGTACCCGCGCCCAACAAGATTGTGGTTAGCGGCATCGACAAGCAGGTGGTAGGACAGTTTGCCGCCGAAGTTCGTGAGAAGCGTCCGCCCGAGCCGTATAAAGGCAAAGGCATTAAGTACGCCGGCGAAGTAATCATCCGCAAGGAAGGCAAGGCCGGTAAAGGCGGCAAGAAGTAAGAAAGGGTGAATAAGCATGGTAAATAAGCCGGATTCCAATAAGGCAAGGCTTAAAAGGCACCGCCGGGTACGCGCGAAGATCAGCGGTACGGCCGAGCGCCCGCGCCTGAGCGTATTCCGCTCTTCCAAACACATCTATGCCCAGCTCATCGATGATGTTGCAGGCGTAACACTTGCTGCGGCCTCCTCGCTCGACAAAGAGTTTGAGGGTCTGGGTGCCAACAAGGAAGCCGCTCGTAAGATTGGCGAGATGCTTGCCAAGAAGGCTACAGGCAATGGCATTGAGTCTGTCGTGTTTGACAGGAGTGGATATATCTATCACGGCCGTGTAAAAGAGCTGGCCGAAGGAGCCCGCGAAGGCGGCCTCAAATTCTAAAGGATAGGAGGTATACTTTTGGCTAGAATAGACGCATCAACGCTCGACCTGAAAGAAAAGGTCGTTTCTATTAACCGCGTAGCCAAAACCGTAAAGGGCGGACGCATCTTTAAGTTTGCTGCCCTTGTGGTTGTCGGCGACGGCAACGGCATTATCGGTTTTGGACTTGGCAAGGCCTCCGAGGTGCCCGACGCCATCCGCAAGGGAATTGAGGATGCTAAGAAAAACCTGATTAAGGTTTCGCTCAAGGGTACAACCATCCCCCACGAGGTGATTGGTGCATTCGGAGCCGGACGCGTGCTGATGAAGCCCGCTGCCCCCGGTACCGGTGTTATTGCGGGCGGCCCCGTACGTGCCGTTGTTGAGACGGTAGGTATTAAGGATATCCGTACCAAGTGCCTGCGCTCGAACAACCCCTGCAACGTGGTCAACGCCACCATAAACGGGCTGGCCTCGCTGCGCGATGTTGAGCAGGTAGCTGCGATTCGCGGCAAGACTGCAAAAGAGATTTTAGGCTAAGGAAGGAGAGAGGGTAAGTATGGCAACGCTCAAGATTAAGCTTGTTAAAAGCCTTATCGGAAGAAAAGACGATCAGATTGCCACAGCATATTCGCTCGGCCTTCGCAAAATTGGAGATATGACCGAGCAGCCCGTAAACGACGCGACCAAGGGCAAGGTCACAAAAATTTCCCACCTCGTCGAGGTAACCGAAGCGTAAAGCAAGGAGGTGCGAGTAAAATGAAACTACATGAGCTTTCTCCCGCGCCCGGCTCGAAGAAGGATTCGTTCCGTAAGGGACGCGGCCCCGGTTCGGGTAACGGTAAAACCGCGGGTAAGGGTCACAAGGGTCAGAACGCACGCTCGGGCGGCGGAGTAAGACCCGGTTTTGAGGGCGGACAGATGCCGCTTGCAAGACGCCTGCCCAAAAGAGGATTTAACAACATCTTTGCAACCAAATATGCGACCATCAACGTTTCCGATCTCGAAAGATTCGAGGACGGTGCTGTAGTAGATGCTGCGGCGATTAAGGAAGCAGGGCTTCTTAAAAAGACGCTCGATGGCGTGAAGATTCTCGGCAACGGTGAAGTGACCAAAAAGCTTACCGTGAAAGTCACCGCTTTTTCTGGCTCCGCAAAGGAGAAGATTGAAAAGGCCGGCGGAAAGGCCGAGGTGATATAGGATGTTTGAAACCTTACGCAATGCATGGAAGATTGACGACCTAAGGAAAAAGATCCTGTTCACGCTGTTTGTTTTGGCAATGTATCGCGTAGGCTGCGCGGTACCCGGACCGTTTCTTGACCGTTCAAGGCTCACTGAGATGATTGCGGAGGGGTCGGCATTCGGTCTGCTTAACACACTCAGCGGCGGCGCATTCGGAGATGCGGCCATCCTTGCGCTGGGCGTGATTCCCTTTATCAATGCGCAGATTATTATGCAGCTTTTGACCATTGCAATCCCTGCGCTTGAACGCCTTTCCAAAGAAGGCGAAGAAGGTCGTAAGAAGATCAATAAGATTACCAAGATTGGCGCAGTGGTACTTTCTGCTGTGCAGGCATTCGGGTATTATCTGGTGCTTCGCAACCAGGAAGGCGCCGTGCTTTACACATCGGGCTTTTCGGGCGTACTGGCGGCAGCTGCAATTATCGCGGTATTTACCGCAGGTGCAATGCTTGCGATGTGGCTGGGTGATTTGATTTCCGACCACGGTCTTGGCAACGGTATTTCCTTTTTAATTTTTGCCAATATTATTGCAAGGCTCCCAACCGAGGTCGGCGTGATTGTGCAGGCGCTTCGCCTTGCGCAGCAGGGTGCGTATCAGTACTATATTTATGCACCGCTTACCGTAGTGTTTTTGGTGGCAACCATCTTCCTGATTGTCTTTATGACAAACGCGGAGCGCCGCCTGCCGGTACAGTACGCAAAGCGCGTTGTTGGCCGCAAGATGTACGGCGGACAGAGCACCCATATTCCGATCAAGGTGAATATGTCGGGCGTGCTTCCCGTTATCTTTGCGAGCACATTCCTTGCGCTGCCGAGTACCATCAGGATGTTTGTTACCCCTGAGGCCGGCTCGTTCTGGGATAAGTTCCTCAATGCATTCTCATCCACCTCATGGTTTTACGGTGTGCTGTACTTCCTGCTGATTATCGCGTTTACCTATTTCTATGTCGCGGTACAGTACAACCCGATTGAGATGG
This sequence comes from Bacillota bacterium, assembly GCA_023421245.1. Taxonomy (GTDB): domain Bacteria; phylum Bacillota; class Clostridia; order Oscillospirales; family Ruminococcaceae; genus Acetanaerobacterium. Next base: position 46,576 of record JAEZTV010000005.1, on the reverse strand, counting down.
CAAACAACCTGCGCAAGAACAACGGCGGTATGCCGGGCATTCGTCCGGGTAAGCCGACCGCCGACTTTATTGCAAAGGTTGTAAGCAAGATTACACTGATCGGCGCCCTGTTCTTGGGTGTTGTGGCTACCGCCCCCATTCTGCTTGGCGCAATTACCGGTATGAATGTGTCGTTGGCGGGTACATCGCTGATCATCGTAGTAGGCGTTGCGCTTGATACGGTGAAGACGCTGGAAAGCCAAATGATGATGCGCCACTACAAGGGATTTCTTGAATAGTACGCATTGCGGCGAATACAGACTGGAGGCAGTGGTATGAAGCTGATTTTACTTGGCGCACCCGGCGCCGGCAAGGGGACGCAGGCCGATATTGTTTGCGAGCGGCTGGGGATTCCCACCATCAGCACCGGTAATATTATCCGGGAAGCGGTGAAGGCCGGTACAGAGATGGGGAAAAAGGCCAAGGAGTTTATTGAGACGGGCGCACTGGTGCCCGATGATGTCATCATTTCAATCATCAAAGAGCGCCTGGCCGAAAAGGACTGCGAGAAGGGCTTTATTCTGGATGGAATGCCCCGTACGCTTGCTCAGGCCGAAGCACTCGATAGGATGGGTGTGGTGGTAGATAAGGTAATTGACATTGAGGTTAGCGACGAGCGCATAGAGCGCCGCATGTCCGGCAGACGGGTATGCGAGACCTGCGGAACCTCCTACCATCTCGAATACAAGCCTTCGAAAACCGAAGGGCTATGCGACAGAGACGACGGCAAGCTGGTTATCCGTAAGGATGACCATCCCGATACGGTTCGTGAGCGCTTGCGTGTATACCATGAGCAGACCGAGCCGCTCAAGGAGTATTACGAGAAGCAGGGTAAGTTGTTTATCGTTGAGGGACAGGAGGAAGTGGCGGATACCACCGCTCTTGTTCTGAAGGCTTTGGGGCTGTAAGCATGATAATAATCAAAAACAAGACCGAGCTTGACGCAATGAGAACAGCATGCCAGATTTCGGCAGGTGCGCTCAAAGCGGGCGGCGAGGCAGTGCAGCCGGGCGTTACGACCAAAGAGATTGACGGGATTATTCACCGGTTTATTACCGCGGCGGGGGCAAAACCAAGCTTTCTTGGCTACGGCGGATTCCCCGCAAGCGCATGTATCTCGGTAAACAACGAGGTGATTCACGGCATTCCGTCGGGAAAAATCATCCACGAGGGTGATATCGTCAGCATCGACGTTGGTGCGTACATCGGCGGCTTTCATGGCGATAATGCCGCAACCTTCCCCGCAGGACGCATTGCGGACAGCGCCGTACGGCTGCTGGACACAACCCGCGAGAGCCTGTATGAGGGGATTCGCGCGGCGTGTGCAGGTGCACGAATCGGCGACATTGGCTATGCGGTGCAGAGCTACTGTGAAGCAAGGGGCTTCTCGGTCGTGCGCAAGTATGTTGGGCACGGCGTAGGGAAAAACCTGCATGAAGCGCCCGATGTGCCCAATTACGGCACGGCGGGCAGAGGTGTTCGCCTTATCCCGGGGATGACGCTTGCTATTGAGCCGATGATTAATGAAAACGGCCATGAAGTGAGGGTGCTTTCCGACCGGTGGACGGTGGTTACCGCTGACGGAGGCTTATCGGCGCACTTTGAACACTCTATTGCCGTTACTGCCTCGGGTCCGGTTATCCTCACCACCCTCTGACAAGGAGGACGCGAAGTGTTGATTGAAAAAGGCATGATTGTAAAATCGATTGCCGGACGTGACCACGGCCGCTTCTTTCTTGTGCTGGATACCGATGCACAGTTCGCTTATATTGCGGACGGCAGGATGCGGCTTTTGGAAAAACCTAAGAAAAAGAAAGCGAAACATCTTGCAAAGACAGCTGTGACGATTGCGGTAAAGGACATTACGACCAACAAACAGCTGCGGCAGGTGCTGGCCGCCTATGATGGCGCAAGTGAGGAAAATATCGGGTAAGGAGGTACCAAGCTTGTCAAAAGATGACGTAATCGAGGTTGAGGGTACGGTAACAGAGAAATTGCCTAACGCAATGTTTCAGGTAGAACTGCAAAATGGGCACAAGATCCTCGCCCATATCTCGGGTAAGCTTCGCATGAACTTTATCCGTATCCTTCCCGGCGACAAGGTGACGATTGAGATGTCGCCGTACGATCTAAGCAAGGGGCGCATTACATGGCGCTCAAAGTAACGCTAATACACACAAGGCACACGCCGCGCACAAGCACGCGGCGCGCAAGCAAGGAGGTATTTCACAATGAAAGTAAGACCTTCCGTTAAGCCCATCTGTGAAAAGTGCAAGATTATTAAGCGCAAGGGCCGCATTATGGTCATATGCAATAATCCCAAGCATAAGCAGCGGCAGGGCTAAACCAATACAATGGAGGTGCAACAGTAATGGCGCGTATTTCCGGTGTTGACCTGCCCAGAGAAAAGCGGGTCGAGATTGGCCTTACCTATATTTTGGGCATTGGCCAAACAACAGCAAAAAAGATCATTGCCGCTACAGGTGTTAACCCCGATATAAGGGTAAGGGACCTGAGCGAGGATGACGTTTCCAAACTACGCGAATATATCGACAAACACCTGATGGTAGAGGGCGATCTGCGACGCAACACAGCGCTGAACATCAAGCGATTGACCGAAATCGGCTGCTACCGCGGCTTACGGCATCGCAAGGGTCTTCCGGTGAGAGGACAGCGCACGAAGACCAACGCACGTACGCGCAAGGGTCCCGCAAGGACCATCGCCAACAAGAAGAAGTAAGCAGGAGGATTTGATTTCATGGCAAAACAAACGGTTAAAAAAGCCGCATCGCGCAGACGCCGTGAGCGTAAGAATATCGAACGCGGCGCCGTTCATATTCAGTCCACCTTTAACAACACCATTGTTACGATCACGGATGTTGCGGGCAACGCTATTTCGTGGGCAAGTTCGGGCGGTCTTGGCTTCCGCGGTTCCCGTAAAAGCACACCGTTCGCTGCTCAGTCTGCCGCAGAAACCGCTGCACACGCCGCGATGGAGCATGGTCTGAAATCTGTCGAGGTTTTTGTTAAGGGTCCCGGATCGGGCCGTGAGGCCGCTATTCGTGCGCTGCAGTCTGCAGGGCTTGAGGTAAGCATGATTAAGGATGTTACCCCAATTCCCCACAACGGCTGCCGCCCCCCCAAACGCAGACGCGTATAACAAAGAAAGACAGGAGGTGTAACCATTATGGCAAGATATACAGAGGCTGTATGCAAGCTTTGCCGCCGCGAAGGGCAGAAGCTGTTTTTAAAGGGTGAACGCTGCTATACCGATAAATGCTCGATTAGCCGCCGCTCTTATGTGCCCGGTCAGCATGGACAGGGACGCAAGAAGACCTCGGAGTATGGGATTCAGCTGCGCGCAAAGCAGTCTGCAAGACGCTATTACGGCGTGCTGGAGAACCAGTTTGAGGGATATTTTGAGATTGCAGCGCGCCGTCAGGGCATTACGGGTGAAAACCTGCTTCGCATTCTGGAGAACCGTCTGGATAACATTGCATATCGTCTGGGCTTTGCAAATTCGCGTGCCGAGGCAAGACAGCTTGTTACACACGGTCACTTTAAGGTAAACGGTAAAAAGGTAAATATTCCGTCTTATCAGTGCAAGGTTGGCGACGAAATTTCTGTTGCCGAAAAGAGCCGTGCAAGCGAGAAGTTCAAGACAATCGCAGAGAAAAACGGAGCACGGCCTGTACCGCAGTGGCTGAGCGTTAACCGCGATGCTTTTACCGGAACGTATGACAGACTGCCTGACCGCGAGGAAATTGATCTTAATGTTGGGGAGCATCTGATCGTTGAGTACTACTCCAAGTAACGGATGGGATGTAAAATCGGCAAGGGAAAGCGTATTTACCGGCAGCCACCGTGCTGCCTGATAGGAGGGTTTTAGATGATAGAAATCGAAAAGCCAAAAATCGACACGATTGACCTGCAATCGGACGGTTCTTACGGTATGTTCGTTGTAGAGCCGCTTGAGCGTGGCTTTGGAACGACGCTGGGCAACAGTCTGAGGCGCGTGCTGCTCTCCTCGCTTCCTGGTGTTGCCGTCACATCGGTTAAGATTGACGGAATTCAACACGAGTTTTCGACCGTACCCGGAGTAAAGGAAGATGTGACAGAGATCATTCTCAACATCAAGGGGCTTGCCGCAAAGCTTTACGGCGATGCACCCACCACGGTATATATTGATGCCGAGGGTGAGTGTGAGGTAACGGCCGGCAGCATTAAAGCAAACTCTGAGGTTGAGATCCTTGATCCCGCGATGCACATTGCGACGCTGTCTGCGGGCGCAAAGCTCTATATGGAGATTACCCTGGACAGAGGACGCGGTTATGTGCCGGCGGAGCGCAACAAGCAAACACTGCAGACTGCTATTGGAGTAATTCCGGTGGACAGCATCTACACGCCGGTTCTTAAGGTGAATTACAACGTTGAGAACACCCGCGTAGGGCAAATTACCGACTATGATAAGCTGACGCTTGAGGTATGGACCGATGCGACTCTTTCTGCGAAGGAATCCGTATCTCTCGCTGCCAAGGTCCTCAACGACCATCTCAATCTGTTCGCCGATCTCTCGGATGAGGCATATCACACCGAGATTATGGTCGAAAAGAGTGACAATGGTATGGATAAGGTCCTTGAGATGACCATTGAGGAGCTTGACCTGTCTGTTCGTTCGTTTAACTGCTTAAAGCGGGCGGGCATTAACACGGTTCAGGATTTAATTAGCAGAAGCGAGGAAGAGATGATGAAGGTGCGCAACCTGGGCAAGAAGTCGCTCGAAGAGGTTGTGCAAAAGCTTCACGCTCTCGGATTTAGCCTTAGAAAAGAAGAAGAATAACTGAAAACCTCTGCCATAACAAACGGCAGGTTTAACAGGGTAAGGAGTGAATTCGATGCCCGGTACAAGAAAACTCGGCAGACCCTCAGACCAAAGAAGGGCGATGCTGCGCGCGATGGTAACGTATCTGCTGGAAAACGGAAAGATCGAGACCACCGTGACAAGAGCAAAAGAAGTTGGCGCCATGGCTGAGAAGATGATTACCATCGGCAAGACGCAGGATCTGCACTCCAAGCGTCAGGTGATGGCCTTTGTGACCAAAGAGACGGTGACGAAGAAGCTGTTTGACGAGATTGCGCCCAAGTACGCCGACCGCAATGGCGGCTACACGCGCATCATCAAGATAGGCCCGCGACGCGGCGATGCCGCCGAGATGGCGATCATCGAGCTGGTGTAATAACCACAATAAAGCAAAAGGAGCTCCCGCATGGGTGCTCCTTTTTTGTGTGCAGGGAAAATGTGTTTGGGGAGAAATCATTGCTTCTGGGAGAGATGTTAGGCGGAGATAGTTATACTATTATCCCTTACCTCTACATTACGAGACCGCCACAGTATTACATAAAGAATTAAAATATACAAATATGGATAATTATGTTGACAATTGGAAGTGTTTGAGTTATATTGAAAATGAAATGGATAGTTCCTACAATTTAATTTTTTCAATGCTATATAACAATAGTTGGCCACTGTATATGTAAATTCGCGAAATAGTCGAGCAATGGGACATGCTGTTATGATTAGCTTGAAATAACATTCGAATTGTTGCTAGAACTCCATTACGAGATATTTACACAATGAGGAGGACAAAATTAAAAAGTTAATAGCTATGATAGCGGTGGTAATTCTGACAGGGTTATTAGCTACGTTGGCTTTTGCTGACACTTCCGCTCATGAAGAATCCACAGAGTATGTTGCAGATCAGGCGACTCTGGATGCTTTATATCAGAAACATTTATCTCTGCGTGGGAACACTGTTAAACTCACGGAAAAACAAGCTGATCTTCTTCGTGCAATGGGTATAGAAGATGACAAGATTGCCGTTATTACCAATGGCGAGGTAGCTGATCTGCTGAAAACTGGTGAAATCGTAAAACCCGTCTACATAATAAATTATGTAGACGAAGAGACTTTAATCCTGGACGCAATTGAAACAAAAGATAGAGTTGAACAAATATTTATGAAGCGTGGTCTTAATAAGCAACAAATACAAGTTGCTATGGAAAATGGAATAGTACCATGGCTTTATGAAGATGATGACAATTCAAAACTTCTTCAAGATTTGAAGAGATTATCATCAAGCATCACACCTATGAGCAGTTCATGCCATGTATTCACAGGGACTAGAGCTTACAACCTATTAACCGAGAATAATGTTCATTTTCAATCTTCATCCTACCCAACCTCCACCTCTTACCAAGGACAAAACGTTTCACTGCCGTTACAACCTGTTGAAGGAACTCTAGCATATACACTAAAATGCGATATGCTTGCTTCTCATTTGTATGATACCTCGGATATGACACAAACCCTCTATAATCGATCAAATAGTTCTGGTACAAGTTACAATTACTTTTTATGGGGCGAAGAAACTTCTTCTACGTCAAATTCATTTCACCAAGGGGTTGATGTGAATAGAGGTTACAATACCCCCTTATATAGTATCTCAGATGGTATAGTTGTCCAAAGAGTGTTAGGAAGCACGGATGTACTTTCTAAATATCAGGTTTATAACGCTAATCTAAATGTGACGGTTCAGTATCTACACGGCAATTGGAGTAGTGCAAGTACAAGTTCAGTTTTACAAGGCGATCTTATTGGCACAGAAGATACACGCGGACCAGGCGGTTATCACACGCATATTCAGATTATGAATGGATATACAACCACAATACCGGATTATGGTTCTACGCTTAAAACCTTAAAACCTTACTACTACTTCTGGTATTGGTGCTAATAATAAGCAGTATATATACCTCTTTTAATAAACTTCGGGTCGTTACAAGTAACGACCCGAAATCAAATAATAAAGGAGCGAGGCACAATAAAAAAGACACTGTTTAAGGTTATTGTGATGTTAATATCCACATTTCTTTTTGCCTGCGCTCCTGCAAATACAACGATTCCTGCAAGCAGTATTCATATGCCCGATAACAGCGCAATTTGCTCTGAACCGCAGTCGCAGCCCGTGTCTTCCGAAAATAAGGAGTGGAACGGGCCAATGCGAGTCGATACATTGTTGGGCGTTACAGCCGTTATTACTACACTTGGCGACTATGAGTTACCACCTGTTTATCAAGGTGAGGGTTTTGACCGTGGGATACATAGAGCAAAGGTGAATGGTGTCTGGGTAAAGTTAGACAAAGACGGGAATGTACTGCCGTACGATAACATAAGATTCTTCGATGAAGAAAATCATTTCAGCATTATTCAGAAAGACGAAAAGTACGGCGTCGTTAATGCCGCGTATCAGGTCATTGTTTCGGCGGAGTACGACCAAATCTTTCGAGCCTACAAGTTTGAAAGACCCGGTGCACGCCAATCCGCCGACGCTATTCTGTACCTGTTAAAAGATGAGGTTTGGAGCGCCGTTGATATAAAAAACAGGATACAGGTGTCGTTTGAGCCGAGTTCACCCAAAGACGGCTCTGTGAACGGGCACAGCGACTTTGATGTGATTGTGTGCAACCGTGCAACCGAATATGTCAAATATCACGGGGAGGAAACCGCGCTTGCGCCGGAGCTGCTTTTCCCTGCTCTGAACGGGCAGATTTTTGACCTGTACAGCGGATTTAAGCATATCGGAGCATATCAAGGAAACATGATACCCGGCGATTATGGGGACGAGATTTTTATGGATTTTAAATTGGGGATGGAAGGGGTCAATACCGTCGCCGTCCTCGGTGAAATTGCCCCCGTCACATTAACACCGCAGGCAGAAGTTCTGGTCGCAGAACGCTACCCGCATTCCCAGTATGAAGTAATCAACAAGAAGTTTCCAAGGCGTGCATATAAGCTGGGTGATACAGAAGGGCTGCTTTTGGAGTTCTATGTCACCGACAAAAACAAGACCGTCTACCATATCTTTGCTCTGTACACCCCCGAACAAAGATACCGAGAGGTATTTCGCCATCACAAGCCCATCGAAGGCTTTGTTGTGCCGCCGCAGGGATACGACCCAACCTACAGCGAGGTGCTGTTTGCGGGGACAGACCGAAACGGTGCGTATCATGTTGTGTTTTTGGTGGCGGGCAAAGGGCTTGCGTATTGGACGGAAGTCTTTAGTTTCTTGATGTAATACTAATTGTGTAGGTACGCCGACCGCAATGGCGGCTACACGCGCATCATCAAGATAGGCCCCCGCCGCGGCGATGCTGCGGAGATGGCGATCATCGAACTGGTGTAATAACCGCAATAAAGCAAAAGGAGCTCCCGTATGGGTGCTCCTTTTTTGTGTGCAGATATAATTTGAATTATGAAAACTAACCTTGACTTACCAGTTGGATAACGATATAATAACCATAATATAGAATTTCTATAAAAATATTGCATAGAAATATTCCGCGCAAATTAAGAAGATAGAGGGAAATAATGAGAAGATTGATTGTCGGCTTAAATAATATGAACAAAATACAGCTGCTTGTGTTTGTGATAATCATTGTTTCAGCGTTTTCTGCATGCAAGCCGGAGGTTATTTGGGAAGGCTCGGCAGATGTTTCTGCAGATATTCAGATGCGGGAATCAAGCGAACATCCTGATTATTTTTCTCGCATTGATTTATCAGATTTGGAAGCAGTTGACAGCTCTTATTTGCAGCCCCTTGTTTCAGGCGGGACGGTCTGGTACTATTCTTGGGACAGCGTATCAGAGATAAAGGCGGACGATTTTGTTTTAATGTGTGCTAACAATAATTATCTAAAGCTTCCGGTAGATGCCGAAGGCATTTATGAATCCGAATATGCAAACGCTCCCGCCAATCAAGTTGAAGCGGCTATTCAAGAACGGTTTGATGTAACGACAGAGTATTTAAGAACATCACAGTTTTACAGTGCTAAGGACGATACCTATTATTTAGTAGTAGGCAGCAATAGCGGGTGGTATACGTTGGCGCTCGCAGCGGAACAAAATGCCGATTATCTCATCATTGATGTTGGCATTCATTGTCCATTGGCAGAGGATGAAGAGGAACCAAATCCATCATCGTGGATGTTGCTCAACGGAATTCAAATGCCGGATGGTCTAGCAATTCCGGCCGGAACGCTTAGATTGAAAATAGTGGATAAACAGACGGTAGAATATATTTCATATGAATTATTTGATGAAGATTTTAAGAGGTTTCTACAATGAAACTATTGTTTCAGGATTAACAACGGAACAAGACCAAGCAGAAGGCAGTATTGGAATTGATTACAATACTGCCTTCTTGTTAGCCCCGCTATTTATTTGTGATGGACACCACTTCGGATTCTATCATAACGGTCGATCAGGGTTGAGTACGAAACAGTATAATAGCCAATCTTGTCGGTGCCGGTATAGTTGCAGTCATATACTGTTACATTATCTCCGCCTTTTCCAGCTACAATTATGGCGTGTTGATCATTGTCACCGGTTTTCCCTCTTTTTTGAAACGTGACCCTGTCGCCAGTATAGATACTCTCAAAAGCTTTTTTGAGAGCTGCGACGGACGCATCTTTCTCGGCTGTTGTTGCTTTGCCCCATGTTCCTGTTGGGGTACCTGAAATTGATGTTCCTGCGCCATAGGTGGCATCCAAAACCATTCTTGCGAAGCCTACGGGGCGGAAATAAATCCGCCCTTTTTGCCCTTTCCCTGGAAATAATGCGGGGAAAGGGCCTTTTTATTTCCGAAAGGCATAAAAACTATGCAACTTATTAAGATTCGGGCGGGGAGGTAAAGAGGGGTATGAGCGGGAGGGAGAAAAAACATGGCAAAGACGGGTGGGGTACTCACCGAGCGCGAGGAGTTGTTTTGCTGGCACTATGCGGTGACACAAAATGCCAGAGAGGCTGCCGCGCGTGCCGGGTACGGTGGGTTGTTTGCAGAGAAAACAGCCGCGCGCCTGCTGCGCAATGAAATGATTGCAGCACGGATTCAATCGCTGTGCGGCGAGCAGAAAAAAAGGGCAAAGAGTGTGCGGGTGGGGCTGGAGCGCCTTGCGTTTGGCAGCATTGCGGACGCGGTGGAGCTGCTGTGCAGTGATGAGTACACGGCCAGCGACATCCAGCGGCTTGACCTGTTCTGCATCTCGGAGATCAAGCGGCCCAAAGGCGGCGGGTTTGAGATAAAGTTTTTTGACCGGCTTAAGGCGCTGGAGCGATTGGCGGAGATGGATGACAAGTTTGCGGATGAGGGGGCGCTGCCGTTTTACCGCGCAATTGAGCAGGGTGCGCTTGCGCTAAGGGAAGAAAGCGGCGGGGACGGGGATGAGTAGCGTGCAAGGTACAGAACAAATACTGTTGGGGGTGAATGTGTGACGTGCGAATTTGTGCCCTTTTCCAAAAAGCAGCTGACGGCACTTTCCTGGTGGACTGCGGGCAGCCCGCACAAGGACAATGACGCTCTCATCTGTGACGGCGCGGTGCGCAGCGGTAAGACGCTGTGCATGTCGGTATCGTTTGTGGCGTGGGCATTTTATACGTTTACCGGTATGGATTTTGCCCTGTGCGGCAAGACCGTTACCTCGCTCAGGCGCAATGTGATAACACCGCTGTTGGGGGTGCTGCGCGAGCTTGGGTTTGCGTGCAGCGAGCGGGTAAGCAAAAGCTATGTGGATATCTCGTTTGGCGGGCGTAAAAATCGTTTTTTTCTGTTTGGCGGGCGGGATGAATCGAGCGCGGCGCTGATTCAGGGAATGACGCTTGCGGGTGTAATGCTTGATGAGGTTGCGCTGATGCCGCGCTCGTTTGTGGAGCAGGCGCTCGCGCGGTGCTCGGTAGCGGGGTCGAAGTATTTTTTTAATTGTAACCCCGAGCATCCGCACCACTGGTTTTATACAGAGTGGATTAAAAAGGCGGGGGAGAAGAACGCGCTGCATCTGCATTTTGAGATGAGTGATAACCCGTCGCTGTCATCCGATATTCTGGCGCGGTACCAAGCGCTGTATTCGGGCGTTTTTTACGAGCGGTTTGTGAAGGGGCGATGGGTGGTAGCCGAGGGGCTTGTGTACCCGATGTTCTCGAGGGATGAGCATATTGCGCCCGCACGGGAGGAGTATGAACAATATTATATCTCGTGCGATTACGGCACGGTCAATCCCTCGTCGTTTGGACTGTGGGGCGGGGATGGTACGCGCTGGCACCGTGTGCGCGAGTACTATTTTGATTCGCGGCGCGAGGGGTTTCAAAAGACGGATGAGGAGCATTACGCGGCGCTTGAGACGCTTGCGGGGGAGTGCCGCGTTGAGGCGGTGATTGTAGACCCTTCGGCGGCAAGCTTTATTCAAAGCATCCGGCGGCATGGACGGTTTCGGGTTATTAAGGCAAAGAACGATGTGACAAACGGAATCCGTCGGGTGTGTGAGGCATTGCGCAGTAAAATGATTCTGTTTGATCCATGCTGTGGGGACAGCATCCGCGAGTTTTCGCTCTATTCGTGGGAGGAGGGCGGCACACGGGATATGCCTGTAAAAGAGAACGACCATGCAATGGATGATATCCGTTATTTTGTGATGACGGTACTTGAGGAGGAAGGGGACGGTTTTTTTGTCACCAGCGCAAGCAGAACCGGTTGATAACTTTATGTTTGCAAGCAGTATAAGACAATTACCGGATGTCTCACAGAACTGAGATAAAGCATAGCAGGGGGTGAAACGGTTGCCGGTTTATAAGGTAATTGCCAGGCGGAAAGGAGGGGGCCATAATGGGGTTGTTTAGTAAGAAGGTTAGTGGGGCCGCCGTCATTCAAACCGCGCGGGAGGTGGAAAAGCCCTTTTCGATTCTTGATAGCAGCCATGCGCTGTACTCGCATGAAAACGCACTGTACGATGCAATCCGCGAGGCGGTGCCGATGGTGGACGCCGCACTCAATAAGATTGTGCGGCTGGTTGGGTCGTTTGTACCCGATTGCGGGGATGTGCATGCCGACGCTGCGCTGCGCGAGCTGTTTGAAACGGTAGCGGTAGCGGGCGGCGGAGCGGGGATTGATGCGTTTGTATGGGCGCACCTTGACTCGGTGCTGTGCTACGGCAATGCGGTGGGAGAGATGGTGCTTGACCCCGCAAAACGGCGTATTGCGCTGCTTTATAATGCGCCGCTTAACCATCTTGAGATTCGCAGGAGTAAGAGAACCTTGCAAAGCGAGGTGTGCATACAGAGCGGCGGCGAAGCTGTGGCGGTACGGCACCCTGAGCTTGTAATGCACACGGCGCTTGCACCGCGATGCGGTGAGGTGAAGGGGGTATCGCTGCTGCGCAGCCTTCCGTTTGTGTGTTCGGTGCTGCTTAAGATATTTGAAAGCACCAAAAACAACTTTGAGCGGATGGGTAACCTGCGGTTTGCGGTGACCTACCGCCCGGGTGAGAGCGCGCCGGATAAGGCGTATGCCAAGGAACGCGCCATGCAGATTGCAAAAGAATGGAGCGCGTCGATGAGCACGCAAAACGGCAGGGTGCGGGACTTTATTGCGGTGGGCGATGTTGACATTAAGGTGATTGGCGCGGATAATCAGGTGCTTGATTCGCAGGTGCCGGTGCGCCAGATGCTCGAACAGATTTTAGCCAAGACCGGCTTGCCGCCGTTTTTGCTGGGGCTTAGCTGGTCGAGCACCGAGCGCATGAGCGCGCAGCAGGCCGATATGCTCACAAGCGAGCTTGAGTATTACCGCAGGTTGATAACCCCCGCAGTACTGCAGATTGCAAGGCTGCACCTGCGCCTGCTGGGTATACCATGCACGCCGCGCATTGCGTGGGAGGACATCAATCTGCAGGATGCGGTAGAGCTTGCAAGAGCAAGGCTGTACAACGCACAGGCGGATATGCTGCAGCAGAAGGGAGAGAGGGCATGATAAGCAAATCAGGATACATCCTTAAAACGGCCGAGCACCCGGCAAGGGGCGGTGCGCCGACCGAGCAGGAGCTTGCGCAAATTAACACCCATGCGCTGCGAACGCTGCTTGCCGCGGAGGTGTTTGTGTTTTCGCTGACCCTGTGCGATAACGAGATTGACCGCGACGGTGAACGGTTTGACACCGAGACACTAAAAGAGCTTGCGCCGATGTTTGTGGGGAAAAGCGGGATATTCGACCACGAAGCAGTTGCCAAAAACCAGACTGCGCGCATCTTTTCGTGCAGTGTAAAGAGCGATAGCGGCAAAAAAACGGCGGCAGGGGAAGCGTATTGCTGCATCACGGCGCGCGCGTATATGCTGCGCAGCGAAAAAAACGGTGCGCTGATTTCGGAGATTGAAGCGGGAATAAAAAAAGAGGTAAGTGTGGGATGTGCGGTGCGCAAGGTGGTGTGCTCGGTATGCGCAGAGGATGTAAGGCGTATGCCCTGCGCACATCGCATAGGGGAACGGCAGGCTGACGGCAGCGTGTGCCACCGTATTCTGAGTGGGGCGCTTGACGCGTACGAATGGTCGTTTGTTGCGGTGCCCGCACAGCGCGCGGCGGGAGTAACCAAGGCGTCGGATGCCATGAAAGGGGGGAGAAGTATGCAGGAGATACTCAAGCGTTTGGGCAGCGAGACGATTGGCCGTGAGGAGGGTGAACGTCTGCGCGCGTACATAAGCGAGCTTAGTGAGATGGCCGGATACGGCAAGGCCTACCGTGAGGAGATGGAAAACGAAGTGATGCGCATGATGTTTGCAAAGAATGCGGCCGCGGATTGCGGCGTGCTCAAGGCTGCCGTGCAGGGTATGCCGCTGGCGGCGTTGCGCGAGCTGGGGGCATTGTTTGCGGGCGGGGATGAAAACTACCTTGCAAACGCATCACAGCTTTACCGAAAGGGAGAACAGGGCCACAAGGACACGAACACCGAGTTTAGAATATAGAAAGGCGGGCAGTAAACATGAACATATCGTTTGAGGGGTTTGGCGAGGGGATTCTTACCTTTGCGGCACAGGAAGATGTGCAGGCGGGTGATCTGGTGCGCATTACCGGTGACGGCAGCGTAATAAAGGCGGAGGAGGGCGACCTTATTACAGGGATAGCTCGTACCGTGCGCGGAGGATTTGCGGGTGTACAGGTATGCGGATATGCAAGCCTTGCGGCAGACGTGGGGGTTGCCACAGGCTGGCAGACGCTGGTATGCGACGGCGAGAACGGCGTAAAGGCGGATGCCGGCGGCAGGCAGGTTTTGGTGGTGTCGATACAGGGGACACAGGCAGGGGTTATTTTAGGATAAGTACGATATAATTTCTGTTGCCGCGCAGCGGCGAAATGGAGGATGTTTTATGGCAGGATATGAGACGATAAGACTGGAAAAAGGCATGTATCAGGTGGCGGGCAAGGGGTTTACGCACGTACTGGAGGCGCTTGACCCATCTGCGCAGTACAAGAATACGGAGCTTGAGGGGCTGGATGCGTATCAGCGTCAGCTTAAGCGGTTTGGTATTCGGGTAAGCGGCGCGGGCAGCGATTGCGTAGAGAAGTTTTTTGCGACCACCGACAGCGCGGCGCTGTTCCCCGAATATGTGGCGCGTGCGGTAAAGCAGGGCATTGCCGAGGCAAATGTGCTCGACCGCATTGTTGCGACCAAAACGGTGATTGACGGCATGGATTACCGCTCGATTGCATCGGTTCCCACCGCACAGGGCAAGGCGCTGCGCCGTGTGGCCGAGGGGGCGCAGATTCCGGAAACAACCGTTAAAACACAGGAAAACCTGATTAAGCTGCACAAGCGCGGGCGGATGCTGGTGGCAAGCTACGAGGCGGTTCGATTTGCAAAGCTTGACCTGTTTACCGTTACGCTGCGTCAGATTGGCGCGTACATTGCGCGCGCGCAGCTTGATGATGCGGTACGGGTATTGACCGAGGGCGACGGCAACAACAACCCCATTACCGACCTCAACACCGCTGTGGAGGGCAGTGTGAGCTATCAGGACCTTGTCGCGCTGTGGCAGTCGCTTGACCCGTATTCGCTCAACACCCTGATTGCATCGCCGGCGCTTATTGCAAAGCTTTTATGTATTGCGGAGCTGAAGGATGCTGCCGCGGGCTTGAATTTTCAGGGTACCGGCAAGCTGATTACGCCGCTTGGCGCCGACATTGTAAGGGCAAACGCGGCTAGCAACGCGGTGATTGGCCTTGACAAGGGCTTTGCGCTTGAGATGGTAAGCGCGGAGGATGTGAACATAGAATACGACAAGCTGATTGACCGTCAGCTTGAGCGTGCCGCGGTAACCTCGATTGCGGGGTTTGCGAAGATATTTACCGATGCTTCAAAGCGACTGAAACTGTAAGCAAAAGGACTGCACGGGGCGGGGGGCATCCCCCCGTGCGGTGTGACCGGGAAGGAGGCTGCACAGGATGACGCAGGAGGATGTTGCACAGGTGATGCGGCAGTTTTGCCTGTTTACAGACCTTGACGAACAGGAGGCCGAGCGGTATCGCGCCATGGTAGAGTTCAGCGCACAGGAGATAGAAGGAAGATTGCGGCGCGGTGTGGACACAGACCTGCACCGCGAACGGATTATTTTGCTGTGCGCCGCAAACGCATATTATAAATATGTGCTTGTTACAGCGGCGGCGGAGAGCGTTAAGCTTGGCGATCTATCCGTTTCGGGGGGAGGCGACCGAGAGGCGGCGCTTGCAGCGGCCGTGCTGGAGGAATACTGCGGGGCGTGTGCGGATATCCTTTGTGACCGCGCGTTTTTGTTCGGGCAGGTGGGCGGATGAAAACAAGGAGACTGACACGCCTTTTAAAGCGGTACGGCAGGCAGACGCTGATTGCCGCCGCGTCGGGTGAAACGGACAGCGTACAGGCGGTAATCAGTCCGCTGCGCTACAAAAACCGTATGTATACCGGTGGGGAATACTCGCCGGCGGGGTATCTGGATGGGGGGCACTATGTGTTTGTTAGTGCCTATACCCCAATTAAAGCCGCGCATGGCGACAGGATTTGTGCTTCGGGCATGTGCTATGTTGTGCGGCGGTGGGATGTGCTCTACCTAGGGGAGCGGCCGGTACTCATATGGGCGGTGCTGAGTAACGCGCAGGAGGTGACCTGAGATAGACTATTTCGAAGGCTTTAAACAAGAGCTGGTTGATGCGATGAGGGGCAGCGGCGCGTTTGAAGCGGTGACGGTGGTGGATGAATTCCGGCCCGAAGCGCGCAGCGGCGTTTTAAAGGAGCGAACCGTCTGTGTAGGGCTGGATGAGATTAAAACCAGTGCAGCCGGTACACAGTATATTGGGGTAAGTGAGACAGACCAATCGGAGGTATACGGCAAGGCGATGGAGATTAGCGCAGGATACCGCATTTATGTTCCCGCGGCGGAGGGCGGAACGGCTTGCCACGCGGTGTTTTCGCAGCTTGCGGATTATCTTTTGCTTGGGAACAGCGCGCTGCGCCCCGCGAGTTTGCGGTGCGGAGAGCTTGGGTATCACCACGGCCTGAACGCGTATACCCTGACGGCCACCGCGCTGTTTAAAACCACCGCGGTGGGTGAATACGCAAACGGCGAGGAGCTCGGTTTGATTATCGTGACAAAAGCAAGCGGCGGATAAAACCGCCGTGCACAAAGCAAGCGGCGGATAAAACCGCCGTGCATAGGGAAAAGGGAAAAGGAAGGAGGACGGCAATGAACACGGTTTCAGCAATGCGCCCGGGAGTGTATGCAAGCTATAGGGTGATTGGCGGACAATCGGGAAAAGGAAGTGCGATAGGCGTGATTGCCGCATCCGCACAGGGCGCGGTGATGACGGTAAAGCAGTTCTTTCACATGACCGAGGTATACGCCGAATATGGCGGGCAGCAGGAGAATATCATGACGGCGATGGCAAAGCTGCTGTTTGCAGGCGGTGCGGGCAGCGTGTATTGTGTGAGCGTAGGCAGCGCACCGTCGCAGGAGGACTACATATCCGGGTATCGGCTGCTGGATGCAATGAGTGAGATTACCGCGGTTGTATGCGACACAGCGTGCCCGAGCATTCAAAAGGAGCTTGCGGGGTATGTTGCCGAGAGTGCGGGGCAATCGCGTGAGCGCATTGTATATTTTGGCGTACCGCACGACCATACACCTGCGCAGATTGCCCAGACGGCAAAGGAGATTAACTGCGAGCGGGTGTGCCTGCTTGCGCCGGCGGTTGCTTATGAGCAGGGCGGAATAAGCAGCGGCGCGTATCTTGCGGCGGCAGCGTGCGCGCAGATTACAAGCAAGAGCGACCCTGCCGCAAACCTGAACCTGCTGGAGCTTGAGGGGGAGTTTCGATTCCCCGCGCCGTACAGCGAGGACGAGATTACGCAGCTGCTCAGCGCGGGAGTAACGGTGGCGGAGCAAACAGGCGGTGCGGCGCAGATTATTCGCGCAGTGACTACAAAGACCTGTGAAGGCGGCGAACAGGACAGTACGTTGCGGGAGCTTAGCACCGTGCGTATTATCGACGATGTGGTACCGGCGCTGCGCAACTTGCTGAGAGACAGGCTGCGCGGGGCAAAGAACAACGCCGCGACGCGCGACGCAATCCGCACACAGGTGGCATGCGAGCTGGAAAAGAAGCACAGCGCGGGGATTATAGACGGCTTTCGGCCGCCCGTGGTGTACCCCAAGGCGGATGACCCGACGGTGTGCATGGTGGAGGTTGGGTTTGATGTGGTTTATGGAATGCATCGCATCGAGCTTGTGACGTATATTACGGTATGACAGGCATCGCGCGGCGGGCATACGTTTATTTCTTGCGCCCCGCCTGCGACGATTGGCTATGATACGGTTGTTTTGCACAGCAGAAGCAGCATGGCACGCCCGGGCATAGGGCTTTTGAGAAAGGCAGGTGACTTACAGGTTGGGGTATTCGTATTTTCCCACCAGCAGCGACATCTATATTGAGGTTAATGGCAGGCGGCTTGCGGTGGTGGAAAGCTATAAGGCTAAGACGGTGCGCGAAAGCCGCTATATCGAGGCGTTTGGGCAGAGTGAACCCGTAGGCACGGTGGCGGGCAGGGTTCGGCATGTGATTGAGCTTGGCCGGGTTTATGCAACCGACACCACGGTGCGCGACGGAATCTCGTTTTTTGATATCACCGATTTTAATCTGGTGATTGTTAAGCCGGACCGGCGCGTCATCTACAGCGGGTGCGAGTGGTCGGATATTGTGGAGAGCGTAACAATTGGCGATGTAATCGCGGAGCGGGTGACGGTGGTTGCGGCAAAGCGCGCCGAGCTTGTGTAACCCGAGGTTACAGGAAAAGCGCCGGCCCTGTTTATCGGCAGCCTGCCGTTTGCGGCAAAAGGCGGAGGAAGGCAGCCGCTGTAAGGCTTTGCCGCCGTTCTGCTGCAAAGCGGCGGGTGGCGAGGGAAGGTTTTGTCTATCGTTTTAAGCAGAGGCAGCAGAAGGGAAAAGGAGAAGCGATGAGGGCGGTAACGATTGATGCGGACGGGCGGAGGTTGATGTTATGTGAGCTCTCTGCCATACAAGCTGTGCAGTGCGAGCAGCAGGGCGAGGGGCTTGCGTGCAAGCTTCGCTTGCGGGGAATTGACGGTGCTGCGGCAGGTGCGGTTGCACATAACGCGGCGCTGTGCGCGTTTAGCTTGCAGGATGAGCACGGGCGTGTTTTTAACAGTGCGCGTGCGGCGGCAGACACACTGACGCTGGAGGAGCTTGCGCGAATTGCCCAGCGGTATCAGGACAGCTTTATGAGCGGCGAGTGTTTTGAGAGCGGGGTTAACCTTGGCGTAAAGCGGAAGGGGGCGGGCGGCGGTGGGGCTGTTTGAGCAGCAGATTAAAAGCAACATTGCAGCGGCACAGGGCTTGGTACCCGCCGCTTTTCAGCCGACGCGCATAAAACATCCTGAACAGGCGGCGCCGGCCGGCGGGCTTAAGATACCTGATACGGGAAGGCAGAAGGAATATACAGGCATGGAGCTTGCCGTTGCACCGCGGGAGGGGCGGCCGGTGCAGTTTGAGGAGACGGTCAGCAGCTACAGCGATGCGGCACTGCAGCCGGCATCACCCAAACGGCGGGAGAATTCCGCCTCCTTGACGGTGCAGGACGCGGTGCGGGAGCTTAAGCGCACGATGCGCCGCAATGACCGGCTGCTGATAACCGAATGATATATAAAGGGGGAGGGCAGTGACCATCGAACGACTGCGATATAAAGACCTGACTCTGCCATACAACCCGGCGCGGCTCGTGGTGAAGCAGCAGCGGCGGCTTGCGCGCCATCACCTGCCGTTTATGGGGGAGCGGGTGCAGGATATGGGCGGGCAGGTAAGGCAGGTAAGCGGAGAGGGAGAGCTGTTTGGCGTGGATGCATATGTGCAGGCAGAGCGGCTTACGGCACTCTACCGGCAGGGCACGGCGGGGCTTTTGTATTTGCCGGATCGGGAACCATTTTCCGCACATTTTGAGGAGCTTTGCGTATTCGCACAGCCGGGGCGCGAGGGGCTTGGTTATTCTTTTATGTTTATAGAGGAGCAAAGCACGCAGGGGCAGACACCCGCATCCGCCATAGTCCATACGGTAAGCGAAGGGGAGACACTGTTTGACATCGCCGCGCGGTATAACACAACGGTATCGGTGCTGATGATGGAAAACCCTCATATCACATCCCCAAACCGTCTTGCGGCGGGCACGGTGATTGTGATACAGGGGGGAGGATAAAGGATGCTTACACTGCACGCAACCCTTACGGATGGTACAAGCCTTGCGTTTACCGAGCTGCTTTCTCTTACACTGAGCAAAACCTTAGCGCTGCCCTGTGACGAGCTGGTGGTGTCGGCCTTGTGTGAGGTGCCGCCCGGTGAGCTTGTACAGGTGATTTTGTGTTATGACGACAGGGAGTTGTTTACCGGCATCGTCGACCGCCAGCAGCATTGCGTAAGCGCCGCGGGCAGCATATTGAGCCTTGAGTGCCGCAGCGCGCAGGCCGTACTGCTTGACAACGAAGCAACGCCGCGCACGCACTACTACACACGGTTGAGCACCATCGTACGCAGCCATGCGGCGGCGTATGGCATGCGCGGTGTGCGGGGGGAGGACCCGTACCTGTCGCGCTACGGTGTATACAAGGGCTTTAGCGTGTGGCGGGCAATTGAGCTGTTTTGCCGCCAGACACTCGGGCGTGCGCCGCGTGTGACGACGGACGGGTATATCGACACAAGCCCCGTTACACCGCAGCGCACACTGACGATAGGCAACCGCACGGACGGCGGCGCACAGGTTTATACAAGGCTTACGAGCGAAATAAACCGCTGCGGGGTAATCTCATCGGTAAAGGTGCAAACCCGAAGCGGCTATTACGGTACCACCGTACACAACGCGGACGCAGCGGATGTAAAGCGTGTGCGTCTGCTGGTTCCGTCGGCGGAGTGGGCAAACCTGCCCAAACGCAGTGCGCAGGAGATTATTCGTGCGTCGATGCATGCGAAACGGCAGATAGAGGTTTGCCTGCCCGGTATGGTGGAATGTGAACCGGGCGACCGCGCGGTGTTGTGCGACCCGCCGTATAAAAATGATACGTTGTATGTGGGGGAGCTCTGCTGCCGGTTAAGCGGCGACGGGCTGTTTACGGCAGCGGTGCTGTACGACGAAAAATATCGGTAAAACGGGGGAATGGTTATGGAGCTTTTACAGCCCTTATGGGCAGGCGGCGAAAAGCGCCAGCCGCAGATTGCCGAAGCAAGCGAGATGCAGGGCGGAGGAATGATTGCGCAGGGACAGGATGTAACAGAGGGGATGCCGTTGTTCGCGCCCTGCGGGATAAGTTTTTTGCCTGCGGAAGGGGAGCGACTGCTGCTGGTGCCGTTTGAGGATTACTACGTTTGCGTGGGCGCACTCGCGAAGACCGAGGGCTTGCGTGCCGGAGAGCTTACGCTGACAAGTGCAGGCGGAGCACGCATACACCTGAAGAACAGCGGCGAGGTAGTCATCAACGGGCTGACTGTTACTGCCGACGGCAGGATAACTCTGGACGGGGAGGGTTAGGATGGATACTTTGCTGCAAAACGGAGACTATGCAAAGGATGAACGCGGTTATCCGGTTACGGTAAGCGGTGCGCAGGAGCTTGCGCAGCGGGTACTGATAAGACTGACCACAAAAAAAGGGGGGTTCGCCCCAGACCCTGCGCTCGGCAGCGCGCTGCACCGCATTAAGGGGGCGGCGTTTGCCGCAGATGCACAGCGGCAGGTGTCGGAGGCGGTGCTTGCGGTAGGAGGGCTGCAGCTGCAGGAAATTACCTGCACGGAGCAGCCGCAAAATGCCGTGCGCATTGACATCCGGCTTGCCGGACAGGGGGCACAGCCCGCGCTTAGCGTGACGGTATAGCAATGCACAAGCAGTAAGGAGTGAGGCTGATTGGCGGATTATAACGAGATATTACGCGCGATGACAGGGCAGTTTGAACAGCTTGCCGGCTTTTCGCCCGACGCGGCGTCGGATATCGGCATACGCATGAAGGTGCTGGCGGCACAGGTTTTTTCGCTGCGGTGCGAGCTTGAAACGCTGCGGCAGGGCTTGTTCCCCACCACGGCACAGACGGAGCAACTGGAGATGCACGCCGCAACGCGCGGCATTCGCCGCAAGGCGGCGTTGCCGTCGAGCGGTATGCTGCGGTTTTACCGTCAAACACATGCGGCGCATGATATTCTTATCCCTGCGAAAACATTATGCCAAACCGAGGGCGGAGCGGTGCAGGTGGAAACGATTGCCGACTGTGTGCTCCCTGCGGGCGCGCTTTCTGTTGAGACCTTGGCGCAATCGGTGCAAACGGGGGCAGAGACAAACATTGCGGCAGGGTATGTAACGGTGTTTGGTACAGCGCCGCAGGGCGTGTATGGGGTAACCAATCCAACGCCGTTTACGGGTGGCCAGAACGCGGAGGAGGATACCTTGCTGCGCGAGCGGCTGCTCGAAAGCTACAGCACCATTGCAAACGGTACGAACACCGCCTTTTACTACGAGCAGGCAATGCAGCACGATGCGGTGTATTCTGCAAGTGTTATCCCGCGCGCACGGGGAATCGGCACCGTGGATGTAGTGGCGGCAGGGCGCGGAGAGCTGCTTACAGAGGACGCACTCGCGGTCATCGAGCAGGAGCTTGCAAAACAGAAGGAGATCTGTGTGGATGTTGCGGTGCGTTCGCCGTCTTGCAGTACCGCGGCGGTCACGGTTGCGCTGCAGGCGCGGGATGGATACGGCTTTTGGCAGGTAAGGGATGCGGTATTGCAGCGGATTACCGACTATTTTGCCGCCCAGCGGATTGGACAGCCAATGCATGTGTCTCATCTCTCGGCTGAGCTGTGCGGGGTGGAGGGTGTATACAACCATACGCTGCTGGCACCCGCAGGGGATGTTTCGGCCGCCGCCGACCAGTTGATTGTGCTGGGTGAGGTTACCGTAACGCGTATGGCGTAGCAGGGTGGACACAACAGATGGCGATGGGGGGGATAGCAATGAACTGCCTTGAAAGCATGGTGCGCTTGCTGCGCCCGGTGGGGGTATACTCTTTGCGTGAGGACAGCCTGGTTTATGCGGAGCTGTGCGGCTATTACGAAGGGCTGCGTATTATTGAAGACGAGCTTGCGCTGCTTGCGCGCGAGGGTTTTCTTTGCACCGCGCGGGAGTTTGGGCTGACGGAGTGGGAACGCATCATCCGCTCGGCGGCGTTTGAGAGTGCAAGCCTTGAGGATAGGCGGCAGGTTGTGCTGTATACGCTCAGCCGTATGCCAAGTGATTTTAACCGCGAAGGTATGCTGCGCGGGCTAAGCTCGCTGGGGCTTGACTGCACCCTTGAGGAGGACTGTGCATCCGGCACCGTTACCGTAACGGTAAACGGATACACCGGTATGCTGCGTACCTATGAAGAGGTGCTTGCCCGTGTACAGAACATTCTGCCCGCGCATATCGGCGTGGTGCTGGATATCGGCGTTGTTACATGGGAGGCGCTCGATTTGCTCGACCACAGCTTTGATATGCGGGATGCTTTCGACATGACGTGGGATGCGTTTGAGCTGACAAAACCATAAAGGGGGAGATGCACTTGCCAAGCACGTATAAAACCGAGCATTTAAAGTTAAACCGCTGGCTTGGAGAGGACAAGCCGAAACGAACCGATTTTAATGAGGATAACGAGCGGATTGATGCCGCCGTTGCTGCCCATGTGGCGGATACCGGCGCGCATATTACCGAGCAGGAGCGGTTGCAGTGGAACAAACCGTTTACCGCCGGTAGCTATACGGGGGACAACCAAAACGGACGCATTGTTGACCTTGGCTTTAAGCCGAGTTTGTTGATTGTGTCGGCCGACTCTGCGGCACCGTTTGCCTTTGGCGGCGGAGAGCTTGAGCTGCGCGGCGCGATTGCCACCGTATATGGGTCGAGCAAGGGTTTAAGGCTTACGGACGAGGGGTTTATGGTATACAACCCTTCCGCCGTGCCGCCGGATAACGAAGTACCGCGGCTCAACGCACAAGGATACACCTATTTTTATGCCGCGTTTCGTTAAGCGGTATCGGGCAGGCCCTTTCGCGCGTACTGCGATGCGGAAGGGCCTTTGCATACCCTGCAGGCAGGTTTTTAGGAGGTGTAATGAGTGGGGTATTGCGGCAAAGCGGCGGTACAAATCGCATAAAATCGATGAAAATCACGGCTGATTGATGGACGGATTTACAAATTATGAG
This sequence comes from Bacillota bacterium, assembly GCA_023421245.1. Classification (GTDB taxonomy): domain Bacteria; phylum Bacillota; class Clostridia; order Oscillospirales; family Ruminococcaceae; genus Acetanaerobacterium. Next base: position 22,906 of record JAEZTV010000005.1, on the reverse strand, counting down.
GTTGTGAAGTGGTAATTATACTGCTATAATAATAAATAATTTAACCAAGAAATTTGATCGGGTGACTTGGAATTTCCCAACCCGCAAACCAATGTACTAACACTTGTACCAACACTGTACCACTCAGGGGCAAACGGGCTTCTTGATTACTACAAACACTTTGAAAGGACTCAACATCAATGCTTAAAAATTTCAAGATTGCAACTAAGCTTCTCATTGCATTCGGAACGATACTGGTATTCTTTTGTGTAACCATAGCCGGCTCGGTATGGGGGATTAGCGTTATTATGGAGTACTATAATATTTTTTATAGTACGGCATACACCGAAGTGCAAACCACTATCGATATGCAGCGCGATTTTCACGAAGCGGAAAAGCACCTCATTCGTTCGTTCACGTCGAGCGGAGAGGCTTTAACCAAGCGATACCTTGCCAGCAGCGATGAAGCGTTCGCCCGAATGGGAGAAAAGCTTGCTGTTTTAGAGGAACTGAGCGACGAAACGGAATTGATAGAATCGTTTAAAGAACAGTACGAGGCGTTGACCGCCACCATCGATACGATAGGGAATCTATCGCTGTCGCAGAAAAACTCGAGTGCCATTATTGTGTTTAATAACAACTATGCCGGCCCCATTGAAGAGGCAAGGGCAGTGCTCGATGAGATTACTGCAATTGCAAGGACAGACGCAGAGCAATATTATCAGCAAAGCGTGAGGATGCAGACCTTGTTAATAATTGCGCTCATCGGCATCGCGCTTTTATCACTTGCGGTGCTGATGATGTTCTGGAGATCTATTGCACGCGGCCTGACACGCCCGATTGCCGAGATTGAAGCCGCCGCCGCGCAGATGGCGGAGGGTAACCTGGATGTATCCATCGGCTACCACTCACGCGACGAGCTGGGGCTGCTTGCGCAGAGTATGCGGGCGATGGCCCAGACCCTGCGCGCGTACATACAAAACATCTCTGATGTGCTGGGTGAGCTTGCAGGCGGTAACTTTACTAGTACGGTAGACCAGGATTTCATCGGCGATTTTGCGCCGATTAAGGAATCGATGATGGGAATAGAGAGGTCGCTCAGCCGCACGCTGGTGCAGATTGATCGTGCCGCCGAGCAGGTGGCAAGCGGTGCAGACCAGGTATCGGGCGGTGCACAGGCACTGAGTCAGGGAGCTACCGAGCAGGCAAGCGCCATCGAGCAGCTTTCCGCTACTGTTGAGGAGATTGCGCAGCAGATTCGCAAAACCGCCGAACATGCGCAGCAATCGAACCAAATGGCAATCCAAACGGGCGAGGAGATTGAACACGGTGCGCACCAGATGCAACAGCTGGTGGCTGCGATGGGTGAGATTAGCGCGACGACAGACCAGATTGGCAAGATTATTAAGGCAATTGACGACATTGCGTTTCAAACCAACATTCTGGCGCTTAATGCCGCGGTAGAGGCCGCCAGAGCGGGTGCTGCGGGCAAGGGGTTTGCGGTGGTGGCAGACGAGGTAAGAAACCTTGCCGGTAAGAGCGCCGAGGCCGCAAAGGATACCACAGAGCTGATTGAAAACTCGATTCATGCAGTGAAAAACGGCAGCAGCATCGCGGCCGAAACCGCGGCTGCGCTGGAAAACATACGCGAAAAGGCACACGAAAGCGGACTGCTGGTGGATGAGATCGCAAAAGCATCCGGCGAGCAAACCAATGCTGTGGTGCAGATTACACAGGGACTGGAACAGGTTTCGGCAGTGGTGCAGACGAACTCCGCAACCGCGGAAGAGAGCGCTGCGGCCTCGGAGGAGCTTACCAGTCAGGCCTATATGCTCAAGGAGATGGTAAAGCAGTTTACTGTTATGGAGACAGATATCGACGCACCCGCGGAGCAAAGCGACGGCAGCCACCTTTACGAGGAGGACGTGCCGGCGGTGCAGCCGGGCGATATCATCGATTTTTAACGCCTGATATCGGATAAAGGAAGCGATTATTTTAAACAAAAAGCCCTTGCTGGCGGCAAAACAGGCAGCTGTTTTGCCGCGGCGAGGGTTTTTCTGCGTTTTAATTCGGCTGATTTAAGTTTTGGCAGATGTTAATGAACAAACGATTTAACAAATTGCTTGTTTGCATTACAGAGAATCGTTGCTATAATAAGAAAAGCAGTATAAAGGATACCCCATAATACGGAAGCGGTTGAGGCAATTGTTAGAATGGGAATTATCCTATCATACTATAAGCAGTGCAGGGTATGTGCCGTTGGCCGGTTGTTCGGGAAACAGACGCCGTGCAAACGTGCTGTCGCCCCCGACTTTGACAGCGGACAAGCACCCGATTGCCTGATACGACACCCTTGTAGTGAAGCAAAAAAATTTGGGAGGAAGCCGTGTGAAAAGAATACTCTCTTTTTTAATAACCGTTTTATTTGTGCTGGTGATGCCCTGCGCGGTATCTGCCGACACTTCGGTGCCGGTGCTGGACGATACGAACTTTGATACCTACTCGCAGGCATACGTTGTGATAGATGCTTCTACAGGGCAGGTGCTGCTTGAAAAGAACATGAACAGCCGGATGTACCCCGCAAGCATAACAAAGATTATGACCTGTGCGCTCGCGCTTGAGCGCGCCGACCTTACGGATAGGCTTGTAATGAGCGAGTATGCGGTCAGCAGCGTTGCGCGCTCAAGCTCACACATTGCGTTGACGGCAGGGGAGGAGATTTCGGTTGAGGATGCCGTAATGGCAACGCAGCTTGCGTCTGCAAATGATGCCGCAAACGGCATTGCGGAGCATATCGGCGGGTCGGTTGAGATGTTCTGTGCACTGATGAACAAAACGGCACGACAGGCAGGAGCGCATAACACCAATTTTACGAATGCAAACGGCCTTGAGGATGAAAACCATTATACCACGGCCTATGATATGGCGATGATAACACGGTATGCGCTTTCGGTCGAAGGCTTTCGAGAGGTATTTGGTGCGGCGGATTACACCATGCAGTCAACCAACAACCAGCCCGAGCAGCGTTTTTTCGGCACACAGCACCATATGATTGTATACTCGTACTACCAATACAAGGGTGCCTGGGGCGGTAAGCTTGGCTGGACGCCGCAGGCAAACCATACGGCTGTTACCGTTGCAAAACGCGACGGCAAGGAGCTTGTCTGCGTGGTGATGGATTCAAAAACCAAGTGGGAGAAGTACAAGGACACCAAAAAGCTGCTGGATTACTGCTTTAATAATCTGCAGACGGTAACCGTCAGTGCCCAGATTGAACGCATTAAGAATATACCGGTGATAGACGGAACAAGCGTTGTTGGGGTAGCGCGGCTGCCCGAGCAGGCGGTAAGCTACCAGCTGTTTGTACCCGAAGGTGTGACGCAGCAGGATATTGATGTATCCTACAACACAAAGATCAGCTATGCCGCAGGCGAACAGATTACCCCTGAAGTATGTTTTCGCATTGCGCAGGATGCTGTTTCTACAGATATTTATGCCGCGCCCCTTGCCTGTGAGGTGATTATGGATGACAGCCAGCAGTCCAAGGTGCTCAGCGCAACCGAGGTGATGGCGGGGGTTGATGAGGAGAATATCCGCCCTGCGCGTGTGACACTGCCCGTTATCATTGCATCGGTGCTGGTCGGTCTGCTGTTGTTGTTTATGCTGCTGCGTGTGATAGTGCAGTGGTATTACCGCAGAAAGCGAACAAAGATACGCAAGCTGCGATACTGACCATCCTGCCGCGATAAAATACATCATACAAAACGCCGCAACAATACGAAATGGAGAATAATACTGCAATGGAAAAGCGATACCATACCCTTCTGTTTGATTTGGACGGAACACTGATTCATTCAAAGCCCGGCATAGAAGAGCGCTTTTACTATGCACTTACGTGCATGGAAAATGCGGGCCGCCCCATACATTACCCCGAGGGGTTTTACATCGACTCAATTATCGGCCCGCCGCTGACCCACAGCTTCCGGCGTTTTGTAGAAACCGAGGATGATGTGGTGCTCGCGGTAAAATTCTACCGAGAGAAGTATCTGACAACGGGCTGGACGAACAGCAAACCGTTTGCGGGTGTGGCCGATGCGATAAAGCGGTTGGCGGATGCCGGCCGGCAGCTGCTGGTTGCCACCTCTAAGATGGAGGAGCTTGCGCGCGATACCCTGATTCACCACGGTTTGGCACGCTGCTTTGACGTGATTGCGGGCGCGTCGGAGGACGATGCGCGTTCGAGCAAGTGGGATGTTATTGAGCGTGCGCTGACACTCAGCGGTGCGCCCCGCGAGGGCTGTGTAATGATTGGCGACCGCATGCATGACATGGAGGGTGCGCAGCAGGCGGGGCTTGACGCCATCGGCGTATTGTGGGGCTATGGCTCGCGCGAGGAGCTTGGTGTATACCGCCCCGTGCTGCTTGCACAAACACCGGATGAGCTGGCTGCGTTTTTACAGTGATATAGTGACAGCCTTGGCGGGAAAAGGGGGAGACCATGAATTTTACAAAGGTGAAGATTGTTACCACCACGCCGGGCACCGAGATTGTGACCGGTGCGTTGATGTGCCTTGGCATCACCGGCTTTGAGGTGGAGGATGCACAGGATTTTGAACGATTTCTTGCGGACGTCACCCCTCATTGGGACTATGTGGATGATTCGCTCATGCACCTTAGAGAGACGCCCACAAGCGTGTCGGTTTATCTGGCAGACAACGCACAGGGGCGCGATATGCTCGCCGATATTAAGGCGGCTGTGAGCGCGCTGCGTAACCGGGACGCTGAGCAGATGCTGGGCAGCCTGTCCATCGAGCTGTGCGGCGTGCGTGAGGAGGACTGGGCAAACAACTGGAAGCAGTACTTTAAGCCGACCCTTGTGGGTGAGCGGTTTGTCATCTGCCCGACATGGGAGCGGTATGATAACCCGAGGCAGCGGATTGTGCTGCAGATTGACCCTTCCTCAAGCTTTGGCACCGGCGGTCACCAAACCACTCAGCTGTGTATCGAGCAGCTTGAGCGGATGGTAAAACCCGATGCACGGGTGCTGGATATGGGATGCGGCAGCGGTATTCTCAGCGCGGCGGCATTGCTGCTCGGCGCACGAGAGGTGTTTGGGGTGGACATTGAGGAGGGAGCCGTGCAGACCGCGCGCGAGAACGTGCACAAGAACGGCTTTGATGACAGCCGCTTTACCGCCTTGTGCGCAAACGTACTGGAGGATGCTGCGGCGGCGGCAGCGGTGTGTACAGGACGTTACGATGTGGTGGCGGCGAATATTGTGGCGGATGTGATTATTGCCATGGGTGCGTTGCTTGCGTCGGTGCTTAAACCGGACGGAAGATTGATTTGTTCCGGTATTATCGATACGCGTGCACAGGAGGTTATCTCTGCGCTGCAGGCGCATGGCCTTGTGGTGGTTTCGCAGCATGAAAAGCAGGACTGGGTGGCTGTTGTGCTGTGCCGCGGGGACAAATAAACAGAGAAGTTTGATGTAAAACAGAGCGCTTAGGAAGGGGGCGGGCAGATGCCGCGGTTTTTTGTGGATTGTGTTGCGGGCAGTACTGCCGCGCTTTACGGGGAGAATGCCATGCACGCGGCAAAATCGCTGCGGATGAGGGTAGGCGAGGAGCTTGTGCTGTGCGACCGCGACGGAATCGACCATCACTGCCGTATTACATCGATTTCGGCAGACGCGGTGAGCGTTACAGTGCAGCGGAGCGTACCGAATACGGCGGAGCTTGCGTGCCCGGTATCGCTGTATGTTGCCATGCCAAAGGGGGATAAGCTGGAACAGATTGTGCAAAAGGCGGTGGAGCTTGGCGCACACGACATCACCCCTGTGCTGACTGCGCGGTGTGTATCCCGCCCCGACCCAAAGAGCATGGCAAAGCGTACCGAGCGCCTGTGCAGGATTGCGCTCGAGGCCGCCAAGCAATGCGGACGCGGCAGGGTTCCGGTGGTGCATGAGCTAATCTCGTTTGAGCACGCGCTGGAACGGATGCGATGCGCGTCGGTTGCGATGCTGTGCTATGAAAAGGGCGGCAAGCGGATTGAAAGCCTCGTTGGACCGCGGCAGGAGGGCGCCATTGCGGTGATGACCGGCAGTGAGGGCGGTTTTTCGCCCGAGGAAGCAGACCGTGCGGCGGCGGCAGGTGCCCTGCCCGTTACCTTGGGGGCGCGGATTCTGCGCGCGGAAACGGCGCCGCTCTATGTGCTTTCGGTGCTGGGACATCTGCTTGAGGGACAATAACGATTGCTGACCGTCTGCGGCTTTTGCTGCGGGCGGTCAGTTTTTTACGCTGTTTCCGGAGGAATTGCCGTTCTCCCTGCCGGATAAAACAGGATTTTTAATATAAAAAACGAAAACGCAGTTGTTGTATAATACCAGATTACGAAACTATTGCGGAGAGTTTCGTGAAAATAGCTTTCTGCGCATAAATAATATGTAAAATATAGGTAAACATACGATGCTTAATTTGTACACATTGACAACTTGGCTATTTTAAAATGAAAATATATTGAATTATTAAGTTATTATGCTATAATTAGGAAAGACAAAAGCGCGGTTTTACGTATCATATCCAATCGAAAACGATTTCAGGGTTTCGTTCTCATGTCGGATCGTACAGCCGCAGTAATTGCTGCGGCCGGCCGCACAGGGCTTGCAGCAAGTATATAAGGCGGGAGGGATCGGCACGTGCCAACCTATCGATACGAGGCGCACGCAGCAAACGGCGCGGTGATTAAGGGTTTTGCGGAAGCGGACAACCCGGGCGATCTGTTTGCCAAGCTCAAGCAACGCGGCGAGTACTGTATTACATACAACGAAGCGCGCACCGACGCTATGACAGCACCGCGCAGCGTTGGCAGTTCAAAGATTGGCACGCGTGAGCTTGCGCTGGTTTGCCGCCAGTTTTCTACGATGCTCAACGCCGGCCTTACGGTGATTAAATGCTTGGATACGCTTTACCGTCAGGCTGTCAAACGCAAGACGCGCGAGGCGCTGATGGGCGTATATGAAGGCGTGCAGAAGGGCCTTGCGCTCTCGATTGCCATGAAGCAGCAGGGTGCGTTCCCCATGCTGCTGATTAACATGGTGGAATCGGGAGAGATGAGCGGTTCGCTCGACACGATTATGATGCGGATGGCCGAGCACTTTGAAAAGGAGCATAAGCTTAAATCGAAGGTGACCAACGCCATGATTTATCCGGTTGCGCTGATGATAGCGGGCGTTGCCGTAATGGCTGTTTTGCTGGGGTTTGTTATACCGAAGTTCTTTACAATGTTTGAGTCGATGGGCACGGAGCTGCCCGCCATTACAAAGTTTTTGCTTGCAATCAGCACCTTTGTACAGGAAAGCTGGCTGCTTATCATCCTTGTGGTAGCAGGTATCGTGGCGTTTTTTATCATGGCATGGAAATCCAAGCAGGGCAGACGGATGATTTCGGGCGTATTGCTGTCGGTTCCGTTTTTCGGCAAGCTGCAAAAGACCATTATTACCGCACGTTTTTCGCGTTCGCTCGCAACCCTGTTTTCCAGCGGTATGTCGCTGATTACCGCGCTTGAGATTGCCACCCGCGTGGTGAACAACGCCATGCTGGATTGGTATATGGACGCAGGTATCGAGCAGGTGCGAAAGGGTATAGCGCTTTCTACGGTGATTGAAACAATCAGTGTGTTCCCCCCCATGTTTGCTTCAATGATTTCGGTGGGTGAAGAATCGGGTGCGTTGGATGATATCCTTTATAAAACAGCGGTATTTTACGACGACGAGGCGGATAGTGCAATCTCGGCGATGGTTGCATCCATTGAGCCGATTATGATTGTGGCGCTGGGTATTGTGGTGGGCTTTATTGTACTGTCGGTTATTATGCCGATGATGTCTGCATATCAGGCGGTAGCAGGGCTGTAATCATACAAACACAACGAGGGGGCGCAGGCCGATATGATACTGGCAATTGATGTGGGAAGCAGTGTAATTAAGATTGTGGAGGGGCAGCCGAGCGGCACCGGCGTTATTGTGCGGCGTGCGGCTTGTGTGCCGGCACCAGAGGGCGCAGTAAAGGATGGTAACCTTGTAAAGGTGGGGGATGTGGCAAACGTCATTAACGCCTGCCTTGTACAGGAGCGGTTTTCCGCAAAAACACTTAGCTTTTCAGTCGGCAGCACCGAGATTTTGCACCGCGAGCTGACGGTGCCGCGTGTAGATGCAAAACGCCTTGCACCCATTGTGCAAAACGAGATGTACCAGCACCTTACAGGCGGCGATAGCTATGCGGTTGATTATCTTCCCATTGCGGAGCCTGTTGCTGATGCGCCGCACCTGCAAAGGGTAAATGCATCCGGCATGCCGAAGACAATGGCGTCGGAGTATTTGGTGCTGACAAACCTGCTGCGCCACAAGGCGGGTACACTGCAGATGCATCCGAGCGCGCTGGCAAAGCTGCTGCGCAATGCGACAGTAAATGAGATGCCGCTGCGCGACAAAAGCTATATTGTGTGCGAGATTGGCGCAAATGTCATACATATCTACCTTTACAGTGCCTCGGCGCTGCTCTTTACCAGATGTGTGAAGGCGCCGTGTGAGGAGTTCTTTAACGCCATGCAGCGGCTGGATGGCTTTGATACCAGAGAACAGGTGATGCAGGGTGCAGACCTTTCGCCCGCGGCGTTGGAAGGCGACAGCCGTATTGCGCAGGCATCGTCTATGCTGCTTGGGTATCTGTCGCAGGAACTACAGAGGATGCTGCAGTTCGCCCTTTCGCGCAGGCTGCAAAATCCGGTTCAGGACGTGCTGCTGTGCGGCGGGATGTCGCTGCTGAGCGGTCTTGATGCATATCTGTCCGCGTCACTGGAGCTTTCGGTGCAGCGGATTGACAGGCTTTCGGGCGTGAGCGTGCCTTCCGGCACAGATCTTGCGCTGTATTTAAACGCAATCGGGGCGATTGCGCGGTGATAACCGCCCTTTACCATAGCGCGTTTTACGCAAACAATGGGGGTATGCAGAATGCAAAAGGATATCAACTTTTACTCGGGCCTCAAAGAGGTCAAGGTAAAGGAATCGGTTTCTCCGGCGGTGGTAGTGCTGGGGGTTCTTATTGCGCTGTCGGTAGGGCTTCAGGGTGGAGCGGGCTTACTTATCAATGCGGCAAACGGTGTACTGCTTGCGGGGATTGAGGAGACGCGCGATTATCTTACCGATGAAAACAATAAGGCGCTTGCGGAGGATACGCTGTATCAGCGCGCGACCATAAGCTTGTATGAGCAGTATAAAACCATAACAGAGCAGGCATATGCGCGGTACTACACGCTGCCGGTGCTCGATTCCGCGGGTTTTGCGCAGATTGCAGGGTGTATGCCGTCTGATTTAAAGGTTGTGCAGTTTTCGCTTTCAGGCGGCGCATTGGTAATGGACCTTGAATGCAAAAACGAGGATACCCCCGTTGTCTTTGTCAACGCCTTGCGGGAAACCGGTGCAATAAGCGGGCTTACCTACAACGGATACACGGTATCGGATGATGGCGTTGTAGCGTTTCAGGTAAGCGGTGTTTATATGGCGGGCGATAAGAAATAGCGCTATCCATGCAAAAAACACCTTTGAGTGCGACGGAAGGGACGATGTTGCTATGAATGTGGGAAAAAGAGAGCAGATTCTTCTTTTTATACTTGCGCTTGTACTTGTATGGGTATTGCCGGTTCGCTTTATCTTTATACCGGCGGCCCAGAACTACACAAGCAATGTACAGACGCTAAGCGAGCTGCAAACAAAACAGCTTGAGATGCAGACCCTTGTGCAGGCAAATGCCGGTATGGGGGAGAAGGTAGAACAGGCACAGGAGGACGCGGCGGCGCGTTCTGCGCGGTTCTTCCCCACATTTGAATCGGAGCAGATGGGGCTTTGGATGCTGGGATTCACCGAGGAGGCGGGGCTGCGCAACAGTCAGGTTGCCATAAGCGACCGCGGTTCGGTGTATATTGCAAGCTACAGCGATGTGGTGCCCGTGGTGCGCATCGCGCTTGATGATTTGGTAAGCCAGATGAAGGGGGAGAGCATCCCCGCGGCGGCCGACGACACGCAGGAGACAGCATCTGAGCTGCCGGCTATTGATATGGTGTTTGTTAACACCGTTACCGTTACCGCCGACTGTTATTACGACAACCTGATGTATTATATCGACCTGCTGCAGCAATCGGGCAGAACGCTGCAGATTTCGGGCGTTGAGTTTAAACTGCGCGAGGATGATTCGGGTATTCGGGATGTTGTAACCGCTACGGTGACCGTGCAGGTTTATTCGATACCAAAATTCTATACCGACGATATGATGGACCTTGAATTTGACCTGCCCGAGGGTAAAACGAAGATTATTTAGCGGGTGCACAAGCCTTCTGAAGGGGGGAGTTCAATGCCCTGCAAACAACTGCATAATAACAGGGGAAGCACCCTGCTGATGGTGATTATTGTGTTTGCAATGCTGCTGATTTTCGGCATGGCGGCGATTGCCCTTTCGGCCAACGCGCACCGAAACGCCGTGACCGACTATCAGACGCAGCAGGCTTATTTCACTGCGCGCAGCGCCGTGCTTGCGGCGGTGGATTACGTTAAGGCCGCCCCCGATCCGAAGGCACTGCTGGAAAGCCTTCAAGCGATTGGAACAAGTGAAAAAACTGTTGATCCCCAGCTTGGAAGCTATGATCTGACTGTGAAAAAGCTGGATGATACGCATTACCAGATATCATCGCTTGCAAGTGTGCATGGCGCAGAGCGCGAGTACTACACGGTACTTGAGGTCGCATCGGACAGTCCGTTTAAAAATCTCGCTAGTATTACAGGAGAAAACAACTTTTCGGAATTTAATAATATGAATAAATCATGGGGCGATATTTATATTCAAAAACGAAGTGATAATCAAACAACTCGAATACAGTATATAGAGGTCCATGGTGATTTAGTGGTTGATGGTGATGTTAAGTTTGGAGGCGGTGGCGGACAAATAAGCGTTTATGGGGATATATATGTCAATGGGAAAGCTGACTTTGATGATTGTCAGGTAAACAAAATTGACGGGAGCTTATGGGTGTGGGGTGATATATACTTTGGTAGCCTTAACGGAGGTTCTCAAAACCCCAGTACTTTAACAGGAGAAAATTATGCTACCGGAAATGCTACGAGCAAGCCTATCGGAGGGAAGCCAGTAAAGCCTATGCCTGCCGATAAAGAGTTTCCAGAAAACAAACCAGTACCATTACCACAAAGTACAGATCCTGTTTTTAGTCCTCCAAGTAAAATAACTGTTCCTACTAGCTATCCGTCACGAGCGGGGAATTATGTTGTTGGAAATGGAACGGTTAATCCTTCCTTTTTTCCACAAAACAGTGACACTGTATTTGATGCTAGCATGGAAGACCTTTATATTATTTTCTCTAAAGGGAATTATTCCTTTTCGAACAGAAAAATTAGTGTAAAGGGTAATCATAACGTATTTATTTATTTAAAAGACGATGTGACAATTGAGGTCGCCAATGATTCTCAGTTTGGGGATATCCATGCGGTGAAAAGCGGATCCTTCTCTCAAGAGAGTAACTGGGTTTTTGATTACAACAATATCAATCATGCGCCTAAAATGACGATTATTTCGGCGTCACCTTCTGCAAAACTAGTTTTTAACGATAGATGCTTACTTAGTGCATATGTTTACATGCCTTTTAGCAAAATTGAGACAAGTGCAGGCTGTTTCTGTGGTAGCCTTTTTGTAGGAGCAGTAACTTCAAAGGCTAACACCACTTTTGTTTACATCCCCCCCGAACCTTCCAGTACGCCGCCCGGTCCCGGTGGTGGCGGCGTTAGCGTTGTGGGCAACTATTCCGGCAAGTCTAAGTTGGGTACGCCATAAGTAGTAGCTATATACACAGCCTTGCTTTTCAAAGGAGGCACAATACAATGAAACAAATAACGAAATACATAAAAAGTAACAAAGGTCTTAGTTTAATGGAGCTGCTCATCAGTATGGCTATTTTAGCCATCCTTGCGGTGTGCTTTGCCTCCATCTTTCTGCCGGCCATCCGGCTTGAGGGCAACGCGGTTGTGCTGAACCACGGTACCGCCGACATGGCTACCCTGCTTGAGGAAACGATGGAGGAAGGGACGGCGGCACTGCCCGGCGGGGTAACGGTGGTACCCGGCAAGGAGATTACCATAACGTTCCCGGGTCATCCCGATATTATTATAGGCACCGGTGAAGTGGTGCAGACTGAGGATGCCGACACAGGCGCAAAGCTTGAAACCTATGTAAACAGCGCGCCGTAACAAGCATGCAGACGGAAGGGGAACAGCGCCATGGGCAAGCTGCTCAAAAATAATAAGGGCCTGACGCTGATGGAGCTGCTCGTTGTTATTGCGGTGTTCAGCATCCTGTTTTTGGCGATAGTGATGTTTGTGGTGCCGACCATGAACATGTTTGTGAAAACACGCGATATTGCCGAGGCAAAGGCGATGGCAAACCTTGTAATGGATTACATCGAGGGCAGTGTGTATTCTACCGATGTGCTTGAGCTGCGGGATTATACCACAGACCCAACCGCAATCAGTGATGCGGCATATGATGCGGACGACTCGAAGCAGTTTTATCTGTTGTCTGTCAATGGTGGAGGTGCACTCGAGTTGTTTAAAGAGGGAGAATCCTCACGCTCAGACGCGATTTCACAGGGGATTACCGCAGGGTACAATGCGAATATTTCATTTGCCAAGAGAAAGGCCGATTCCAAGGTATTAATGGTTTCTATCGAGGTTTTTAAAACAGGCGGTATCGACCCTTTATTCAAGCTTGAAAAGGATATCTACCTTACCAATATGCTGGGTACCGCCAGTATAATAGGTGACGAAACAGACGAGATATTGTTCTACCGCCCCGATGGGTCGGAGTTTATCTCGCCGCCGTAACCAAGATAGCCGCCTTACAGGGAAAGGAGCGGTGAAAGATGGAGTTAAACAGCGCGGCAAAACAGTACTTTACCCACAAAACAAAGGAAAACTGCGCGCTTGTGACCGAGGCGGCAGAACCGTTGGTGCGGCATTTTGCGGCATTGTACGGCGGAAACTGCTGCTTTGATGATCTGTTTCAAACCGGTATGGAAGGGGTGCTGGGGGCGCTTTCTACCTTTGATGCCGCGCAGGGCGCGTCCTTTTCTACGTGGGCCAGCGAATGTATTATCAGCGCCATCCGCCATTACGTGCGCAAAGAGATTAGCTACCGCCGACCCGGCTGTGTTATTGAGCTGCAGGCGAAGGTGGACCGCTATGTAGCGCGTACCGTAAAAGAACATGGCAAGATACCCACCGCCGAGCATATTGCAAACGAGCTGGGCGTCACGGTAAAAAGCGTGCAGGAGGTTATGCGCGCGGGACTGGTGAGCATGGATGAGATTGATGTGTCAAACATCAAAACGCTGCAGTACACCTCGTTTCATCTGCCGATAGAGGATCGTATCGTACTGCATCAGGCGATTGGAAGGTTAAGCAAGATGCAGCGCGGGGTAATCCGTGCGCTGTTCTTTGGCGATATGACGCAGGAGCAGGTTGCGCGGCAGCTTGGTGTTAACCAAAAAAAGATAAGCCGCCTGAAATTGCGTGCGCTTCGTTTGATGGCGGAGGATCTCGGCCCCGAGCACAGCGCATAGACGATACCGAATAAAAACAAACGGACGCAGACGCGTCCGTTTGTTTTGAGCAAAACCGGCTTATGCTGTTTTCACGTTAGAAGATAGATAAAACTTACAGTTCAACCCCGTTACAACGCCGCAGGCGGCAGGTATGACTGGTCGTTTTAAAGCATACCTGTGCTTTTCATGCATAACAGTATTATTTGGGAAAGAACAGGGTGACGTACCATGCAATCATCTGCTCGCCAAACAGCAGGCTTATGAGCATACCGCCGGAAAGAAAGGGTACCAGCGCAAGCTCCGCGCCCTTTTTTGCGCGTCCGGCGAGCAGCAGCGCTGCCGCCCAAATGCCGCCCGCGATAACCGCAAGCAAGAGCGACAACAAAATTAACCGCCAGCCGAGCACCAGTCCGCACACCGCCATCAGCTTGATGTCGCCGCCACCCATACCGCCCTTTGAGAGGACGGCAATCAGCAAAAAGGGAAGGCCGCCCGCCACAAAGCCGATTAGGCGGTTATAATACGCGGTATCGTGCAGCACAAACAGGCAAAGAACCCCAAGGGCAAGGATGGTAACGGTAAGTGCAGGGGGAACGAGCATGGTGTCGATATCAATAACCGCCGCCACAAGCAAAACCGACACAAACGCGCAGTAAATAATACTTTGCGCACTCCACCCATACCGCAGGCAGATAAGCACCCACAGCACGGCGTTTGCAAGCTCAATGACAGGGTACCGGATGCTGATTTTATCGCCGCACGCCCGGCATCGGCCGCGCAGGAGAACAAAGCTTACCACCGGCACAAGATCGCGTGCGCGGATGGGCGTGCCGCAGGCGGTACAATGCGAAGCCCCCGTAACAACCGATTCTCGTTTTGGGATGCGGCAGATGCATACGTTTAAAAAACTGCCGAACAATAAACCCAGTAACCCCGCTAACAACAGCAGCGGTAAAGATTGATCCCATATCATAAACCATCATCCCTTATCTTGTAATCCCTTATTCATGCCAAACGTTGCGCGGAAATCCGTGCGGTGCGGCGATTGGGCGGGGGTTGTTACCGTTTACCGGCGACAGCAATCGACCCGCGCGGTTGTCGTATCTGGAGGAATAAAGGATTATTGTTGAATATAACCTGTTTTTATTTTATAATAGAAGTGATAATTTGGCAAACAGTAAATTATTCTTAACAAACTTTTAAATGAGCGCATTTTCAGCCGTATGAAAAACCGCATGGTGTGCCCGTGTAATGGGAGGGATTACTGCTGTTTATAGCTAACAGTGCGCCGCCTTAAAAGCAGGGATTTGTTTTTATGGTGATTACGATATCAGGAAAAAGGAAAGGTAAGGTTTCGGTTTATGCAGCAAGCGTATCGACGCAAAAATCTTCCAATCGGGCAGGTACTGCTTGAAGGCGGTTATATTACAAACGAACAACTGGCAAATGCTCTTGCCGAACAGAAAAAGGTCACCGGCAAACGGCTGGGCGATCTGCTTGTTGACATGGGCTTTGTTTCTGAGCGGGATTTGATGTTCTGCCTGTCACAGCGGCTGCATGTGGAGTTTGTAGACCTTGACAACATTACCATCTCCCCCGACGCCGTACACATGATACAGGAGGAGACGGCGAAGAAGTATACGCTTATCCCCATCGCGCGCGCGATGAATATGCTCACCGTTGCGATGAATGACCCGATGAACTACTATGCGGTGGAGGATGTAAGATTTGAATCGCGCTGTGAGATAAAGACGGTGCTTGCCACCGGCACGCAGATTAAGCAGAAGATAGAGCAGTTTTACTCACGACAGCATGCGCATGAGGCCGCAAGCGATGTGGATGAGGAGTTTTTTACCCCCAGTGAGATTGCGGCCATGACCAGCGAGATGGATGAACGCATAGACAGCGCACCCATTGTGCGGCTTATAAACTCTATTGTGTCCAACGCCATTCAGCTAAACGCAAGCGATGTGCACATCGAGGCCGGCCGTACCACGACCAAGATTCGCCTGCGCATTGACGGTGTGCTGATTGACCAGATGAAGCTTAACGTTGCGGCGCACAACACGCTGATAACCCGCCTGAAGATTATGGGCGGACTTAATATTGCCGAACGGCGTGTTCCGCAGGATGGCCGCTTTGAGATGAACCTTGACGGGAAGACGGTGGATATCCGACTGTCTATTCTGCCCACCGTTACGGGTGAAAAGGCGGTGGTTCGTGTACTGGGTACGCAGAACACCTCAACCCTGACCATTCGCGAGCTCGGGTTTTCGCAGCAGAATCTTGCGCTGTTTGACCACATCATAAAAAGCCCGCACGGCATCATCCTTGTAACAGGCCCGACGGGCAGCGGTAAATCTACCACCCTGTATGCGGTGCTCAGGCAGCTTTGCACCAGCGAGGTGAATATTATTACCGTAGAAGACCCTGTGGAATACCGCATGGAGGGTGTTAATCAGGTGCAGGTAAACCCTAAGGCGGGGCTTACCTTTGCAAACGGCCTGCGCTCCATTTTGCGGCAGGACCCCGACATCATTATGATCGGTGAGATTCGTGACGGCGAAACGGCGCAGATTGCTATCCGCGCCGCGATTACGGGGCATCTTGTGCTTTCTACTCTGCACACCAACGATGCGGTATCCGCCATTACCCGCCTTGTGGATATGGGTGTGCCGGAGTATCTGGTTGCAAGCTCGGTGGTTGGCATTGCCGCCCAGCGGCTTGTGAAAAAGATATGCCCGAACTGTGCGCAGCAGTACGAGTCGTCGGCGGAAGAGAATGCCGTGCTTGGCATTGAACACAGTGTGATGCTGTGCAGGGGAAAGGGCTGCCCCTACTGCAACGCAACCGGCTACAAGGGCAGAACCGCTATTCACGAGGTGGTAGTGATTGATAAAACCGTGCGTGCCCTGATTAGTAAAAAGGCAAGCGATGATGAGATTCGCGACTATGTAGCCAAAAACGGCACAACCTTTTTACAGCAAAACCTGACACAGCTTGTGCTAAATGGCATAACCACAACCGAGGAGCTTATTAAGGTCACCTACAGCGTGTAGCGGATAAAGCGTCAAGGGAAAGGTGAAAAGAATGGACATACAGGAACTGCTGGTGAAAGCACGGGAAGAAAAGGCAAGTGATTTGCATGTAACGGTGGGTAAGCCGCCCATTGTGCGCGTGAACGGAGATTTGAAGGAGCTTACCGACTACGCGTCGCTGCTGCCCGAGGATACCGAGCGCATTGTAACTGCCATGCTCAACGAGGACCGCCAAAACACCATTCGAACAAAGGGCGAAGTGGATTTTTCATTCGTTATGCCGGGCGGCCGTTTTCGCGTAAACGCCTACCGCCAGCGCGGCAGCTTTGCCGCGGCTATCCGGCTGCTGGTACAGGAGATTCCCACACTGGAACAGCTGAATATGCCCGAGTGCCTGAAAACACTTGCGATGAAGCAGCGCGGACTGGTATTGCTGACAGGCCCGACGGGCAGCGGTAAATCGACCACCCTTGCGGCGATGGTAAACTATATTAACCAAAACCGGCGTGCGCACGTTATTACGATTGAGGACCCGATTGAGTACCTGCACCGGCACAACCAATCGATCATCAACCAGCGTGAAATCGGCGAGGACACAAGCTCGTTTGCCGCCGCGCTGCGCGCATCGCTGCGCGAGGATCCCGATGTTATTCTTGTGGGCGAGATGCGCGATGTTGAGACGGTCAGCGCGGCGGTAACGGCGGCGGAAACCGGGCATCTGGTGCTTTCTACGCTGCACACCAACGGCGCGGCAAATACCGTAGACCGCATCATCGACGTGTTTCCGCCCCATCAGCAGCAGCAGATACGCATTCAGACCGCAAGCATCTTGGAGGGTGTTATTACCCAGCAGCTCATCCCCGTTGCGGACGGCAGGGGGCGTGTGGCGGCACTTGAGATTATGCTTGCCACCGACGCGATTGCAAACCTTATCCGCGAAGGCAAGACGCATCAAATCAACTCCTGCATCCAGACGGGGGTTACGATGGGCATGCAGCCGATGGACTACCACCTTGCAAAGCTGGTGAAGTCGGGCATCATTACCAAAGAGATGGCCTATCTGCGCACCATGGACCCCGAAAATCTCAAGCGATACCTTGCGGCGGGGATGTAAGGGGGGCGGTTTTTTGTGCTGATACGAAAAAACGGCTCGGATACTGCAATTGTTGTATTGCATGAGATATACGGAATAAACCTACATATTCGCGAGGTGTGTAACAGTTTTTATCAGGACGGGTATGATGTTTATTGTCCCAACCTGCTGAATAGAGAGCCGTTTTCAGAGGAAGTACAAGAACAGGCGTATCTCTTTTTTAACCGGCAAATCGGATTTGAGGTAAGCGGTCGCGTTATGCGTATAATTAAGAGAATTAGGCCGTATTACGTGCGCGTGATTCTTTTAGGATATAGCATTGGCGCAACGCTTGCGTGGTTGTGCAGCGAAAGCGGTCTGTGTGATTGCGTGATTTGCTGTTATGGTTCGCGTATCCGGGATTATTTATCGGTTGCGCCGCAATGCCCAGCGCTGCTGATTTTTGCGCGGTACGACTCTTTTGGTGTGCAAAGCACCTCGGATGCCCTGCATGGCGGCAATGTCACCGTTCATATTTTGCAGGCAGAGCATGGATTCCTCAACCCTTACGCACAAAGCTAAGATCGTGTGTCCGACGATACGGCGTGGAAAATGATTAAGCGATTTGCACAGGGAGAATGAAAGGCTCCTTAACACCATAGCAAACAAAATAAGCGGGGGAAGAAGCCTTCCCCCGCTTATTTGCGCCATGTGCTGATTTACTTCGGCTGCACCCGCACCCAAACCTCCATGTAGGCCATGCCGGTCTTGCTCCAGTAATAGACCTCCATTTCGTACCCGGGCTGCTCAACATAGCTTGCGGTGGGGAACCATTCGCGGTAGATACGCCGGTAAAGGTTCTGGCAGGCTGATGTCAGGCTGTCGTCGCTGCCGGTATACGGCTCGGAACGAAACACCGCCCATGTTGCGGCGGGAACGGTTAGCTCGGTATACCCTGCGCAGCTGCTGTCCCGAGTCTTTTCGGCAAACAGCATATAAGGAAAGCGCATACCCTCCACTTTACCATAGCTGCAGATACCGCCCACGGGACAACGCCCGGAATCGCCTTCACAGTTGTCATGATATCCGGCGGAGGCAGCAAGCTTATTTACCTCGCCGTTTTGAAGGTGCTCCTTCCAAAACTTTGGGATGTCGATGAGGTTTTGGTCATTTTCCATGGTGAACATCCGCTCGATACCAAGCACTGTAAATGCCTCGCGGTTTACAATTTTGTACTCCATTCTGGCCACTCCTTGTACTGTAATTTGCAAGGAGAGTCTGGGGTAAGCGTGCAGCGGCGTTTTGGCGCAGCGCGCCGCAGATGGCGATACACCGTGAACAGACAGGAACGCGCGAGAGAATGCCTCGGGTGATTCGTAACCGTACTTCAGCGCGATGTCAATAACCTTGTTGCCGCTGTTTTGCAGCTCGAAAGCGGCAAGTGTCATGCGCCGCCGCCTGACATACTCGCTGAGCGGCACGCCAACAAGAAACGAAAAGTTCTTTTGGAACTGATGCTGCGAGCACAAGGCTATGCGCGCAAGCGTTTCGTAATCGGTGGCCTCGGTCAGATGCTGTTCAATATAGTCGAGCGCTTGCTTCAGACGTTCTACAAGCTCCACCACAACCCCTCCTTCCGCTATAAGCATAACCCTTTTACAGCTTAGCCGCCTGATAATTGGCGTACCGGATTGCATGGTGTTTCCATTATACCTTTACGGGATACTCAAAACAAGGCGCAAAAAAGAAGGAATATACTGCCGCATGCCGCAGAATATTCCTTCTTTTCATACGCTGTTTCAGGGACCGCTTCGTAAACCCTTTTGGCAAGAGGCTACACACGCAAAGCCCATGCGCCGGAGCAACCTAAAAAGGTGCGAAAATCCGCAATGCGGTGCAATTTCTCAGGGTGCGGAAAGCGCCTTGCTTTAGAGTGTGAAGAAAAAGAACCGCAAGGTTTATGGTGCCGGCACCTTATCCTTGAAGCTGGGTCTTAACCTGTTGTACCTCGCCGTCGGGCGCCATGGTAGCGGGCTGATAAAAGCCTTTTTGCTGGGCAATCTTATAAAGCTCGTACTGTGAGCATTCGCAGCTGTTTCTTATCTCCTGAATCGTGGAACGCAGGTTGGGATTCGAGCATTCCGAGATGGCGTTTGCGTAAAATGTCAGGCTGCTTTTTACGGAACCGAGGGCATCGTTGGCCATGACTTTATCCTGAAGCATGTGCATCATCCTCCTTTTAGTTTAAAAATGACATCAGCTTTTGCTTTGTTTGCTGTGCGTCCTGAGCCGATTTTTCAAAATACTGCTTGAGCTGCGCATCCTGACATTGCTGGGCGTAGGTCTGCATCTTCTGAACCGCGGTATCGTGCTCACCAATCATATGCCGGAGGTTCTGCAGTTCCATCTGATTGAGCTGTGACATAAAAAAGCACTCCCTTCGCAAATATTAAGCGGGGGTTTGAAGGCAGGACGTAGTGGTAAGACACAAACCCCTTAGCTAGTATTTATTCTTTGGCGGTGTTTATACCCTGTGTGAGATACGTTATACGGCGCTTCGGGCAAAAAAAATATGCGGACTGTGATGAAACAGTCCGCAGTGGATGGTATGCGGTTAAAACGGGTTTTTTACAAAGCCCGTTTTGCGGTATACCTTCTCAAGCGTACGTTGGGCAAGGTGTGCCGCTCTTGTTGCTCCCTCGGTATAGCACTGCTCAAGGTATGCCTTATCCTGCATCAGGCGCGCATGGTTTTCGCGCACCGGCCGCAGATGCTCGGCAACCGCTTCGCCGACCGCAAGCTTAAAGTCGCCGTACCCTCTGCCGTCAAACTCTCGCTCAATTGCGTCAAGGTCCTTGCCGGTAACAATCGAGTAGATGGTCATAAGGTTGTTGATGCCGTCTTTCCCTTGCGCGTACCGCACGCTGGTATCGCTGTCGGTTACAGCACTTTTAAACTTTTTCACAATCACCTCAGGCGCATCGAGGATGGAAACAAATGCCTTGGGGTTATCATCCGACTTGCTCATCTTTTTGGTGGGGTCTTGCAGGCTCATCACCTTTGCCCCCAGCTTGGGGATATAGGCGTCGGGTACCACAAAGGTGTTGCTGTAGCGCCCGTTAAAGCGAATTGCGATATCGCGCGCAAGCTCCAGATGCTGCCGCTGATCGCCGCCGACCGGCACAAGGTCGGCCTGATAGAGCAGAATATCCGCCGCCATCAGCACGGGGTAGGTAAACAGGCCTACGTTAATGTCATCCGCGTGCTGCCGGCTCTTATCCTTAAACTGCGTCATGCGCGAAAGCTCGCCGAACTGCGCGTTGCACCCGAGCACCCACGAAAGCTGTGCGTGTGCGGGAACATGGCTTTGAATAAACACCATGCTTTTTTGCGGGTCAAGCCCACACGCAAGCAGCAGCGCGTAGGAGGACAGTGTCTGCTGCCTAAGCTGTGCGGAGTCTTGCCGCACGGTGATGGCGTGCATGTTCACTACCGAATAGATGCAGTTGTATTCTTCCTGCAGCTTTACCCAGTTGCGTACCGCGCCGATATAGTTGCCAAGCGTAAATACGCCGGTGGGCTGTATGCCGCTGAAGATAACCTTCTTTTTTGCGGGGGTTTGATTCTCTTGCATGACAAAATCCGTGCCTTTCGTATTAAAACTTTTCGCGAATAAGCGATGACAGGATGTCAACGCCCTGCTGAATCTGATGATCGGCGGGGGTGGAGTAGTTCATGCGAAATGATACCGTGGGGTCGTTGTCGCCCGGCATAAACGCGCTGCCCGGTACCACCGCAACCTTGCGCTGCACTGCCTCGCGGCAGAAGCCCATCATGTCGGAGCCTTCGGGCAGGGTGCACCACAAAAACAAGCCGCCCTCGGGACGGGTATACGTAATTTTGCCGCCAAAGCCCGTGTCCATACAGCCTAGCATCAGCGTACACTTTTTACGGTAAATATCGCGGAGGTGCGTGATGTGCCCGTCATAATCCACACGGGTTAAGAACTGCGCGCAGATCATCTGCGAAAGGATAGAGGTGTGCACATCCGACGCCTGCTTTGCCACGACAATCTTTTGTACAATCGGGGCGGGCGCACAGACATAGCCTACGCGCAGCCCGGGAGAGAGCACCTTTGAGAAGCTGCCGCAGTAGATGACAATGCCATCCTCGTCAAAGCTCTTAATGGAGGGGATATCCTCACCCGTGAACCGCAGCTCACCGTAGGGGTTGTCCTCCAAAATAATCGCGCCGTATTTTTTTGCAAGCGCATACACGTCCTTGCGCGTGGAAAGGCTCATGGTGCGGCCGCTTGGGTTTTGAAAGTTGGGGATGACATAGACAAGCCGCACGCTGTTTTGCTTTAACGCCTGTTCCATTGCGTCAAGATCAAGTCCGTTATCGTCCGCATCAATACCAATGAGCCGCGTATTGTATGATTTGAATGAATTGAGCGTGCCAATAAAGGTGGGGCGCTCGCAGAGAATGACATCCCCCTCGTTGCACAGCACCTTACACGCAAGCTCAATGCCCTGTTGCGCGCCGGAAACGACAATCAGATCGTCGGTCTCGCGGCCGATGCCGTACCGGTTCTTCATCATAGTTTTAAGCATCTCGCGCAAGGGGGGGTAGCCCTCGGTCAGGCTGTATTGTAATGCCGCAAACGGCTGCGAGGCAAAGATGTCTGCCGTGATATCGGCAATCAGCTGTACGGGGAACGCCTCGGGTGCGGGGTTGCCTGCGGCAAACGGAACCACCTCGGGGTCGGCGGTGAACTTGAGTATCTCACGAATTGCCGACGGCTGCAGGGTGGAAATCTTGTCTGAAAACTGGTACTGCATGGGTGTCTCATATCCTTTCTTTGCGTTGGAATTGCCTGGGTGGGCAATACAACCGCGCGATAGCGGCATAGCTTCATCCTTTGCGCAGCAAAGTGCATAAAAAGGTTATTTGCTTTTATATATTAACTCCTTTATTCTACCACAATCGCTTTTAATTGAAAAGGGAATAGTGTTTAAACGCATTATACAAGCATGTAGGACTACAATAGATATTGGACATTTTAAAAAAAAAGAAGTGAAAGATGAGGCCAAATCGGTTAAAGTTGAGTTACAACACCTAACAACACCGACAAGGAGGCCACATCTTTCATGAAGAGTGT
>JAEZTV010000031.1 GCA_023421245.1 Bacillota bacterium | reverse complement strand
CCCCGCCTACGGCAATGGGCAATTACACCATAACGCTTTGCTTTTATGGTGTAATATCCGCAAAACGTCTATTATTCATTTATCCTTATGCCCCGCCTACGGCAATGGGCAATTACACCATAACACTTCACTTTTATGGTATAATAAATCCATTGTCTTTGTATCATTCGGGAATCGGATTTTCCCTGCACATCGTACTTACAATCTAACATGAAATGCAGAAAGAACAGGAAGAAACAACTATGTCGCAATCTACTCCAAAATCCAATAATACCGATATGACCGTTGGCAGCCCCACAAAATTAATATTAGTCTTTGCCATCCCGCTGCTTATCGGCAACATCTTTCAGCAGTTTTATAATGTTGTTGACAGCATTGTGGTAGGCAACTATGTCGGCAGCACTGCACTTGCCGCTGTCGGCACGGCTTTTCCCGTTATCTTTATGTTCACCTCATTGTTTATGGGCATTGGCATCGGCGCAACCATTATGATTGCACAATATTATGGCGCAGGCGATCACGACCGCGTTCGCCGTACCGTGGACACCATTTACTCATCAATGATGATTGGATCTGTTCCGCTTACCATAATCGGTGTGCTGCTAAGCAGCACATTTTTAAAGCTGATGCAGGTACCGGATGATACCTTCGCAGACGCGTACACCTATATTACCATCATCTTTATCGGCATTCTTCCAACGCTTGGCTATAATATTAACGCCGGCATCCTGCAAGGTCTGGGTGACAGCCGCTCGCCGCTGATCTTTTTATCCATCGCGACAGGTATTAACATTGTACTTGATCTTGTATTCGTTTTAGTGTTTCACTGGGGCGTTGCAGGTGTAGCGATTGCAACGGTTATTGCACAGTTTAGCTCGTGGGTGTTTGGCATCCTGTACATTAACAAGAAATACCCAAACCTGAATATCAATCCGTTTCGGTTTCGGTTTGACAAGACACTGTTTGTACAATCGATTAAGCTTGGCATTCCAGCCGGTTTTCAGCAGGCAATCTTTTCCCTTGGCATTATGATGATGCAGTCACTGGTTAACAGCTATGGCTCGGATTTTATGGCGGGCTACAATGGGGCTACCAAGATTGATACCTTCTCGTTTCTGCCGATTCAAAGCTTTGCGACATCAGTTACAACGTTTGTTGGTCAGAATATTGGTGCCGGAAGGATGGATCGTGTCAAGCAGGGGGCAAAGGCTACGCTTATTATGTCGATTGGCTGCAATCTGGTACTCAGCGTGCTTTTGCTACTCTTCTCTCCTCTGCTTATGCGCATGTTTAGTCCTTCCGATCCGGTAATTGCGGCGGGAATGGCTTATCTGTATCGTATCCTGCCGTTCCACTGGCTGCTGGCAATTCTATTTGTCATCAACGGTGTGATGCGCGGCGCCGGCGAGATGATTATGCCGGTTATCTCTACTACAATTTCGCTGTTGCTTGCCCGTGTGCCCAGTGCATATCTCATTGCGCATTACATTGGCCGCGACAATATTTACTTTAGCTTTCCCATTGGTTGGGCGCTGGGCCTTGTGCTTGCGCTCACCTATTACCTTTCGGGAAGATGGAAACGAAAATCCATCGTAAATCGGAGCCTAAATGCACTTGATGGTACGTTATAGTGAGGGAGTGTGGGATATCAATGAATATTATGACAAGAGACCAGGCTTGGGAGTTGCTTTCGCAGTATAATCAAGAGGAGTTTCATCTTCGACACGCGCAGATTGTAGAAGGTGTTATGCGTTACTTTGCGCAAAAACTCGGATTTCAGGACGCGGTTGATTTCTGGGGGATTGTCGGGCTGCTGCATGACCTTGATTTTGAGCTTTACCCCGAGCAGCACTGCATCAAGGCGCAGGAGATTTTGCAAGGGCAGGGCGTGGATGAGCGCATTATCCGCGCTGTGGCAAGCCACGGGTACGAGATTACGGTGGACATTAAACCGGAGCATACTATGGAAAAGGTGCTGTATGCTGTAGATGAGCTGACCGGACTGATTGGCGCTGCAGCGCTGATGCGCCCCTCCAAAAGCGTAATGGATCTGGAACTGAAATCGGTTAAGAAAAAATATAAGACGCGCGGCTTTGCAGCGGGATGCTCCCGCGAGGTGATTGAGCGCGGTGCGGAAATGCTGGGCTGGCCGCTCGATGAATTGATTCAGGAAACTATTCTTGCAATGCGTACGCTGACAGGGCTTGTCGCGTAACACACCTTCCCTTATCTGCGACAATAAGGAGCATTGATTCATGAAGCAAGACCAATTTTCAAGAACCCGCTTACTAATTGGCGGAGAAGGCGTTGACCGGCTGGGCCGAGCAACGGTTGCGGTGTTTGGTTTGGGCGGTGTCGGTTCATATACCGTCGAGGCCCTTGCGCGCAGCGGAATCGCTTCGTTTGCGCTGTTTGATGATGACAAGGTATGCCTGACCAACATCAACCGCCAGCTCATTGCTACACACGCTACCGTTGGCAGATTAAAGACCGAGGTGATGCGTGAGCGCATCTTGGATATTAACCCTAGCGCGCGTGTCGAGATCTTCTCCTGCTTTTATACAACGGATAACGCGGAGGAATACGACCTTTCTCAGTACAGCTATATCGTAGACGCCATCGATACAGTTTCGGCAAAGCTTGAGCTTGTTGCGCGTGCTGCGCGCCTTGGTGTGCCAATCATCAGCGCTATGGGCGCGGGCAACAAGCTTGACCCCACCCGTTTTGAGGTGACTGATATATATAAAACTGAGATCTGCCCCCTTGCGCGCATAATGCGCCGCGAGCTGCGCGCGCGCGGCATCAAGGCACTGAAGGTTGTTTACTCAAAAGAGCCCGCACTTACCCCCCGTACTGAGAACAGCCCGGATTGCAAAACGGGTTGTGTCTGTCCGCCCGGGGTGAAACGTCATTGCACCGCACGCCGCCAAATCCCCGGCAGTATGTCGTTTGTTCCGCCAGTGGCGGGGCTCATTCTTGCAGGTGAAGTGGTAAAGGACCTGCTGGCTTAAACACGCTTTCGTATCGTATCATGACAACGCCGCCCATCCTTTGGCTGACACCAAATGGATGGGCGGCGTTTTTGTTTGATAACAAGCTATACTACAAGATATCCTTCATCCTTGATTGCGGCCTCGATAGCATCCAGCGACACAATCGATTCATCAAACGTGGCCACTGCGGTTTTTTCGGTAAGACTCACCTCAACCCGCTCAACACCCGCAAGCGATTCAACGGCTTTGGTTACTGCGTTTTGACAATGGGCACAGGACATGCCCTCCACCTGAATGGTAACTGTTTTCATGCAAACTCCTCCAGTATTCATAGATTTATAAATTAACTATCAGTGTGATACGGCTTAAAGCGTTTAAGGCGCAGTGCGTTGGTGAGCACCGACACCGAGCTGAGCGACATAGCTGCGGCGGCGAACATCGGATTAAGCAGCGGCCCGCCGAACAGGTAGAGCACGCCCGCAGCAATTGGGATGCCCGCTACGTTGTAAGCAAACGCCCAAAACAGGTTCTGCTTGATGATGCGGATGGTGCTCTTGCTCAGATGAATGGCGGTGGCAACGTCCAATAAATCGCTCTTCATCAGTACGATGTCGGCAGACTCCATTGCTACATCGGTGCCGGAACCGATGGCGATTCCAATATCCGCCTGCACAAGGGCCGGTGCGTCATTGATGCCATCGCCCACCATCGAAACCTTTTTGCCCGCCGCCTGCAGCTTTTTAACCTCGCTGGATTTATCCTGCGGCAGCACCTCGGCAAGCACGGTGCCGATACCCACCTGCTTTGCAATCGCTTGCGCGGTCTTGCGGTTGTCGCCCGTAATCATTGCAACCTCAATACCCATCGATTGCAGCTGACGGATAGCTTGTGCACTGCTTTGTTTTACAACGTCTGCTACCGCAATTATCCCCGCAAACTGACCGTCTGCGCTAACATACATCGGTGTTTTCCCCTCAGAGGAAAGACGGTCGGCATGGGCTGTGCTATCGCCAAGCGGTATGCCGCGGTCATTCATAAGCTTTTGGTTGCCGATGAGAACCGTCTTATCGTTTACCAGAACCTCTATTCCATGACCTGGGAGCGCCTCAAACCGCTGCACGGCGAAAAGCGTAAGTCCCCGCTGCGCGGCTTTGCGGATAATCGCTTCGCCAAGCGGATGCTCCGAGCCTTGTTCGGCACTTGCGGCAAGCAAGAGCAGCTGCTGCTCGTCAACCCCCCCATGCGGAAGGATGTCGGTTGTTTCGGGCTTACCCTCGGTGATGGTGCCCGTTTTATCGAACACGATGGTATCTATCTTATGCGCGGTCTCAAGCACCTCTCCCCCTTTAATCAGGATACCAAGCTCCGCACCCTTGCCGGTGCCAACCATAATGGCGGTGGGCGTTGCAAGACCCAGTGCGCAGGGGCAGGCAATTACAAGAACCGAAATGAATTTTGTCAGCGCGAAGGTCAGTGTCTGGCCGCCAATCATCCACGCCGCAAACGCGGCAATCGCAATACCGATTACAATGGGAACAAAGTAGCCCGATACCACATCGGCAAGCTGTGCAATGGGTGCCTTGGAGCCCTGTGCGTCCTCAACAAGCTTGATAATCTGTGCAAGCGCGGTATCGCCGCCCACCTTGGTGGCACGAAAACGGATCGATCCGTTTTTGTTCATGCTTGCCGCGTACACCTTATCGCCCGCCTTTTTATCGATGGGCATACTCTCGCCTGTAAGCATCGACTCATCAATCGCGGTGTATCCTTCTACAACCTCGCCGTCTACCGGTACCTTTTCGCCGGGTTTTACTACAACGATATCGCCAAGCTCTACCTCGTCGATGGGGAGTTCCTGCTCCTGCCCATTACGAATAACCGTAGCGGTTTTGGGTGCAAGCCCCATCAGCTTTTTAATAGCCTCGCTGGTTTTGCCCTTGGAGATTGATTCCAGTGTTTTGCCAAGCAGGATGAGCGCAATAATAACGCCTGCTGTCTCAAAATAGAGACCGTGGATGCCATGTTCATCACCCTGCGTGATGCGGTAGATCGAATAGATGCTGTAACCGATGGCCGCGGTGGTGCTGACCGCAATAAGCGAATCCATGTTGGGGCTGCGGGATAACAGCGCCCTGAATCCTACCGTGTAAAAGCGATATCCTACCGCTACCACCGGAATGGTGAGGATAAGCTGGGCAATCGCATACCGCAGCGGATGATAATCGGGGTGGATTGCCGCCGGAACTGAGAACGGCAGCCAACTTATCATCGGAATCATCGCAATGTAAAGCAGCGGCAGCGCAAAGATTGCCGCGATAATAAACTTCCGGCGGAGTGTGTTAATCTCTTTCTCCTTGCGCGCCTTATGCTCGTCTGCATCGGCATCCATCACAATCTCAAGCGGCTGATAGCCGGCATCTGCAATGGCCTGCTTAAGCTGCGGAAGCTTTATGGTGTGCGGGTCGTACGTTATAACGGCGCGCTCGGCAGCAAGGTTTACCGCGGCAGAAGCTACCCCAGAAAGCTTGCCGAGTACACGCTCTACCCGCTGCGAACATGCCGCACAGGTCATGCCGCCAATTGGGATGGTTACGGTGCTATGCTCGGTCTGCCCCGCTACCCCATAGCCCGCTGAGACAACCACCTCGGCAATCTGTTCATGGGAAAGCTTATCACCGTCATACGTGACAGAAAGACGCTCTGTTGCAATGTTAACAGACGCTTGGCTGACACCGTCGATCTTTGCTACCGCACGTTCTACCCGTGTGGCACAGGCGGCACAGGTCATTCCGGTAATTTGTATGTTTTCTTTCTTGCTTATCATAATTTACCTCACTCTTTCTCCGGTGTCTAGCGCTTCCAGTTTGCAAACAATGCCTTTGCCTCGGTTAAGGTTTCAACCGGTATGGTAATTGCAGTGGCATCGGTTGCTTTAAGCTCCGGTGTAATGGGGATTGGGTTACAACCGCTGTGTGCGATACCAATGTCGGAGAGCGCAAAGCGATTTCCGCAGTTTTCGCACACAAGCTGTGTTCCCTTTTGGGTATAATAGCCCTTACCCGAACGAAAGCATACCTGACAGGTATTAAATGCGGTGCGAAGGGAGCCGTCGGGCGCTTTGACTGCAAGCACCTCAAGCTCTGTGCCGCTAATGGTTGCCGGGTAAAAGGATACATTCTCGCTGATATCCCGAACCTCTATCACAATATCGGCATCAACAACCGCTTCGTACCGTTTGTTAAGCTCGTTTGCTCCCATACCGATAAACAGCTTGACGAAAAACCATAGAACGAGAGTACCCGCGATAATTGCAAGCATAATAAGATATTGTGGTTTTTTTGTTTGTGTGGTGGTGTTTTTTTGACTCATTTCTATCTTGCCCTTTCGAATATAGAATAAAGGAAATACTACTGACGTTAAGTCTTATATACGTGGTTATCGTATTACAACAGCTTATTGATGGTAAGCAGAAGCTCGTCTACCACCTCATCCTCGCCGCGGCGGATTTTATCTACCAAGCATCCGTGGATGTGGCTTTCAAGAAGCAGACTGCTGATTGATTTAAGCGCCGCGCGGGCAGCTGCAATCTGGTTGAGTACGTCATCACAATACGCGTCGCGTTCTATCATGCCTTTTACGCCCCGAATCTGGCCTTCTACACGGTTTAATCGCTTGAGCAGATTCATGCGCAGCTTCTCTTCACGATGCGTTGTGCGTGCGTTTGTGTCGTCTGCACAGCAGGAGGTTCCGCACTCGGGCTTATTATTATCCTTGGTTACGGTGGTGTTGCTGGTATCCATCCCTATCCCTCCCCCTGAAATCCGGCAATAAACATATACCCCCATGGGGTATATAAAGTATACTACTTTACTCTAGTATTTGTCAAGCTGCATTTGTGTATTTTTCATACTGCGTATAATTTGGCCAATCCGCCGCTTTTTTTAAGCCATACGGCAGTTTTGTTCCAATATAAAAAATGTCTTGCACACGATTGACTTGACGCAAATGTTATATATAATAATAAGGTATGCCAAAAGGCCGCCCATTCCGGCGGCATGATGCGGATAGATGCCACAAACGCACACAGTAAAGGATGAAGATATTATATGGGTCTGACAGAAGAAATAACGAAAGAGGTGGGGCGAAGGAAAACCTTCGCGATTATCTCGCACCCCGATGCAGGTAAAACTACCATGACCGAAAAGCTTTTGCTGTACGGAGGAGCAATCCATCTCGCGGGCACGGTCAAGGGGAGGAAGGCGCAAAAGCACGCGGTGAGCGACTGGATGGAGATTGAAAAGCAAAGAGGAATTTCAGTTACCTCCAGCGTTTTGAACTTCGATTACAAGGATTTTCGCATTAACATTCTCGATACCCCCGGGCATCAGGATTTTAGTGAGGACACCTACCGCACATTGACGGCAGCCGACAGCGCGGTGATGCTGATAGACGGCGCTAAGGGTGTGGAGGAGCAGACCAAGAAGCTGTTTCATGTGTGCCGTATGCGCGGCATACCCATTTTTACGTTTGTCAACAAGATGGACCGCTACTGCAAAAACCCGTTTGATCTGATGGAAGAGATTGAGCAAACGCTCGGCATCCGCTCCTACCCCATGAACTGGCCGATTGGTATTGACGGCAACTTCAAGGGCGTGTACAACCGCCGGTTATCCCGCATTGAGCTGTTTGAATCGACCCATCACGGCCAGTCGATTGCACATGCCAAGACGGGTGCGGTAACAGACGATGCGTACCGCGCGATTTTGGGGGAAGAACTGCATCAACAGCTCTGTCAGGATATTGAGCTGCTTGATGCCGCCGGAGAGGACTATGACCCCCGGCGCGTGCTTGCGGGCGAGCTTACCCCTATGTTCTTCGGCAGTGCGATGACCAACTTTGGTGTTGAACCGTTTTTAGAGGATTTTATCCGCATAGCGCCCTCACCGGGTAAGCGCCAGGCAAGCGATACTTGGGTTGCGCCAAGCGACACCGATTTTTCCGGCTTTGTATTTAAGATTCAAGCCAATATGAACCCCGCGCATCGTGACCGCGTTGCGTTTATCCGCATCTGTTCGGGCAAGTTTGAAAAAGGCATCAGCGTCAACCATGTCCGGGCCCAAAAGACAGTGCGTCTTGCACAACCGCAGCAGTTCTTTGCGCAGGATCGCAACATGGTGGAGGAGGCATATGCCGGTGATATCATCGGTGTGTTCGACCCCGGCATCTTTCATATCGGCGATACGCTGTGTGTACACAAACCGGCTATCAAGTTCGACAGTATCCCGCTGTTTGCCGCCGAGCATTTTGCCAAGGTGTTTAGCAAGGATGCCTCGAAGCGCAAGCAGTTCCTCAAAGGTGTTCATCAGATTGCCGAGGAGGGTGCGATACAGATCTTTAAACAGCCGGATATTGGCGTAGAAACACTGACCATCGGCGTGGTGGGTATGCTGCAGTTTGAGGTGCTCGAATACCGCATGAAAAACGAGTACGGTGTGGATATCACCATCTCGCCGCTTCCCTTTGCCTGTGCAAGATGGGTAGAAGGCGCAAAGTTTACACGCGAAATGCTTGGATATCTCGATAGCATGACGCTTGTGGAGGACGTATATCAGCGGCCGGTCATTCTGTTCCGCGACGAATGGATGCTTGCACGCACACAGGAGAAATATGGCGATGTACGGTTTCTGGAGATTGCGCCACCGGTGACGGGCTAACCCTTACAGTTTAAAATCACAAAAAACGACATCCCGTTTTCTGAGCCGGGGTGTCGTTTACATAATATTGTATTTGTGTTAGAATGAGATATCATGTAATTTTCATTCAATAACACGATCTATACACACTTAACCGCTGTAGCTTTTTGCAAGCGCAAGCAAGGTATCGCGCTCATTGAGCTCGGGGCTGCCGATACAACAGCCGAGTAAAAAAGAGAGTACCTGCCCCGTTTGCTGTGGCGGTACAATATCAAGCGTGCGGATATCGTTGCCGTTTACAGCAAGGTGTGCGGTGCGGTAAGGCTCGGATGAGCGTTCGATGCGCCGAATCTCTTCCACGCAATCCAGTGTATTTTCTTCATCATACAGCGCGCCCTTTACCCTTACCGCACTAAGCAGGTCGCCGATCTCGTATTGCGACAGCAATCGCTTTAGGTGAACGGGGTCTGCCATCATCTGCTTGCCCACAAGGTCTGCGATGGCCGCGATGGTTTTCTGCTCACGCCGCGACAGGCGCAGCAGCGACACGCTGTCTGCAAAGCAATAAGAGCACAGCAGCAGAAAGGCCGTCATTCGCTCGGCAAAAATCCGCGGCAGATATGCGATGCGGGCAATCTCCTCAGAAGGCTTAAGGCACAGGTGTGCAAGCCCCTCTGCCATTAAAATAATGTTGAGCGAATCGGGATGCTCTGTCATCACCACGCGCGCTAGCTCATCACGTATCCGCTGTGCGCTGATGTTCCTCAGCCGCGGCGCGTTTTGAATCATGGCAAGCAACGTGCCGCTTTCTGCGGTAAAGCCAAGGGTAGCACAAAACCGCACTCCGCGCAGGATGCGAAGTGCGTCCTCACAAAACCGTTCCTCCGGCTTGCCCACACACCGCACCGTTTGCGCCGCGATATCCTCCCTGCCTCCGTAGGGATCTATAAATCCTTCCTCGGGAGCGTATGCAATGGCATTGATGGTAAAATCGCGTCTGGCCAGATCATCCTTAAGCGTTGCGTCGTACGCCACCAGTGCCGGACGGCGATTGTCTGCATATCCGCTTTCGGTGCGAAACGTTGTAACCTCTACCGCTGTACGGTCGATGAGCACCGTAATCGTACCAAAGCGCTCGCCCGTTGGGATGGTGTGCTCAAAAAGAGAGCGGACCCGTTCGGGGGCAGCATCCGTGGTAACGTCATAATCGCCCGGGGTGTTCCCCATCAGCGCATCACGAACGCATCCTCCCACGACGTAGCCCCGATGGCCCGCCTTTTTTAGCGTATCGAGTATTCTAAGCACGTACTGCGGCAGCTCAATCGTCTTCATAGATGTCATCCCGTCATCGTCAAAGCATGCTGGTTACTGCTATTATACTATAAACCGAGCTAAAATCAAACCCTCGGGCTACTGCTCGGTATTCTCTGTGTGTGCGGTCTGTTCAATGTGGCTGTGATACTCTTTGAGTATCTCCTCTTCAAGCCTTCTTCTTGCGTCGGCGGTAATGGGGTGCACCACATCGCGGAAAACTCCATTTTCCTCTTTGCGGCTGGGCATTGCAACAAAGAATCGCTCCGGCCCTTCGATGACCTTGATATCATGCACCGCCAAATCAGAGTCGATGGTAACCGACACAAGGGCACGCAACCTTCCTTCATTGTAGATCCTGCGTATTTTAATCTCTGTGATGTTCATAGTGTTAATCCTCCCACATGAATGTCTTGTAAATGGTGTCAAATCGATCACCTGCTCATAGCGGATTGCGTTAGGTCAGCCTGCATTTATTATCAGTCACGGCGCGGTAACTTATGCAGGTTCTGGCAGGTTTTTTTCATAATCTTAAAAAAGGTGTTTATTTTGCGGGGCAGAAGCAATATAATATTGAGTGTACGGGAGCGTTAATTGTTGCCGGTTTCAAATACGCACAGTTTTCGGCCCGCACGCGGAAAGCTTCATTTTGGATGAAACGGTTTAGCGTCTTTATCCGCCCTTAATAACTTATGCAAGGGGACCTTTGTGTGATAACAGCAGATACATCTATATTAACCGATAAAAAGCATATTCATTTTATTGGGATCGGCGGTTCGGGAATGTATCCTCTTGTGCAGATTTTGCATGCAGAGGGCTACCGAATCAGCGGCTCGGATAATAATGAAACCGATACCCTTGCGGCAGAACGCGCAATGGGCATAGAGGTGCATCTGGGGCACAGCCCTGATCATCTCAAAGGCGCGGACCTTGTAGTGCATTCCGCCGCCATTATGGCGGATAACCCCGAGCTTGCCGCAGCAAGGGCAAGCGGAGTTGCGGTGCTTGAGCGGTCCGAACTGCTGGGACTGATCACGCGGCGTTATCGCAACGCGCTGTGTGTCTCGGGTACCCACGGCAAGACGACCACCTCCGCCATGCTGACACAGGTACTGCTTGAGGCGGGCCTTGATCCATCCGCAGTCATCGGCGGCAAGCTGTCGCTGATTGGAGGCAGCGGAAGAGCCGGCAAAAGCGAGTTGATGGTGTGCGAGGCCTGCGAATTTGTGGATACCTTCTTAAAGCTGGCCCCCGATGTGGCGGTCATTCTGAATATAGACAACGACCATATGGACTACTTTGGCACGATAGACGGTGCTATAAAATCATTCCGGCGGTTTGCCGATATGGCAACAAGCTGTATTATTATCAATGGCGACGATGCAAATACACGCAAGGCGGTACAGGGGCTGGAAAAGCCCATGATTACCTTCGGGCTTGACCCTGCCAACGATTATTACGCCGCCAACATCACGCATTCGGATGGACGTGAGCGTTACAATACCTCCTTTGATCTTATGCACGCGGGCAAGCTGCTAACAACCATTGTTTTGCATGTGCCGGGCAGCCACAACATCTATAACGCCTTGGCCTGTGCTGTTACCGCACTATATGCAGGGGCATCTCCGCAGCAGGTTGCCGCGGGTCTTGTGCACTTTAAGGGCGCGGGCAGGCGGTTTGAGGTTCTTGCTCACGTTGGCGGTATCACCATTGCGGACGATTACGCGCACCATCCCGCCGAGCTTGCAGTTACCCTGCGCGCGGCGATGTCGATGGGCTACAACACGGTGTGGGCGGTGTTTCAGCCATTTACCTTCTCGCGCACCTACCTGCTGCTCGACGACTTTGCCGATGCGCTCTCGATTGCGAACCGCGTTGTGCTCTCGCCTATTATGGGCTCGCGCGAGATTAACACCTATGGCATCTACTCAAGCGACCTTGCCGCAAAGATAGAAGGCAGTGTGGTACTCGATAGCTTTGAGCAGATTGCCGACTATGTGATGGCTCACGCGCAGAAAGGCGATTTGGTAATTACGCTTGGCTGCGGCGACATTTATAAGGCCGCGAAGCTGATGGCGGCCACCGGGGATTAGCGTTGCCGCCGTCTGCTTTTATAGTAGCGCCGATATGTGTGATTATTTCATGAGATATGTTGCTTTTTTGTTAATTTATTTCACCGGCAACGTGGAGGCACTATGCAGCTGAGAAGCAAAAATCTTTACTTTAATGCACTTTCTTCGAAGGATTATCCCCTGTTTTGCTCCGTGTTTTCGGATGAGAGTGTCATGCGCTATGCGTACCATGACGCAACCGACAACGCGGCCGAGCTGCGTGAGAAATTTGATAAGATTTTATCGGAAACTGGACTGCCCGCCGCCAGCCGCCCCATCTATATGTATATGGTGTCTGAGGCACGAAGTGGTGCGTTTATTGGCATCGCCGATATCGTAATAGAGTTTTGGCAAAGCGAAAGATGCGGCGAAATCGGCTATTTTTTGCTGCCGGAATTTTGGGGCAAGGGGTACGCAAGCGAGATTGCGTGCACACTCGTGGATACCTTCTTTGCCCGGATGGGATTGCACCGCATCTGTGCGACCTGCAACGCCGAGAACAAAGGCTCTGAGCGCGTGATGCAAAAGGCAGGCATGACGCTGGAAGGGGTGCTGCGCAAGGCTCGGTACAAGCAGGGTGTTTGGCATGATGAACTGCGGTATTCGATCTTGCGCTGCGAATGGCACAAAAACAAAGCCTAAACTACGCCCCCGTTTCAAACGTTGAAACGGGGGCGTTTTGGTTTGTATTAAGCTTGTGTTACGGGCGTTTGTTCATTTTCTTTTATAAATTCAAACCCCGTGTCGGACGCTTTGCAGACGATGCTGTCGCCTTCTTTAACGGCACCTTCAAGCATCTTCTCGGAAAGCCGGTCTTCTATCTGGGCGGTAATTGCGCGGCGCAATGGACGCGCTCCGTACACATCGTCGTAGCCGACCGATGCAATTTTTGTGATTGTGCTTTCGTCAAACGCTATTGTAACGCCAAGCTTATTCACACGCCCGGCAAGTGTTGCCAGCATATTCGCTGCAATATCTTTGATCTGCGCAACCGAAAGCTTGTGGAACACGATGATATCGTCTACGCGGTTTAGAAACTCGGGGCGGAACGCTTTTTTAAGCTCAGCCAGCACATTGTCGCGAATGCGCGCCTCATCCTGCGTGGGTGTATCCTGTGCCGAGAAGCCAAGGCTCTTGGTTTTTTCGGTAATCATGCGCGCACCGATGTTTGAGGTCATAATGACGACGGTGTTTTTAAAGTCTACCCGCCTGCCTTTACTGTCGGTTAAAATACCATCCTCAAGAATCTGCAGCAGGATATTAAACACATCGGGGTGCGCCTTTTCAATTTCATCAAACAGCACCACCGAATAGGGCTTGCGGCGAATCTTCTCGGTGAGCTGCCCGCCCTCCTCAAACCCGACATAGCCGGGAGGGGAACCTACCATGCGTGATACAGAGAACTTCTCCATGTATTCGGACATGTCCATGCGAATCATCGCATCATCATCACCGAACAACGCCTCGGCAAGCGCCTTGCACAGCTCGGTTTTTCCCACACCGGTAGGGCCTAAGAAGATAAACGAGCCGACCGGGCGCTTGGGGTCTTTGAGCCCCACCCTGCCGCGGCGAATGGCACGCGATACCGCAGAAACAGCCTCATCCTGCCCGATAACGCGTTTGTGGAGGATGTCTTCCATATTCAGCAGCCGCTCGCTTTCCTCCTCGGTCAGGCGGCTGACGTTAATTCCCGTCCAGCCCGCAACAATCTCCGCGATGGTCTGCTCGGTAACAACACCGGCATGCCGGCCGTTTTCGTCCTTCCATTCGTTCTTTTGACGGTCGAGCAATGCTTTTGTTTCTTTTTCGGTGTCGCGTATCTTGGCGGCAAGCTCAAAGTCCTGCGCATTGACCGCGGCTTCCTTTTCCTCGTTGAGCGCACGCAGCTTTTCTTCGAGATCCTTTAAATCGGACGGCGGGGTATACTGCTTTAAGCGGATACGCGAGGCGGCTTCGTCCACAAGGTCGATTGCCTTGTCAGGTAAAAAACGATCCTGAATATAACGGGAAGACAGCGCAACCGAGGCCTTGAGCGCCTCATCGGTGATGCGTACCTTGTGATGCGCTTCGTATTTGTCGCGCAAGCCAAACAGAATCTGCACCGCCTCTTCCTCGCTCGGCTCGTTGACGGTGACGGGCTGAAAGCGGCGCTCCAGCGCGGCATCCGTCTCGATGTGCTTGCGGTATTCATCGAGCGTGGTTGCTCCCACTACCTGAATCTCTCCGCGTGCCAACAAGGGCTTTAAGATGTTTGCTGCATCCACCGCTCCTTCCGCCGCGCCCGCACCTACAATGGTATGCAGCTCGTCGATGAACAGGATGATGTTGCCGGCGTTTTTAACCTCCTCCAGCGCCTTCTTAATGCGTTCCTCAAAATCTCCGCGATACTTGGTGCCTGCAATCATGCCACTGATATCCACCGATACCACTCGTTTGTTTTTCAGGGTTTCGGGAATCTCACCCAGTACAATCTGCTGTGCAAGCCCCTCGGCGATAGCTGTTTTACCAACGCCCGGCTCACCAATAAGGCAAGGGTTGTTCTTCGTGCGGCGAGAGATAATCTGTATTACGCGCTCAATTTCGGTGCTTCTGCCAATCACAGGGTCCAACCCGTTATCACGCGCGCGCTGGGTAAGGTCGGTGGAAAACTGGTCCAGTGTCGGGGTTTTGGTAGAGCCTTGGCGCTTGCTTTCCTTCACTGAGCCGCCCGAAGACATTGGCCCGCTGCCTTCATTGACACCAAGTGATTTGGCGCACTGCTCGTACAGATCCTTTGCATCGACCGACAGCTCGGACAAAAACCGAACCGCATAGCTATCCTCTTCATGCAAAAGCGCCATCAGAATATGCTCGGTACCAACATAGCCATGCCCGAGCATCTTTGCTTCTGCAATGGAAAGCTCTAAGATGCGTTTGCAGCGGGGGGTAAAATCGGCGGGGGCAAGGCGCGTTTTGCTGCCCGAGCCGACTGTTTCAATCAGTTTGCGTTCAATCTCCTCGTAGGTTACGCCGTTTTGTGACAACACAATCGAGGCAACCCCGCTTCCTTCGCGAAGCAGGCCCATCAGCACATGCTCGGTACCGATATAAGTATGCCCAAGCGTCTCCGCCGAATTAATTGCGAGGTTAAGCGCCTCGTTCGCTTTTCCTGTAAATCCGGAAAACTTATACATTGCAGTCGCCTGCCTTTCCGGCTAGATAATAAGCTAGCCAAAGTAATAAGGCTGCGCATATGAGCGGTATTTTAATATTAGTGCGCAACCGTTTTATTGTGCATTGATATTATACAGACGCTCGCGTACCAGCTGCGCACGCAGCTTATCGCGTTCGGTATCGGAAAGCTGTTTGCCGCTGTTTGCCATGAGGGTTGCGGCGCCGGTTTCATTGATAAGCGCGTTAATCTGGCCGTAATCCAAACCCTTGATTACACCCGCGGCGATGCCCATACGCACGGTAGAAATAAGCTCTACAAACTCATCCCCGCTAAGCAGTCTTGCCGAACTAAGCACACCGTATGCACGCCAAACCTTATCCTCCATGTAATCGCCGATGATGGCGTTACGGGCAGCACGCTCCTGCGCAATAATCTGCGAAGCGATGGCACGAAGATTTTCGATGGCACTCTCCTCTGATATACCGAGCGTCACCTGATTCGAAAGCTGGTAAAACGCGCCGTTGACACGTGTGCCCTCACCGTAGGTGCCGCGTATGGTAAGCCCAAGCTTTGAGACCATCTGCGCGATGCGCCCGATGACGCCGTTTGCTTCGAGCGCCGGTAGATGCAGCATCACCGATGCACGCAAGCCGGTACCCAGATTGGTTGGGCAGTGGGTTAGGTAGCCAAGCTTTTCATCAAATGCATACAGCAGAGCGTTATCAAAGATATCATCAAGCCGGTTTGCGGCATCGAGCGTTTCCTTGAGTGCAAGGCCTGCGCCAAGCGCCTGTATGCGTATGTGATCCTCCTCATTGAGCATCACCGCGATACTCTCATCGGCCGATAGCACAAGACCCTCGTTTTTTGTTTGCTTTGCAAAAACAGGGCTAATAAGATGGCGTTCCACGAGCGAGATTGTTTGCTCCTGCGTTAGCTTATCAAGCTCTATAAACCGCAGTTCGGGCTGTTCTTTCATGTTTGCGTTCTCTAAAATGGTTTTAACGTCGGAAAGCATCTTTTTCTTTTGTTCATTGGTCATTCGCCCTTCAAACGGGTAGGCACGCAGGTTGCGCGCAAGACGAACCCGCGTGCTGACCGCAACATCATCCTCGCCGTTTGTTTGAAGATACCATTTATTCATCATCCACGCCCTCCTTTGCCTGTAATTCGCGAATGCGGTCGCGCAGTACCGAGGCACGCTCAAAGTCCTGCGCCGATACAGCAGTTTTCAGCTCATCCTGCAGCGCTTTAATCTCGCGCAGCAAACGAAACTTCAGGCCGGCAGAACCCGGCACCTTACCAATATGCTCCGTCTGCCCATGTATGCGCTGCAAGGACGGCATAAACTCGTTATAAAACGTTGTATAGCATTCCGCACACCCTGCCATGCCCGAGTTACGGATATCCGAGAACGTAGCGCCGCAGCCCTTACAGCGCCGTTCATCCGGCAGCTCACCTTGTACGCGTCCGGCTTGGCCAAGCATGGAACCAAGCATGTCGCCGATACTCATGGCAAACGGATTCATCATGCTTGTTACCCCAAACTTTGCCGCACACTCACCGCACAGCAGATACTCACGCTCGTTGCCGTTGATAACCTGCCGAATGTGTGTTGTGGCGGCGTTTTTTTCACAGTTCTCACACAGCATAAGTTTTCACCACACCTTTTATGTTGCAATTTGTTTGCCGCTAGACGATATTAAGCAGCAGATTTTTAAAGATAGACGCCCTTACCTGATCGCGCAGCTGCTGAGGAACATCACGCAGTGCAGAGGAGTTCATTGCGCTGTAAAACATACGTGCTGTTTCCTCGGCAAGCACACCATCGGTCACAAGGTTTTGAAGAATTGCCCTGCACGAGCCGTCGTCAAGACAGCTACCGATTGTGTTGATGAGGTGCACGACCATATCGCGCGGGTTGAGTGTAATACGAGTAATACGAATATACCCACCGCCGCCCCGCCGGCTTTCGACCATGTACCCTTTTTCGGGAGTAAAGCGGGAGGTAATCACATAGCTAACCTGACTGGGAACACAACCAATTTGGCCGGCAAGCTCGTTTCGTTGAATCTCGGCGGTTCCGCCGTACTGTTCGAGCATTTGAAGAATGGATTGCGTAATGATATCGGATAGGTTCAACCGTTCACCTCCTCAAACTGACCTTCATTGACCTTTGTTGTTTATATTATATATTAAGGTCAAATAAAGTCAAAGTCAATAAAGGTCAATGAACTATAAAAACAGTATATTTGCAATGTTTTAGCTTTGAATCTCTTCCGTTATCTCTAAATATCGCAAATTTACATTGATTTTTAGTTTGTGTCTCTCAAATGAAAAATATGAAAGATGCCCCAAATTACTTTTTTCAGTAACCACAATTGCACGCACAACATAATATGTGGTGAAAGTTAATTTAAGGAGGCAATACACTATGGGTGGTTGTGGTGGTTGTGGTAACAATAACTGCAGTTGGATTATCATTCTTCTCGTTATCGTGTTCTGCTGCTGTGGCGACGGCTTCGGAT
The DNA here is from genome assembly GCA_023421245.1 of Bacillota bacterium. GTDB lineage: Bacteria > Bacillota > Clostridia > Oscillospirales > Ruminococcaceae > Acetanaerobacterium. The sequence goes on along the minus strand of JAEZTV010000031.1, from coordinate 64,700 downwards.
TTGGTAACAACTGCGGCGGTTGCGGCGGCTGCGGAAATAATTGCGGCTGCTAGTTAGCGGGCAATCAAGTTACATCCGGCAATAATCCACTGCGCTCGGGGGAGGGCGTCCATGACGGACGCTCTCCTTCCCTGCTTTTTGCAGGCAAAAAGATGTCGTCAAACATTTCACAAAGTCATTGTTGAAAGGGTATAGCATCAATGGTATAATATCTGTAAACAGATATTATACATTTATTCTTATGCCGCCACCCGTAGTTATTGGGTAATTATACCACAAAACTTTACTTTCATGGTATCATATTCAAAAGACAAAATAATATGTTTATTGCAAAGACTGCAAGGCCTAGGGGTATCTATCCGCAATCTTTGATTGCACAGACGGCTATGGGCAGCACCATTGGGGTTCTTTTTTTATTATAACGATACAAAGGGATTGGAGATGATTGCTATGACGGTTGCCGATATCGTCCGGCTACTGGATGCCACTGTAATCTGCGGAGAAGAGCATGTTGGACGCGAGGTGCACAATGCATGCGGCGCAGACATGATGAGCGATGTGCTCGCTTATGTCAAGGATCAATCAGTTTTGTTAACGGGTCTCGTTAACCCGCAGGTGGTGCGCACCGCCGATATGATGGATATGGTATGCATCGTGTTTGTGCGCGGTAAAGAACCCGATAAATCGATGATTGCACTTGCTGAGGAGCGTCATCTGGTGCTGATGCAGACAAGCCACCGCATGTTCACCGCTTGCGGTATTTTGTACGATAACGGACTGCGCGGAGGAAGTGACTGATGGCAGAAATCATACGTAAAAGCTTCGTTGTGCCGGGCGATGATTTCACCAGGGCAGGCGAAGCGTCAAGTAATATGAAAAAGCTGTTAAAGCAGCTTGGGGTTGCCCCTGAGTCGATTCGCAAGGCCGCGATTGCAATGTATGAAGGCGAGATTAATATGGTCATCCACGCAACCGGAGGGATAATTGACGTTGAGGTACATGAAGACTGCATCCGCATGGTGCTGTGCGATACCGGCCCCGGGATCGCCGACATTAACCTTGCCATGCGCGCAGGTTACTCTACTGCACCCGACAACGTAAGAACGCTTGGATTTGGCGCTGGTATGGGGCTGCCAAATATGAAAAAATACACGGACGAAATGACGGTAGAAAGCGCCGTAGGAGTTGGCACAACTGTTTCTATGGTCGTATATACATAACGGTTTTGATTTCGTTTGGTTTGGGGGGAATATATCGTGCCCGATAAGTTCTTTCATTCCGTTACACTTGACCCTGATCGCTGTAAGGGTTGTACACACTGTATCAAGCGCTGTCCGACCGAAGCAATACGGGTGCGGGACGGCAAGGCTTACATCATCTCCGACCGATGCATCGACTGCGGCGAGTGCGTGCGGGTATGCCCGCATCATGCAAAGCTTCCGCAGTTTGACAGCCTTGATATCCTAAACAGTACGAGGTATAAGATTGCATTGCCCGCACCGGCCTTATACGGGCAGTTTAACAATTTAGATGATGTAGATATCTTACTTACCGCACTCAAACGAATGGGCTTTGACGATGTGTTTGAGGTGTCGCGCGCCGCTGAGATTGTTTCGGATGCAACGCGCCGGTTGATGCAGCAAGGTAAGCTTAAAAAACCTGTAATCAGCTCAGCCTGCCCTACTATTGTTCGGCTGATCCGAGTCAGGTTTCCCGAGCTGCTTGACAACCTGCTTAAGCTAAACGCCCCCATTGAGATTGCCGCAATGATGGCACGCGAAGAAGCGGTGAAAAAGAGCGGCAGAGCACCTGATGATATTGCGGTAATCTTTATCTCCCCCTGCCCCGCTAAGGTAACGGCCGTAAAGATGCCCTTGGATGTGGAGAAAAGCAACGTCGACGCGGTGGTTGCCATTAAAGAGGTATACCCGCGCCTGCTGCCGTATATGAAGGAGGTTGCGGTTCGTCCCGATGCGCTCTCCTCCTCCGGACGAATGGGTATCAGCTGGGCGTCAAGCGGCGGCGAGGCGGCTGCCATGCTAAATGAAAACTACCTTGCGGCCGACGGCATTGAGAATGTTATTGAAGTACTTGAGGCGCTTGAGGATGAGAAATTCTCCGATCTTGATTTTATTGAGCTGAACTCCTGCCCTGCCGGCTGCGTGGGCGGGGTGCTTACGGTGGAAAACCCATATGTTGCGCGTACCCGCCTCAAACGTCTGCGTAAATATCTTCCGGTTTCGTGCAACCATATTCCAAACGAGGAGATACACCAGATTCAGTGGGCCCGGGAAGTAGAATATACGCCCGTGATGGAGCTTGCGGATAATATGGCGGACGCCATGACCATGCTGCAGGAGCTTGAACGGATTGCCAAAACCTTTCCCGGCATTGATTGCGGCTCATGCGGTGCGCCCACCTGTAGAGCACTTGCGGAGGATATTGTGCGGGGCAAAGCGCATCAATCCTTCTGCGTTTACAAGATGCGCGAGCGCATGCAATCGCTTACCGATGAACTTTCGCAGCTCGGCGAAAAACGCGAGTGGGAATAAGTCGATTATTATTTTGGGGGTAACACGATGACGGTAAAACAGCTTGCGCAGCAGACCGGCTTTACGGTTTTGTGTGCACAAGACAGCCTTGAGAATAAGGTCTTACATATCTATACCTGCGACCTGCTTAGCCTTGTGATGGGCAGGGCGCAGGAGGGCGACGCGTGGGTGACGGTGATGGGTAACATAAACTCCATCGCGGTCGCAGCGCTGTCTGATGTCGCGTGTATTGTACTGGCGGAGGGTATGTGCCTTGATGAGGACGCCTTAAGCAAGGCTGCGGAGCAGGATATTGCCGTGCTTGCAAGTGAGCTGCCCGTATACGAAACCGCACGGATAATAGAGGATGCACTGCAAAAATCACAGTTACATTAATGTGCTTAGATATAATCTCAATCTCATTGTATTATCCGTTTTTCGGTGCGCCACCGTTTTTAAGTGAATTTACCCTTTGCGGCTCAGCAACTGAACCAAGCCATCATCAATTCGGCATGCACATTTATATGCATCTATATTTAAATGCGCCGGCCGCAGGATGGAGAGTCTTATGGAACGCCTTGCATACGATCTGCACATCCACTCCTGCCTTTCGCCTTGTGCGGACAATGACAATACCCCAAATAATATTTTGAATATGGCCAGATTAAATAGGCTGGATGTGATCGCCCTTACCGACCACAACTCCGCAAAAAACTGTCCGGCCTTAATTTCGGCACGCGACCGTATGCGGCTGCCGCTGATTGTTCTGTGCGGGATGGAGCTCTGCTGCGCAGAGGAGGTGCATGTCGTATGCCTGTTCGACACATTGGAAAAGGCGATGGCATTTGATAGTTATGTGTCCTCTACCCTGCCTGATATTACAAACTGTCCGGACAAGTTCGGCGAGCAGATTATTCTGGATGCATTCGATGAAAACCCGCATCAGGAGGCGCGCTTGTTGATTGCAGCTTCCGGCATCTCGGTAAATGAAGTAAGCGCTTTGATGGTACGGTTTGGCGGCGCGGCATTTTTTGCCCACATTGATCGTTCATCTTATTCCGTTTTATCGACCCTGGGCGATTTTCCGCCTGAATGCGATTTTGCCGCCGTCGAGCTTTTTGACAGCTCGCGATATGATGCGTTGTACCAGAAACATCCCACGCTTGCGGGTATGCGCGTTATCACAAACTCTGACGCGCATTATCTTTGGGATATCTCGGAGGGCGAGCATTATATTGATGTGAGCCTTCGCACGCCCGCAGCCGTAATTGCGTACCTCAACAGCAAAAAAGGTATGTGAGGTATGCTATACAAATTGCTGTTTTGATGCACCTTTAATGTTAATGCGGCATTTTCAATCAATTTGTAAAACATATGTTTACTTTTACCCTGATTTTATGATATGATGAAAAAAACAAGGGGCTACCCTTGCAGAAAAGAGGGACGCTGCTTATGAGAAGCGTATCAGCAACAGCCTTAAAAATCTACGAGTATATTGTAGAGCGGGCCTGCGAAGGCGTGCCGCCTTCTGTAAGAGAAATCTGCAACGAGCTTGACATCAAGTCCACCTCTACTGTGCATAAGTATCTTAAGGAGCTTGAAACGGCAGGCTATATTGAGCGCGAGTTTAACCAAAACCGCTCGATCCGCATCAACGCCGAAAAGGTATTGCAGGTGCCTGTGGTGGGTAACGTTGCGGCAGGAATGCCTATCCTTGCTATTGAGAATATTGAAGGATATGTTCCATTTAAGGCAAAGGGGTACGGTGCTTGGGATCTGTTTGCACTGAATGTTCGCGGCGACAGTATGCAGAGCTGCGGTATTCTGGACGGAGATGTTGTCATCGCGCGCAAGACAACCTATGCCGAAAACGGTGAGATTGTGGTCGCACTGGTGGACGATAGTGCAACCGTTAAGCGCTTTTACAAGGAGCACGGTCATTTTCGCCTGCAGCCCGAAAACGACGATTACGAACCCATTATTTTGGATGAGGTATCAATTCTCGGCCGTGTGATTGCTTGCATCCGCATGTATGAGTGAAGTGCCATACCCTGCACACACTTGTAAGCGAAAGGTTTTGTTGATGATATGGACACTTCTACATGGATTGCAATCTTTTTGCCCATCTTCTTCATGCTACTGTTTATTCTCCAACCGCAATTTAATTATGCATTAAAAGTAAGACGCCTGCATAAAAAACGAAAAGTTACCGGGGAGGCAAACGTAATGGCAAATGCAATGGTTGAGCAATGCCTTGGCAAGCTGTGCATCATCTCAACGGGGAGTATGGGCACCTCATATCAGGGAACGGTAATTGAGATAACCGATAACTGGATAAGGCTCGAGAACAAGGGCGTGGTGGACTTAATCAATTGTGATTATATTCAAAGTATCCGCGAGATACGGCCCAAAAAACGCTAGAAATAAAATTGCTTCCACAGTCTTTAAGGTCTTATATAAACGAAGAAATATTAACCGTGCAATATACAGGTTGAATCTCTGTAAGAGGAAGGGCAGTTTTGGCTGCCCTTCCTCTTTTCTTTCTATTACACGGTAGCTTTATTAGCCTTACATTGATTTTGACGCTTGTTCCGCCCTTTCGTTGCCTCTCTTTTACCGCTTCACCGAACATGGCACAGCATCCCTTGTTGCAGATGCGGGCCATATAACAAAACAGTCCACCCTCCACGCACTTGCAAGAGAGCGAACTGTCTATTAACGTATTCAGTTTACTGTTTGCGCGCTTCTGCTTTGACTCGATGGGATGCGTGGGTTCTCCTGATCGTTTGGATCAGGTCGTTACAAACTCCGCAGCCTTTATCTTGTCGGCACACAGTTTAAGATAGTATTCGAATATATCCCTGCCAAGCTTGATATACTCGCCATCTCGATCTTTACCGCACAGCGTGGCAAATTCCTCGCCGATTGTAGTAGAGTTTGCGGATTCCGAGCGGGTACACAACAGGTACATCGAAAACGCGCCCGAGGTTTGAATCTCATCGTAAAATGCCCGTTTGCGCAGGTTAATCTGTTCGTAATACAGGTTTTGGGCTGTCTGCGCGATAATCTGATTGGGCAAACCGTTATCCATGCAGATATCAAACGTAAAGGTAATGAGCAGCCGAATCTGCAAGCGCAGATGTTCGTCCTCAATCTTATCGGTAAAAATATCGTGGGTAAACACCGTATCCACTAGCGTAACGGCAAGCCGCTTTGCACGTTGAATGTTGCCGTTATCGTGCTCGGTTTTTGCAAGCGCAGCAAGCCGTTCCAGCTCCTCTGAGAAGCCGGTTTGCTTTGGCGCTTCGCCTGCTATCTTAATATCATTGTCATCACCCATCGCTGCAAACGCAAGGGTTCTTCCGCGTTTTTGGTTGTGAGCCTCTACCGCGCAGGCAGTAAGCCCCATCGCCGCAAAAAGGCCAAAAAAGCCCATAAACTCCACTTGTGCACTCTCCCCCCACGCAAGCTATGTATCAATTAGCGCCGCCTGCTCCAATGCCAGCGCAAGCTGATCCGGACAGGATGTAGCTTTGCGGCCGCATTGTATGCCCTTGAGCCGCCGGATTGCCTCGGCCACAGGCATTCCCTTTATCAGTGCGCTTAACCCCTGTGCATTGCCGCTACAGCCGCCGGCAAAACGAACGTCTTGCAAGTTACCATTGATATCAATCGTAACATCTATCATCGTAGCACACACGCCACGGGGCTTGTATATATATTGCAAGAAAATCACCCTTGTTTGGTACTATATACATCTTCTTCATATTCTATGCGTACACGGTACAGAATATGCTGTTATTTGCCCTTATAGGCAAGCAGTGCGTCCAGGGCATATTCGGGCGTTGTGCAGCTTCCGATTGGTGTTGGCCTGGAGCGATATTTCCCATGAAAGTCACTGCCGCCCGTTACAAGAAGACCGTATTCCTTTGCGGTTTCGGCTATCTTTTCCCCATCCGACTGTTCAATCTCCGGATGCCACAGCTCAACGCCGTCGATCAGATGCTGCTGTGCGGCCTTTTCCATAAACTCCATGCTGTCATATATCGGCGGATGTGCAAGCACCGCAATCCCCTCCGCCTCGTGGATCAGGTCAATTACCTCATAAACACTGGGGCGGGTCAAATCCACAAAGCATGTGCCATGTTCGGGCGAGAACAGCGTATCAAACAAGTCACCGTATACCTCTGCGCAAAATCCAAGATCCATAAGGGCATTCATAATATGGGCCTTGTAAACCACCTTGCTGCCCGATGTATAACGCAACACATGTTCAAGCGTGACAGGATATAGGCGCATCACTTTTTTCAGCATCTCGCTGCCGGCCTGTGTGCGCTCCTCCTGAATCTTTACAAACAGGTGTTCAAGCCGTTCCGGAAAAGTAGGCAGATAACACAAAATATGAATCTTTCTGCCGGTATCCGGGTCAACGCTTGAAAGTTCGCACCCCGGCACAACCTCAATGCCGTAACGCTTACCAAGTACCTTTGCGCGCATTACACCCGACATTGTATCGTGATCGGTAATGGAAAGGAACGAGATTCCTACGCGTTTTGCGTACGAAATCACATCCTCAATTCCCATCGAACCATCCGATATCTTTGTATGGCAGTGAAGATCCCCTATCATTTGATTTACCTCATTTCCGGCAATGGACTCAATCGTCCGGCTTACCCCCTGGAGCATTATTAATCATCGGCGCTGTGAAATCTTGGTCTGCATAATTGTGGGATGATGTTCCATTGTCAAAGCAGTCCGCAACGAATATGCATAATAATCGCGTTTTGTTGCCACGCACCGAGAAGATATATTAATATTATACATCCTAACCCCGTCAGAGCGCAAGTAATTTTCATATATAATACAAATGATTTACATAACAATGCTATAATTACTGCGTTTCATGGCGACTATGACTGCAAAAAGCACATCCTTCGAGAAAAGCTTGCAAAACCTTCTGGTTATTCAAGTATTCCGGTAGATTTATTCCCTGTTTTGGTATACAATATGTATATAACATCCTATACGCAATATTTAGAACACGGAGGTAGACAAACATGCTGAATTTCAACTACTACAATCCGGCTGAAATTATCTTTGGCAAGGATACCGAACAAGAGGCCGGCAGATACGCCGCACAGTATGGTAAAAATGTTCTTTTACACTACGGCGGCGGTTCCATTAAAAAAAGCGGCTTGTACAATACACTTGTTCGTTCGCTCAAGGACGCGGGACTTACGGTGATCGAGCTTGGCGGTGTTATGCCAAACCCCCGTCTTTCGCTTGTGCACGAAGGAGTTCGCCTGTGCCGTGAGCATAAAATTGACTTTATCCTTGCTGCGGGCGGCGGCAGCGTGATTGATTCGGCCAAGGCAATCTCCATCGGTGCAAAGTATGACGGAGATGTATGGGATTTTTACGATGGTAAAGCGGATGCCGTCGAGGCGCTTCCACTTGGTGTTGTGCTAACCATTCCCGCTGCCGGCAGCGAAAGCTCTAACTCAAGCGTCATTACCAACGAAGAGACCGGACGCAAGTACGGCTATAGCGCCGCATGCTTTGTTCCCAAATTCGCGATTATGAACCCAGTCTTCACATTTACCCTGCCCGCTTATCAAACCGCGTGTGGCGCATCGGATATTCTTGCGCATCTGATGGAGCGCTACTTTACGCAGGTTAAACATGTTGACCTGACCGACCGTTTGATTGAAGCGACAATGAAAACAATCCTGTATTATACCCCCATGGCGCTTAAAAGCCCCGAGGACTACGATGTCCGTGCCGAGATTATGTGGGCGGGAACGATTGCGCATAACAACCTGCTCAATACCGGACGCATCGGCGATTGGTCCTCGCATGCGATTGAGCACGAGCTAAGCGCACTGCGCGATGTTGCACATGGTGCCGGCCTTGCGGTGATATTCCCTGCATGGATGAAATACTGCTACAAAGACAACATCGACCGCTTCTTGCAGTTCGCCGTCCGCGTAATGGGCGTTGAACTAAGCTTTGACCGCAAGGAGGAGTGCATTCTCACTGCGATTGACCGTCTTGAGGCGTTCTACACCTCAATTGGTATGCCCACCCGCCTGCCCGAACTTGGCTTTACCGAAAATGATCTTGCGCCGATGGCAAAAAAACTGGCGCAGTCACGCGGCGGAGAACTCGGCAACTTTAAAGTACTGCGCGAAGAGGATATTCTCAACATTTACAAACTCGCCATGTAGTTAGTTATGTTAACTTAACATCCGGTTATATCCCCTAATCTCTAGCAATTACTCAATGTGGGGCTCATGTTTTATGTTAACATGAGCCCCACATTTTATGGCGTTTGTTTTGCCCTATTTTTCGGCGAGTACTTCATTTGCAAACATGTTATTCACAACCTTATCGTACGGTGCCTTTTGCTTTAGCTCGCCCGCTTCGGTCATAACGGTCTGAAGCATCTCATATGCCTCTTGCTTCATTACAGGCGTATCGTTCCAAGCATCAATACTTTTGTAGCTTTCCGCGGATTTTTCAAGCAGCTTGATGTCGGTGTCGGGGAAGGATGCCGCGATAACATCTGCAATCTCTTTCGGAGAGCTTTTCATAATCCATTGCTGTCCGCGGTAGATGGCGCGCACAAATTTTTTAATAATCTCGGGATTCTTTTCAATGTAGCTTTTGTTTGCAAAGTAAGCGGTATAGGGAATTTCGCCGCTCTCTTTTCCGACAGACGCCACTATGTATCCCTTGCCTTCTTCCTGCAGCAGCGATGCGGTCGGCTCAAACGCGGTAACGTAATCGCCGCTGCCGCCGGTGAACGCGCCGGTCATCATTGCAAACTGAACGCTGTCATCAAACACGACATCCACACCGGGGATAATGCCGTTTTGCTTAAATACGTACTCCAGTGTCATATAGGGTACGCCGCCCTTGCGTCCGGGCAGAACAGTCTTGCCGATTGTTTTTGAAAAGTCAAAATCATCGTCCGGCTCTCTGCCAACCAAGAATGAGCCGTCACATTTGGTAAGCTGTGCAAACACCTCGCAGTAATCATCTCTGCCCTCGTTATACACATAGATGGCAGCCTCCGGCCCCGCAAAGCCGATATCCACCGCGCCCGAGATGACTGCGGTCATAACTTTATCCGCGCCCGCGCCGTTGGTCAGTTCAACCTCCAGTCCTTCGTCCTCAAAGTACCCAAGATTGATGGCTGCGTACTGTGGAGCATAAAACACCGAATGGGTTACCTCGCTTACCGTTATTTTTATCTTCTCCTGTATCTTGTTGCAGCCCGGCAGTGCTGTGGCAATTAACAGGACGCACAGCGCGGCACAGGCAAGCCGCAAGCATTTTTTCATGCTGACATTCTCCTTTCAAGGTGTGTGAGACAATCTATATTCGGCGGCGCGAATGCCGCGCCGATTACCTACTGCGTGTGACTGACAACACGCGAAACAAACCGTTCGAGTATCACCACCGACTGGTACATAATTGCCGCGACCGCCGCAAGAATTAAGACACTTGTCATAACCAGATCCATCTGGAACACCTGCCCGCCGTATACAATCAGATACCCAAGCCCTGCCTTGGAAACGAGAAACTCGCCCGAAATAACGCCGACGAGTGACAGCCCGATGTTGATCTTGAGCGTATTAAAGATTGTATTAAGGTTATACGGCATAACAATCTTTAAAAAAATCTGGTGCTTTTTCGCACCAAATGTCTGTATCATGCGTATCAATTCCGGATTGGTTTGCCGAAAACCGCTGAGCATCTCAAGCACCGTTACGATAAGCGAGATTGCAAGCGCCATCACAATAATTGCTCGCGCACCCGCACCCGCCCAAATGATAATGACCGGTCCCAGCGCAACCTTTGGCAGGCTGTTAAGCACAACTAAAAACGGTTCACTCACCTTGGAAAGAAACCCGGACCACCACAATGCCACCGCAATTACTGTGCCGATAATCGTTCCAAGCAAAAAGCCCGCTACCGTTTCGTAGCTGGTAACCGCTATATGCCCGAGCAATCCGTTTTCCGATACACCTGCAATTGTTTTTAGGATGCGTGAGGGCTGGCTCATGATAAAGCTGTCGATTACCCCTAGATGCGCAAAAAGTTCCCACAATCCCACAAACACAATAAGTATTGCCGCCCGGCTAAAGGCGATAAAATACTTACGCCGCCTGATGCGAGCCAGATATTCACGGCGTTCCGGCGAAAGACCGGTTTCTTGCTGCTTACGCAATAACATCAAGCTCCCCCCATATCTCATTAAAATATCTGCCGAACTGCTCGTTGTTTCTGCGAGTAAGCGGAGAGGTGCAGCAAGGATCAAACCGGAGCTCATGAACACTTTTAATGACAGCCGGACGACGGCTAAGCACGATAATTCGGTCCGCCATGCTAATTGCCTCGGGAATATCGTGGGTTACCATCAGGGTGGTTTTCTTCTCGTTTTTGAGGATGCGGTGCACATCGTCCGTTACCGAGAGGCGGGTTTGAAAATCGAGTGCCGAGAACGCCTCATCCAGCAGCAGAATACGTGGGCGCAGCGCAAGCGTACGAATGAGCGAAACCCGCTGACGCATGCCTCCGGAGAGCTGGGATGGGTACTTATCGCGGAATTCGTACAGCCCGTAGGTGCTCAACAACTCGTCTGCATATGCCTTTGTTTGTTCGTCAAGCTTATGTTGTATCTCAAGCCCAAGCAGCACGTTCTTCCAGATGCTTCGCCATTCCAAAAGATTGTCGCGCTGCAGCATGTATCCTACCTCGGTCGACACACCGTCAACCGGCCGGCCATTAATGAAAACTGAACCCCGCGCCACCTTTTCCAGTCCCGCAACAACAGAAAGCAGCGTACTTTTGCCACATCCGCTTGGGCCAACGATGCAGATGAATTCACCCTCACACGCTGTAAAGCTGATATTCTCCAAAGCGGTAACCTCTCCGTTTTCCGCCTGATACTTCTGCATCACCGAGTCTACTGATAATATTTCATTCATTTGGTCACCTCGTTTGCTTTACAACCTATTATATTAATCCGCATCAGGTTGTGTTCGGCTTTTGCATTGGCAGCGGCAAATCGGGGAGAAACGCAAAAACCCCAACCGCGCATTGCGATTGGGGTTAATGGTGTTCTGGTTTGCTCTAAAAGGGCGAGTCTCCGCCTAGCCAGCCGAGCTCTTTCCAATGGTTGTGGTCGCGTTTACACCAGGTGTTGCCTTTCATCATACCCTTCATCATAAAAAAGAAGAACCGTGTAAACGCTCTGGGCTGCAAACGTTTTTCATGCTGGGCACCCTTGACCGCTTTGCCTGCAATCCGCTGCATCGTTTTATATATTTCTCCCCTCTTTTTATCAGAAACCTCTGCCCAACAGCTTGCGGCAACCCTTTTGCTAAAACGATGCACTCGAATCAGACCCCAATAATTTAGGCTGTGTGCCAGAGTTTTGGAGGTATGCGAAAGCCCCGCGCCCGCGGTGGTACAGATGGTTACGCCAACCTTGCGAAACATCTCAGGGCTTGGGCGGTGCGATATCCACATGTAACACAGATGATCGAGCAGTGTTTTCATCTGCCCGGTAACGTCCAACGCATAAACCGAGGAGGTAAGGACAATGATATCCGCTTGCTTGATTGCGCCAGCAATCGGCTGAACCTGCGCGCTGTGAGGGCAGGTATCCTCCCCGTTTTGAAAGCAGGAGAAACAGCCGCGGCAAAACGACGGGCCATCAATGGGCAGAAAAAACTCGGTCACCTCCAGTTCGTCTTTGGCCAGATTTCGTACCGCATCAATCAACTCGTGTGCGCAGTGGTATGTACTTTCACGACGATTGGTGCCGTGAATAACGGTAAGCTTCATGGCAATCCCTATTCCTTTCTAAATAGCATTTATGCTTTACGGATGTTTTTACGGGGCATAGATTCGGCTAAACTGTTTGATATGTTCGACAACCAACACTTCCGCCTGAGCAAGGCCTTCATCATCCGCATCGAACTTATAGAACATTAAAAAAATAGGAGACACGAAATGCACTGCCATAATATACGGGTCGGCCGGACGAAACAAACCGCGGGAGATCATCTGTTCAAATATCTTAGACTGATAGTTTAAGGCATCATCAAACGAAATTTTTCGAAACAGCTGCGCAGTTTGCTTATTTTTAAACTGCTCTATTGTCAGCATTCTGCGAACCTTTGCACTGAGGTCATCACAGAAAAAGAAGTGGAAAATTTGCCTGCCTGCTTCACCAATTTCATGCTCCGCCATATTGCCAAACAAATCTGCCGCATACTCCCCTTCCACAAACGCACCGCTCTCACCGGTAAGCTGCATCTGCATAAAGAAATGCATCATATGCTCCGCGTATTGCATCAAAATATGGTCATAAATCTCCTGCTTGTTTTGGTAATGCCGGTACAAGGCGCTCTCACGCACCCCGACGGCGGCCGCAATATCGCGCACCGATACCCCCTCGTACCCGCGCTGCGAGAATAGGCCCAGGGCTTCGCGCCATATACGCTCCTTGGTATTCATTATGTTCTCCTTTAAGTGAACATCTGTTAACATTAGTATAGTTAACAATCGTTCACTTGTCAACAATTGTTTTTTATTTTTATGTTGTTGTACATAAACGCCCGCAAACAGCTTTATTATCTGTTTGCGGGCGCAATGGGATTGCTCTGTTTGCACTATTACTCATGCATAATATCTTCTCGTTCGGGTGTGCCGTCTTTGCCGTTGTAGGTGATGTAATACTGCGCAGCATGATCCCCGTAGGTCAGTGTCAAGCGCAACTGCGGGCCGCCCTCGGGACGTACTGCTTTAATATGCAAGGCCTGACCCGCAAGCGACATCTTGTCGTACCGCACAGCAGAAGGTACAAACTGTTCAAGCGTCTGGTCAAATTCCATCTCTTCAAGCAGGATGTGCGTTCCCTCGTGCGACGGAACAAGCAGCAGCTCCTCGCCGCTTGTGTCGTGCTCATACACGTCAAGGTTCGGGTAGGCCGCAAGCTGCTCCGCAGTGGGATAATTAAAGATAACCGCCAAAGAATTTTGCGGAACGTTCAGTACACCGCCAAGCTGTGCGATTGGGGCTTGCCGCGGGTTAACCTGTATAACGCGCTCTGTTTGCTCGTACTCCATAAAATCCGCATCAAAAACCGCCACCGTCATTGTGAGCGTTGTATCCTGTAACTGCGCGGTAAGTACCTGCTCGGTTTCTTTGCGCGTGGAGTACAGCAGCCGCAGCGCAGGGGCCTGCTCAGGCTTTAGCAGATACACCGCCCCGCCCGGCGAGATGGTACCATAACGATAACCGATAACAAGCAGCAGCGCACCATCCTCCTGCCATGCAACCCATTTGACGGATTGCGACGCGCCGATATCCTGCTGTGTCAGGACGGGCTGTGCCGTTTCGGTTGCAAGGTCGTACCGAAACAGCGCGCTTGCCTCTTCAAACTCTGCTGGGTAGAAGTATAGGATGCTGCCGCCGTCGGGCGCGAGCACAGGGGTGCTTGGCACCATACCGCTTGAGCCAAACACCCTGTCGTATTGCTCCATCGTCATATAGGCGGAGTATTCCACTTCGCGGTAGGTAGCTGAAAGCAGCCAATCCTCCTTGCTTTGCAGCGATGACGATTGCATGGGTGACGAAATATCGAGGCCGGAGGAAATGGGATTGCCAAGCGTCACACCTGGGCTTTCCGGCATACATCCGCACAGTATCATCAGCATGAACGTAATAAGCACAGAAATTATCGTACCAGATTTCATAGAACCCTCTCCTTCCCCGGTACATTTTAAACAAATTGATATAGAAATCGAACTATTATGATATTGTTTCTTCCTTAATTATAATGTATATTATTCTATATTGATAGTATTTTTTGTCCGCAGTGCGATAGATAACAGTTTAAGTGCAACGGCACAACAACGCAGAAACGGAGACGTGAATATGCCTATCGTAGATATGCCGCTAAAGGAACTAAAAAAGTACAAAGGAACCAATGAAAAACCGAAGGATTTCTCCGCATACTGGGCAGAAGCACTCGCTGAGCTTGATGCGCAAAGTATGACGTACATACTGGAGCCCGCAAACTTTGAAGCTGATGGTGTAGAATGCTATCACCTGTATTTTACCGGTGTTGGCGGTGCCAGACTTCACGCAAAGCTTGTTAAGCCTGTAAAGACAGATACCCCTTGCCCAGCCATTTTGATGTTTCACGGGTACCATGGAAACAGCGGTGATTGGATTGATAAGATAAATTACGCAAAGTTTGGTTTTGTGGTTGCGGCACTTGATACCCGCGGCCAGGGCGGCCTTTCGGATGACGCTGTTACGGTAGGGGGTAATTCGCTGGAAGGGCATATTGTCAAAGGTCTGGATGACCCTAACCCCCACAAGCTTTTTTACCGAAACGCATTTTTGGATACCGTACAGCTTGCTCGTATTATAATGTCGTTTGATTACATAGATGAAGCCCGTGTAGGTGCTACCGGCTTTTCGCAGGGCGGCGCATTAACGCTTGCGTGCGCAAGCCTTGAACCGCGCATTAAGCTTGCATGCTCGGGGTACCCATTTCTTTCCGACTTCCGGCATGTATGGGAGTCGACCGACATTGACCTGAGCGCCTATTCTGAGATTAAACGCTACTTCCGGCATCGTGACCCGTTGCATAAGCAGGAGGACAGGGTCTTTACGCGGCTTGGATATATTGACCTGCACAACCACGCAAGCCGCATCAGATCAAAGGTTGTTATGTTTACTGCACTCTCAGATTTAATCTGCCCGCCTTCTACGCAGTTTGCCATATACAATAATTTAAACTGTGAGAAAGAGATGATCCTATATCCCGATTACGGACATGAATATTTGCCGCAGTCGGGCGACATTATTTTCTCGATTTTTGCATCACAGCTGTAATATGCAAATACGCAAAGCCGCATCTCGCAGTGTTACGAGATGCGGCTTTAATAAATTAACTTAGGCACGCAAGCATAATCGGCCTTTCGCTTCAGGTGCGGATACCGGGCTTAGCGTTTGACAAATCGCGCGCATTCAAGAAATTTATGTAAACCTTTCTGGCAGCGGCATAAAAGCTGCGCTCAAGCGGCAGAGCCGTGCCGTCGAACAGCGTTATCGTGGATTTATCAAGTGATCCGACCTTCTCCATATTAACATAGCAACTCTCCGCACACTGCAAGAATCGGTGGTCAAGGCGCGCGAGGATGCCGTCCGGCTTGCCTAAAACGGAATAGAAATTTTCATCGGTAATCACATTAATCTGCTTTTTTGAAAATTCAAGATACAGAATATCTGCAAGTGCTACCGTAGTGGAAAGATTCTTGCTCCGCACAAATACATAGCTGTCTTTTTCTCTTTCGCGCCGAGATATTCCCCTGAGTAGTGCTGCCTCCAACTTGCTTTTTGTAATCGGCTTACGGATAAACGCAATGTGCTCAACGGCATAGATTTCCTCACAATAGGTTAAAAGATTGGAGAAAAAGATGATGCAAACATGAGGGAACCTTTTCTTGATCTCTCTGGCAACCGCAATGCCGCTTTGGTCCTCTAAAATAATGTCGCAAATTACAATATCCGTCTGTTCGCAGGCAGCGGAAAGTAGCTGCTGAGGCTCTGCGACAGAAAGAACATTAAGCTTATCCGCCCATGTAAAACATTCAAGCAGTTCTACAAGCTCTGATCGATGCTGCTCGTTGCAATCGCAGCAGATTACAGTCGTCATACCTGCTTTCACCTGCCCTGCGCCGACATATTCATAGGCATCTCTGTATTTAAACAGCTTACCGCGGGTAACTGTTTATCAGGCAATAAGGGGGCTATTCTTACCCGCAATACTAGTTACTGCTTTTAGGAAGATAGGGCACGATTCTGCCTGCAAAGCCCGGCATGGTCATGGTTTGCAGGTAAGCGGTACCCGGGCCTTGCAAAACTGTTAAGAACAACCCTTCACCGCCGAACAGGATGTTTTTAAAACCCTTGACCGTCTCCACCGTATACCCCATCGTCGCTTCAAATGCAGCTACGTGGCCGGTATCAACCTTTAGTCTCTGGCCCGGGGCAAGTGTAACCTTTTGCAACGACCCGTCAATCTCTAAAAACGCATAGCCGCTGCCTTTGAGACGCTGCATAATAAAGCCCTCGCCCCCAAACATGCCGCTTGCAACGCCTCTGGTTATCTCAGTTGTACGTTCGACCTGCGGCTGCGCGCACAAAAAGGCGCCCTTTTGACATATGTACTCCCGGCCCGGCGAGAGCTCTAGAACCTCAATCGCACCGGGGAAGGACGACGCAATGGTAATCTCCTGATTGGGTGCGATTGCGGTGAAAGTGGCCATAAACAGCGATTCACCTGACAGCATTCTGCCAAGGCCTTTCATGAATCCGCCCTTCATATTGGTTTCCATCGCGATACTGTCGGTCATCCAGGACAAACCGCCCGATTCGGTATAGATGCTCTCTCCCTGCGCAAGGCGGATGGTTACAGCGGGCAGATTGCCGCCAAAGATTTCATAAGTCATTATTACACCTCATTTTTCTTGTTGTTTTAACATATGGGAATTATCTCATATTTGGTCAAATATATCAAGTGAAATATCGCTGCACGCTACCATATGCGTACCCGCTCTTCGGGTGCAAGATACATACCGTCGCTTTCTGCAACTTTGTATACCTCATAGAATTCATCAATATTTTTGAGCACCTGATTCACACGGTATTTATCCGGTGAATGGGTATCAACCTTCAGCAAATAAGAGGTATACTCGGGCGTTGATTTGGACCGCCATGCGCGTGCATAGGAGCGAAACAGCAGATCAAGATTACCTCCCTGTTCCTTTGCCACCTGTACCACACAGGCAAGTCCTCCCAAATCGGCGATGTTCTCACCAAGTGTAAGCGTTCCATTAATATACTCGCCGCTTGTTACCTCAATCTCCTCATACTGTCTCACTAAGCTATATGTTTTATCCTGATAGGCGGCAAGATCCGCTTCAGTCCACCAATCTGTGTAGTTGCCGTTCTCATCAAACAGTGCTCCGGTGTCGTCAAACGCGTGCGAAATCTCATGTGCTATGATAGACCCAATCCCGCCGAGATTCTCCTCCAAAGAGGCGCCAGGGTCAAAAAACGGAGGCTGCAGGATACCGGCCGGAAAAACAATCTCATTGCCCGTGGGGGAATAGTATGCATTTACGGTGTGGCTGTACATCTGCCACTGGCCGCGGTCTACGGGCTGGCCAATCTTAGCAAGCGACTGCTGACACAGGTGGGAATATAGGCTCATGATGTTGCCGTACAGGCTGCCGCCCGCATCGTAAGAGCGAATAGCAACCGCCGAATAGTCTTCCCAAGCGTCGGGGTAGCCAATCTTTATGTTCATGGCGTCAAGTTTTTTAATTGCACTGTCTTTTGTCGCTTCACTCATCCAATCAAGGTTGCGGATGCGCTGCTCGTAGGTTGCGATAATTAGCCTTGCCATCTGCTCAACCTCGGCCTTTGCCTGCTCGCCGAACAACTGCTCGGCATAGATGCGGCTGAGTAATTCGCCCATATAGTTGTTTACGGTGTTATAGGCTTTTTCAATATCCATCAGGCTGCCGGCCGAACCATTGATGGCATTGTCAAACTCGGTTTGTATCGTCTCAAGCTCGCGTGTGAGGTAGCTGGAGGCCTGCGATAATACCATTGCAACGGCATATTGCTTAAGCTGGCCAAGGTTTGATTCCGTATACAGCTCCCCTACCTTACCAAGATACTGCGGGCAATGAACGATATAGCGGCTTGCATCCGCAATACCGGTGCTTTGGTAAAAACGACGTGTATCGAAAATGCCCATTGCGGACGCAATCTCGTCAAGGCTCATCGGGTTGTAAATGTTACTGATCGTATTCCATTCTTCGGCGCTCCAAAATGACTCTGTAAGCTCCGTTTCAAAATCAAGTACCGATTGTGCGGCCTTCTGTGCGGTGCCGGCATACTGCGGAACCTGTTCAAAGAGTGCTGTCAGGTATTTGATATATGCGGTACGTACCATTACCGACTGAGAGTCGGTATCGTGGTAATATTCTTTTTGCGGCAGGCCGATATATGCCACCGAAACATAGAGTGCGTTTGTGGTGCTGTCGTAAAGATCTGCGCTTACATCCCAGGTAACAAAGCTGCCGATACCGGCGTTGTCCATCATAACCAGCGCATCGGTCAGCTGTGTAAGACTGTCTGCCGAGGTTATGGCATCGAGAAACGGCTGTATCGGGGCAATTCCGTCCTGATCTCTGCGCTCATAATCCATTGCATTGTTGTAGAAATCAGCCAGCAGCCGCTCATCGCTTTGCTCGGAGTAGGCAGGTGCCTTGTCGCCAAGTTCCATTAAAATAGCGAGCAGATCGGTTGTCGTCTGCATCGATACCTCGGTAAAGCTGTCGATCGCAGGCACCCCGCTGCCGATGGTAGCTTTGTTAATCCAAGCACCGTTTATCGCCTGATAATAATCATCCGCAAGCTCGCTGCTTCCCGCTGTGCTGCCATTTCCGATACGCTCTTGCACCTCGTCCAACAAGGGGCCTAAAACCCGGCCAAAGCAACCGCTAAGCAACAGTAGAAATGCCGCCAGAACCGCGACGGCGGGCAAAAGTTTTTTTATGTATCGAATCCGCACAAATCCATCCCCTTTAACCAAATGCTATGTTTTGCCAAGGCAAGATATACACGAAAGTGCCGCCGCAAAACACGCAACAACCGTTGCTGCCCGCGGCGGCGCATATTATTTTAGTTTTGCAAGCGTTAGAGATACTTCTTTACGCTGTCGGGAAGGTCTTCAAGATTGCAGGATACGGTAAACACCATGTTAACCTCATTCTTTTGGTTGAGAACCTCGAGCCTGTCAAAAGTTGCGCCAAGCTCTTCAAGGTTTCTGCCGCCAATCTTAAGTATGCCGTCTACGTACACATCGGTAAGGTCATAGTTGCTGGCATAAAGGCCCGCAACAAAGCCGTAGAATGCGTCATACCCTGAAACGTTGTATAAATCGATATCGATCAGCCGAACACTGCTGTCAATGTCATAGGTAAGCTTCATCGCCTTTTCAACACACACGATATTGCCCTTTGCGGTTTTTGCGGTTTGATTGATTTGTTCAATCAGCGTTTTGGTCTTGCCGGAACCTTTGTGCCCAACAATCAGTTTTATCATAAGAATACCTCCCTGAAAAATTTAGTATTCTGTCATCTGCAGGGGTTACCGGCAGATGCTTCAGCCGTTTAGCTGTGACTCCAGGTACGCCTTTTGGCTCTCATAGCCGGGTTTGCCGAGCAGCGCGAACATGTTTACCTTGTAGCTTTCCACACCGGGCTGATCAAACGGGTTAACGCCAAGCAGATAGCCGGAGATGGCGCATGCCTTTTCAAAGAAATACACCATATAGCCAAACTCCTGCTCATTGATTTCGGGCAGCTCAAGAAGAATATTCGGTACACCGCCGCCGGTATGTGCCAGCACAGTGCCCTCAAACGCCTTCTGGTTAACTATACTCATGTTCTGCTCGGAAAGAAAGTTAAGCCCGTCAAAGTTTTCGGGGTCAGATTTCACAAATAAATCCTGTTTTGGCTTATTAATATGCACTACAGTCTCAAACATCAGCCGCGCGCCATCCTGCACGTACTGGCCCATCGAATGCAGATCGGTAGAGAAGATTACCGATGCGGGGAATAAACCCTTATGGTCTTTGCCTTCGCTTTCGCCAAAAAGCTGTTTAAACCACTCCGCCATCATGGCAAATGCGGGTTCGTAGCTGACGAGCAGTTCTACCGCCTTGCCTTTGCGGTAGAGTATGTTGCGTGCTGCTGCGTAACGGTAACAGCCGTTTGTTTGAAGGTCGCAGACGCCAAGCTCTTCCTGTGCCTGTCGCGCTCCGTTCATGATTGCATCTATACCGGCACCGCTCACTGCAATAGGCAAAAGGCCGACAGCGGTAAGTACCGAAAAGCGCCCACCCACATCGTCGGGGATAACAAACGTTTCGTAGCCTTCGCGATTACAAAGCTCTTTGAGTGTGCCGCGCGCAGCATCGGTGGTGCAGTAGATGCGCTCACGCGCGCCCTGTTTGCCGTATTTTTTCTCGAGCAGCTCCCGAAACACGCGAAACGCAAGTGCGGGTTCGGTAGTCGTACCCGATTTGGAGATAATGTTGACCGAAATATCCTTGCCCTCGCAGATGCAAAGCAGCTCGTTTAAATAAGTGGGGCTGATGTTATTACCGGCAAAGTAGATTTCGGGGGTCTCCTTTTGCAGGTTGTTGTAGAAAGGAGACCGTAAAAGTTCAATAGCGGCCCGCGCACCCAGATAAGAACCGCCAATTCCAATAACAATCAGAATCTGCGAGCTCTGCCGGATTCTCGTAGCCGCTCTCTTAATACGCTCGAATTCAACCATGTTGTAGTCGGTGGGCAGTGTAACCCAACCCAGAAAATCGCTGCCAAGGCCCGTTTTGTTGTGCAGCTTCTCATGTGCATCCTTAATCTGCCCCTCTAATGCGGCAAATTCGTGGTCAGACACAAATCCATTTAAGTATCTTCCGTTAAACTTCATCCCCATTTGATATTCCCCCCAACCGCATCCCTGTTTTACGCCCAAGTACAGCCAAAACGTTCGATGTTACGGTATCATTATTACCTATGATGTCTCTGTCTCTATATTACCCTATCAGGAAGTTTTTTTCAAGTGCACACATGAAAAATTACCGGAACAAATAAACAATCTTCCATCGATTTCATTGCCGCATTTATGCTAATACTGGTATTGCCCGACTTTGGAATATACAACATAAGGGCACGAAGCGTAAATATCCGCCGCCTCGTGCCCGATGCGCAAAATACGTTGCAATTGCCACCGAACATAGTTAAACTGCACCACTTATTTTAACGCGAGCATTGACGTCCAAAGTGCCCTGAACGCTACCCAAAACGTAAGCTTACCGACATATTTTGCCGCCGTAAGCGGATAGGAGCCGATCTCTCTGCCACCCGAGTACATGACTACCCGACCGAGCGTCTGCCCCGCTGCAACGGGTGCCGTTACATCCGCCGCAATCTCCACTTTATACTCAATGCTGCCCTCTTCACCCTTGCGAATGAGCACGGTTCCTGCGGGATGACTTTCCACCGCAACCGTTTCCTCGGTTCCTTTGATTACCTTAACCGGCTCAATAGGCGTTTCAAGCGGTTTGGGGGCGACTACCTCCCAGTTTGCAAAGCCGTAATCGAGCAACGTGCGCGCGGAGGTAAAACGTTCCTCACTGTTTTTGTCACCCATCACGACAGCGATAAGGGAAAGCCCACCACGCTCTGCCGATGCGCTCAGGCAATATCCCGCAGAATTGGTTGTGCCGGTTTTCAGCCCTGTTGTTCCCTCGTAGAAACGCACAAGTTTATTGGTGTTAACCAACAGTGTTTTTCCATTTCGCAATGAGTCCATCCAAATGGTTGTATAGTCTATAATCATCGGATGGGACAAAAGCTCTTTTGACATAATCGCGATATCACGCGAGGTGCTCATATGCCCCGGGGCATCCAGTCCCGAGGCGTTGAGAAAGGTGGTGTTCTCCATACCAAGTTCCTTTGCCCGCTCGTTCATCAACGCGATAAAGGTACTTTCGCTGCCTGCAACGGCGTCGCCCAGTGCAACGGCTGCATCGTTTGCGGAAGAAATCGCTGTCGCCTTAATCAGGTCGTTTACCGACATTTCCTCCCCAACCTCAAGCCATATCTGTTTTCCGCCCATTGAATTTGCGTTCTCGGAAACGCCTACCATATCCTCAAGAGAGAGCTTGCCCTCCTCTATCGCTTCCACCGCAAGCAGAAGGGTCATAATCTTTGTAACCGACGCCGGCGGCATAACCTCATCAGCGTTCTTTTCAAACAGCACCTCACCACTGATGCGCTCAATCAGTATTGCGGACGGTGCGGTAATCTCAACCGGAGGAACCCCTGAATTTGCCGTGTCGGCATATGCCGCCGGGCAAAGCATGACCGCCATGCAGACTGTCACCAGCGCACCGGCTGCACCCAACCGTCTTCTTTTTACCAGCATACCACACTCACCCTTTACAGCGTATGATTGTCTATTTTCTATAGTTTATGCGGTGGGCACCCTTCGTTATGATATCCCTATAAAAAATAGCGGCACACGGCGGCAAAACAAAAAGGAGAACGAGTAATACACTCGCTCTCCTCTTTTAGCATAGGTAATAAGAGAACCTGTTTAGATGACGAACTTCGCAAGATCGGCATCAAACTCCGCGCAATTATCGCAATGTGCCTGAAGCGCAATCGGTTTTGACAAATCAAGGCTAAAGATACCCATAATGGACTTTGCGTCTACGGCATATCTGCCCGAAATAAGATCCACATCGAAATCATACTTATTTACAACTGCAACGAAATCCTTAACGTCGTTAATCGTGTTTAACATAATATTTGCGGTTTTCATGAAAAACCCTCCCTAAACTGTAGATTGTAATAAATTCAATATACTTTGCCTACAATTACACTATATCAGTCTCGTTATTTTAAGTCAACTGCTAATTGTAATTCTTTCTATAATTTATTATAATACTAATAAACAGACTTTATTTTTGTTTAGTTTTGTGGCACCGCAAGCGGGTGCTTCCTTATCTGTCGATGCGGCGCACAGGTGCCCGCTGTTTTTCATGGGTATATGACTTGTAAGCCGGAGGGTTCCATCCGGCTTTTATGTGTTGTTTCACCGGCGCAAAACCGTTTTTTTTGCGCGAGGGGTTGCGCTCCCCGAACAGTATGCGCGATGATGAGAAAGGTGCTGTTACAGTACGATGAGGGCTTCGTTCTATACACTTGGCTGCAAGGTAAACCAGTATGAAACGCAGATATTAAAGCAGCTCTTTTCGGCGCAGGGCTACGACATTGTTGCGTTTGGCGAAAGCGCGGATGTTTGCGTCATCAACTCCTGTACCGTTACCGATACCGGCGACCGCAAAAACCGTCAGGCACTGCGCCGGGCGCGCAGAGAAAACCCGGGCGCTGTTATTGCGCTTTGCGGTTGTATGCCGCAAGCGTTTCCCGACCAATCAGATCTTCTGCCCGAAGCAGATGTTGTAACGGGCGCTTACAACCGCAAAGGGCTGTTGGACGCAATCCGCAGCTTTATGGCAACGGGAGAACGTGTTGTTGATATTACAAAACATGAGCGCGGCGAGCAGTTTGAACAGATGCGTGCCGACGCCTTTATGGAGCATACCCGCGCGTTTGTAAAAATTGAGGATGGCTGCGAGCGATACTGCTCGTATTGCATCATCCCCACCGCACGCGGGCCGGTGCGTTCCAAACCGCTGGATGAATTGCGAGATGAGTTGAATTCACTTGCGCAGGCCGGATACCGCGAGGTGGTGCTGGTGGGCATCAATCTTTCCTGCTACGGAACCGATCTGGGCCTTCGGCTGATTGATGCGGTGCGCTGTGCCGCAGCCATCCCCGGCATCGAGCGTGTTCGCCTGGGATCGCTTGAGCCGGAGCTTTTGACGCGCGAGGATATTCGCGCGATGAAAGTGCTGCCCGCCTTCTGCCCGCAGTTTCACCTATCACTGCAAAGCGGCTGCGACCAAACCCTAAGGCGCATGAACCGCCACTATACCACCGCGCAGTATATGGAGATTGTTGATATGATCCGCGCTGAATTTGAAAACAGCGCAATTACCACCGACATTATGGTGGGGTTCCCGCAGGAAACCGACGAAGAATTTGTGGAGTCGCTTGAATTTTTCAGTGCCGTAGGCTTTGCCAAGGCACATGTTTTCTCCTATTCGATGCGCGCCGGTACCCGTGCCGCGCTGATTAAGGAACAGGTTCCGCAGCAGGTGAAGACCACGCGGAGCCGTCGCATGCTGCAGGCCGCCGACCATGCGAGAAGTGTTTTTTTGCGCACACAGGTTGGACGCACCGAGCCTGTGCTGTTTGAAACACGCGAGGGCGGCTTTTACAGCGGCTATACCAAAAGCTATACGCCGGTTAAGGTGCGCTGCCCTGCCGACACCTGCCTTGAGGGCAAGATTGTTTCTGTAAAGATTACCGATGTATCTGATGACGGCTGCATCGGTGAACTTGAAATAATGGCAAAACTTTAGCGAAGGGTTCATATGCTAATTCCCCGCGTAGCGGGCAGACATATGCGAAAGGAATGGTTGAGGATGATGGTGGTTTTTCGGGTGTATGTGGAAAAAAAGAATAGCTTTGCGGTTGAGGCAGGCGGGTTGCTTGCCGATATCCGCGCGACACTTGGTATCACATCTCTTACCGGCGTGCGGATTGTTAACCGGTACGATGCACAGGAGCTGAGCGAAGAGGATTTTGAGGCGGCAAAGCGAACCATCTTTTCCGAGCCGCAGGTGGACAACCTCTACGATGAGCTGCCCGAGCATACGGGGCGCATGTTTGCGATGGAGTATCTGCCCGGACAGTTTGATCAGCGCGCCGATTCGTGCGCACAGTGTATTTCACTGATGACGCAGAAAGAGCGTCCGCTGATCCGCTCCGCAAAGGTTTTTCTTCTGGAGGGCGCGCTTACCGATGACGAGTTTGAACAGATTAAGGGGTACCTGATTAACCCTGTCGAGTCCCGCGAGGCGGGCTTTGACAAGCCTCGTACACTCACACTAAACCAGCCCGCACCCGAGGATGTAGAAACGCTCACCGGGTTTATCGGTTACGACCGGGCAGCTCTCGATGATTTTGTCAAAACGATGGGCCTTGCAATGGATTTTGACGATATTATGTTCTGTCAGCAGTATTTTCGCGATACGGAACGGCGCGACCCAACTGTGACCGAGATTCGCATGATTGACACCTACTGGTCGGATCATTGCCGGCACACCACCTTTTTAACCGAGCTTGCGGATGTTGAGATTGACTGTGCCGATATCCAAAAAGCATACAAAGAGTATTTAAACATTCGCCATGCGGTTTATACAAAGAAGGACAAGCCGCAAAGTTTAATGGATATCGCCACAATCGGTGCCAAATACTTAAAGCAGCAGGGACTGCTTCCAAATCTTGATGAGTCGGACGAGATTAACGCCTGCTCGGTTAAGGTTACGGTGGATGTGGACGGCAAGCCGGAGGACTGGCTGCTGCTGTTCAAAAACGAAACTCACAACCACCCTACCGAGATTGAGCCGTTTGGCGGTGCCGCTACCTGCCTCGGCGGTGCAATCCGCGATCCCCTTTCGGGGCGCGCGTATGTGTATCAGGCAATGCGCATATCGGGTGCCGCAGACCCGCTTATCCCCTTCTCGCAGACACTGGCGGGCAAACTGCCCCAAAAGAAGTTGGTGACTACAGCGGCAAACGGTTATTCATCCTACGGTAACCAAATAGGGCTTGCAACCGGGTATGTGAAAGAGCTGTACCACCCCGGGTATGTTGCAAAGCGCATGGAACTTGGCGCTGTGGTAGGCGCCGTAAAGGCCGAGCATGTGGTGCGCGAATGCCCCGAGCCCGGCGATGTGGTAGTGCTTTTGGGCGGACGCACCGGACGCGATGGCTGCGGCGGTGCAACCGGTTCCTCAAAATCTCACACGCTGCAGTCGCTTGAAAGCTGTGGCGCAGAGGTACAAAAGGGCAACGCCCCCGAAGAACGTAAGATACAGCGCCTGTTCCGCAATCCTGAGGTAACCAGACTCATCCGCCGCTGCAACGACTTTGGCGCGGGCGGGGTTTCGGTTGCAATCGGCGAGCTTGCGGATGGGCTGTGCATCTACCTTGACCGCGTTCCCAAAAAATACGATGGCCTTGACGGCACCGAGCTTGCAATCAGCGAGTCGCAGGAACGTATGGCCTGTGTGGTGCACAAAAAAGACCTTGCACGCTTTATTGAACTTGCAGACAGCGAAAATCTTGAGGCAACCCATGTTGCCGATGTTACCGATACCAACCGCCTTGTGATGCAGCTGAACAATAAACAGATTGTAAGCATCTCGCGCGAATTTCTAAACAGTAACGGCGCGCCCAAACGCACAAACGTACGTGTGAAAGCCCCCTCATTCACTGAACCGGTGCTGCCGTCCGGCGATTTTGCAAGCCGTATGGAGGCGCTTGTGAGCGACCTTAACATCTGCTCGCAGAAGGGGCTTGCCGACCGGTTCGACTCCACCGTCGGTGCGGCCACAGTACTCCTGCCCTATGGCGGAAAAACCCAGCACACCGAGATTCAGGCGATGGCCGCAAAGCTGCCGGTACCAAACGGCGAAACCGACACCTGCTCGGTAATGGCATATGGCTTTGACCCTTACCTTTCGGAGCAAAGCCCGTTCCATGGCGCGATTTACGCGGTGATAAGTTCGGTGGCAAAGGTGGTTGCGGCAGGCGGCTCGCGGAACGGCTGTTACCTGACGCTGCAGGAATTTTTTGAACGTACCAAGGGCGACCCGGTACGCTGGGGCAAGCCGCTTGCGGCACTGCTCGGTGCGCTTAAGGCACAGCTGGAGCTTGGCATTGCCGCCATCGGCGGTAAGGATTCGATGTCTGGTACGTTTGAAGACATTGATGTTCCGCCCACACTGGTGTCGTTTGCCATTTCGTGCGCGAAGGCAAGCGGCGTAGTTTCGCCCGAGTTCAAACAGAGCGGCAGCCATGTGGCGCTGATTGCGCCCGCCATGCTTGAAAACCGTCTGCCGGACTTTGACAGCATAAAGGAATGCTTTGATAAAGTACAGTCGCTGATTGCAAGCGGTCGTGCAAAGTCGGTATGGGCGCTTACCTCCGGCGGTATCGCCGAGGGAATCTTTAAAATGAGCCTTGGCAACCGCATCGGCTTTACCTTCACCCAGCAGCTTGACAACACAGTTCTGTATTCCGGCGGTTATGGCGGCTTCTTGGTAGAGCTTGACGGCACCGGCGATGAATTTGACATTATCGGTGTTACGCACAGCGATTACTATCTGGAATATGCGGGAAAGCGTGTGCCCCTAAACCGTCTGGAATCGTTGTGGGAAGCAAAGCTTGAAAGTGTATTCCCCTGCAATGTTTCGGTAGAGCAAACACCGGTTGAAACCTTCTCGTACAGCGCCATGCACCGTACGGCTCCTAAGGCAAAGATTGCAAAGCCCCGTGTGTTGATTCCCGTATTCCCGGGTACCAACTGCGAGGATGACACCGCGCGTCAGTTCGAGCTTTCGGGCGCTGTCGCCGAGTGCTGTGTTATCCGCAATCTGACGGCACAGGCGATTGCCGAATCGATTGACCGTATGGAACGGCTTATTGGTGACAGTCAGATAATTGCACTGCCGGGCGGCTTCTCGGGCGGTGACGAACCGGATGGTTCTGCGAAATTTATTACTTCATTCTTCCGCAACCCCCGTATCACCGAGGCGGTGCGCAATTTACTGCAGCATCGCGACGGCCTGATGATCGGCATCTGCAACGGCTTCCAGGCG
Organism: Bacillota bacterium; assembly: GCA_023421245.1. Lineage (GTDB taxonomy): Bacteria > Bacillota > Clostridia > Oscillospirales > Ruminococcaceae > Acetanaerobacterium. Next base: position 36,689 of record JAEZTV010000031.1, on the reverse strand, counting down.
CTGATTAAGCTGGGGTTAGTACCATTCGGCGACATCTTGGATGCGGACGATTTAAGCCCTACGTTGACCTATAATGCCATCGGCCGTCATCAGTCGACGATGGTGCAAACCCGCGTGGCCTCCAACCTCTCCCCGTGGCTGATGTATACAAGCGTTGGCGACATCCACACCCTGCCCATCTCGCACGGCGAAGGGCGCTTTATCATATCGGAGGAGCTTTTGACCCGCCTTGCACGCAACGGACAGATTGCTACACAATACGTAGACCTCGACGGCAATCCGACGATGGATGTCCGCTTTAACCCCAACAGCTCGTTCTACGCGGTAGAAGGCATTACCTCCCCCGATGGCCGTATTCTTGGCAAAATGGGACACAGCGAGCGCGTTGGCAAGGATATCTGCAAGAATATAGAAGGCGACAAAAACCAAAAGCTGTTCTCGGCTGCGGCAGACTACTTTGCGCTGTAAATAACAGCTTGCTGAGCCGGTGCTTCCCTCTGCAAACACCGGTTCATATGATAAGGGCCGTCTGCATCAACAGGCTGTGATGCGGACGGCCCTTTTATGTGATTTATACAGTACGCTTAGTCTATAGGTGCAAGCCACATGCCATACCCGCCGGTGCCAACACCTAAAACTGCATAGCTGTCTTTATCCACTCGTTTTATGCGCAGCTCACGGTATGCGCCTGTAATCGTGTCTTTACCATTATACTCTCCGTTGCCGGCAGCATGAACCGACATCCCCTTATCGGCCCCCGAAAACGTGTAGTCATATTCGACGCGAACCGCGAATTCTTCGATATCCCCCGCAAACAGCTCGATGTTCTTAAGCTTATACGAAAGCACCTGTGTGCCATCCTCCGCCTTGTTTGACATCTGCTTACGCATATATTCCGCAAAGCAGAGCGTTCCAATCTCGGCGAGGGAGGTTTCTTGTGTCGCTATCTTGAGATAATCGGGGTACGCCTTGCGTCTGATCCGGTCCAAATCATAGCCTGGGGCATTGCTTCCGATTGTCTGAACAAAGGTGTCGTAGTCAATCCGGAACGCTTTGAGAAAAGAGAGGATGTCTGCCTCACATCTGCGATAGTCTAAGCTGTTTTGCGCCGCCTGCTTCAGCCACTGAAGATAACGGTGCTCACCAACGAGCGCTATCAGAGAAGTATCTATGGCATGCTCCCAGTTTTCATGGTCACACAAGCCGGTGTAGCCACTTGAGCCGTTCTTGCCGATGTAAAGCGGCTCAGTTGCTACATAGAACACATACTCATTCTCGGTCTGTTCATATCTGCTAAGCGCAAGGGTTTGGGTGGGTGGATTTGAGGATGTTGTAATTGTAACGGTACAGTCGTCCCCCATGGTTGCTTGCAGCAGATACACATCATACCGCTGATATACACCGCCATACTTCAGCACAACAAGCTCTGCTGTTTCTTGTTCATCCAGCGCCTGCACAAATTCCGCAAGCTTGCGCACGTTTACCGTTTGGCCGCTCTGCTCCAAAACATAGCCGTTATCGACAGCAAACACTTCTTCGGTACCCTTAACAAGATGCTCAATAAATCGCACAGAAATCTCGTCCACCCTACGGATTGCGTCCTCCTCGGGTAGCGGCGGAAGGGTTGATGCCGTATCCGAGGACGCGGGGGTATTTTGCGCGCCAGATAATGCGCCATCAGACGGTTCGGCAAGCGGCTGTAATTGTTGTGTGCAGCCACAGCATAACAGAAAAATACCCGCCGATAAAAGCAATCCCACCACATTAACGCATCGGTTCATCGTAGATCAAATCCCTTCTGCAATCCAGCTTTTTACGAATATCAGCTTTTCCTGCAAAGCAAAAGCGAGAGAGCACAGCCCTCCCGCTTTTATTTGTTCTCATTGATACTTATAGGTGGACGGGTTAAAGAAGCCGTCTTGCAGGATATCGATATACTCAAACGCGCGTCCGGTGCCGACAGCAACGCAGTTGGTTGGATTTTCCGCTACACGGGTCTTCATGCGAAGCTCAGCGGTAATATACTGCGATAAACCGCGCAGCATCGAGCCGCCACCGGTTAGCATAAGCCCTGATTCGGAAACATCCGCTACGAGTTCGGGTGGGGTGCGCTCTACCACCGATTGGATTGCCTGCACAATCACTGAAATCGGCTCATCCAACGCCTCTTTGGTTTCTACCGCCGAGATGGTGATCTTCTGCGGCAAGCCTGTTATGAGGTTTCGCCCCTTAATCTCCATAGTATCATTAGGGTTGGGTTCCCACACACAAGCGATCTCCTGTTTGAGACGTTCTGCCGTCTTTTCACCGATGAGCACGCTGTATTTGTTGCGGATATATTTTATAAGCGCGGCATCGAACTTGTTGCCCGCTGTTTTAAGTGACGATTTACATACAATACCGTTGAGTGAGATTACCGCAATATCGGTTGTACCGCCCCCGATATCAAGAATCATACAGCCGTTGGGACGAGAGATATCAATTCCCGCACCGATTGCGGCAGCAACAGGCTCCTCAATAAGATACACCTTACGCGCACCCGCAGTAATGGCCGCTTCAATCACAGCGCGCGACTCCACATCGGTAATACCGGAGGGCACACAGAACGCAACACGGGGCTTGAATATCATGTTGCCGCACGCACGTTTAAGAAAATGCTTAATCATTTGCTCGGTAAGAACATAATCGGAGATAACACCATCCTGAAGCGGCCGGACAGCACGAATACTATCTGGGGTTCTGCCAAGCAGCTTAAAGGCTTCCTCACCTACACTGACAATTCTGCCCGAAAGAGTTTCTACCGCCACAATAGACGGCTCGTATAACACAACACCCTTACCGACAATATAGACAATGACAGTAGCGGTACCGAGGTCGATTCCAATATCTCTTTTTCCCATAGTACTCTTTCCTTTCTGTCCGTACGCGCAGCACACGGCGAAACACGGGATACCCGTGCAATTAAATGTCAGGTTAAGAATTACATTCCAAAATAGCTTTAGCTTTAATTATACAAATAAACCAGAATAAATTCAAGCGTTTATCGGCTTTGTCACACAAAAAGCGACGCAATATACCGCTTTGGCGCCGCCCGCCTTTAAAACCCCCGCACACTCCCGCAGGGTTGCGCCGGTTGTTACAATATCATCGACCAATAAAACGGTCTTTCCTTTTATGTGTGGATTGTTTGCCAAACGGTAGATATCCGCAACATTTTGTGCCCGTTCGCGACGATGCTGCAGGTGCTGCGCACGGCTTTCGCGTATCTGTGTCAGTAATTTGCCGCGGTATGTCACTCTCAGTCGTTTCGCAAGTGCGCACGCAAGAACCTCTGCCTGATTATACCCCCGCTTACGACGTTTTAATCGGTGCATCGGCACTGCGGCAACCATGTCGATGCACACACCGTGGTACCGCGCTATTACCTGTTTCGCCATGTACGCGCATAGATACCGCGCAAGGTACGGCGCTTCACCGTATTTGAGCAGCAATATTCCTTGCTTTGGCCGATCCTCATAATAAAACGAGGCAACGCACCGTTCGTATTCAGACGGTGTGCCGGTACAGCGGCAAAATGGCTGCTCCATGCCGCATACCGCACAGGTGATGCCCGAAATGGGTTTGACCGAACGACTGCAATCCGGACAGACCGCACGGTCGTATCCGGTAAGCTCGCCGCAAAAGCAGCATATACTGGGGAACACAAAGTTTTGCAGCATCTCCCACATCTTCATTGCATCCACTCCGATACTAGCCCAGTACCTCGTCAATAATGTACCGGCACAGATTTGAGTACCGCCATGTCTTTTTGTTGTTATCCACCATATAGGCAAGCGCCTCGGGGTTGCCTAACAGAATAAGCAGGCGTTTTGCGCGTGTAACCGCTGTATACAAAAGATTCCGGTAATAAAGATTGGGCCCGGGCTTTGCAAGGGGGATGATAACCGCCTCATACTCGCTGCCCTGACTTTTGTGCACCGTGATCGCATAGGCAAGCTCAAGCTCGGTAAGCTGTTCGAATACATACTCCGCCACACGGTCATCGTAGCGGATTGTCGCAAGCTGTGCCGCACGGTCGATGCGCTCGATGATGCCGATGTCTCCGTTGAATACACCTGCGCCGTTCTCTCCGTCATCACGCGTCCACAGGATATCGTAGTTATTACGCACCTGCATAACCTTATCCCCCTCACGAAACAGCACAAAGCCGGCCTTCACCTCCGGCTTGCCTGTTGCTTTGGGGTTAAGCGCCTGCTGCAGGCGGGTATTGAGCGCACCGGTGCCAAGCTCGCCGATACGGCTTGGGCAGAGCACTTGAATATCCCACAACGGAGAGTATCGGTACGCTTTTGGCAGACGCACCTTGCAAAGGGACACGAGCAGGTCCGCTTCCTGTGAGGCGCTGCACTGCAGAAAGAAGAAGTCGTTGTCCTTGACATCAATGGAGGGGAGCTCGCCGCGAATGATATCATGCGCACTGGTAACAATAAGGCTTTGCGCCGCCTGACGAAAGATTTCGGTAAGTGTTACTGTGGGTACACAATCGCTGTCGAGCAAATCCTGCAGAATGTTGCCCGCCCCCACCGAAGGCAGCTGGTCGGCGTCGCCAACCAGCACAATGCGGCAGGAAAGCTTTGTGGCCGTGAGCAGCGATTCAAATAACAGCGTGTCTACCATAGAGAACTCGTCCACAATCAGCACGTCACAATCGAGCGGGTTGCGCGCGTTTCGGCGAAAGGATGTCCGTTCCCCTTTAGTATACTCTACCTCAAGCAGGCGGTGAATGGTCTTTGCCTCGCTGCCCGAAAGCTCGCTCATCCGCTTGGCAGCGCGCCCCGTAGGCGCCGCAAGCGCAACCTTATCGCCCGACTTGCGGTAAAGCTCAATAATGCCCTTAATGGTGGTGGTTTTTCCGGTACCGGGGCCCCCTGTCAGCACCATGATGCCGTTGCTAAGCGCCATGGAAATCGCTTTTTTCTGCAAATGCTCATATTCGATACCCGTCTCCTGCTCAAGCGCTCCGATCTCTTTGGACCAATCCTGTTTTGTATCGGGGTAGGCACCGAGAATGAGTGATAAACGGCTTGCAATAAATCGTTCGGCATAGGCGTATTCGGGCAGATAGACGTACTGCTTGTCTCCTACCTCTTCACACACCAGCCTCTGCTGCTGGGATTGATCGTAAATCACATCCTCGATATCATCGGTTGCAACATCCAGCAGCGTCTGGGCACGTTCCAGCAGTGTGTAATACGGCAGACAGGTATGCCCGTTTTTACAGGAGCGCTCAAGGGTATGCAAAACCCCTGCTACAACTCGCTCCGGCGACTGGACGAAATCCCCCATCTGTTTTGCTATCTCATCGGCCTGTGCAAAATCAAGCCCAATTTCCGGCGTGCACAGCACAAATGGATTAGCGCTGACAATATCCACCGTAGCGGGGCCGTACAGCTTCCATGCCTGCACACAACATAATGGCGGTACGTTGTATCCCTTCAGATACGCCATAACGGTGCGGATGCCGAATACCTTTTTAAAGCCGTTTTCTATCTGCTTTGCGCGCGCCTTTGAGATACCGCTGACTTCTTGCAGTATCTCAGGCTTTTGTTCAATAATCTCAAGTGCTTTGTCGCCCAACGCTTCGACAATTCGCTGTGCGGTTTTAGGGCCTACGCCCTTAATGGCACCGGAAGAAAGGTACTTGAGCACCGCGGCCGCCGTAGCGGGCAAGCGCACCTCACAGGTAACGGCGCGAAACTGCGAGCCGTGCGTAGCGTGGGTGGTGAAGTTACCCATCAGCTTAACCTCTTCGCCCTCGTTTACCTCAGCAAACTCCCCCACCGCTGTGACAAGCTCATCGCCGCTGTCAAGTTCCAGCACCGTAAAGCCTGTATCCTCATTGCGAAACACAATGGTTTCGATTGTCCCCTCCAGTACAGCAAACTCCTCGTTGTGCATTAGTTCCTCCAACGTCTTTATTCTTACTAAGTATATCCCTTAGCTGTGCATTTGTAAACCTGCAAGGCGCATAATCTCCTGCGGCAGACGCTCTTCACTGCACATAAAAATGTTGCTGTACTCCTCGTTTAATCTCAGAATAATCTCCTGTGCTTCGGCATCTTCATCCTCGCATACAACAAGCAGGATGGTCTCGCGCGGCTGCAGGGCACATTCGAGCATGTTTTGGGATGCGCGCACCGCATATTCCAGCTCGCTTGCTTGCCTACGTATAATCTTTATTGTGGTTCCTACATCTTTTTTAAAAAGAAGTAAGCGTACGCAAATCTCAAGGATAAAGATCATACCAAATACCGAAAGGGCTGATAATATTATCATAACTGCGGACTGTGTCATAATAGCCTCCTTGCTGAACGTTGGCAATGCCTGTGATACAAAACAGCCAATTGACGGTTTAGTCGCTGCGAAATGTTGTAATCCGTACAAAAAATGCTTTATTATCGATTTCTTCTAATTTATTGTATGACAGCATTTCATTGTTGTGATTGTTTTGCTCTTGACACCCAATTTTCGCCGTATTATAATGATGGTATAATCTGTTTCAGGGCGAGGTGCAAGTCCTCACCGGCGGTAAAGGGCAAACAGCCACGAGTCCGCGAGCGGGAAGCGTTTTCCGCCGATATCGGTTAGATTCCGAAACCGACGGTTACAGTCCGGATGAAAGAAACAAAAACCATACCGTATCTTTTGATATGTATGTTTTGCCCCTGAACCTTTCTGTTCAGGGGCTTTTTGTATGGATTTTTGTTTTGGCGCATCGCTATGACCCCGTGTCGCCGAGAACAGAAATAACTGATTTGGAGGAAACCTTTATGCGTACCAACAGTAAAACCAGACAGCTTACCTATGTTGCAATGTTTTCCGCTATCTCTGCCGTACTGATGTACTTTGAATTCCCGCTGCCCTTTATGCCCCCTTTTCTGAAGGTAGACCTTAGCGCCATACCCGTTTTGCTTGCGGCATTTATGCTGGGCCCCGTTCAGGCGGTTGCGATTACCCTGATAAAGGATTTTGTGCATCTGCTTTCAACCCAGACCGGGGGCGTGGGGGAGCTGGCTGACTTTTTGGTGCTCTCCGCCTTTGCCGTAACCGCGCATTATATCTATCTGCGCATCAAGACCAAAAAGGGCGCGATGCTTGCATGCCTTGGCGGCAGCTTGGTATCCGTTACTGCAGCGTGCTTTGCAAACTACTACTTAATCATCCCGTTCTATTCCAAGATTATGCCTATCGAGGCGATTATAGCCGCATGCGCCGCGGTAAACCCTGCGATAAACAGCATTAGCATGTACATCCTTTTAGGCGTTGTGCCCTTTAACTTAGTGAAATGTCTTATTATTTCGGTGGTGACTATGCTCAGCTACAAAAAGCTTGCACATCTCATCCGCGCAAGTATACCCATTTAGTATATTGCCTATTGACAAGTATTGCGCAAGGATACTATAATAAAGTTAACAACTGAATATCTCCTTATCAAGAGTGGTGGAGGGACTGGCCCTGCGAAGCCCGGCAACCTGCAGTTGTAAGGTGCCAATTCCAGCGTGAAACGAGAGATGAGGCCGCGCCGTACATTCTGCCTCAGCCAATCGGTTGGGGCTTTTTGTTTGTTTTGCTCCCGTCCCCCACTTTACCGCAATTTATCATAGGCAATAAATATACAATGGAGGTTTTTGAATATGTCCAGAATGCTTTTTACTTCAGAATCAGTCACCGAGGGGCATCCCGACAAGGTTTGTGACCAGATTTCAGATGCTGTTTTAGATGCAATTTTAGCGCAGGACCCTCTTGCACGGGTGGCGTGCGAAACCGCGGTAACCACCGGCATGGTACTGCTGATGGGTGAGATTACCTGCAACTGCTATGTGGATATTCCAAAGCTTACGCGTTCTGTGATACAGGAGATCGGCTATGACCGTGCAAAAATCGGTTTTGACGCAACCACCTGCGCAGTGCTTACCTCAATTGACGAGCAGTCCCCTGACATCGCCATGGGCGTAAACCGCGCCTTAGAAATCCGTGACAGCGGCGCCGATGCAAACGACACCGGCGCGGGCGACCAGGGCATGATGTTTGGCTACGCGTGTGACGAAACCAAGGAGCTTATGCCAATGCCCATCTCTCTTGCACATGCCCTTGCAAAACGCCTTTCTCAGGTGCGCAAGGACAGCACCTTACCTTATCTGCGCCCCGACGGCAAAACGCAGGTAACGGTAGAGTATGAAAACGGCATACCGGTTCGCGTGGATACCGTGGTGGTCTCTACGCAGCATGCCCCCGAGGCAGAGCTTGCGCAGATACGGGCTGATGTGATTGAACATGTCATCCGCCCGATTATCAATCCGGCACTGTTGGATGAGAATACCAAATATTATGTAAACCCGACCGGACGGTTTGTGGTTGGCGGACCGCAGGGTGACAGCGGACTGACCGGACGCAAGATTATTGTGGATACCTACGGCGGGCTGTCCCGCCATGGCGGCGGCGCCTTTTCGGGCAAGGACCCGACCAAGGTGGACCGCTCCGCCGCGTACGCGGCACGCTATGTGGCAAAAAACATTGTCGCAGCAGGCCTTGCCAAGCGCTGTGAGGTACAGCTTGCGTATGCCATCGGCGTCGCGCGCCCTGTCTCGGTTATGGTGGATACCTTCGGTACCGGCACTGTTGCGGATGATGTGCTTGCGGATGCGGTAAACAAGTTGTTTGACCTGCGGCCTGCCGCGATTATTGAGCAACTTGACCTGCGTAGGCCTATCTATCGCCAGCTTGCCGCCTATGGTCATATGGGACGTGAGGAGTTGGATGTTTCATGGGAGAAAACCGATAAAGCCGACGCTTTGCGCGAGCTTCTTGGCCTGTAATACCAGGTATGACAAAACGTGTACAGCATCTGTAAAATGCTGTACACGTTTTTCTATTGGTATTCTATTTCTTTTTGTCGTACGCGCTGCCGATGGGCTGCGCTTTGGAGTCCAGATAGGGCGAATGTGCTACACGGCGTCGGTCGGTGACAGTCTTAAGCTCCTCAACCATCTCTTCACGTTGTCTCTCAATGTTTGCAATCAACTTTGCATCGATTACGTTGACATCACGAAACAGCTCGAGCAGTTGATTTGCGGTCGCGATAGTTTCACTGAGGTCGGCTGCATTCGAAAGCATGGAAAGCTTCTTGAGCGCACTGCCAAAGTTGTCGCTGTTCTGGGCACCGGAGCTGTGGTACAGCACATCGTGTATTGCCGCTTCTTTTTCATTGATGTCTTTTATTAGCTGCTGGCGAGCCTTTAAGTAGTTGTCGGCCTCGTCGATCTCACAGTTGAGCAGCGAAACGGTTAGCTGCTGATATTCGCGCATTGCAAGCAGCATGGCCGCAAGTCCATCGGTTAACGCCTTGATGTCAGTGTTGGAAATAGGCATCTGCATTTCCCCCAATTAATTTTTACGGGTTGCTTTCTCTGCCTCTTCAAACGCTTCGCGCAGTTCTTTTAACATGGGAATAACGTTATGAATGGGAGCAGCGTCTTTTTTAATGTTGGCCTCCACAAGCTGGGCTTTTGCATAGTCATAAAGCTGTGAGAGGTTCTGCGAGACTTCGTAGCCTGTGTTCAGCGCGGATTTGAGATAGAAGATAATATCCTGCGCCTTTTTCAGGGAAAGGTTGGCGGCTTCAAAGTCGCTGTCTTCAATATACTTTACAGAAAAATTGCATCGCTTGATTGCCTCATCATACAGTTTAACAATCATCTCACCCGGGGTAAGTGTTACAATGGATTGTTGTTTATACTGCGCATATGCTGATGTATTCATGTCGTCACCATTTCTCCGGCGCAGAGTAATTGTACCGTTCCGCCGTATCGCCGGAAACGACGGGCACACGGATATGCAGGACCCACGCCGCTGCTTAAAAGTTTATACCACCTTGCGGTTTTTGCACCTTTTTAATCTGCTCAAGCGCAAAGGTTTTTAGCGTTTGGGTTAAAACCCCTTAACTTGTTACGAACCTGTATTTGTAAACGTGGTAAGCCACGAGCTTTGAGCGTTTAGCTGGGAAAGCGCAGACTCCATTGCGGAGAAGTTCTTCCACAGCCGAGTTTCTTGCTCAATAAGCTTGTTCTTAAGCTCGGTAATCTTTTCTTCAAGCTCTGTAAGCTGCTTTGCATAGTCGCCGTCCTTATAAACCGAGGAACCGGCAGCCTGAACCAGCTTGCCCGGATCGATGACGCTTGATTTTGCATAGGTGTCAATCAGACTTGCAAATCGATCCGCAAAGCCCGTGGTGGGCTGGGCAAAAAAACTTGATACCCCCTCGTGGTCTTGAGACAACATCGTACGGAAAGTTTCCTCATCAAGCGAAAGCTTCGTGCCCTCTGTAAGGCTGACGGAGAAGTTAAATCCCAGCTTTTCAAGGGAATAGCCGGTGCCTTCCGCCATAGAGTTAAGTATATCCTCCATATCGAGGAGCAGGCCGTTTAGGGTCATGTCGTTTTTCAAAACGCCGCTTCTCGCCTTTTCTTCCCACAGCTTAATCTGGCTTTCACTCATATCCTCGCGTTGTGCGTCGGTGAGCGGCGCATAACTTTTGAATCGTTCCTCTGTAATCAGCTTCTTGATGGTAGTGGCTAGGCTGTTGTAATCCTCCACAAACTTTTTCATGGTATTTACAACCGTATTCATATCCTGTGTAGAGGTAATGGTTATCTTTTCGTCGGACCGGTCATTGATTTGAAGCATTACACCGCCAACCGTAAAGCTGTTGGTGTTGCGCTCAATCACCGTGCCGTCCTCGAGTGTAATCACTGCGTTGGTACCAGATGTAACGGCCACATGTTCCGCAGCGCCATTGAATGAGCTTGCCCCTGTCATGGTGCTCATAAAAGCACCGCCATCGGACAGAACAAACGGCTTTGTGCCATCGGTGTGCAGCGTAAGTTTACCCTCGGCAAAGGAGGCCGAGATACCTGTTGCGGCCGTCTGTGCGTTGATTGCATCAACAAGCTCACCCACAGTCGTTTCGGCGGTGTATTCTACCGTCAATGCATCCGCACCAGTGCCAAGTGTCAATGTGCCGCCTTCGCTAAGTCCCAGCACGGAAAGGGAGGAATCGGCGGAGGCCGTGCTGGATGTGCCCGCAGCAAACCCAAGTGCGTCAAGCAGCGCGGTCTCCTCACCCGCCTCGTCTACCGGCTGCAGCGAAACCGAATAGCCGGCGGTAACCAGCGTAAGGGCGGAGTCCTTCACCGCAAAACGAACGGCTTGCGTACCGAATGCGGTTTTAATCTGGTCGTTAAACGAATTGGCAATCGCGGCAAGAGCATCGGCATCGGAGAGCTCGCCATCGGGCTCTGACAGCGTGATGGTCTTGGTGACGCCTGCAATGGTGAGGTCAAATGATTTGCCGGCAAGTGCGCTCCAATCGGTGGCAAGCAGGTCGGTATGCGCGGATGCAATCTCCTGCGTATACATCGTATTGCCCTCAATCGACGTCACACCGGAGGCACTGACGCCAAGCATTGCAGAAAGCAGGTTGCCTTTTGTTTGGCTGATGGTGATGTTATCCCCTGTACCAAGCGTTTTGGACGACATCGTGAAGGTATCGTCAACCTCGGAATAGGTGATCTTCACTCCCGCTCGGCTGGAGTTTATGGTGTTGATGACATTCATAATTGAGCTCGAGGAATGAAAGCTGAAGTCTACGCCGTTTATGGTAAACTCGTAGCTTTCGCCCACAAGCTCTGTGGCAAACGAGGTTGACTTAACCGAGTTTGTAATTTCAACCCGGTTGGAAGCGCCCGATTTCAGCCCAAGCGGCGCAAGCACCGCAGCGTCACCGCTAATGGTCAGCTTACTGTTGCCGGAGGCGGTAATCTCCACCATATTACCGATTGCGCCCAGCTGCACGCGGGGCGTAGTACCATCCGAAGAAAGCCCGAACGCCGAGACAAGAGCCGCCTGCGGGTCGTCACCAAGGCTTATCGTTTTGCTGACGCCATCAAGCGTAAATGTCATCTGTTTGTTCTTCAGTGCATCCAAACCGCCTGATGTCAGGATGGGCCCCGAAACCGCACTGCCGCTCTGCACGGTATACGCACTTGCAAGCCGGTCTACCGACGATATCACAAGCCGTGCGCCCGTATTGACGGCGGTGGAGGTCGCAGTAACCGCGGATGAGGTAGAACTGGTGCTCCATGTATTAAAGGCGGATGAGCTGGCAAGGTTGTTTGTGCCAACCACATCAAAATAGTTGCTCTTAAAGCTGTTGAGCTTGTCTATGATGGTATTGTAAGAATCCTGCTGCCATTCAATCTTTTGCTTCTTCTGCATCGCGCTGTCAATTCTGGCTTGCGCCGAAGCGGTCAGCGACTTTATAAGCGAGCTTGTATCGATACCCGACACCAACCCGCCAATTCCATAACTGCTTTTTTTCGCAGTGGTTGCGTTTGTTCCAATTCCAGCAACTGAACTAAACATTTTGCTACCTCCTTTGGGGTCAAAACAAATATCATATTGTTTATTATTGTATTAACCTATACTCTTTTTATCGGCAAAAAGAGAAAATTGTTTAGCCCTAATGTTGAAATAAATATTATCATTGCATGCGCCGCCTAAAAACAAACGGCGCCATTTCTATATAAGAAATGGCGCCGGATCTTTTAAGCCTGATAAACAAAGTCTTCACGCTTTATTTCCCAAAAAATAATATTGTCATCGCGCAGCATTTCCCGCATCCCCATTTTTTTTAGAATGTGTATTGATGCGGCATTATCATCTAAACATTCTGCCGAAATCCGTCGGACACCGGGTTGCGAGAAGGCCCATGACATCATCGCTGACACAGCTTCGGTGGCAAACCCCTTGCCCCTTGCACAAGCGGCTATGCCATAGCCAATATCCACAACCCCCAGCTCATTCGGGCGGCCTTTAAAGCCCACATCACCGATAACCAGCCCCGAAGCAGGCTCAATGATTGCCCAGGTAAAAAACCCGTCGGGGGGCTCGTCGCTTGACATAAAGGAACGGATAATATCCAGATATTTCAGTACATCAAACGTAATCCAATCATCACACAAGAGGTAGCCTTGCTGTTCCAGTTCCGTTTGCGTTCCGTCCAGCAATGCCGTCATGCATGCATAGGAGATTGGCAGCAGCAGCAGTCTTTTTGTCTGAACTCTTAAGTCGTTCATCGGCATCACCCCATGTTTTCTACAATCTTCGATGTTTTTTTAAGTATACGTCATAGAAACCGGCTTGTAAAGCATCGGGACGCAAAAGGGATTATCGAAACGAACGTCTCGGATATCTGTTTAATTTCTGCTGTACCCGCTGTATACTGCCAAGCAATGCATTCATTTTATTGACGCTGCTTTGCAGCTGGGCGTAATGGTCAAGGAGCGCCTTCTTCTTTACCGCTACGGTCACAAGGTTTATGGCCTGCTCAAGTGCAGCAAGACGGCCCGACATCTCAGCCTCGTATTCTGCTTTTGGCGCTGTTCTTGACGCGACCTTTTCCGCTGATTGTATCTGCTCCTTAACAGACAGAGCCGATTGCGAAAGCCTTTGTTTTAGCTGTGCGTTTGCAATTATATTCATTCCACCAAGCATCTCATCCGCCTGTTTCACGGCTTGTTCATAAGCCGATTTAAAATTAGGTTCCATGAAAACTGTGCACCTTCATTTCAATTAAGTATTGGTATCCTTGCAGGGCAACCATTCCATAATATGCGAAGGCTGTGCAAATTGGTATCGTACATGATTGAGGATAAGCTGCAAATAATTAAAATGTAACAATCACGTTTTCCTCTTGATTTTTTATTTTATCATGTTATAATGATTATATCATCTAGTCTTAACAACCACATCCCATAATCATGTATCTTATAATAGGAGGTATCTAAACTATGTATAAGAGAGCAAATGATAAGATAAGTTTTTTGACGCATTTTATCGGCGCCTTGATGGGGATTGCAGGCACCGCCGTTGTGGTTGCAAAGCCGTTTTTGTTTGTTGATATTACAGGCGTACAACTTGCCGCGGCCATGATCTTCTGCACCTCGCTCGTTGCACTGTACAGTGCAAGCGCCGCATACCACTACGCCGATGAAACCAAAAGCCTGCGCCGCCTGCTGCGCAAGCTTGACCATTCAATGATCTATGTTCTGATTGCAGGCACCTATACGCCGGTTTGCCTGATTGTATTCAATCAGCCTAGGGGAGCGTATTTTTGCGCCGGCATCTGGGCGGCGGCGCTGGTCGGTATGCTGCTAAAGATGCTGTGGATCGATTGCCCGCGCATTATATCGGTAACTATCTATCTATCGATGGGATGGGCGATTTTACTGGATATCCCCGCCATCTCGCTGTTTTCGTTTGGCGGCAAGCTGTTCTTAATTCTTGGCGGCGTATTCTACACCGCCGGCGCGCTGGTTTATGGCGTAAAGCGGCCTAATTTCAGTGCCGCGTTCGGGTTTCATGAGATATTTCACATCTTTGTGATGCTCGGCTCGCTGATGCACTTTATTATGGTGGCATTGTATATCCTGTAGTATGCCGCTGTGTATAGAGCAGCAAATCGGCAACCCCGAAGCGAACGTCCTGAAAGGCCTGCTCGGCAACGGCAGGTCGGTATAACACGCTTACTTCTTTTCACATCTTTACTCAATTGGCGGCGCGCCCGTTTCTTTGTTGAAACGGGCGCGCTGTCTTGTTCCGGTTTATTGACCATTGATTTTATGGTTGAGTCTTTTCATTTTATTGCGCCACACAGCGTACTGTAACACCCAAATTACCGCGTAAATAATAAACCATGTTGCAAAATAGGTGATTATCGATATAGCATCCGGACCTGCCCAACCCAACAGCACTGCAATCGGCAGTGAGACCACCGAAATGATAGCCAGATGCAAAAGCGTCTGCTTGGTAATACCCCATTGCTCCACCTCAAAGATTGCGGACGCCGCCGCAAACGCAAACCCCATGATGGAGCAGAACAAAAACTGCAATGCTACCGCCGCAAGCTCGCCGCCCGTCTGTTCTATAAACTTTGGCACCGCGGTGATATAGTTGCCCTCTCCCCAGCCAAGCGAGATGATAAGCAGAATTAGCTGCGAAATAAATACGCCGACGGGAATGCCGACCAGCCCGCGTAACAGTGCCTTTTTTAATGTCATAGCCTTCACCCTCTCAAAAGCATCTTAGCCTAAAGCCCAAGGTATTTTTTTATTTTCTCTATATTCCTGCGTGATACGTAGGTGGTAACGCCGTCTTTATAGCGCACCGTAATGGTTCCACTCAGGCCCATATCAAGGCTCGATACCAGCCTGAAATTAGCAATCTCGGAATTTGAGATGCGGACAAACGTGCTGCCTGCAAGCTGTTCTTCCAGTTCATACAGCCTCTCCTTCACACGAAAGCTGTGCTGCCCGGTACGGGCATACACCTTTTGCCCCTCGCAATAAAAGCTGTATATCTCCTCGCGGTCGAGCAGAAACGCCTCGCTTTGCATAAAGCCAATAATACGTCCGGATTTTTCTTCGGATAACCTGCTTACAAGCTGCTCAAGCTCAGGCGTAAGTTTCGCGGTATAAAGTACAAGCCTTGGCGATACGCTGTCTTTGTCGATAACAATCTCAACCTTCACGCTGTCAGATCACTCCCCTGCTGTCGGTGTTTGGCTGCCATGCTTTTAGTATAGCAAGAAACCGTCCCCGTGCAATACAAACACGATAGACGGCCGATTTCTTGCGATAGATGGCAGTAAAACGCACATCATAAAATGAGCTGCCGCCCCTATGCTTTCACAGAGACGGCAGCGGTATTGCTTTACTTTGCGTTTAAAAACTCATAAAATCCACGGTATGCGCAAAAGACATCAAGCTTTGATACAATCTCAAGCGGAGAATGCATGGATAGGACGGGAACTCCCACATCCAGCACATCGACATTAAGGCCCGCAATAAACTTTGCTACCGTGCCGCCGCCGCCAAGGTCAACCTTACCAAGTTCTCCGGTCTGCCACAGAACCTTTTCGGCGTTAAACAGACTGCGAATCTCACCGAAAAACTCAGCAGAGCAATCGGAGGTGCCCGATTTGCCGCGCGAGCCGGTGTACTTGGTGAGGCATACACCATAGTTTAGGTATGCACAGTTGCGGCGGTCAAGCACATCGGGGAAGGTGGGATCAAACGCGGCATTCACATCCGCGGAAAGGCATTTGGATGCACTAAGCACCGTGCGTGCGTTTACGCCATGTGGCTCGGCAAGATCGGCGATAAAATACTTAAGGTAAGCAGAGTCAAGGCCGGTGTTGCCCTCGCTGCCCGTTTCCTCTTTATCGGCAAGCACGGTTACCGTGGTAAAGGCGGGCTCTTTACAATCAAGCGCCGCCATGAGCGCGGTGTACGCACACACGCGATCATCATGGCCGTAGGCGGCAACCATTCCACGGTCAAAGCCAAGGTCACGCGCCTTACCCGCCGGTACCGCCTCAAGCTCGGCGGAGAGGAAGTCCTCTTCTACAATGCCGTACTTCTCGTTGAGGATGTTCATAATGTTAAGCTTAACCGTCTCGCTTGCCTTGTCGTCACGAAACGGCATGCAGCCAATGAGGATGTTAAGCTCCTCGCCCTTGATGCCTTGATGCAGCGGGCGTTTTACCTGCTCCTCGGCAAGATGCGGCAGCAGATCGGTCACGCAGAACACCGGATCGTTCTCATCCTCGCCGATGCTGACGTTTACCACAGAGCCGTCGCCCTTCACAATAACGCCGTGCAGTGCAAGCGGGATTGCCGTCCATTGATACTTTTTAATACCGCCATAATAGTGCGTTTTAAACAGCGCCAGCTGTGCATCCTCATACAGTGGATTGGGCTTGAGGTCAAGGCGCGGGCTGTCGATGTGTGCCGCCGCGATGCGTACGCCCTGCGCAAGCGGTGCAGTACCGATTGTTGCAAGAATAAGCGCCTTGCCCCTGTTGTTGCTGTATACCCTGTCGCCCGCCGTATACTTTGTGCCCGGGCAAAACTCGCGGTACCCCTCGTTTATGAGCAGGCGGATGGTGTTTGTGGTAATCTCACGTTCTGTTTTGCCGGTATCTAAAAACTTCTTGTATCCCTCGCAGAACGCTTCACTTTTTTCAATCTCTTGTTGGGTTAGTATAAAACCGCCATTCTTGCTGTTAAGCAGCAGTTTATCCTTCAATTGCTCTGCTGCGGTTTTTTTTGTTTCTTCCATCTGTGTCCAGCCTTTCCGGATGATGCCTTTGCAGGCGGTCTCCTAATCTATTATTGCCACGCGGATGTTATCATTTTCACCAAATTATATTCTTTTAGTACGTGCGCCAAAAAGACTCTCCGCGCATCCCGCTTTCGCGGAATTATTTCTCATTTAAAATACCGGCAAGCCAATCGAGCAGCGCCGTATAGTCGGGCACTGCCGTGGTGTTATCCACAACATAATCGGCGCGGTCAAGATAAAACGCATCGCTTTGTTGCGCTGTAACACGCTCCATTGCCTGTTTTTCGCTTAGGTTATCACGCGCCATAATGCGTGTGATGCGTGTCTTGCGCGGTGCCATAACCACAATAATGCGGCCGCACATACTGTCGGCACCACTTTCAAACAGCGTGGGCGCATCCAGAATTACCACCGGTACGCCATCCTGCCTGTATTGGTTGAGCCTGTCATCAATGCGTGCAATGATGCCGGGGTAAAGAATCTGTTCAAGCTGCTTAAGCCTTATATTGTCGGCAAAGACAATATCGCCGATTGCCCGGCGGTTAAGCGATCCATCCGGATGGATTACCGCCTCGCCAAACGTCTGCCGTATCTCTTGCAGGCAGCGGGTATTGGGCAAAACCGCCTCGCGCGCAACGATGTCGGCGTCAATTACGGGGTAGCCGTTTTGAGCCAAAAAGCGCGATACGGTTGTTTTTCCCGCACCGGTGGGACCGGTAAGCCCTACTACGTATAGTCTGCCCATCTTGCACCGCCTTTTTAGTCAAGTACAATAACATCAAAGCCTGCCGCACGAAGCAGCCTGTTATATACCGCAAGCCCAACCCCTGTTTTTTTTGGCGCTCTGGCATATACGGTATCCGCCCCAAGGCGGTCAAGCTCACGCAGTGAAAAAAAGAGCATGCGCGCTTGCGCAGATGCGTCCTCTTGCGCGCCGTAGTTAACATAATTTATTTCAAGTTTTGGGATGTCCTCCTCAAAGCACAGTGCAAACGCATCTGGTTTTGAGTTTACATAATTGCAATACGCATCACTGTCGGCTTCTACCATAATCACCTTTGCGCGCGGCGCGTAATGCTTGTATTTCATCCCGGGCGAGCTTGCCTTAACCGAATCATCCACGCGGTGCAGCACACCGCTGTCCACCGTAACGGCGCCTACCACCCGCTCAATCTGTTCTTTTGTTACAGCGCCCGGGCGAAGGATGACCGGCGTTTGCGAAACAAGCGATACCACCGTCGATTCCACCCCTACCTGACACGCGCCGCCGTCTACCACAAGCGGAATTACGCCGCCTAGATCATGCATCACATGGGCGGCGGTGGTCGGGCTGGGGCTGCCGGATCGGTTTGCCGACGGCGCGGCAAGGGGCACGCCCGCGGCACGGATAACTGCCAGCGCAACCGGATGTGACGGCATGCGTACGGCTACGGTATCAAGCCCTGCCGACACGATGCGGGGCACCTGCTCGGCGCGCCGCAGAATCATGGTAAGCGGCCCCGGCCAAAAGGCCTGCGCAAGCGCCATGGCTTTGGGGGGTATCGATTGCACCAGCGCCGCAAGCTCACCGATATCCGCGATGTGGACAATCAGCGGATTATCCTGCGGTCTTCCCTTTGCGACAAAAATACCGCTCACCGCTTGCTCGTCCAAGGCGTTTGCCGCAAGCCCGTACACCGTTTCGGTGGGAATAGCGACCAAAGCCCCGCTTGCAAGCAGCTTGCCTGCCTGCTCCACAAGGGCGGGGGCGGGGTTATGTTTGTCTATCTGAGTCAGCTGTGTTTTCATGCCGTTACGATACCTCGCCCGCGCTCTTAAGCTTCTCTGCCTGGTCATAGGTGGTCAGAGCATTTACAACTTCGTCTAGGTCGCCGTTGAGAATCTCCTCAATACGGTAAAGGGTCAGACCTATGCGGTGATCGGTTACACGGCCTTGTGGGTAATTATAGGTGCGAATTCGCTCGGAACGGTCGCCTGTGCCGACCTGCGAGCGGCGTTCGGCGGCAATCTCACTGTCTTGCGCACGCCGTTTTTCCTCCAGCAGGCGGGAACGTAGAATCTTCATAGCCTTATCCTTATTCTTGTGCTGGCTGCGTTCATCCTGACATTCTACCACCACCCCTGTGGGGAGATGTGTGATACGGATAGCCGATTCCGTTTTGTTAACGTGCTGGCCGCCGGCGCCGCTTGCGCGGAAGGTCGCAATCTGCAAATCACCCGGGGCAATCTCAAGCTCTACCTCCTCCGCTTCGATGAGCACCGCAACGGTTACGGTAGAGGTGTGGACGCGGCCCTGCGTCTCGGTTTCAGGCACGCGCTGAACGCGGTGCACCCCACTTTCGTATTTAAAGCATGAGTACGCGCCATCCCCTTCGACGCTGAAGCTGACCTCTTTGATGCCGCCAAGCTCGGTTTCATTGATGTTTAAAACCTCACACTTAAAGCGTTTTTGCTCGGCGTACATGGTGTACATGCGCATAAGGGAGTTTGCAAACAGTGCGGCTTCTTCACCGCCCGCACCGCCGCGAATTTCTATGATGACGTTTTTCTCATCATTCGGGTCGCGGGGCAGCAGCAGAACGCGAAGCTCTTCGGTAAAAACCTCCAGCAGCTGCTTGCTTTCGGAAAGCTGTTCCTCCGCCATCGTGCGAAAATCTTTATCAAGCCCGCCTGCGTCAAGCATCTCACGCGCTTCGTCCATATCCGCCTTGGCTTTTACGTATTCCTTATACTTCTCCACAATCGGGGTAAGCGATTTATATTCCTTCATCAGCGCCTTATACGCCGCTTGGTCGTCTGCAACACCCGGCCGCATCAGCCGATCGTTAATCTCGTTATAGCGTTGCTCTACAAATTCCAGCTTGTCATACATAATCTATCGTCATGCCTTTCCCATAGATATCAATACCGTACTGTGTAAAAAATAAAAGTCGGGCACAGCTATTGCTCCGGCTCCCTGATAATTTTTTTTATGTTTTTTTCAATCTTCGCGCGCGCAACCAGTACCTCACGCCCGCAGTTTAGGCAGCGGATGCGAAAATCCATACCGGAGCGTGTAACTAAAAACCGTTTCTCCCCACAGGGATGGTTTTTTTTCATCTCAAGAATATCACCGGGACGAACGTCCATAGCCCAAACCTCCTTGCGTACTCGCTCGACAACACAACGGGTGAGTGGTATTAATCGCCTGCTTCGCAGCCAAGCCGTAATAAAACAGCGATAAAGCGACGGCTTTCCAAATGCGAGCCGAAGATTGGCTATATTATACCATAAACAGGCTGCAAAACGACTAATGTCGTTTTACTTAGGACATAGTCCTTGCAAATGCTGATTTCATCAGCATTTGCAGTTTATGGTGTAACATGGCCACATTCGTATTTTGCTATGCAAAATACTCATACTCGGCTTTGCCAAGTTCATTCAAAGCAAAGCTTTGAATGTGGATGTGGACATATTATACCACTAAAATCAATCACAAATCAAACCTTTTATCTTCTGCTGTATTGAATGTGCAAACAGAGCATATGCAGGACTTCGAGACCTTAATTTACATCCGCTATTCTCAAGAATTGGCTGGCGGGCATTGTTGTTATTGTTACAAGGACCGGACAAAATAAACTGAGCGGTACCCATGGTAAAAGCCGTAATGATTTTTAAGAAGGAGCACCTTATGGATATCATGATTCGAACACGCTTTGACAACACTGAGCGTGCAGAGGCCTGCATCAAACGCATCCGCGAGGCTGATTGCCCTGTGGTGGAGATTCGGCTGCTTGCCCCGCCAATGCACCGCGACGAGGACGATAACATTCTTGCCCACGCACCCGTAATCAATGCGCTTTACCCCGGCACGATGGGGTACGGTTCCGGTGGGTTTGTGATGCGTGTGAGCGATTTTAATGATGACAGGAGCGAGCCCGAGGATGATGATGTTCACAACAACGACGCGGTGGTCGAGGTGGTAGCACCCGAATACGCGGGGGGCAAAATACGCAGTATCATCATCAACGCGGGGGGCAGGGATACCGTAGTATTTTAGCGCCTTAAATCGACAGCACATATAAACTGCAACTTGCCGGCGGCTATTTTATTACCTCTCTCGCACAGGCAGCGCAAATACCGGCCGAACTGGTCTATTCCGGCTCCTACCTCTCATATAAATGTTAACACAGTTTGTAAAGTCATAGGGAAAACAAAAATGGGAGGTACCCGATAAATGAGCAGCTTTAGGCCGGAAGGGCTACTTTGGGAAAGTACAGAAAACAGGCAGGGACTGCGCAGCCTTGCCGCTCTGCAGGATGCATACGCACAGCAAAAAACGCTCGAAGCCCGTGCGGTGCTGTGCGACAATGAACACAACTTAATTGTAGACCTCGGGCTGATGCGCGGGGTTATTCCCCGTTTGGAGGGTGCTGTTGGAATCGCCGATGGCACCACCAAGGATATTGCTATTATTTCGCGGGTGAATAAGCCCGTATGCTTTAAGATAACAGGCTTTGGGACGGATAACATGGGAAACCCGATTGCCTTTTTATCGCGAAGGCTTGCGCAGGAGGAATGCAAGCGGGAGTATCTGTCTGATCTTCGCAGCGGCGATATTATCCCTGCGCGGGTAACACATCTGGAGCCGTTTGGTGCGTTTGTGGATATAGGGTGCGGCGTCTCATCGCTGATACCCATCGACAGCATTTCGGTCTCGCGTATCATGCATCCACGGGACCGCTTTCG
Organism: Bacillota bacterium; assembly: GCA_023421245.1. Taxonomy (GTDB): domain Bacteria; phylum Bacillota; class Clostridia; order Oscillospirales; family Ruminococcaceae; genus Acetanaerobacterium. The sequence continues at coordinate 14,720 of JAEZTV010000031.1, read as the reverse complement.
CTGCGGGCAGGATATTATTGCGGTGGTCAGAAGCATTGATGACACCGGCAGAATCTGCCTGACACACAAGGAGCTTTTGGGGACATGGGAGGACAACGCCGCATACTTTTCACCCGGGCAGACGGTGGCGGGCATTATCCGTTCGGTGGAGGACTACGGCGTGTTTGTAGAGCTTACCCCAAATTTTGCGGGACTTGCGGAGCTAAAAGAAGATGTTTACGCAGGGCAGCACGCCAGTGTTTACATAAAATCGCTTAATCCTGAGAAGATGAAGGTCAAGCTGATTATTGTCGATGCGTTTGAGGCGGGTTATTACACGCCGAGCTTCCATTATTTTATGACCGAGGGACACATCGATCGCTTTCAATATTCACCCGATAGCTGCCTAAAGCTGGTGGAAACTGTTTTTGACTAAATACATATTGCTCAAGCCAAACGGCCCGCAGTACAACTGCGGGCCGTTTATATATGCAAAACCGGACCGCCTTACTGAAATGCAACCATAGCGATTCGGCTTGCTTTTTTATAGCTTACGCAAATTATCGCTTTGTGTGCACCGCGCCAAAAACCGGCGGATATTCTCCTCCTCTTTTGCGCGGTCTGCGCCCGTTCTGCCCAAACGGTCACATAATCCGAGCAATGCAACCTCGGTGATGTCGGTGTGCCGCTTCATACCCTCAATATCCGCAAAGGGCAAGCCGTTTACCACATACAGAATGTGCATATGATATCGCACCAGATGCCGAACCGCATCGATAAGACCGATATCATCGGTAAAACACGATAAGAACTTCGCCGCCAGCTCTGCACCGGCGCGGTCATGGTTGTATGCGGTAATCTTATCCTTTCGCACCCTTGTGGTAGCAGGTTTTCCGGTATCGTGCAGCAGCGCCGCCCACATAAAGGCACGCGCATTGCGGCTCTTCTCCTTCACCCGTGCCGCCTCGTCCACCACCAGCAGCGTATGGTTCCACACGCTTCCTTCGGGATGGTGTATGGGCGATTGCTCGGTGTCGGCCAGCCGCTTGAGCATCACAAGCGGATAGGCGGCAAACTCCCGCGTCTGTGAAAGCGGCAATAGATACTCCGACGGCCTTTCATCCTCCAGCAGGTGACGCTCAAGCGTATAAAGCATCGCGTTATCTGTGCTCATCGGCTTGCGGCTCAGGATTAAGCCCAAACACCGCCCGTGCGCTTTCTGCCTGCGGGTCGTGCTTTATCTTTTTCGAGCGGAAGGTTCCGTCCGTTTTTTTGCTGTTCTTCGTGCTTTTCTGTTTGCTTTGCTTTGCCATTTGCTCCACCCTTTCTAGCGCTTTGTGTTTGGCCCTAAAGGCTCCTTGCGGGCGTTGTGGTTATGATTGATGAACAGGTCGCCGCTTGGCGTTTGCGGCTGATTGTTCCGCAGCTTATTCTGGCCGTCTTTTGCGGTTTGCTTGGTTCTGCCTTGCATCTTATTTTCAGTTGACATGGCCTTACTTATCCCCCTTACGTTAAATACCTATGCTTTGTGTGTGCAGATTGCTTTTTACTGTTGTGCATGAAAAGCATATCTATACTTTTCAGCAACGTGCAACATCTATCATTTGAAGTGGAAATGATATTAGTATCCCACACACTGTGCACGATATTCTTTCCGCGGGGCAAAGCAACGCCACAGGACAGAATCTATCCTGTGGCGGTTTTCATTCCATAAACAACCTAACGCAAGATTAAAAAAGTATCCGCTTGCCAAGCTTTCCGCTGTCATAGATGGCGCACACAATTTTTTGCGTCAGCATCGCATCTTCGCCGGTAATATCAGGCTGAACGCCATTTTTGAGCGATTGGTAAAAGTTATTAATCTGTTTGACGTGGCTGACGCCCCAGTACTGCTTGCCGCCGCCATAGTTAAAGCTATCGGCGGGATTGCGGTCAGCAATCAGCTTTCTGCCGTCGGTAAACGAGATGGTCGCTTTATCTCCCTCAAGCCTTGCGGTACCTTTTTGGCAATGCAGCTCCAGTTCAATCGGTGCGTCGGTGCTATAGTAGTTTGTGGCATAAAATGATGCGATGATGCCATTTTGGTATTTTATAATGCCCTCGGCAGAATCCTCTACCTCAATGTAGCTGTGTGCGCGATTAGCGATGGATGCGTCTACATACTCAATGTCGCCGCCGATAAACCAGCGCATCAGGTCAAGGGTGTGAATGGCTTGGTCAATGATAACTCCTCCGCCCTCACCCTCCCATGTGCCCTTCCAGTCGCTCATTTTGTAGTAGTCGTCTGAGCGGTCCCATGTCACCGACATTTTGGCGGCATGAATCCGGCCGAGCATTCCGCTGTCAAGCGTATTCTTAATCAGCATAGAACCGGGATTATAGCGGTTTTGAAAGATAACACCGAGGGTTACGCCCGAAGCGCGCGCCGTTTCTGTCATCTCAAGCGCATCTTCGTAGCGGATACACATCGGCTTTTCGGTAAGCACATGAACCCCATGCTGTGCGGCATAGATGGCGATGGGAGCGTGCAGATAGTGCGGGGTGCAGATATGTATGGCATCAGGACGCTCGGTTTCAATCATCTCGCGATAATCGGTGTAGGCGGCGCAAACACATTCCCTTGCGCGCTGCTGGGCAACCTCGGGCTTATTATCGCATACAGCAACAAGCTCACAGCCGTCAAAATCCATAATCGATGCGGCATGCATGGGAAATATGGTACCGCCGCCGACAATGCACACTCTTAGTTTACTGTTCATAACAAATCTCCTTACCTATGCCGTTCATGGGGCTATGCCCACCACATACCACCCGTTTGTTCGGTAATTATGACCTCTTTGAGGAACTGGATGGCCTTTGTAAGCCCTTCGCTTGGGCTCATAAGACTGTCCTCATGTTCTATGCTAACTACATAGTCGTATCCAACCATGCGAAGCGCACTTATAATATCCTTCCACATCTGATAATCGCTGCCGTAGCCGACGGTGCGGAAAATCCACGAGCGCTGTACCTCGTTTGCATAATGTCCGGTATCCAGTACGCCGTTGAGAGCGGTGTTATAGGGGTCTATTTTGGTATCCTTTGCGTGAAAGTGAAAGATACAGTCCGAAAGCTCGCGTATGACGCGTACAGGGTCCATGCCCTGCCACAACAGATGGCTAGGGTCAAGATTTGCGCCAAGCTCGGGACCTACCGCACTGCGCAGGCGCAGCATGGTCGCGGTATTGTACACACAAAAGCCAGGGTGGGGCTCCAGCGCGATCTTGTTAACACCATGCTGTTTTGCAAACGCCACAAAGCCCTTCCAGTACGGAATAAGCACCTCGTTCCACTGCCAATCCAACACCTTGGAGAAATCGTCCGGCCACGGGCAGGTTACCCAGTTTGGGTATTTTGAGCCCTCGCTGTCACCTGGGCAACCCGAGAAGGTGTTTATCTGAGCAATGCCCAGTTTTTCGGCAAGCAGTACACAGTTTCGCATATCACGGTCAAAGCGCTGTGCAATCTCCTTATTGGGATGTACAGGGTTTGCGTGCACCGAAAGCGCTGAAATCCGCATGCCGTAGCGTGCAATGGTGTCTTGAAACGCCGTAAGCGCCGTATCGTCGGCAAGCAGAGTCTCTGGGCTGCAGTGTGCGGTGCCCGGGTAACCGCCGCAGCCGATTTCGACCATCTCGGCACCTTTTTCCTTCAGGTATGCGAGAGCTTCATCCAGCGGCTTTGCGCCGAGAAGAACTGTAAAAACGCCAAGTTTCATAGTATTATTACCGTTCCTTTCTCAGAATAGTCTGAATGCAACAAAAAATCAAGCCAATTTACATCTTTTGCAGACAACAAACATAATTATCTGTACAAAATCACGCAAAAGGCTAAAAATTATGGGTGATATATTGGATGCTTCTTGTGGCATCCTCGATTCCGCTTGGCAGCGGGGCATCGTTTTCAACTACGATGTGCTGTATGTTCAACTCTTTAGACAGGTCGTAAATCCGCTTACAGGGCGCTGCACCCTCGCCAATGGCACAAGGGCTTGTGCCTGTTCCGTCCTTGAGATGCACAATTGCAATGCGTGCGCGGTTTTTGCGCATAAATTCAAGCACCTCTTCGCCCGCGCTGTGCGCCCAAAAGGTATCAAGCTCCAGCATAACTTCGGTGCGGTGCAGAAACGCTTCGATGGGCTTTACGCCATCGATCGCTTCAAATTCCTGCGCATGATTATGGTAGAGCAGGTTAAGCCCCGCGGCTTTAATCTTTGGCAATAGACTCTTTATTCTGGATACCATTACGTCGACATCCTGCGCATTTGCAAACGTCGCATAGGGTATTACGGCGTTGCGGCAGCCAATGGCGGTAAGATATTGCACCATTTCACCGGTTTGGCGTTCCAAAATATCAATCCCAATATGGGCGCCGCAGGCGGTAAGCCTGTTTTGCGCAAGCAACGCCGCCATTTCCGCAGCGGGAATATCGAAAAAACCCGCAAACTCTACCGCGGTGTAGCCTACCAGCGCAACCTGTTTGAGTGTGGCTGCAAAATCACGTCCGGCTTCCTCCCGCACGGTGTATAACTGCAGCGCCAGCTGTTGTTTCACTTTTGCATTCCGCCTTTCAATCGGTTTTCAAAATACAAGGAGCAACCAGCATGGGTACAATGCTAATCAAACATCACAGGACGGCCGGTTTTTGCTGATTCATAGACCGCTTCAAGAATTTGTGTGACCACATAAGCCTGCTCGGGCAAAACGGCGGGCTGCTCTCCCGTTTCAATTGCCCGGTAAAACGCTTGCGCCTCTAAATCCTCAGGATTTTGGGCAACTCCGTCAAAAAAATCTACTGCGCCTACAGCAAGCGAAGGTATCTCCTGCACCTGCGTGTTGTTTTTTACATAGTTGAGCCGCAAGCCATCGCGCATATCGGCGCCTGCTTTTGTGCCGCACAGCGTGGTTTTTGCCTCGCCGACATCCAAGCTGTTAAGCGCCCAACTGGATTCAAGCGCAATGGTAGCACCATTCTTCATCGTGATAAAACCAAACGCGGAATCTTCCACCGTATATTCGGCAGGGTTCCAGTCGCCAAATTCATTGCCCGTCTGGGTTTGGTCGCCCAGCTTTTTATAAACGCTGCCTACCACCATCTTAGGCTCGTAGTTATTCATCATCCACAGCGTCAGGTCAAGCGCATGGGTACCAATGTCGATCAGTGGGCCGCCACCCTGTTCGTACTCGTTGAGGAATACACCCCAGGTGGGAACCGCACGGCGTCGAATGGCATGCGCCTTTGCGTAGTATATCTCGCCAAGCTCGCCGTTCTCACAGCACTTCTTAAGGTAGATGCTGTCGGGGCGGTAACGGTTTTGATACCCGATGGTGAGTACCTTGCCCGTTTCTTTGGCTGCCTCAAGCATTTGTTTTGCGTCCTCAGCGGTTTTTGCCATCGGCTTTTCGCACATCACATGCTTGCCCGCGTGCAGGCTGTCGACGGTAATGAATGCGTGGGAACGGTTAGGCGTAAGAACATGAACCGCCCCGATACTTTGGTCGCGCAGCAGCTCCTTATAATCAGTGTATACACGTGAATCGGTTGTACCAAACTGTTCCTTTGCCCGTAATGCGCGCGTCTCCTCAATATCGCAAAACGCAACCATCTCTACATTGCTAAGCCTCTTTATCGCCGGCATATGTTTATTGTTTGCAATTCCTCCGCATCCAATAATACCAACCTTTACCTTATTAGACATGCAATTAGCCTCCTTAGCAGCCCTCATGTAAACGATTACACAGGGACAAAATTAAAAATCGACTTTCCGTCATCGATTGTCATCATATTATCATAGCTATATACGAATATCAAGCAGATTTTTTAAAATAATCCCCGTAATAATGCAGATAATTTACGGTAAATATTATGCAAAAGCCACAGCTGCTGTAAAACCGCCAAATACACCTTGCTATTTAACTAAAAGGATGGTACTATATTTATTAGTTGTAATCGATTCCATCAAGATTAGGCAGGTGTGAGCAGATGGCTACACTCAAAGATGTCGCAAAGCTTGCAGGCGTATCGGTGGCAACGGCATCGCGGGTACTCAATAACAACAAGAACGTATCGCCCGAGAACCATCAGGCAATTATGCAGGCGGTAAAGACGCTAAACTATACGCCAAACTATCTTGGCAGAAGCCTGCGCATGAGCAGCAGCAAGAAGATTCTTGTTTTGCTGCCCACACTTAGCAACCAGTTCTACTCCCGCGTTGTACTGGGGATAGAGGACGTTGCAAACATGCACAACTACAACGTAATTGTAGCGTCTACACACGCCGTTCATGCCACGGAGGATAATTATCTTAACCTTTTGTTCACCCGCCTTGTAGACGGGCTGATTTTGTTTTCCACCACGCAAAGCGAAAGCCGGCTCAACGAAATAGCCGCCTGCTACCCTGTTGTTCAATGCTGCGAATACAAAAATGGAACCAATCTTTCGCGTGTGACAATCGACAATACAAGCGCTGCCTACGACGCGACGCGCCATCTGCTTGACTGCGGTCATACTAAGATTGCCCTGATTGCAGCCGGCGACACCCCCGGCACCTCGGCTGACCGCCTTAGCGGGTACCGCAAAGCGCTTGATGACGCAGGTATTCCCTTTCAGCCCGAATATGTCGTTCACGCAAATTACAGCCCCTACCTTGCATTGGATGCCTGCGAAGAATTGATGTGTCTTAACAATCCGCCCACCGCTATCTTCTGCATCTCGGACGGCATGGCAATCGGGGCAATGCGCAAGCTCAGCGAGATGGGTAAACGGGTTTGCGAGGATGTTGCACTTATGGGCTTTGATAATACGAGCATCACCGAGTTCTACACACCTTCGATTACCACCATTGCTCAGCCGCGCTATGAGATTGGTAAAACAGCGATGGAGCTGATGCTCAAAAAGCTTGTGGACGTAAACTCCCGTACCGAGTTTATCACCATGCCCCACAAACTGATTGTCCGGCAATCCACTGTTAAGGATGCCCCGCTTACCTTTTCACGCACCTGAATCGAATTTACTGTTTAGTAATAATGCCGCGCCCAGCACATACTGCCGGACGCGGTATTTTTGCGCCCTATCGGTTGCCTATCTCTTTGCGCAATGTTATAATATTGGTTGGCATATTTAGCGTAAAAGGAGAAATGCGTCATGTCAAAGCAACCGCCATTTTTTCCCGCAGACATTCTTTTGCCCAGAGTAGATAATCTTACAAAATGGAGTGTGGTCGCCTGTGACCAGTACACTTCCGAGCCACAGTATTGGCAGGATACCGAAAATCTTGTAGGGGATGCCCCCTCTACGCTGCGTATGGTGTTCCCCGAGCTATATCTGCACGATAGCGGTTTTGAGCAGCGGATTGCGCGCATCAACGCTACCATGAACGACTATCTGCAGCGCGATATCTTTCGCGAGTGTCCAAACAGCTTTATCTACGTTGAGCGCACCGTGGCAAACGGGCTTGTACGCCGTGGGATTGTGGGGAAGATTGACCTGCTTGCCTACGACTATACAAAGGGCTCTGACAGCCTGATTCGCGCCACCGAGGGCACGGTGGTGGAACGCATCCCCGCGCGGGTAAACATCCGCGAAAATGCGCCGCTTGAGCTGCCTCACGTCATGCTGCTTATCGATGATGCGGACGATAGCGTCATCGGCTCTGTTGCAGATAACAAGGACACGTTGACGCCTTTGTATGACTTTTCTCTTATGCAGGGCGGCGGTGCAATCCGCGGCTATCAGGTGCCCGCCAAGATGCATGATACGATACATAACGCGCTTGCAGCACTGTGCGAGCAGCAGGCGTTTGACAACCGCTACGCAATAAGCGGCCGTGCTCCGCTGCTGTTTGCGGTGGGTGACGGCAACCACTCCCTTGCCGCGGCAAAGGAATGCTACAACCGCATCGCGGCCGGCCTTTCACAGGAGGATGCGCTGACTCATCCCGCACGCTACGCCTTGGCGGAGCTTGTAAACCTGCACGATGCATCTTTGGAGTTTGAGGCCATTCACCGCGTGGTGTTTGATGTAAACGCCCGGCAGATGCTTGATGCGTTATTTGAATACTACGACTGCGCGTATGGCTCGCACTGTGGGCAAGCGTTTGGCTTTGTAACGGCAGAGCGCAGCGGTACCGTAACAATAAAAAACCCAAAAAGCAATCTCGCGGCGGGAACGCTGCAGGCATTTTTGGACAATTACGTTGCGCACCATGGCGGACGGGTGGATTATATTCACGGCGAGGATGTACTGCAGCGTCTTGCACAGCAAGAGGGTACCGTCGGCTTTGTGCTGCCCTGCATGAAGAAAAGTGAGCTGTTTTCCACCGTCATTCTGGACGGTGCGCTGCCCCGCAAGACGTTTTCTATGGGCGAGGCATGTGAAAAACGATTCTACCTTGAAGCACGAAAAATCCGGTAATTCGGCTTTTATTACTTATACTAAAATATTAAAAATATTGTACGGCGGATGCCGCGGTATAATCAAAGAACTTGAAGGGTTGTATCATACCGTCTGCCTGCGCCATTGGTGCAGCGGTAATCGGAGATTGCCGGATTAAAAATATGCTATTTTTTAATCACAGAACAGTATGATCATCTCAAAGCTTGATGAGTGTGCTGTTCCTGCCGGTGAGAGAGTTAAATTGAAGAATAGATATACAGATTTATTATCGGTAACAGCTACCTTTTCCGCCCATGTTATTTTCGGTTTCAGCTTTATCTTTTCTAAGCGCGCACTTGACTTGACTACACCATTTGTGCTGCTCGGCATACGGTTTATCGTGGCTTTTTTTATACTGAACATCATCATTGCGGTAAAAAAGATCCGACTTGATTTTAAAAAGCCCTTGTTTGGAACGCTTATTTTACTTGGGCTATTTGAGCCCGTAATCTACTTTGTTGCAGAAAACTATGCTGTTACACTTATTTCGACCTCTATCATCGGAACAATTCTTGCGGTCGTGCCGGTAATTAGTGTGACGCTGGGCTTTTTTATACTGGGTGAACGCGTGACACCGTTTCAGATTATTTGGGCTGCTCTATCAGTATTGGGAATTTTTATTACCACGCTTGGGCAGCAAGCAAATGGTTTTAATTGGCTTGGCATTGTTCTTTCCCTTGTCGCGGTATGCTCGGCCGCTATGTACGGCGTGCTCAGCCGCAAGATATCGGTACAGTACAGCCCGATAGAACGCACCTATATCATGTTTTTGCTGGGCAGTATAACCTTTTCGGTTCTCGGGCTGATACAGTGCAAAAACGATAGTTCTCTGCTGCTCATCCCTTTGCGCAGCGCCGACTTTTGGGTTTCCGTTTTGTTCCTTGGCGGGATGTCATCAGTGGCGGCGTATCTGCTAATTAACTATGCGGTAACGCACATCAGCGTTGCAAGAACATCGATTTTCGCGAATATTACCACTGTAATCTCGATATTTGCGGGCGTTCTTATTCTAAAAGAGCCTTTTGGACTGTATCAGGTTATCGGCTCGGCTATTGTGATCCTAAGCGCATATTTTGTAAATAGGCCCGCCGGACAAAAGAAGATTGAGCCTGCTGCCGAACTGCCCGAACAAGACTGCACCGTTTATACCAAAGACTGAAACAAGGAAAGGATGGCTTATATTGAAGGTTTTACTGATTAACGGCAGCCCGCACCAAACGGGCTGCACCTATACCGCGCTGTGCGAGGTAGAGCGCACACTGCAAAGCTGCGGAATTACAACACATCTTGTACACATCGGAACCGACCCGATTGACGGCTGCACGGCTTGCGGAGGATGCTATAAAACCGGCCGCTGCGTGATTGACGACGTCGTCAACCGGATGCTTGATTTCGCAGACGAGGCGGATGGCTTTGTGTTTGGCTCGCCGGTTCACTATGCGGGCGCCGCCGGCAAGCTTGTCTGCCTGATGGACCGCATGTTCTACGCAGGAGGCAAAAGCTTTGCAAACAAACCCGCCGCAGGTATTGTAAGTGCGCGCAGAAGTGGCACCACTGCCGCGTTCGACCAGCTGATTAAGTACTTCACCATCGCCAATATGCCGGTGGTATCGTCCAACTACTGGAACGGTGTGCACGGCTTTACGCCGGAGGATGTGTTAAAGGATGAGGAAGGCTTGCAGACCATGCGTCAGCTCGGGCGCAACATGGCATGGCTTCTGCACTGTATTGAGGCCGGAAAACAGGCAGGGCTGCAGCCGCCCGAACGCGAAAAGAAGATTCCCACCCATTTCATCCGCTAAAAACCAGTAAGACCCATGCGGGGAGAAAGCCTCCCGCATGGGTCTTTTTCATTAAATTATAGGCTCATGCCAAGCTCAATAGCCTTAATATTGCTTTCCATAAGCTGTGCCTTTCTGGGGGGCACACACTTTTCAAGCGATTTTTTCACTGCATCGAGGGAAGCAAACGCGCTTTCCTTTAAAATCTTGCCCAGCACAATCATGTTGGCAAGACCGCCCAGCCCCTTTTCTTCCGCGAGTGCCGTCGCATCCACATAGTAGGCCGAAACATCGGATCGCTCGCATCTTTGCGAAATCAGTGAGCTGTCAATGACCACCATTCCGCCGGACTCTACCGTATCAATAAACTTATCAAACGAAGGGCCGTTCATAACACCTAAAACGTTTGGACTGAGCACCAGCGGCGAACCAATCGGCTCCTCCGAGATACAAACGCTGCAGTTTGCGGTGCCGCCGCGCATCTCGGGACCGTAGGACGGCAGCCAGGATATCTCTTTATCCTCGATTAAGCCAGCATATGCCATTACCTTACCCGCAAACAAAACGCCCTGACCGCCAAAACCCGCAAGCAGAATATTAAAGTTTCCCATTACCGTGTGCCCTCCTTTGTTCTGTCCATATACACACCCAAAGGATAGTAGGGCATCATGTTGGCACGCAGCCAATCAAAGGAATCCGCCGGCGAAAGGCCCCAGTTGGTGGGGCAGGTGGAAAGCACCTCAACAATGGTGAAGCCCTTTTTGTCTATCTGAGCCTGAAACGCCTTTTTAATCGCCTTTTTTGCGGTACGAACATTGGGCACGTTATCAACCGAAACACGCTCCGCATAAGCTACACCGTCAAGGGTTGCAAGCATCTCACATATGCGGATAGGGTGCCCCGCAGACGATACATCGCGGCCGTACGGCGTGGTTTGGGTTATCTGATTTGGCAGCGTTGTGGGTGCCATCTGTCCGCCGGTCATGCCGTAGATGGCATTGTTGACAAAGATGATGGTGATGTTTTCGCCTCTGGTTGCGGCGTGTACTGTCTCGGCAGTACCGATGGCGGCAAGGTCTCCGTCGCCCTGATAGGTGAATATTACGCCGTCTGGCAGCGCACGTTTTAAGCCGGTTGCAACGGCGGGCGCTCTGCCATGAGGGGCCTGTACCATATCGCAGGCAAAATAATCATACGCCATTACGGCGCAGCCTACCGGCGCTACGCCTACCGTGCTGCCTTCCACACCCAGCTCGTCGAGCACTTCGGCGACAAGGCGATGGATGATGCCGTGCGTACAACCCGGGCAATAATGAAACGGCGCGTCGGTAAGCGCCTTTGGTTTGTCAAATACAACAGCCATTACTTCGCACCTCCCGCAAGCTTTTTAATCTGTTCTAACACCTCAGCGGGGGTGGGAATGATGCCGCCGGTACGGCCAAAGAAGGTCACCGGTTTTGCTCCGTTTACAGCAAGGCGAACATCGTCCACCATCTGCCCCATGCTCATTTCAACACAAAGGAAACTGTTTACCTTTTCCGCCGCTTTTGCAATCTCTTTTTCGGGGAACGGCCACAGGGTGATGGGACGAATCGCTCCCGCCTTGATGCCCTGCTCCCGCGCGGTTTTCACCGCACTTCTTACAATACGAGAGGTAGCGCCATACGAAACCACGCAGATCTCGGCATCTTCCATCATAAACTCCTCGGCAATAACCTCGTTTTGTTTAATGATATCATAGCGCTCAAAACGCTCTATCACGTGACGCTCTAAGTCCTGCGGTTTGAGGTAAAGCGAGTTTACGACGTTGTGCCCGCGCTTTCCGCCGTGGCCGTTTGCCGCCCATGGCTTTTCTATCCGGGCCGTACGGGCATGCTCGGGAAACTCCACCGGTTCCATCATCTGGCCCAGCATACCGTCTGCAAGAATCATGGCGGGCATACGGTATTCATCCGCTTTATCAAACGCTGTAAAGAGCATCGTCACCATCTCCTGTACGGTAGACGGCGCATACACAAGCAACTGAAAATCGCCGTGGCCAAGCGCCTTTGTGGCCTGCCAATAGTCCGCCTGCGAGGGCTGGATACCGCCAAGCCCAGGGCCGCCGCGCTGCACGTTGATGATAACGCACGGCAGGTCGGAGCCCGCGATATAGGACACACCCTCCGACTTAAGGCTGATGCCCGGGGAGGATGACGATGTCATTGCGCGCACGCCGGCCGCCGCGGCACCAAGCACCATGTTAATGGCCGCCACCTCGGATTCCGCCTGCAAAAATGTACCGCCAAGCTTTGGCATACGTTTTGCCATGTAGGCCGAAAGCTCAGTCTGCGGTGTAATCGGGTATCCGAAAAAATGACGGCAGCCCGCCTGAATAGCAGCCTCCGCCAGAGCCTCGTTCCCCTTCATAAGTACTCTTTCACTCATTGCTGTTGCCTACCTTTCCACCTTGATTGCTACGTCCGGACACATCATTGCACACATGGCACACGCGATGCACTTGTCCATCTCCTCTACCTGAGCGGGATGATATCCCTTGACATTGATTCGGTCAGGCGCCAGCGAAATAATCTTTTTGGGGCAGGCAAGCACACAAACGCCGCAACCCTTGCAGATGTTTTCGTTTACTGTCATCTTTCCCATATCCTATCCTCCAAGCCGCAAATAATAATATATCAAAAACTACGGACGCGCAGGTGCGCGCCTCTACACTTGATTTAAAAGCAGATGGTAGAAACCAGATTTACTGTATAGCCTTCTAGCCCCATTTATTCCCCACATAAATATCAATCGGATAGCATCGTTCCATCTTTCCCTCAAGCTTTGGGGCAAAGGCTTTATCTGCTGCCGTACACACCAACGGCAGCGAAAGTGTTTTGCAAACCTCCCCCGCAAACGAGGCAGAAGAAAGAACATCCTGCGCGGTTGTTTCACGCGCAAGGTTTGAACAGTTTGCAACGCCTGTTGCCTTAAGGCGGGACGCCGCCTCAATCTCCGGCAGCAGCTCACACGCCTCCTGCGGTGTACGGGTTAAATAGCGGTAACGATTGATAACATACAGCATGTCATACTCTACCCGCTCAAAGTGCGAACGGAACATGCCAAGCGCCACCGCACCGGCATCATCACCGCCAACATCAAATATTACACGTCCTTCGTTTTGCGTAAACACCGAAAAAACCTCAGCAGGCAGCACAGGAATATCAAGGTTTGAGTTTGCAAACGGCGGCGCAATCAACTGGACGCCCAGTTCATCAAATAAATCTTTGAAATCGGCAGTTCGGAAATAAGGGTTTACGATATCCAGATCCACTATGGTTACCCGTTCGCCCTGGCGTGCATAATCCACCGCAAGATTAACGGCAAGATTGGTTTTTCCGCTGCCATAATGGCCTGTGACTACAATGTAGCGGGCTAGCTGTAACATCTATTCTTACGCTCCAAACGTAGCTTTTAGTGCTTTTTACATCAACGCATTGCACCATTAAAGCAGAGTGTGAAAAAAATCTGCGCACCGCGGTGCGGCTCAGCCCGCGCGAAGTGCGACAAATGACTGTTTTACAGATATTATAAATCTATTATATCACTTTGTCGTGTAATATTCAACACAATCAAGCCTTGTATAAACAGACAAAAACAAAACAGCGATGGTCGGAGGGGGTCGACACCGCTGTTTTGTATAAAGGGAGGTGAATAAGCTTTTAACAATTTTGCAAGCCCCTGCCTTTGAGCTTATATTACGTTGCGCATACGAAGCCTTAGCTTATCCGCAATCATTGCGATGAACTCAGAATTTGTAGGCTTGCCGCGCACACCGTTGATGGTATAGCCAAAATAAGAGTTGAGCGTATCAATATCCCCGCGATCCCATGCAACCTCGATAGCATGACGAATAGCGCGCTCTACGCGGGAGGATGTGGTCTCGAACCGCTTTGCAACAGTGGGGTATAACAGCTTGGTAACGGAGTTTATCATCTCACTGTCTTTGACACTGAGCATGATTGCTTCGCGCAGATAGTGGTACCCCTTGATATGCGCCGGAACACCAATTTGAAGAATAATATCGGTGACCATCAGTTCCAGATCCATCGGCTGCTGGCGTGCAGAATAATGTTCGGCAGGTGCCGTCTTTGCACCGCTTGCAGAACCTGCCATGTTGGAAATGCGGTCGGCCAACACATCAAGGTCGAATGGTTTAAGAAAATAGAACGCAGCACCTGCAGAAAGCACCTCACGCTCAAGCATGGGGTTATCGTATCCCGACATGATCATAAACATTGGCTTTTTAAGAATATTTTTGTTGCCCAGCACCGACTTCATAACACCAATTGCGTCGATGTGGGGAAGAAAAACATCCGCCACTACCACGTCGGGTAAAAGTTCCTCAACCTTTTCCACAAGCCGGCTGCCGTTTTTTGGCGTCGTAATGGGGACAAAACCTCGAGACCTCAGCACCTCGGTACATAAACCGCCAAATTCCCTTGAATC
>JAEZTV010000007.1 GCA_023421245.1 Bacillota bacterium | reverse complement strand
AATCAAACGCGCAGCGTTTGACGTTTGTGCAAAACTGTTCCCCCAGCAAGCTGATGAACCGAAAACCGCAGGTTTTCAAAATGCGAAGCTTTGCTTCGCTATGCGATAATTCTTTGTGAATAGAAACTGCGAGGTGTAGTTCGCCCGTGCTGCGGTTGGGGTTTTCAAGGGGCGAAGCCACTTGATTCATTTTTGCCTACTTTTGTTGAAACACAAAAGTAGGTCGCCCGCAGGCGAAACCTTTAGAAAGCCTACGGAGGCTACCTCATCCGACGCTACGCGCCACCTTCTCCTAACAGGAGAAGGCTTATAAGGCTTCCCCGAAGCGGCAAGCGTTGCCCAACGTTGGGATGGCTTGTAAGGATTGGCCGACGCGTTAAGCTTTGGTTGGCTATGCGAAGTAAAACCCCTCGCCATACGCACTAAATAGAGAGCAAGGTACTTACTACATCACAAAAAGGAGAAGAGTATGAACCGTTTTACAGTGCTGCTGCTATCGCTGATCTTTGCCGGCACACTTGCTTTTATGGGCTGCGGGGCGGGCGGTGATGCCGCGCAGCAGTCCTCCGATACCCTCTCCCCAACCGCTTCCGCGGCGGCAAGTGAAGCGCCGGATCAGGGCGCGGGGGACGCCTATCTTGCGGTATTTGATTGGTTGTGGGAGAACGACACCGCGCTAAACAGCGAGATAAAGTATCTTTCGATTGACCTGACGGAGCTGCCGGAACAAGATGCCGAGGCGCTGCTGCCCCTGATGGAGGCGTTTTGCGAGGAGCAAGAGCTTGAGCTTTTGACAAAAGACTTCAAGCAGCTGGAAGCGGAAGGATATCTCGACCAGCTGTACTTTCCCGACGGTGTACTGATTGCGTTTTCGGAGATTGAGAAAGAAGCGTCCCGCATGCGCGTTTCCGCAAGAAAATGGCGCAGCGGATTGGGCGCAATCGGTGCTGATTTTGAAATTACCAAGCAGGAAGGCATATGGCAGATTAGCTCTATGGAAAACAACTGGATCAGCTGATGCTTTCTGCATTCCGGCAAGCCAGACTCCGCCGTTTACCGCTTGTAAACGGTACTTGTCATACGGAGGATAATCGGATACAATTGGAACAATAAAGAACGGCGTATCGGTGAAAGGGTGGACGATTTTTGAACAAATCGGCGGTGGCAAAAAAGAAGCGGATTGGAAAAAGGGCCCTGATTATCGTCCTTGTGATGGTAGTGATAGCGGGGGGATGCATCGCATCCTATTCTGTGTTTTTTAACCCATACCGCGGGGTGACAGCCACGTTTGGATCCACGCGGGAGATACATCAAACCATAACCAAACAACAGGCGGAGCAGGACCTTGATTACCTGATGAACCGGATGCGGGAGCGGCATCCCGCATGGTTGGATGGCTCGGACGATTTGGTGTTTCGTGTGACCGAGCAGTATCAAACCGAGCTTGCAAATTTAAATGAGAGTGAAACGGTGCTGTCGCTGTGGCAGGCGGCAGCGCGCATCTGTGCAGTACTGGAAGACGGCCATACCAATGTGTGGATAAACCCCGCGGATGAGCGGCTGTATATCAATGATTTTACGCAGCTTGGGCAATACGGTACACCCGTAAAAATCAACCATACGGACACAGACGAACTGTATCGTGTATTTTTAACGCAGTTTCCGTATGAAACCGAGGCGTATGCAAGAAGCATTTTTAAAAAGCTTATCCTTCGCCGGCAATATCTTGAGTTTTTTGGCGTTGATACTGCGGAAGGCGTTACATTTACCTTTGATACGCGGGAAGGCCCCGCCGAGTATCTCTACACCTTTGTTGCCGCACCGGAGATTATTGGCGGGAACGTATCGGGGACCGGGGAATGGGTATCGTACACCATTGATACCGCAAACGATACCGGTGTGTTTACGCTGACCGAATGTAACCCAAACGAGGAATATTTAAGCGCTTTGGATGAATTTTTCGGCAAGGTATTTGAAAACGGGCTGTCAAACGTGATTGTAGATCTGCGCGGCAACGGCGGCGGAAACTCGCGGGTGGCGAATGAGTTTTTGCGTTATGTTGATGTCGATAGTTATCGTGCATGGGATAGCGCGGTGCGGTTTGGGCCGATTCTGATACACAACAAGGATATCGTAAAAAAGAACGATCGAAAAGAAACGGTGTTTGACGGGAACCTCTATGTATTGACCGATCTGCATTCTTACAGCTCGGCGATGGATTTTGCCATGTTGGTGGGGGATAACGATATCGGTGTGCTGGTCGGTGAGGCTTAGGGGAATATGCCATCCTCTTACGGTGATGTTCTGAGCTTTCAAACACCGCAGGCGGGGTTATGCGTGGGTATCTCGTATAAGAAGTGGTTTCGGATTGACCAAAGTAAAAGCGAAAGCCCGCTTACCCCGGACTACGAATGTGCGCCGGAGCAGGCGCTCGAAAAGGCGTATGAACTGATTCATAAGACGTAAGCTTTGGCAGTGCGCGGACACAGCGGTGCTGCTTGCCTTAAACAGTACTCTGCAGCACACAAACAAAACGCTGTGTAGGGTACTGTTTATAAATAGGGGTGATATGTCCGGATATCTTATATCATGAACCCCCAAGCATACGGTTTTATCACACCGAAATGCGAAAAACGACATGAAACATTTATAAATTATTAACCACTGGCCGATATTATGAAATATAATTGAAATTAGGATAGTTTGGTTTTTCTATGCGCACTGTGTGTGCTATGTGCGTTGCGCGCGCGGAGAGTTCCACGCTTTGTCGCCGGAATAGACCACATCAACGGTGTGTGCTATGTGCGTTGCGCGCGCGGAGAGTTAATTTATAGTACCGGACTTAAGAGAATAACCCCCAAAATGAAAGGAATGAGTAAATATGTCGCAAGGCAAGATTTTAGTAGTGGACGATGATAAGAATATCTGCGAGCTGCTGCGGCTTTATCTTGAAAAGGAAGGCTTTACACCGGTAATTGCAAACGATGGCGAGATGGCACTGACGAAATACGATGTGGAAAAGCCCGACCTGCTCATTCTTGATATTATGATGCCAAAGCTTGACGGCTGGCAGGTATGCAGAGAGATTCGAAAAAAGAGCGAAGTACCCATCATCATGCTTACCGCAAAGGGTGAGACATTTGATAAGGTGTTGGGGCTGGAGCTTGGCGCCGATGATTATGTTGTAAAGCCGTTTGACGCAAAAGAGATTGTCGCGCGCATTAAAGCGGTACTGCGCCGTGCCGGCGGACAGGCAAGCGAGCCTTCGGTCAAAGAGGTTCGCTTTGATAAGCTGACGGTAAACATGACCAAATATGAGCTGCGGGTGGATGGCAAACAGGTGGATACCCCGCCTAAGGAGCTGGAGCTTTTGTTTCATCTTGCCAGTAACCCAAACCGCGTATATACGCGTGACCAGTTGCTTGATGAGGTATGGGGCTTTGAGTATTACGGAGATTCCCGTACCGTAGACGTGCATGTCAAACGCCTGCGTGAGAAGTTAGAGGGTGTCTCCGACCAATGGATGCTCAAGACCGTATGGGGTGTTGGGTATAAATTTGAGGTGAAGGAGTAAGGGGGGGGGCACATAGCCAGCCTACGGCTGGCATATAGCGAATCTTCGTTTTCGCATTGGAAAACCTGCGGTTTTGCGCCTGTTTTATCATGCCCTGTCTGCGGTGATGGGTGATGAGGTCAAATTCGGACGCGCAATGCGCGCCCCTACGCATTCAGCAAAAGGAAGTCACCCGCAGGCGAAACATAGCGAAACAAGTTTCGCATTTGGAAAACCTGCGGTTTTCCGTGTTGTGCAAGGTTGGCATTTGACCTCATCCGGCACTTCGTGCCACCTTCTCCTAACAGGAGAAGGCTTTCAAGGCTTCCCCGAAACGGCAAGCATTGCTTGACGTTGGGAAGACTGGCAGCCGCAGGCTGACTGATGAGGTGCTATATGCCAAGCGTTAGCTTGGCATATAGCGAAACAAAGTTTCGCATTGGGAAAACCTGCGGTTTTCCGCAAATGGCTTCCCTGAAGCGGCAAGCAAAGCTCTGCGTTTGGAAGGCGTGGATGAGCAACAGGGGATAACTGTCTGCCTTACAATGGAGTGTGCTAAACTGATTGGAACGTCCGTACTCGCACGGACAGGCGAGGTACTTTTGTTATTCGACAAAAGTACCCAAAACCGAATCAGTGGCTTCGCCCCTTGAAAACCCCAACCGCAGCACGGGCGAACTACACCTTGGTGTTTCTATTCACAAAGAATTATCGCATAGCGAAGCAAAGCTTCGCATTTTGAAAACCTGCGGTTTTCGGTTCATCAGCTTGCTGGGGGAACAGTTTTGCACAAACGTCAAACGCTGCGCGTTTGATT